>NZ_AMGM01000045.1 GCF_000298295.1 Cecembia lonarensis LW9
CATTTAATTCTCGATGGGTTCTTCCAGCTCCACATCAAAGTCAATAAGTTCTGGAGATATTTCCAGCATAATTGGTGCTTCATCTTCTGCAATTACCCCTCTGTCTATTAACTCTGCAATCATATCAATCTGTCTGCTGAGATTCAATTGGTCTTTATGGGCTTGCTTGAATTGGCTAAGTAATTCATCATCTGATATATTGGCATATCTTGATCGTCTTACTTCTCTAATTTTTTCCCTTTTCTCTTCAAGTAACTTTAATTTTCTTTCTTGAAGCCTTTCTTCCATGGATCTTAGAAAATCCTCTGATAAGGCGCTTTCATAAAAAGGAGCTTCTTCAAAAGAAATTACCTCCTTGGTTCCATCGCTGTGAATAACAGTGATTTCATCGTCTTCCTCCATAAAATATTCATCGCCCGTTTCAATATCTACCACTTTGTCTATTTCATATACGTATCTTTCCTCAACACTTTTTTCCTTGGCACAAGAGGCCAAGAAAATGATGCTCAGTAGAATTATTCCTAATTTTTTCATGGTTGCTTTTTATTTTTGATTTAATATAATGTTTTATCTTCCTTCAAAATCCATTCCTGAAATACTTCTTTAGCAGTATCCTGCATGCCTTGTTCAAAGGGTATTTTCCTTTTTTCATAAGGTAATTCCAGTTCCTGGTAGATGAAATCATCATCAAACCCAGCTTCTGCCGCGTCCCTTTTATCATTTGCAAAGAAAACTTTTGATGGGCGAGCCCAATAAATAGCACCAAGACACATGGGGCATGGCTCGCAAGAGGTATACACCTCACAGCCGTCTAATTGGAAATGGCCCAAGTTGCGACAGGCATCTCTTATTGCCACAATTTCAGCATGTGCAGTAGGATCATTGGTTTCCAATACAGAATTGGAACCTATGCCAATTACCTTACCGTCTTTAACTATAACACAACCAAAAGGCCCCCCTTTGCCTGATTCCATTCCAGATCTTGAAAGATCGACGGCCATTTTCATATAGGCCTTTTGTTCCTCATTCATAGGTATTTCAGAATGCTTTCCAAAATAAAGTTCATTATTATTTACGGGATTTTTGACCAAATGTTAAGAATAAACTTCTTTTTTTGAATACAAAAAAAATTGAAATTGAAATTTTATTCTTTTACTTATAGCTTAAAAAGCGTTTTTATTCTGTGGTTGGAAAAGCTGTGTTCAGCCAGTCCATTGGCTAAGGAATCTTTGGAAGTTATCTTTGTAATTATCACTCACTGCGATTTGATGCCCTCCGATTTGCACCACGTTTCGGGCAACAGAATCAATATGATCCAAATTGATAATGAATGAGCGGTGAACCCGCATAAACCTTTCCTGAGGAAGAAGGTCTTCCATATTTTTCATACTGGTAAGGGAAAGTAAGGGGCTATCTTTGTCTTTGAGATAGACCTTTACGTAGTCTTTATAAGCTTCAATATGGGTAATGTTTTGAAGCATTACTTTGACCAATTGGTATTCAACCTTGAGAAAAATGAAGTCAGCTCCAGTATGGGAAGTTGAACCATGATCCAGTTTACTGTCTTTGCTCTGCTTTATGTATTGGAAAGCCTTGGTAGAGGCTTTCAGGAACTCTTCGTAACTAAAAGGTTTAAGGAGGTAGTCCAGGGCATCCACTTTATATCCTTCTATGGCAAATTGGTTATAGGCAGTGGTAAAAATTATTCTTGGTTTATTTGGTGATTGTTTCCCTTCGAGTATCCTAGCAAGTTCCATCCCGGATAGATCGGGCATTTGAATATCAAGAAAAACCAGATCTATTTCCTTTTGGTTCAGAAAGCCCAAGGCAGCAATAGCATTGTCAAATTTTGCCTCTAGGGTGAGAAAAGAGGTCTGCTCGATAAATTTACTGATCAGATCCAGCGCAAGGGGCTCATCATCAACGGCTATGCAGCGGACTTTCATTTGATTTTCAAAGTTAAATGTAAGCGGTATTCGTTCTCAGGATTAAGTTTATCGATCGTAAGGCTGTATTTTCCGGGATACAGCAGGTCCAATCTCCTCATGGTATTGATCAGGCCAATACCACTAGCCTTTCCTTCAGGCGTGTTTTCACTGGATTTGAATATGGTGTTTTTCGTTTCAAGATGCAATTCTTGCGGAGTTTTTTCTAACCTGATAAGAATATGGCTTTCCTGCTGCGAGCTTACCCCATGCTTGAAACAGTTTTCTATGATGGGTAATAGCAGCATCGGGGCTATCTCTACATCACTTACTTTATCCGGTAAATAGATTTCAAGTTTCACCTTATGGGTCAGCCTCATTTTCATCAGTTCCAGAAAATCTTGGATGAAATCAACCTCCTTAGAAAGGAGTGTTTGATTTTTTTCTGTTTCATAGAGGACATAACGCATCATTCTGGATAATTTCAATAATGCTGCTTTGGCTTTTTCTACGTCTATATTGGTCAAAGAGTAGATGTTGTTCAAGGTATTGAAAAAAAAGTGCGGATTGATCTGTGCCTTCAGGTAAGAAAGTTCTGAGTTGGTCTTTTCTTTTTCCAGTTTTAACCTGATTTTTTCATCCTCTTGCCATTTTTGAACCGTAGCGATGCTAGTGCTGATGCCCACTGACATGTAAAACACCAGAAGATGGGAAATATCCCAGTAGTAATTTCTTGGCCTAGGCGTGTAAGGAACATCCGGGCGGAAGGTCCTGTGCATGATCTCCTGCATGCCTACAAAATCATCATATAATATAAGTAGCCCAACATAAGCTAGGCCTGCCAATAAATTGACAATCAAAAATACTGAAGTCCTATTTTTAAATAAGGTATGCTGAATGAGGTATATGTAATTGAAATAGAAAATACCAATAAGGAAGGAAAACATGATTCCCTGCTTGATCCAAAATTCAATAGGTCTTTCTACTCCAGCAGACAAAGGGGAAAGAACAAACAATACCAAGCCGATGACCAACCAGGCAAGTATATGTATCAGAATGGTGATGTTTTTTTTCAAGCCGCTGCTTTCCATAGAATTAATGTAGGTGAATTTTCGGTAAACTAAAATAAAATTTTACGTTTTTACCAAAAGTATCTACCGATCCCTTGATTAAGCCGATGAATACCTGTATTTAAAAGATAAAGTTTGGTTTTTTGATAAACCTTTAGGGTTTGTCTGTTAAAAAATGCTTTCTGTCGAGAAAAAGGAGAGAACGGTCTATCGCTTTTTCTTTTGAAATAACAATATCATTCCTTTGTTGCTGTAAACTATCCGCAACCTGCAGAGATGAAAAAGACAAACCAACTATTACTTACAATTTTTGCCATTCTAGCAATATTTGCCCAACCTTTACAGGCACAAGATAAGGAATCAGAAAGGCCAGTATTCAAAATTACCGGTAAAATTCTTGAAAAAGGTACAGAAGCTCCTGTACCCTATGCATCCGTAGCTTTATTGGATCCTGAAAGTGGTCAGACTAAAGCAGGGGCCGTAGCTGATTTCGATGGAGAATTTGTGCTTTCAAATTTTGGTGTTGGCACCTATCAAATCCAGATTAACTTACTGGGATTTGATCGCTATTTGACTTCTGAAATTGTGATTACAGAAAGCAGTCCAGTTTATGATCTGGGTAACGTAATTCTTGTAGCAGAAGCGGTTGCCTTAGAAGAAGTGACGGTAGTTGGGCAGCGAGATCTTATTGAAGAAAAAGTAGACCGCACCATTTATAATGCAGAGAATGATAAAACCCTTATCGGTGGCGATGCTACAGATGTAATGCGCAGGGTTCCTATGCTTTCGGTAGACATGGATGGCAATGTTTCCATGAGGGGAAGTTCCAATATCTTGGTATTGATCAATGGTAAGCAATCCGCTATAGTGGCTACTAATGTTTCCGAAGCCCTAAAACAGATTCCGGCAGAAGAAATCAAATCCATTGAAGTGATTACCTCCCCATCTGCCAAATATGATGCAGAGGGAACCGGTGGCGTAATCAATATTGTGACCAAGAAAAATAACTTGCAGGGAGCCACATTGAATATCAATAGTAGTGCTGGACTTAGAGGCTCAAACTTAGGGCTTAACGCCAATCTCAAGCAGGGAAAAATGGGTTGGACTTTAGGTGGCTTTGGAAGAGCAGGGTACAATATCATCGGCTCATTTGATAATAACCAAAAGGTGACCAATGCTGATGGAACCACGCTCAATATCCTTCAAACAGCGGATACCAGAAATAACATGATGTTTGGTAGGTACAACCTGGGTTGGGATTATGATATCGACAAATACAATTTCATGACGGCATCTGTAAGTTTTGGTTTGAGGAATATGAACAATAGGCAGGATGGCTTATTGACAGAGACTTTCTTTGAAGAGCAATTGGTTTCTTCCTTATTGAGAGATGTGGATATAAGAAACCTCAACAATAATGTGGATGTCAATTTCAACTACACCAAGACCTATGATAAGCCTCAAAAAGAATTCAGCATTTCTTCCTTATACAGTCAGAACAACTTGACCAATGATTTTGTGAACAGCCTCTACAATGGAACATTTACCGATATCGCCAGCCGAATTAAAAACAATAACCTTGGAAGAAACCAAGAATTCACCGTTCAACTTGACTATGTGAATCCTTTAGGGTCCGGGAAAAATCAAATTTTGGAATATGGTGCAAAAAATATCTTAAGAAGAGCACAAAGTGATTTCGCATATTTTACAGCAGAAGGTTCAGATGGGGAGTTTATACAGATAGATGACATAGCCTTTTCCAATGAATTCAGTTATGATCAAAATGTGACAGCAGGTTATGCATCCTATACTGCCACAGTTCTCAAGAATTATGGGTTAAAGGCAGGCTTAAGGTATGAGTATACAGCCATTGATGCAGATTTTAGAAATGCAGAACTGGAGACCGACATTCCCTCCTATGGTTTGTTTGTCCCTAGCCTAAACTTGAGCAGAAAGTTTCAAAAGGGGAATATGCTGAAGGCGGCCTATAACCGCAGGGTCCAAAGACCTTTTCTTAATTTTTTAAACCCTAACATCAATGCGGCCAACCCACAGCAAATTTCACAAGGTAACCCTTTGTTAGATCCTGAATTGACAGATAATTATGAGATTTCTTATAGTACTTTCACAAAGGCTTTGACATTGAATTTTACCTCGTATTTCAGAAATACTACTGGGTCAATCCAACCTGTGCGAACAGTTATGGATGATGATGTAATCTTTACAACCTTTGAAAATATTGGGCAAGAGCGGGCATATGGTTTCTCCATATTCTCAAATATCAACCTTTCTGGAAAATTTTCACTCAATGGCAGTATTGATGGCTACTATGCAGATCTTAATAACGGCCTTGAGGACCCGATGTATGCAGCAAGCAACCAAGGGTTTGTGTTGAGCGGTAGGTTATTTGCCAATTACACCTTACCGAACAACTGGCAGTTACAGTCTTTTGCCTTCATGAGAGGAAGACAGGTGCAGTTGCAGGGTTCTGCTGGAGGATTTGGCATGTACAGTTTGAATATCAACAAGCAGTTCAATGAGCGCAGAGGAAGCATTGGATTTGGTGCGGAAAACTTTTTTACAACTGAATTTAGAATAAGAAATGAATTGCTAACGCCAAACATCATGCAACAAAGTGTCATAGGCATGAGAAATATGAACTTCAAAATCAATTTCAATTATAGAATTGGGAAATTGAGCATGGAGCCTAGTAGGAGAAAGCGTAGAGGTGTAAGCAATGATGACGTGAAAGAAGGAGGAGAAGGTGCCGGTGGAGCGATGATGAATAATTAAGGTGAAACAGTTGATCCTAATAAAAATTAAAAACCACTGCCGTCAAGCAGTGGTTTTTTTATGAAATGATTATAATCCAATTATTTGTACATGACTTGTTTTACAGCCTCTAGTGTTCTTTGAACATTCGGGATTGTGGCGTCAATGTAAGTAGGTGCATAACTCAGGGGCACATCCATGGAGTTTACCCGGATTACCGGAGCATCAAGATAATCAAACGCATTCCTCTGAAGATGGTAGGTGATTTCTGAAGAAATAGCAGCCAAAGGATTGGCTTCTTCCACAACCACACAGCGATTGGTCTTTTTAACAGATTCTACTACGGATGCATAATCAATAGGTCTTACTGTTCTTAGGTCTATCACCTCTGCCTCAACACCATCTTTGGCAAGTTCATCAGCAGCTTCTAAGGCAACTTTCATCATTTTTCCGAAAGAAACTATGGTTACATCTTTGCCTTTTCTTTTGATATCTGCAACACCGATTGGTAGTAGGTATTCACCCTCAGGAACTTCACCTTTATCTGAATACATCAACTCAGACTCCATGAAAATCACTGGGTCCGGGTCTCTGATAGAAGCCTTTAGAAGACCTTTGGCATCATAAGGATTGGAAGGTACTACCACTTTTAAGCCCGGTGTATTGGCAAACCAGTTTTCGAAATTGGAAGAGTGAGTCGCTCCCAACTGGCCTGCATTACCTGTTGGGCCTCTGAAAACAATCGGTACACTGTAAGCACCACCGGACATGGCCAACATTTTGGCTGCAGAGTTGATTATTTGATCTATAGCTACCAAGGAAAAATTGAATGTCATAAACTCTATGATTGGCTTTAGGCCATTCATTGCAGCACCTACACCCAATCCGGCGAAGCCAAGCTCTGAAATTGGAGTGTCGTAAACCCTGTCCGGGCCAAACTCATCCAACATACCCTGTGAAACTTTGTAGGCTCCATTATATTCTGCTACTTCCTCTCCCATGAGAAACACGTCTTTGTCGCGTCTCATCTCTTCGGACATAGCTTCTCTTAATGCTTCTCTGAATTGAATAACTCTCATTATTGACTAGATTTTCGGGCGTAAAAATAGGAACTAATCCCTCAAATCCAAAAAACATTTGGACAGGGGACTTGAAATTCTAAGTTTTATTTACAAATGGATAAAAGGTTATCTTCCGCTTATTTTGGGGAGCTTACAACAGGTTTGCCAGCTTCCATCCAATTATTGAGTCCTCCCTCCAGCATGTACACTTTTTTAAACCCTAGCGCTTTCATTTTTTCTGTGGCAGGAATTGTACGCCTAGCAGATCTACAATAGACATAATACACTCTGTTTTTGGGAAGTTCTTCCAGGATTTCTTCAAAATACCCACCTAAAAAATCTATGAATTCTGCCCCTTCAATATATCCCTCAGCTACTTCCTCAGGGGTTCTTATGTCCAGCATGACATGGCGTTTATTTTTGTTGGCTTTTTTTTCAAACTGATCCGGACTCAATTTTGGTGCACCCTCTTGTGCAAACGCATTGTTGATAAAGGCCAGGGAAAATAAAAGACAGAAAATTATAGCAGTAATTTGAAGGTAAGATATATAAGTTTTCATTTTTATTGGCGCGTTTAATTTTGAAATTGCATGAATACAAAAATAAGGATTATTTCTAAGCTAATTCAGTTATGGTCAAAATTGCCTTGATTTCAGATTCCCATAGTTACTTGGATGGGAACATTATGGATCATTTGAAGGATGTGGATGAAATCTGGCATGCAGGTGATGTTGGAGATGTAGATGTTGTGGATCGATTACCAAAGGGTAAAGCCATTCGCGTTGTAACGGGCAATATCGACGATGTCCAAGCAAGGGCGAGATTTCCAGAAGAATTGACCTTCGAAATAGAAGGACTGAAAGTATTGATGCTGCATATTGGAGGTAAACCTCCTCGATATGCCAAAGGAGTTAAGGAAAAAATACAAGATTATCAGGCAGGATTATTTGTCTGTGGACATTCTCATATCTGCAAAGTGGAATATGATAAAAACTTGAATTGTCTTTATATGAATCCAGGGGCTATTGGTCAACAGGGATTTCACATGATGCGCACCATGTTGCTTTTTGATGTAGCGCAAGGGAAAGTTCAAAATCTACGGGTCGTAGAATTGGGGAAAAGGGGAAAATAAAAGGGCAAACCTTCAGGAATGCCCTCAAATTTCTTTTTAGAGAAGGTTCAAAATTATTTATCAAAGCTTTTTTTAAGCTCCTCAATATCTACATTTTTGATTACTGGCTTAGCACTCAATTGTTTGATCTTGATTACCCTAGTATTTTGACCTTGTCTCTTTCTTCTCAATTTTCTTTTTAAAGTAGTAACAGCCATCGTCTTATCTGTTTATGTGATCTCAAATGAAGCGCAAAACTACAATAAAATTTTGAATTTACTTACCTTTGGGCAAAATTAAAATAAAATATGTCTGTTCAGAAACCCAGTTTACCGAAAGGAACAAGAGATTTTGGTCCATTGCAAATGGCGAGAAGGAACTTTATACTCGATACCATTAAGGATACCTTCAAACTTTTTGGTTTCCAGCAGTTGGAAACCCCAGCTATGGAAAATTTAAGTACTTTGACCGGTAAATATGGTGATGAGGGGGATCAATTGCTTTTTAAAATTCTCAATAGTGGGGAATTTTTAAAAAATGTAACACAGGAGGACTTGGAAGTTGGTGGGTCTGCAGTTTTGCCCAAAGTGTCAGAAAAAGGCCTGCGGTATGATTTGACGGTGCCTTTTGCCAGGTATGTGGTGATGAATCGAAATGAGATCAGTTTTCCTTTCAAGCGTTTTCAGATCCAGCCTGTGTGGAGGGCTGACCGTCCCCAAAGAGGAAGGTATAGAGAATTTTACCAGTGCGATGCTGATATTGTAGGGACAGACAGCTTGCTTTGTGAGTTGGAGATCATTTTAATGATCAAACGTGTATTTGCAAATTTGGGTCTCAAGGATTACAGCATCAAAATCAACAACCGCAAAATCCTTACAGGTTTATCCGAAGTCATTGGTGAAGCTGGTAGGGAAGGAGAGTTGTGTGTTGCGATCGATAAATTGGATAAAATAGGTTGGCAGAAGGTGCAAGAAGAGTTGCTGGACCGTAATTTTACCCAAGATGCTATCCATAGGCTTAGTCCGATCATTGACCTCAAGGAAGGCAATCAGGCGAAATTAGAATTTTTGAAAAGTTATTTGGCGGATTCAGCTATTGGTCTTCAAGGTATAGGAGAGTTGGAGGAGGTGCTTCACATGCTTCAGTCCTATGGGGATAATCAGGAATTTGTGGATTTTGATGTGGTATTGGCCCGTGGCCTTTCTTATTATACCGGTGCTATTTTTGAAGTGAAGGTCCATCATGTGTCCATTGGTTCCGTGAGTGGGGGAGGAAGATATGATAACCTTACCGGAGTTTTTGGATTGGATGGTGTTTCAGGGGTAGGTTTTTCTTTTGGGGTAGACAGGCTTTATGATGTGATGGACGAGTTAGGACTTTTTCCTGAGGAAAACCTAGAAAGAACCCAGGTACTGATAACCTATTTCGACCAAAAAGGATTTGCTTATGGCTTAAAAATTTTGAACGGATTAAGGAAGTCAGGAATTGCGGCTGAGTTATATCCCGACCAAGCCAAAATCAAAAAACAATTTACTTATGCAGACAAGAAGCAAATACCGTTTGTTGTGATCCTTGGGGATAATGAGATGGAGTTAGGCAAGCTGAGTGTAAAAGAATTGTCAAGTGGAAAACAGGAGACTTTGAGCCTCGAGGAATTCGTTATGAAATTAAAGTAAAAAAATCCCCAAGGGTTTATTGGGGATTTCAAAAAGATGCGCTGCGGTTTATTTATTCAATTTCCAGTATACAATTAATGGGGATACAGATGTCTGATTTCAGGCAGACGAAATCCGAGCCAACTGCCCAAATGGTGGTATGGACACGATAGATTTTTTCATCTGCTGTTTCGAAAGTGATATAGACTTTGTTTTTAAGCAGATTACCCAATGATTGGGCCCTGTTTAGGTCGAATCCTCTTTTTTTTCTTTCTTCCGTTGTGGGGAGTACTTCTTTTTTGCAGAATTTTAGGTCTCTTATATTTTCTTTTGCGATAATTTCTACGGTTTTCATGGTGTTGTTGATTGAGATTGATAGGGTCTTGGATAGCTTATATTCGAAAAATTTCGAAAAATGTTTCAAAAGAAGCATTAAATTTTTTAATAGTTATTATTAGCGGCTTTAGATTTTTTTAAACGGATAAATACATATAAAATCGCTTTTATGGTTCATGGTTCCAGTCCTTGAAAAAGATTATATTTGCGCACTAAATAATGAAGCTATGTTTGATATCATGAGTATTATGAATAAGGTGAAAGAGGCTCAGGCTAAGATTAAAGAAGCTCAGGCCAAATTGGTTCACTTGAAGGCTGAAGGAGAATCCGGTGCGGGAATGGTCAAAGTTGTTGTCAACGGGAATAGGAAAGTGGAGGCTATTCAGATGGATGACTCCTTAGTCAATGTGTCGGATAAAGAAATGCTGGCAGATTTGGTGGTGGCTGCGACCAATAAGGCTATGGAAGCCATTGACATTAAAATCAAAGATGAGTTGAAGTCTGCTACAGATGGCATGATGCCTAATATACCGGGTATGGATTTCGGGAATATGTTTTGATGCAAAAGGCTGCCATAGTCATATTGAATTACAATGGAGTAGAAACTTTAAGTAAGTTTTTACCAAGTGTCATCAAATATTCCACATTTCCAGTATATGTGGCAGACAATGCCAGTTCAGATAACTCTATTGATCTTCTGAAAGAAAATTTCCCTCAGGTTAGACTCATTTCTTTGAAACAGAATTTTGGTTTTGCAGGAGGCTATAATGAAGCATTTAGAAGCATCCAGGGCAAATATAAATTTTATATCCTGCTCAACTCGGATGTTGAAGTCACCGACCGTTGGGATATAAACCTGATCAAATACCTGGAAGCGCATCCATATGTCGCAGGAGTACAGCCTAAAATCTTATCTTTTGGGCAGCGGGATCACTTTGAGCATTCTGGCGCGGGAGGAGGCTTTATTGATAGTTTGGGTTATCCTTATTGTAGGGGCCGATTTTTTGAGACCATTGAAAAAGACAGGGGACAGTATGATGATGAAGTGACGGTAGATTGGGTTTCCGGTGCATGTATGGCTATACAGTCCGAAATTTTCCATGAAAGTGGCGGTTTTGACGCCTCATATTTTTCCCATATGGAAGAAATAGATTGGTGTTGGCGGATGCGGTGTGAGGGCTATTTGTTCAAATATTATGGTCAAGTCGGAATTTACCATGTAGGTGGTGCGACTTTGGCTCATTCCAACCCCAAAAAAACCTATCTGAATTTTAGAAATAACCTAACCACATTAAAAAAGAATCTTCCCAATAGAGATTGGATAAAGGTATATTGTTCCAGGATAGTCTTAGATACCTTGGCTGCCTTTGTATTTATGATGAAGGGAAATCTAGACCATGCCAAAATGGTATTCAGGGCCCATCACGATTTTAACCGAATCAAAAACCAATCTTCAGTAGCCACTAATAGGGAGTGCCAGCGTAACGGAGAAATTCAATTCCTGCTATGGGAATACTACATCAAAGGCAGAAAAACCTTCCTGCAAGCTTAATCAAATAGCACAGGGTTGTTCATCTTCCTTAAATATTTCCTAACTTTCATCATCATTGCCATGCTGACGTAAAGAATGATTGGTGAGCCTAGGGTGACAAATGAACTGTAAATGAAAAACAACCGTATGCTGTCAATTGGGAAGTTTAATTTCTCGCCTAGTCTGGAGCAAACCCCAAAAGCCCTTTCTTCAAAAAACAATTTGATCTTATTCATAATGGTTGGAGTCCTTTTGTTGGATAAAGTTAGCAAATAAATTTTAATATACTACAAAGCCATAAACGTGCCAAAATGTTTAGAAGAGTAACAGTCTTTTTTTGGGTAATTTTATTTTGTTCGGCATCTTTTTATTGCAGTCCAAAAATATATCAATATGAAAATTTGTTGGATGGGGTGTTTGCCAAACCCGAGTACCTTGTTTTTCACAGGGATTCCATCCGCTTTACCATTCAGGGGGGCCTTCCTATTAAGTACCTTACAGCTGATACCCGTGTTCTATTCTTTCCTGAGTATCATTATGATGGAGGGGTTTTGAATCTGGGTGAATTTATACCATTTGATGGAAGGTTTGCCGTACCACATTCGGAGACCAAGATCAACAGAAGTATCGTTTTCCCGTATTTGCCAGGCATGGATAACGGAGAACTGGTGCTGAATGCGCAGCTGGAGAAGAAGGGTAAATCATTTCCTATTGCTGGAAAACCTTTGGCAAAAGGCCTGAATACCGTCCCGCTTTTGGCCAGGATGGGCCAAATTACGCCAGATGAACCCATTCAGGAGATTGGTAAATACATGCTAATGGATTTCTCCAGCATCAATATACAAGAGGAGCGTGACTTTCTGATTCCTTTTGCCTTGGGTTCATACAATTTAGGTGCTGCCCCATTTCCGGCTAAGCTTCAAGAACTATTAAAAAAGGGAGAGCCTGGTTTTAGGGTGAAAGAAGTTAGGATTGTTGGTTTACACGCTCCGGAAAACAGGGAGTTGGCACAAACAGATCTTGCTGAAAAGAGGGCTGCACAATTAAAATCCACCTTATACAACCAAAGTGAATTCAGGACAGTGCCTACACAAACTGATTTTAGAAGGAAGGATTGGTTTGATTTTAGGGTATTATTGGGGCAGTATGACAAGATGGGGTGGGAGGAAAAGGAGCCCTACTATAAAATTTTACAATCGGATCTTGGTTTTGAGGAACAATTCACGCAAATGAGACGCCTGAAAACTTTTAATCAGGTGTCCCGCGATATTTTTCCAAGATTAAGAGCAGGAAGGATTACCGTTATCCTGGAAAATATCCGGTTGAGTGATCCTGAAATTGCCGTAAAAGTTTACGATATGCTCAAGGAAGGTAGGCATTTGGATGATTTGACAACAGAGGACTTGATATACATAGGGCAGGAGGCTAAACGACTGCATGAGAAAGAAGCCATCTTTAATAAACTGATATCGCTTGCTCCCTCGGAACTAGCCTATAACAACCTTGGGGTAGTCTACATGAACCAGGCTCAACGGGAGTTGGGTTTGCATCAAAGAAATGAATTGGTCAATAAAGCAGTGGAGATGTTTCGTCAATCCAACAAGCTTAGAACCACTTCAATTGCCATGCATAATTTAGGACGCGCCCTGATTTTACGTCAGGATTTTTTTGATGCTTATGTGGCCATTTCACAGGCTTCCGGTTTGGAAAGGAGTGAAAATGACGAATTTCTAAGATACAATGAAGGACTTCGTGGTGCATTAGATATCAGAAATGGGGATTACAAATTGGCCACTATCCGCTTGAATATGGCGCCAGAAGACGAGGTTAACCTTTTCAATAAAGGATTGGCTTATTTTTTAGCCGACAATTTTTACCAGGCAAGCGTGGCTTTTGAAGAAAGTGTACAGGCCAATAGAGACTATGGGTATGGGTTTTATGGTTTGGCCATGATAGCTGCGGTCAGTAGGGACAGGCAGGTCTTTTATGAATATCTTCGGAAGGCCATTGAACAATCTGCTTTTTTGAGAGAAAGGGCTATGCAGGATATTCTTTTTGAAGGATTCAGAGAGGAAGGTGAATTTCTTGATCTTTTCAAATAAGACCTTTCGCATTTAAATAAAACCTTTTATAAAAACACTTATTAATAGCGTTGACATTTTTAAAAAATTTCCAAAAATGAAATATTGAGTAAAATTTTTGAATTAATCATTATTCTCTTAAATTAGTTGCCGTGGAGTGTAAAAACCTAACATTCCACCATAATGGCGTTAAATTGCAGAATTAGATTGTGATTTAATTACTTTATACTTATAATTCGACGATGTTCAATGACAAAAAACCTAAAATCTCTGCCTATGATCATAACCCCTTCTTTATTCACAGGATAACAAAATCGATTTAGCAAGCAAAAATCAGACATTTTGATAGATAAATAATCAAAATAGTAGACTAGCAGCATTGTCTGCTAAGGTATAGTCAGCAATAGAAGAACAGAAAAATACTCTGCAAACTATTGCAATAATTTTGCAATTTTCTGCAAACGATTGCATGATTATCAAAAAATTAATTGCTTTCAAACCTTATCAATTAATAATTATTACCCAATCAATCTATGTTTATGGAAAAACTTTACAAAAGTCTAAGTGTATTTTTATTACTCTTAGTGCTTTCAAGTGCCACAGCGTTGGCACAGCGAACGGTAACAGGAACTATCCTGGATGAATTCGGGGATGGACTTCCTGGTGTCACCGTTTTGGTGAAAGGAACGACCACAGGTACAGCTACTGACATCGATGGAAAATTCTCCCTCAATGTCCCTAGTAATGAAGCCGTGTTGGTCTTCTCTTTTATAGGTTATCGAACTGTTGAACAAATGGTAGGTAACCGATCAGTTATCGATTTCTCAATGCAGCCCGATGAAAGGACTTTGACGGAATTGATCGTAACAGGTTATACCATTGATAGCCGAAGGGAAACGACAGGTGCCATTTCAACCGTAGATCCTAAAGATTTGACAATTATTCCAACAGGAAATATTGAGCAGACCTTACAAGGTAGGATTGCCGGTGTGACTGTGGTAACCAATGGTCAGCCGGGTACGGCTTCCCAGATCAGGGTGCGTGGTTTTGGTGCTTTTGGTGGTAACGAGCCGCTTTATATCGTTGATGGTGTGCCAACTACCAATACAGATTTCTTGAACCCGGATGATATTGAATCAGTAACAACCTTGAAAGATGCTGCTGCTGCTTCCATTTATGGTGCTAGGGCAGCTAACGGTGTTATTGTATATACCACCAAAAGAGGTAGCAAGAGAGCTCAGAAACTGAGATTTGATTACAATGGTATGATGGGCTTCACCGATCCGGGACGTGGTTTGGATATGACCAATCCACAGGAATATGCTGATGTTACCTGGTTGGCTGAAATCAACCAAGCAAGAATTGATGGCCGTGCCCCTAACTTTGGACACCCACAATTAGGTAATGGCCCTAGACCTGTATTGCCTTACTATATCAACGTGGGTGGTGCAGCAGGTGTTCCAGGTCCTCTTACTCCCGCTCAATTAGAAGAGCAAAGAGCATTATACAATATCGATCCAAGAAGAGGTCCGGTTCATCAGTTGGTGAGGGCCGCTACAGGAGAAGGTACAGATTGGTTTGATGCTGTAACCAGAAGAGCGCCTCTGCAAAGACATTCCCTAGGCTTCTCAGGTGGATCAGCTACCAGCCGATTCTTCTTAGGTTTAGGTATTCAGGAGCAAGCCGGTATCTTGTTGAACAATGATTTTAGAAGAATTTCATTGAGAGCCAATTCTGAGCATGACATCGGAAGCAAAATTCGTGTAGGACAAAACTTCCAGGCTACTTACATCCAAAGACTGGGTCAAACCGGTGCAGGTGGAGGACAAAGGGTAGCTCAGGATGAGAATGACATCTTGCAGGCTTTCCGTATGCCATCCATGATTCCAGTTTTTGACGAATTTGGTGGATATGCAGGTACAGCGGCAAGGGGCTTCAACAACCCAAGAAATCCAGTTGCCAACAGAGAGGGAATAGCCAACAACAGAAACTTCGATGCCAATGCTTTTGGTAACGTATATGTAGAGTTTGAGCCGGTGAAAGATTTGGTTTTCAGATCCTCTATTGGTGGTCAGTACAATAACTTCTATGGTGTAGGCTTCTCCAGATTGCAATATGAAAACTCGGAGAATAACTCAGCTTTCGGCTACAATGAATTTTCTGGATACAGCATGCAGTGGGTTTTGACCAATACTGCGCAATGGAAGAAAACAATCGATAGGCATCAATTTGATGTATTGGTAGGTCAAGAGGCCTTAAATACTGGTTCTGGTAGAAATATGAACACGGTAGGTCAGAATCCTTTCTCTGAGGATCCTAATTTCATTACCATTTCTAACCTGCCTTTTGCCACTAGGATTGCCAACTCTGGTCAGTTCTTAGGGGTGAATTTCCTTTCATACTTCTCCAGGGTTAATTATACCTATAATGACAAATACATCTTCAGTGCTGTGGTAAGACGTGATGGTTCCTCCAGGTTTGGTCCAAACACCAGATGGGGTACTTTCCCAGCTTTCTCAGCTGCTTGGAGGTTGTCTTCAGAGGAGTTCATGTCTTCAGCTACTTGGTTGGATGATTTGAAAATCCGAGGTGGTTGGGGACAGATGGGTAACTCTAACAACGTGGATCCTAACAACCAATTCTCCTTATTTGGTGGTGACTTAGGAGCTTCTTCTTATGATATCGCAGGTACCAATAGTTCTGCTATTATCGGATTCAGAAGAACCAGGATTGGAAACCCGAATGCGAGATGGGAAACTGCTGTAACCAAAAACATTGGTTTTGATGGTACCGCCTTCAATGGTAGATTGGATGTCATTGTGGATTTATGGCAAAAAGATACAAGAGATCTATTGTTCCAGGTTCCAATCGCCTCTGTGGCTGGATTTAATGCTGCTGCACCTGCGGTAAACATTGGTGAAATGATGAACCGTGGTGTGGACATTACCATCGCTACTAAGGGTAATTTCTCTTCGGACTGGAGATATGACCTGCAAGTGAATGGTGGTTTCTTGAGAAACGAAATCGTATTCTTGGCACCAGGTATTGACTTCATCATTGGTGGTGCGGCTGATCCTGCCTTTAGGGGTATCCGTCCAATCAGAAACCAAGTGGGTAGACCTATTTCCTCTTTCTTTGGGTATGTAGTGGATGGGCTCTTCCAAAATGCGGAGGAAGTAGCTAATCACGCTACTCAAGATGGTGCTGCTCCTGGTCGATTCAGGTATGTGGATACTGATGGGGACGGAAGAATCACGCCAGATGATAGACAGTTCTTGGGATCTCCGGTTCCAAAATTCACTGGAGGTTTAAATTTCACTGTTGCTTACAAAAACTTTGATATGTCAGCCTATTTCTTCGGAACTGCTGGTAATAAGATTTGGGCACAGTGGAGATGGTTTACTGACTTCTTCCCAACATTTGAAGGTGCAGCTGTGTCGAGAAGGTTGTTGGATTCATGGACTCCTGATAATCCAAATACTTCAGTGCCAGTGGCTGATAAAACAGCTAGCTTCAGTACATCAGGTGTAGAAAACAGTTATTATGTGGTGGATGGCTCTTTCTTGAGACTTCAAAACCTGACATTAGGTTATACCATGCCGAATAACTTGTTGCAAAGATGGAAACTGGAAAGATTGAGAGTATTTGTTGCCGGTAACAACTTGTTTACGATTACTGGATATGATGGATTGGATCCAATGGTTGGTGGTAACGTTGACTTGGCTTATGGTATTGATGTTGGTAACTACCCTGTGACAAGACAGTACACTGTAGGCTTAAATTTAAGCTTCTAAGTCAAACAATATATCAAACGTTTTGTTAACGAGGAAAATTTCAAAAGTAATTACTGAAATATGAAAAGATTTAAAATTCAAATGGCTACGATGCTCACAGCAGGAACGCTGTTGTTTGCGTCAAGTTGTGAGGACTTCTTAGAAGTTCCGGTGGTGGGCCAGTTATCAGAAGCGCAATTATCTTCCTTGGCAGGTATTGACGCGGCTTTGATTGCGGCTTATTCTCAGGTTAATGGAAGGTTTCAGCGAATGGCTTCTCCTTCCAACTGGGTATGGGGAAGTATAAGAGGTGGAGATGCTAACAAAGGAACCGACCCAGGTGATTTTGTTACTATTAATCCTATTCAAAGGTATGAGGCATTTTCAACAATTAATATTCTCGAAGAAAACTGGAATGGGAATTACGAGGGCATTGCAAGAAGTAACAATGTGCTCAGGTTACTAGATTCTAGGGGGAATGATGTCACAGATGCGCAGGCTAGGGGATTTGAGGCACAGGCCAGATTCCTAAGAGCGCATTATTATTTCCAATTGTATAGAAACTTCAATAAAGTTCCAATTATACCACATACGGTAGATTATGGAATGGAGGAGTTTGATAACTTGAGTAATGACCAGGAGATGCTTCCTTTCATCGAGGCTGAATTCAGGTTTGCAGCAGAGAATCTTCCTGCGACGCAACCTCAGGTTGGTAGGGTGAATTCTTGGGCAGCTAAAGCATATTTGGGTAAAACACTACTCTATGCTAAAAAATTCGCTGAAGCTAAGCAGGTATTTGATGATGTGATTGCCAATGGGGTTACAAGCAATAACCTTCGTTATGACCTTGTGCCTTATTATGACGACATGTTCCGTGGCGCCAACGATAACCATCAGGAATCTATTTGGGCTTATCAATCTGCTGCTGGTACAGGTACGGTAAACAATGCCAACCCTGAGTTTGACTTGAATTTCCCATACAATACCGGTCCAAGTGGTCCTGGTAACTGTTGTGGGTTCTTCCAGCCTAGCTTTACCTTTGTGAATTCTTTCAGAACAAACAATGGTTTACCTTTATTGGACAATTCGTTCAATCAGCCGGCCAATAGGGTGGTTAGTGATATGGGCTTGACTTCTGCTGAGCCGTTTACTCCTGATGCAGGTCCATTGGATCCAAGATTGGACCATACCGTAGGTAGAAGAGGTATCCCTTATTTGGATTGGCAAGACCATCCGGGTGAGGCTTGGGTACGTAACCAACCAAATGGTGGACCTTATGCGCCTAAGAAGTATGTGTATCAGCGTGCTGAACAAGGTACTTTCCAAGATAACTCTTCTTGGACTCCAGGATATACCGGTATCAACTTTTTGATCATCCGTTTTGCTGATGTGCTGTTGATGGCCGCTGAAGCAGAAGTGGAGTTGGGTAACCTTGAGGCTGCCAGAGCATTGGTAAACCGAGTCAGAGAGCGTGCTAAAAATTCTGAATTGTTGAGAGACAATGGACAGCCTGCAGCTAATTATGTTGTAGAGTTGTATAATGCTCCTTGGACAGATGCCAATACTGCTAGAACAGCGGTTAGGTTTGAAAGAAACCTTGAGCTTGGTATGGAAGGTCATAGATTCTATGATTTGGTAAGATGGGGCATAGCCAAAGAAGCCATTGATTTCTATCTGGCTTTGGATGCCTCAATTTTGCAAGGAGCCTTAGGTGGAGCTGTATTCACCGCAGGCCGTGATGAATGGCTTCCAATTCCTCAAAATCAGATTGACTTGATGGGTTCTGATAAATTAAGACAAAACCCTGGTTTCTAATACCTATTAGATCTATAATGGATTAAAGAGATGGTACTTGTGCCATCTCTTTATTTTTGTATACGCGTGAAAAAAAATCAGTCTTTGACTTTAGAAATTCTACTTTTTAATCTTAATTTCAAATGATATTTGCCCAGCCTTCCTGTTAAATAGTATGAAATTCTTCAGATTACCAATCATTATCCTATTACTGTTATTCAGTGCATGTTCCAAAAAGGCAGACACCTTATTTGTCTTCAAATCCGCCAATGATACAGGTATTCAATTCGACAATAGGATTATAGAGTCGGATACCTTTAATATTTTGACCGATGAATACATTTTCAATGGAGGAGGGGTGGCTGTTGGTGATTTTAATAATGATGGATTGCCTGATTTGTACTTTACAGGAAATCAAGTGCCCAATGCACTATACTTGAATAAAGGCAATCTTAAGTTTGAAGACATTACAGGAAGTTCGGGTACAGCTGCCGCGGACCGATGGAGTACAGGCGTAACGGTAGTAGACATCAATGGGGATGGCTGGTTGGATATTTATGTCTGTGCGGCCATGTATGAAGACAAAGCCCGAAGAGCCAATATGCTCTTTGTCAATCAAGGTTTAGATAAAGACGGGAAACCTTACTTTAAAGAAATGGCGGCTGATCATGGGATTGCTGAAAATGGTAACAGTATGATGGCCACTTTTTTTGACTATAACAATGATGGGCTATTGGATTTGTATGTATTGAATAACGAACAGGTTAAAGGAGCTCCCTCAAATTTTAGGGAGAAGATCACCGATGGTTCGGCAATTAACAATGATAGACTGTATAAAAACAATGGAGATGGTACCTTTTCCGATGTCACTATTGAGGCGGGCATTACCATAGAAGGATTTGGACTGGGCCTGGCTGTAGCTGACATCAATCAAGATGGTTGGCCTGACCTTTACATTTCCAATGATTACATGCCCAATGATATTTTGTACATCAATAATCAAGATGGGACTTTTTCAAATAAGACCAAGGAATTCATCAGACATCAAAGTATGTTTTCTATGGGGTCTGATATTGCGGATTATAACAATGATGGCTATTTGGACATCATCACCTTAGATATGTTGGGTGAAACCAACTATAGAAAAAAAACCACCATAGCCAAAAATTCCTATCAGGTCTATATCAACAATGAAGAGTGGGGATACGAATACCAACATGTACGGAATATGCTGCATGTAGGAAATGGCCCTGGGATCCCCTTCAGCGAAGTTGGTTTTATGGCGGGCATATATCAGACAGACTGGTCTTGGTCCCCTCTTTTCGTAGACGTGGACAACGATGGCCAAAGGGATTTATTGATTACCAATGGGTTTCCAAGAGACATCACCGACAAGGATTTTGCCAATTACAGAGCAGATGTGGGCAATGTGGCTACCGTAAGACAGCTTCTTGATTCTATTCCAATAGTCAAAATCCCTAATTATTCTTTTCGAAATAAGGGAGATTGGACTTTTGAGGATGTGGGTGAAAGTTGGGGTTTAAATAAACCTTCCTTCTCCAATGGGGCAGTTTTCGTTGACCTTGATGGGGATGGGGATTTGGATTATGTGGTCAATAACATCAATGATCCTGCTTTTGTCTTTGAAAATAAAACCAATCAGGAGAAGGGAAAAAGGAATTTCCTAAGGGTGAAATTAAAAGGGGATCAACAAAACCCCATGGGTATAGGAGCGAAGCTTGTCCTTCGGTTGGAGGATGGTGCTTTTCAATACCATGAACAGCATGTTTCCAGAGGCTACATGTCAGCTGTTGAAGATGTGGTTCATTTTGGGCTTGGAGCTCAGGATGGAATTACGGCTCTGGAAGTTTTTTGGCAGGATGGAAAATATGAAATGGTTAGGCCTGAAAAAGTGAATGAACTTATCGTTTTGGAACACAGTAATGCCCAATCTAAATCACTCTTTGATCTTGATTTTCCTTTTACTTCCAAAAAAGTTAGTCACCTTGTGGAGGAAGTTTCATATGAAAAGGGGATTGATTTTGTCCACCAGGAGGTTGATAAGATAGATTACAATATTCAGCGTACTTTGCCGCATAAATTGACACAGTTTGGTCCTGGATTGGTGGTCGGAGACATCAATGGAGATGGACTTGAAGATTTTATTGTAGGCAGTGCTTCCGGCTTTTCGCCCCGCATCTTCATACAGAATACAGCAGGTATTTTCTCTGGTGTGGACCTGTTTCAAACGGTGGATGAGAAGCGCTTTGAAGAGATGGGCATGGTGCTCTTTGATGTGGACAATGATGGAGACTTGGACCTTTATTTGGTTTCGGGGAGTTCTGAATTCGGCTTGGAGGCAGAGGAGTATGTAGACAGGTTGTATATCAATGACGGCAAGGGTAATTTCCAATCTTCTCAAGAGGCTTTAGCGGCTGATAAAATCAGTGGTTCAGTGGTAAAGGTGGCAGACTTTGATGGGGATGGTTATTTGGATCTGTTTGTTGGTGGACGCAGTCCAATTGGGCAGTATCCTTTTCCTGATCAAAGCGTTTTGTTACGGAATAATCAGGGTAAACTGGAAGACGTAACTGATTTATTAGCGCCAAGATTAAGGCAGGTTGGCATGGTCACTGATGCACTTTGGACAGATGTGGATCAAGATGGCTTGGTGGATTTGGTTTTAGTGGGAGAGTTGATGCCAATAACTATATTCAGAAATACCGGAAATGGATTGGAGAAACTTGCTGATACCGGCTTGGAAAATCATTTGGGTTGGTGGAACAGTATTGTTGCGGGTGATTTTAATGGAGATGGTAGGATTGACTTTGCCGTAGGGAATCTGGGAGCCAATAACCTCTATCAACCGACTGAGAAAAGGCCGGTTACGGTGTATGGAAAGGACTTTGACGGTAACCGCAGCATAGATCCGGTTATTTTCACCTATTTCAAAGATGATACTGGGAATTATGTCTCTGTACCCGCCCATTACTGGGATGATTTGTATGGGCAGAGCACCCTTTTCAGAAGGAAATTTAACCGCTATAAGGAATATGCCAAGGTTACTGAAGCTAACTTTTTCACGAAGGAAGAGCTGGAAGGTGCTTTGGTATTGAAAGGTAATTATGATAGGAGCGCTTGGGTTGAAAATCTTGGAAATGGCCAATTTAAAATCCATGAATTACCCTTGTTGGCTCAGATTGCTCCCGTCAATGGGATGGTAGTGGACGATGTAGATGGAGATGGGTATTTGGATTTGGTATTGGTAGGGAATGATTATGGCAATGAGGTTTTTGCTGGCAGGTATGATGCCTTCACGGGATTGGTTTTATTAGGAGATGGAAATGGTAATTTTGAACCAACACGATCCCATGAAAGCGGATTTGTGGTAACGGGTGATGCCAAATCCATGGCATTAATCTATGATGTTAATGGGCAAGCCCTTTACCTTTCATCGCAGAACAGGGATAGACTGTTGGTTCACCAACCAAAAAATACCCCCAAAGCAGAAAGTTTGATCCATCCACCTCATGATGTGCATACGCTACTTTTTGAATTGGAAAATGGACAAAAGCGAAGGGTTGACATTGGGAATAGGTCAGGGTTTATTTCCAACTCCAGCAGGAGAATTCCCGTGCCAAATGGCGTGAAGCAAATTCGGGGTGTAAATTTCAAAGGCGAACTAGTCGATTTGGAGTTTTGAGTTTTTGATAAAAATTTGAGGAAACAAGGAGGTTTTTTCAACCACAAAAGAACACAAAAGGGTACAAAAGTCTGGGCATGGAATACCAGTACCTGAACAGGTAGATTCTTTTGTTTTCTTTTGTGGCTTTTTCCGACTTTCGGGACAAGTTGTGGTTCAGATCAATAATCTAATTCAATACTACTCTTCCAAATGAAGGGTATGAAAGTTTAACCTTGGTGAAGGTGGACTGTATTCCATTACTTATAAAGCTTTTTAAGGTCTGCATTGGCAATTTCAACCATCAGTTCTCCTACCTTCTGAGCGATGTCATTAAAGTACCTTTCCCCTTTTTCCGCATTTGATTTTTTAGGATTACCGATACCGGTATCTTCGGTGACGGAAGACCAGCGACGTTCTGCCCAGGCCCATTTTTCACTGACACCGGTAAAAATTGATTTTTTCTCATTTCCATCACCTGCTTCTGAAAGCGGTAGCACTAAGTGTGGGTGTAAATACATGATGAGACTGGTTTCCATTTCATCTGCATGATCTCCAGCTACATCAAAGTAAAGGGTTTTGTCCAAGGCTTGGTACCAGTTGCAGCTCATCAGCAACATTTCGGGAAACTCCAGGCCTAATTCCCTTAATATGGTTTTGAAGTCATTGCCCCCATGGCTGTTGAGAATCAGAAATTTTTTGATTCCCTGTCGGTTCAAGACCGTAAGGATGTCACGGATAATGGCGAGTTGGGTACTTGGGTTCATGTTGATATCCAGGTAAATATCACTTTGTCCGGTGTTTACACCAAATGGTATAGTAGGGAGAACAATGACTTTAGCCCCTTGTTCCCAGGCCACTTTTCCGGCTGCTGCCGATATGGCCTCTGCCTCAAAAATATCAGTTCCATATGGGAGGTGATAATTATGGGCTTCAGTGGCTCCCCAAGGAAGAACGGCAAGGTCAAAGCGTTGCTCCTTTAAATTTTTCCAATTGTTTTCAGCTAATAGATAAGGTCGCATGGTTTATTATTATAGAGGATTGTACAATCATTTCTCTTTTATAAAAATATTGAAAAAGAATCTCTTATTCTGCCATATTTTTTGAATATTGGTTTTTTATTGATTAACCCCTTTGATATGATGAGTAACAGACGATCCTTTCTCAAAAAAGCCTTAGCTTCTTCTTCTTTTTTATTGCCTGCAGGCATGATGCCAGCTTTTGGCCAATCTCAATATCGGAATACTAATGAGAAATTCAAACCTTTGATACTTTCCACTTGGGACCATGGGATGCCGGCTAATGATAAAGCCTGGGAGGTCTTGATGGAGACGGGGGATTTGGTGTCCGCAGTAGAAGAGGGGGTGATGGTGACTGAATTGGATATGGATAACCTGTCTGTAGGCCTGCAGGGATTACCTGATAGGGAAGGTATTCCAACTTTGGATGCTTCTATCATGAAAGGTGATGGTTCCTGTGGTTCTGTGGCCTTTGTCAGGCAGGTCAGGCATCCCATTTCTTTGGCGAGAAAGGTCATGGAGGAGACCCCGCATGTGATGCTTGCCGGCGAAGGTGCAAGACAATTTGCCATAGCACAGGGATTTCCCATGGAAGAAGAGGTGTTGAGTCCTAAAGCGGAGGAAGCTTATCAAAAGTGGAAAGTAGAGTCCAAGTACAAACCCATCATTAACATTGAAAATCATGATACCATTGGCATGATTGCTTTGGGGGCAGATGGGAAACTGGCCGGTTCCTGTACAACCTCTGGTTTGGCCTTTAAAATGCATGGAAGGGTAGGGGACAGTCCCATCATTGGGGCAGGTCTTTATGTAGATGATGAGGTGGGTGCCGCTACGGCCACTGGATTGGGTGAATCCATTATCCGCATCTGTGGCAGCTTTTTGATTGTCGAGCTGATGCGTCAGGGGCGCACACCGCAGGAGGCCTGTGAGGAAGCGGTCAGGCGATTGGTTGCAAAAAACGAGAAAGACATCAAGGATATCCAAGCTGGATTTTTGGCCATAAATAAGGATGGGGAATATGGCGCTTATGCGGTTCAAAAAGGCTTTACTTATGCCATGCATCATACCGGGGGCAATGCGCTTTTAAATGCTGGTTACAAATTTTAGGATATGGTTTTAGAAGCACCTGTTTATACCGTAGAAGCAGCCTTATTGGCTGAGCAGTTTGGCATCCATAGAATAGAGCTTTGTTCCGATTTTGGGGAAGGTGGAGAGACACCTTCAGTAGGCAACTTGTCATTTCTTAAAGAAAAAATCCAGATTCCTATTTTTGTAATGATTCGGCCTAGAGGGGGTGATTTTGTATATACGCCCGAGGAGTTGGAGGTCATGCAAAGAGATATTCAGATTTTGAAATCTTATGGGGCTGATGGTTTTGTTTTTGGTGTTTTGGATCAGCAAGGGCATGTAGATAGGGAAGCCTGTAAGGTCTTAATTGATGCAGCCGAAGGAAGTCCCTGTACTTTTCATAGGGCCTTTGATATCTGCCGTAATAAGGAAGATGCTATTGAAACCCTCATTTCACTTGGGTTCAAACGAATACTGACTTCTGGAGGAGAAAATACGGTTACTGCCGGTCTGTCCAATATTTTAAATTTTTTAAAACAAGCGGCTGGAAGGATTATCATCATGCCTGGCGGAGGTTTAAAAGTGGAGCACCTTGGTCCATTAAAGGCTAGCGGTGAGTTGAGAGAAATTCATGCGAGTTGTAAATCATTCAGGCCTACGATAAGTAAATACGCCCACCCCAGTGTTCAGTTGTCCCCGGATAAACAGGCTTTTCAACAAGTATTGAGCATTGATAAAAGGCAGGTTGAAGCATTCTTGAAACAGATGGTGCTGTAGCCTTAGGGTAGAAAAAATAGTCAAAATCAGAAATTTTAAATTTTACGTGATATCATAAAA
Source organism: Cecembia lonarensis LW9 (assembly GCF_000298295.1). GTDB lineage: Bacteria > Bacteroidota > Bacteroidia > Cytophagales > Cyclobacteriaceae > Cecembia > Cecembia lonarensis. The sequence continues at coordinate 25,719 of NZ_AMGM01000045.1, forward strand.
ATATTAAAATTAAGTGTATTGTATCGGTATTAAATTTTAATTAGAAATTTCGTTTTGATTTTAGTGTAAAAATTTGTAATTTATTCGATACACTCAAACTCAAAATAACTATGGTGAAAAGTTTTCAGGGCGTAAGGATAGCAGAGCCCAAAAAAAATAACCTTCCCGTACTGGTCAAAGACCATATGAGTACCAGTTTGGTAACATTTCATGCAGAGGATTCCATTGACCACGTCCTGGAGGTCCTGACCAAGAGAAAGATTTCAGGCGCACCGGTGGTGGATAAAGAGGGGCGGTTGATTGGAATTATTTCGGAAGTGGATTGCTTAAAAGAAATTATCAAAGGCAAGTATTCCAATACCCCTAAATTTCCCGGTACAGTGGCAGACCATATGACAGAGGATGTAATTACCCTTTCTCCTGACTTGAGTCTCTTTGATGCTGCGCAGAAATTTCTAGATCTGAAAATAAGAAGGTTTCCTGTGTTAAAAGATGGAAAATTGATCGGTCAGATATCCCTCTCAGATGTTATAAGGGCTTTTCCCAAATTGAGATCTACTACTTGGTAGACTTCAAAAAATAAAAGTGGCTGTTTTCTCTTGCCATACAGCCACTTTCTATTTATTTTAATTTTTTTGTTGTTACCTTCTTAATTCAATTTCGATATCAGCAAACTCCTTGATGTTTCTGGTTATTCTTGAATAAATCTCCCTATTGCTGTCTCTTTTGATGAGCATGACGCCATCGGTCAATGTTGCATTTTCAAATTTTGAATCGGAAACACCTCTAAACCAATTCACTGCATTGATTTCGAAGAGAGCCAAAGGATTGTTTCTGGCATCTATTGTGAAATATCCCCCATCCTTAGCTTCAATTTCTACTTCAAAATCAATGTCATCTCCATAATATTCGAAAACCACTGGGATAGCAGCGCCACCTTGAGAAGCATAAGTTCCTTCGATATAAATGGAAGGTTCATTTCTATAATCAATCAGGTCCAGTTCCAGTTCAATTTCTTTGTACTCACCGGCTTCGATGTTGATAAAGAAGTCAACAGATTCATCAAAGTCATTGAAGCTTACTTTTCTTATATCCCTGAATTTGATTTCAATTTCTTTCTCGAAGCTTCCAATATCATTTTGACCTTCTACTTCAAGTTCCAGTTCTTTGATCTGAATGAACCCGTTTTCAATTGTCAGGTTACTGTTTTTAATTCTTGCATTTGCAGCACTTGCGGTACTGTTATTCAAAACAAAAGCAAGTCCTAATTTTCCTTCGCCGGTTCCAGGGATTTCATCCTCATTGTTGCAGGAAGTAAAAGCAAAAGTTACCGCGATTGCTAGTATGGCTAAAATCGTTTTTGAAGTCTTCATAATAGTTTTAATAGATTAGGTGAATAAACCCATTGGTTGCTGTATTCAAAAGATTTTACTTAATTTCATTTACAAAATTTGAGCCAAAATTTCACAGTGTACCTTTCATTCATTCGATTTTTTTGAGAAAGTTTTACATTAGAAAAAATATATATTTTCTTGATCCATCTCAAAAAGTCGGTGAATGGTCGGAGTTTACACGGGAGATGGTCGGGAGGTCTACGGGTTAGGACAGGGGATTTTGGTATCAATTATACATTTAATAGCTTTTTCTTAAACTATCGAGTTGAACAAAATCCTATTTCACTACCATAATTTTGATCTTAAGGATCTCAAAGGGTCCTTTTTCTGTCCTGAAATAAATGATATCTTACACAATTTACATCATGCTTATTTCGGTTCTGCTTTAGATATACCCCGCTAATTTATAGGTTATTAAGCCGATCCATTCTTTAAACAATTTCTGCCAGAGCAAAATGGATTGGGGGCTGGGAAAGAGCAGCTGTGGGATGCTAAAGTGGATGTCTTCTGCGTAATAGTCCACTGGGAAAGTGTACACCGGAATACCGACTTTGTCAAAACAACCCTTGGCCCGCTTCATATGGAATGCTGAGGTGATCAGTAAGTATTCCTCTTTATCAAAGTCAGCATTTGATTGGGTCAACATTTCCTTGGTAAACAGTGCGTTTTGTCTGGTGTTTTTTGCTTCCCTTTCTATCAGGATATCATTCGGGTCAACACCCGCGATCAGCATAAAGTCTCTCAACAATTCAGCTTCGGTATTGGGATTGGTAGGGTTTAATCCCTGCCCACCCGTGATCAAAACCCTCTGAATTTTGCCCAATTTGTACAATTGTACGGCATGCGTGGCCCTGTCAGCCCCTTTGTTGAACAGGGTACGGTCATCCACCGTCTTGCTCAGGTTGGTCACTCCGGTCAAGACTATTCCCATTTCAAAATCCGGCAATGTTGCTATTGGTTTGAGCTCATCTTCCCATAGGTGCATGGCCAAATTGGAAAAGAACTGATTGGAGAAAAACAACAGTAAGATGATGCCTGTGATTTGAAGCTTTCGGCCTATAGGTTTTTTCCTCCAGATAAAACCAAGGATTAATGCAATTAAGATGATGGTCAGGGGCATGACCAAAAAGCTCAAAAACTGAGAAAGGTAGAAAAACATAACATATCAAATTTTCCAGCAATATAATCAATGGCCCGGAATAGGTGGGAATGGAAATGGGATCGCAGGTCTAAATAAAAAATAAGGAAATAGAAAGTACAACCAAAATGCCAAAAATGAACAGCACAGCCTTCCTTGAAAACTCATGTGCTTTTTTTCTTTCAAATCTTTCAGTAATCATTTCGTCGTACATTTTGGGTTCATTAAGTGTGACTCTGGCAACCTTTGAATTATAGGGATTATCAGCCATCCTGCTTCTTTTTGAAAGAATGTTCCTGTTGTCTTTCGACGATTGTGCCATAGTAAAAGCTGAAGTTCCTCCTGCCATAATTCTAAAATAAGTAAAAAAACATTTTTTTCAAAATTTTCACCTGCTAACAATATTTTGGATTTATTTCCAAAAGGCCGTATCATAGAATCTGCTATTGCTTATTTTTGCTGCATGACATCTACCAAACCAAATCTATTGCCTTTGTTGGAGAAACTGGCCGGTCAATTAAAGGGAGAACTGAAAATTGATAGCCTAACTAAAACGCTTTACGCTACGGATGCCTCAGTTTATCGGGAAATCCCTTTGGCGGTGGCTTTTCCAAAAACAGCTGAAGATATCCAGCAATTGATTCAATTTGCAGGGGCACATGGTACCTCTTTGATTCCAAGAACAGCAGGCACATCTTTAGCAGGCCAATGTGTTGGAAATGGCATAGTGGTAGATGTTTCCAGGCATTTCACACAAATTATTGAATTCAACAAAGAGGAAAGGTGGGTAAGGGTCCAACCGGGAGTCGTAAGGGATGAACTCAATAGGTTCCTCAAACCTCATGGACTTTTCTTTAGTCCCATTACCTCCACAGCCAATAGGGCCATGATAGGGGGAATGGTTGGAAATAATTCCTCAGGAACCACTTCCATTGTCTATGGTACCACCAGAGATAAAGTTTTGGAATTGAAGACTTTTCTTAGCGATGGTTCAGAGGCCATTTTTAAGAATATGGACAAAGCGGGTTTTGAGGCCAAGTGTGCATTGGATAACCTGGAAGGGGAGATTTACAGGCAGCTTCAATCTTCGCTTTCTGACCAACAGGTTCAGGAAAATATTGCAGTCAATTTCCCCAAAAAATCCATACACAGAAGAAATACAGGCTATGCGGTGGATGCCTTGTTGGAGACTGAGGTTTTTTCCTCACAGACATCACCTTTCAATATGTGCAAGTTACTTAGCGGATCGGAAGGTACTTTGGCATTTACCACAGAAATCAAACTGTCCTTAGATCCCTTGCCAGAGCCTGTTGACATTGTGGTGGCAGCTCATTTTCATTCCATCAATGAAAGCATGAAGGCTGCCCAGGTGGCCATGAAGCACACGGCTACTGCTGTAGAATTGATGGATAAGATCATTTTGGACTGCACCAAAGAAAGCTTGGAATACAACAAGAACAGGTATTTCGTAGAAGGAGACCCAATGGCTTTGCTGATGGTTGAGTTTAGGGGGAAATCTGAGGAAGAGGCCAGGGCCAAAGGGAATAAATTGATTGAAGATCTAAAAATGGCCAATTTGGGATATGCTTTTCCTGTGATTGACCCAAGTCTGACAGCATCTGCATGGGCTTTGAGAAGCGCAGGTTTGGGGCTATTGGCGAACATTCCCGGTGATCCCAAGGCGGTAGCCTGTATTGAGGATACGGCTGTTGATATTGAGGATCTTGCCAATTACATCGATGAGTTTGATAAAATGATGGAAGCATATGGACAAAAACCTGTGCATTATGCCCATGCCGGCGCTGGCGAAATCCATTTGAGGCCGATTTTGGACTTAAAGAAAAAAACGGATCAGGAAGCATTCTATCAGATCTCTTTAGATGTGGCCAAGTTGGTAAAAAAATACAATGGTTCATTATCCGGTGAGCATGGAGATGGAAGGGTGAGGGCACCTTTTATCCCTTTGATGGTTGGCGAGGAGAACTACCAATTATTCAGAAAAATCAAATATACCTGGGATCCGCAAAATATATTCAACCCCGGGAAAATTGTGGATACTGCCCCAATGAACACTTCTTTGAGATATGAAGCGGATGTAGAGACTCCGGAATATGATACCTTAATGGATTTTTCAGGTGTCGGAGGGATACTCAGAATGGCTGAAAAGTGTAATGGAAGTGGGGACTGTAGAAAATTGCCAAGCTCAGGCGGTACCATGTGCCCTAGCTATCAGGCCAGCAGAAATGAAAAAGATACGACAAGGGGCAGGGCCAATGTGCTCAGGGAGTTTCTTACCATGGATCAAAAGCCTAACCCTTTCGACCATCCCGAAATCAAGGAGGCTTTAGACCTTTGTCTTTCGTGTAAGGGTTGTACCGCAGAATGCCCTTCCAATGTGGACATGGCCAGTATGAAGGCAGAATTTCAATACCAATACCATAAAACCCATGGAGTGCCCCTAAGGTCAAAGGCATTTGCCCATATCAATGAGCTGAATAAATTGGCTTATTTGACCCCTTTTCTTGCAAATTTCACCCTAAGTAATAAGTTTACGGGTGCATTGATGAAAAAAGCATTGCGCGTTTCGCCACAGCGTGAACTGCCCCGCATTCATCCAACAAGCTTATACGATTGGTATAGAAAAAATTACCATCAACTGCCTCAGCCGAAAAAAATCATCAAAAGTGTTTACCTTTTTGTGGACGAATTCACCAATTATAATGACACACCCATTGGGATTATGGCCATTCAGTTATTAAGAAGACTGGGTTATGAGGTAAAGATGGTCAAGCATGAAGAAAGTGGGCGATCAGCGATTTCTAAAGGTTTATTGGAAAAAGCTAGGAAGCATGCCGATGCCAATGTAAGGATCTTTGCAGACCTGGTGGATGGAAACAGTCCGCTGATAGGTATTGAACCCTCAGCCATCCTCAGCTTTAAAGATGAATATCCGCGTTTGGTAAGTCCGGAACTGGTCGAAAAAGCGAAAAAGCTAAAGTTTCACACCCAATTGATCGATGAGTTTTTAGGGAAAGAAATTGCCAATGGAAATATTACGGAAGACGCTTTTACAGAGGAATCTAGGTTGATCAAACTCCATGGTCATTGCCATCAAAAGGCACTTTCTTCCCTTAACTGGACCCAAAAATTATTGTCTTTGCCGAAAAACTATAACGTGCAGCTCATTCCATCTGGTTGCTGTGGCATGGCAGGTTCATTTGGCTATGAAGAAGAACATTATGAACTCAGTATGCAAATTGGTGAGATGGTATTGTTTCCTGCCGTAAGGGAAGCTTCAGAAAATACCTTGATTGCTGCCCCTGGCACTTCCTGCCGCCATCAGATCGCTGATGGGACAGGAAAAAAGGCCTTACATCCAGTTGAGATCCTTTACCAGGCGCTAAAATAACAAGTCATAAGGGTGCTCAGTTATACCGGCCATTGCTCTAGCCTATAGGCACTGTCCCAAAACATCCATTCCAGTCGGCTGGCCATTTCAAAGGCCTTAAACATGGTTTCTTGTGTGCTTGAACTTGATTGTGCTGCCAGTTCGTCTGTAATGGCAATGGCTTTGTGGACAGATGCGGCAAACTCTTCCCCAGCATAGGTGTCGATCCAGTTCTTATAGGGGTTGTTTTGGACTTCGGACTGTTGCTCAAAAATATGATCTCCAACTTTTTTGTAAATCCAAAAACAAGGAAGTACCGCTGCTACTGCCACAGCTACATCGCCATATTTTGCTTCTTTCAGGAGGTAATTGGTATAAAGCAGGCAGCTTGGGCTAGGTTCAATGGTATCAGGAATGCCCAGCGTTTTGAAATAGCCTTCATGTAAAGCCCTTTCCACCACAATAGCCCCTGCCGCAAATTGGGCGAAATCCAGTACATGTTCCATTTTGTCCATACGCCCAGAGATTGTGCTCAGGGCCTTGCCAAATTCGCCCAAATAGTAGGCATCCTGGGCCATATAAAATTTGAACTTTTCCACAGGAAGATTGCCCTGCGTCAACTCTTTGTTGAAAGGCAAATCGAGAATTTTTTCGTAAAGCGGAGTAATACGTTCCCAGGTTTTAGCGGTCCATTTCATGGATGATTTGTGGTTGAGGTTGATAGAAATGATTAAGAGGGCCATTGCCATGGCCTGTTTTAATATCTTTGCCGGATTCTAAGGCTCCAAAAATATATTTTCTTGCTTTTTCTACGGCTAGGGATAGGGTATTCCCTTTGGCCAGTTCTGCAGCAATCGCCGAAGATAGGGTACAGCCGGTTCCATGCAGGTTGGTTGTGTTGATATAAGGACTTTCGAAAAATTGTACTGACTGATTTTTCTGGAAAAGAATATCCCGGATGACAGGACTGTTTAGGTGACCTCCTTTTATCAATACAGCCTGACACTGCATGTCCATGATAGCTTTTCCTGCCTGATTCATTTTATCAACCGTATCCACCTTGTATCCCGTCAGTACCGCTGCTTCATCAAGGTTAGGTGTAATCAAACTGGATAAAGGGAAGAGTTTTTCTTTTAAAAGCGCTACGGTGCCATCTGCTATCAATCGGTCTCCGGAAGTAGCTACCATAACAGGATCAAAAACGAGGGGGATTTGAGGAAATTTTTTAAGGATATGGGCCAATACTTCCACCACCTCTGGTTGATTGACCATGCCTATTTTGATGGCTCTGGGAGGAATATCTTCCAAAACAGTAGTCAGTTGGGCTTCAATATGGGCAGCTGGGATAGGATGTATATCCCTTACCCCTTGGGTATTTTGTGCGGTGGTGGCTGTAATGACCGTCATGCCGTAGCAGCCCAAAGCAGCAAAGGTCTTGAGGTCTGCTTGTATCCCGGCCCCTCCGCTACTGTCTGAGCCAGCAATGCTTAACACTGGAATGTAGGTATTTACCATAGTTGATGATTTAATCCTGCTTCAATTTTTTTTCTAAACGCCTCAGCTGCATGGGCAGGACTTGGTGCGCTGCAGATCCCAGATACCACTGCAAGGCAGTCTGCACCGTGGCTAATGATAGCCGCTGCATTTTCTGTTTTCACGCGTCCTATGGCGACCAAAGGTTTTTCCGTAACCCTTCGCAATTGGGCCAGTCCATTCAGTCCCCATTCAGTTTTGGTATCCATTTTTGTTGGGGTAGCATAGATGGGGCTCACTCCATAATACCAGGCTTCTTCACTATGAGGCTTTTTTAAGTCCTCCATCCTTTCCAAAGAAAGGCCCATTGGTATATGGGAACCTAGCAAAGTTCTGGCTTCCAAAATTCCGGTGTCTTCCTGTCCTATGTGAAGTCCTTGTGCATCGACTTTTTTGGCTACTTCAACGGAATCGTTGATGATCAGGGGCACATGGTTTTGATCACAAATGGTCTTGAGTTTTTCTGCTTTCCTGATAAAATCGTCAGCAGAAAGGGATTTTTCCCGGAGTTGGACAATATCAACACCACCTTTAATGGCCTCTTCTACCACCCAGAAAAAATCCCGTCCAAGACATAAGGCCTCATCCGTCACCAAATACAGCCTATAAGGGAAAGGGGTTTGGTTCATGGATACACTATGATCATTCTTTCTTCAAACTCTTCTGGCTTAAGGTTGTACAAGGCATCATAGAAATGCAGTTGTAATGTTCCCGGTCCCTCGGCCTTTTCTGCAGCGATATCACCGGCCACGCCCATAAGTGCCATGGCAGCAGTGCAGGCGAGCAAAATATCCTTTTCTATGGCTACCATGGCTCCGGTCAAAGCTGAAGCCGTACAGCCCATACCTGTCACTTTTGCCATGATAGGGTTGCCGTTTTTTACTTTTGCCAACCTATCTCCATCAATAATATAGTCTACTTCTCCAGAAATTACCACAGTAGCACCGGTTTGCTTTGAAAGTTGTATACCTGCTTCCAAGGCCTCATCGGAGGAATTGGTGCTGTCTACCCCTTTGCTTTGGATGTTGAACTGGGCCAAGGCCATAATTTCTGAAGCATTTCCCCTGATTACCGTTGGTTTTAATGTCAGCAAACTGGCCAATACTTCATTTCTGTACGGTGTAGCCCCTGCACCCACCGGGTCCAATATCCAGGGTTTTTGGATGTCATGGGCATAGGCTGCAGCTTTGATCATGCTTTCAGACCAATATTCATCTAAGGTGCCAATATTGACTACTAAGGCTCCGACAATATTGACCATATCCTTGACTTCAGGCTGGGCATGTGCCATGATGGGAGAGGCACCTGCTGCCAAAAGTGCATTGGCTGTATTGTTCATGACAACATAGTTTGTAATGCTCTGTACAAGAGGGGATTGATTTTTTAATTTTGATAACAATTCGCTGATCTGCTCCATAAAATTTTCATTTTTGATAGTTTTTGAAACTTTAGGAGCAGGAAAAGTAGAATGGAATATACAATACCATTCTTCGGTAATCACTTTTTCCTTCGTCGGTATGATCCGTATCAGGTTCAAAGGGTTTGATCTCAGCCCTGAAGGCACCCCTAAAGTTTCTATTCAGTATTTGCAACACTATATAAAGCAAAAATGGTTCATGTTTTTTGAAACATGAACCATTTTTGTAACTTTTTATTGAAATCAAATTTTCACTTTCCCTTTGGCTACTTGCCTGGCTAAAATCAGCGCATTGTAGGCGTTGACTATTTTTCCTGATTTGGATATTTCCTGCAGGTTGAGGGGCTTGGAAGGATTTGTCCTCAATGTTACTTGTATTGGAACTTCCAGGCCTGATTCCATGATGATTCGCTTCACTTGTGCGGCTGTCAGTTTGGGGTAATAAGTCCAGATGAGGGCAGCAACACCTGCCACAGCAGGAGCAGCCATGGAGGTACCGCTTTGGAATTCATATTCATTGCCCGGCATGGTGGAGTAAATCTGTGCCCCAGGGGCAAATACATCCACGTTATTGGCACCATAGTTAGAGAAAGGGGCAACCATACGCGGTCCATACTGACTACCTAGTGCGCCCACAGTAATCACATTGTCCACGAATTCTCTGCCGTTTTGAAATTTGTGGTCATTTGGGAAATTAGGGTTTTCAGGATCATCCAGATCCATACCATCGTTCCCTGCAGCATGGACAATCAGGACATTGTTGAGGGCAGCATACTCCAGGGCTTCATACACCCATTCTGCATTGGGTGAAAAACCTTTCCCAAAGCTTGCATTGATGATCTTGGCCCCATTGTCTACAGCATAGCGAATCCCCAGGGCTATATCTTTATCGTATTCATCTCCATCGGGTACTGCCCTGATACTCATAATCTGCACATTGTCTGCTACGCCTTTGATTCCCAATTCATTCTCTCTGTCAGCAGCAATAATGCCGGCCACATGGGTCCCGTGACTTTCATCCAAAGTAACAATGTTAGGATTGCCGTTGCCATAATTTCTGTCGCTGTAATCATAAGGGTCATCTCCCACCACTGCCCTACCATCAAACTCGAGGTTCAGGTGATACTTGAGTTTTCCGGAATAATATTCCTCTGCTCCTTCCAAATCTTCCATGAGGGCATTTAAACTACCCGACATGGACAGCATGTTGGTAAGAAAGCTGAGCGCTTGTTGGATTTCCGGCGTTTCGGCTTCCAATCCGGACAATTCTTCAGGTTCATAGGTGGGTTTACCCAAAAGTTGCTGGGCAGTATTGTCGGCCAATTGGATGACAGATTTTAGTTCCTCTATTCTTGCCAGTGTTTCCTGTGTATTGGATACTTCCTCATCATATTTCTCCCTTGCTTTTTGCTGATAGTTATCGTCTCCGAGCCCAAGACTTACGATTCTGGTGTATTCCAACCGCTCATGATAAGATTCTCCCAAAAAATTATACCCATGGACATCATCCACAAAACCATTGCCGTCATTGTCTGTGTTGGTTCCGGCAATTTCCTTAGGGTTAACCCATAGGACCGGTTCCAAGTCTTCATGGCCAAGGTCTATTCCTGCATCCAATACAGCCACAATGATTGGTTTTTTCTTCTTTTTCCTGATCAATTCTTCATAGGTCCTATCAACACTCATTCCAGGGATAGTATCCCGAAGTAAGTCCAGGTGCTGCCAGTTTTCCATTTCCCATTCCTGAAGAGGGGTGTTTTTTAAAGTTAAATTTTGTGGCACTGTCAGTGATGTAGAAACGGGTTTTACAGCACTACAAGCCGCCGATAAAACCAGCACTATTCCCAAGCATAGCCTGGATGTTTTTCTAGGGTTCATTCCAATCATGTTCATGTATTTTCTTAAATGCCATCAAATAAAA
>NZ_AMGM01000046.1 GCF_000298295.1 Cecembia lonarensis LW9
GAGAACAAAAAAAACATAATCAAACATCTAATCCAAAGTTTATGAATATTATTCCATTTTAACTTTTTATTCAATTCCCTTAATGCATCTGGAAAACCCTATCAATTGATGACTTGCTTTAAAATAATGGGGTAATCACTTACTACCACATTGGGATTTCTCTTTTGCACAAATTCTTTGTAAATAAAAGGATCTTCAATTCCTCGTTTGTCAATGGCTCCCATTACGTCCGTAATGACAGGCAAACCCAATTCTTGAGCCTGGATGTACAAGCTAAGGTTGGCATCTTTATTGACGTAGACAGCCAAATGATAGGGGTCGGTGGTTTTGCAAAGGTATTCGTCGAATTCCTCTTCCTCATTAATCAGGACAGAGACCAAAAAGCGTTGACTCAGATCAAAGGCTTCCTGGGCCCTTGCTAAACTGAAAGTAAGTAATACTATCCTATCCAACATCCCAGCTACTTCCACTGCTTCCATAACTTTGTGCAGCGGTGCATTTTTTACATCCAGCATCAAATAAAGTTCCTGCTGGGATGCTTCCTTTAAAAAATTTTCAAAACGGGGAAGGTATTCTTCTGTTTCCTTTAATCCCACCCTATCCAAATCCTTGCTTTTCCATTCAGCAATATTTCCTGTACCCAAGGTAGTCCTGTCCAGGGTTCTGTCATGAAGCAGATACAAAACACCATCCTGACTTTCCATGATGTCAATCTCCAACATGTCTATTCCTTCATTCAAGGCCTGTTGTAAACCCAAGAGGCTATTTTCCGGGATATCCGGATTCACCGCCCCTCTATGGGCAAAAACCAAGGTTTTCTCCTCTTCCAAAAGCTTTCGCAAACTTTGGGCCTGAAGAAAGGCATGGTTCAGAAAAAGCATGTACATGAAAGCAACCCAAAGGAATAATTTACTTTTGCTCATTTTTTCGATATCAAATACCAACCTCGTGGATCAACTTCAATCGGGCCTTCACTTTTTACCAAAATGGGTTTTGAGGACAGCACATGCCGCTCGTATCCATTGGAGGTTTTTATTTCCACGGGCATTTGGAAGGAAATGTTTGGCAAACTTACCTGGTATCCTTTTCTGCCTCTCTTCCGCATTTTCACCTCTGGTAAGCGGACAGATTTGAGATAGAGATCAAAAAAGCCCTGTAAATCCAATCCGGTATAATCCTGCACAAACCCTGTGAAATCCTTCGTTTCGACCAAATTTTCATAAATAAAACGCTCATCTGATGCGAAAGCCTTTAACATGGGAAAAAACAACTCATCCCCGATATAATAGCGCAAGGAATGGATGATAAAGGCCCCTTTGGTATAAATTTCCGGATGATAGGCGTAATCTGAAGTGGAATTTCTGGGAGAAACTACCGGACGCAGATTCCTGATATTGGCCCTGACGCTGCCCACTTTTTCATGGTAAGTTTCCTCCCCACCATGTTTCAGGTAAAACAACCAATCTCCATACGCAGTCAAGCCCTCGTGAATCCAAAAATCTGCCCAATCTTTGACCGATACTTTGTTACCAAACCATTCATGCCCCAGTTCATGGTGTAAAAGCCAATCTGCTGTAACCTCTCCAATCTTTTCAAACTGGAAATTATTGCCGTAAGCATTGATGGTCTGATGCTCCATGCCCAAGTAAGGCGTCTCCACCACAGCGATTTTGTCGTCAGGAAATGGATAGGGGCCAAAGTAGTATTCGTGGGTTGCAGCGGAAGTCTTCAACACGTCTAAGAGCGGTAATGCTTGGTCTTGGTTTTGCTGCAGCACCCAAACAAACATGGGGATTTGCTTACCATCTACACTTTCAAAGGTGGTAGAAACTTCATAAAAAACACCCAAAGTAAAGTTAATGTTGTAATTATTGATGGGGTATTGGGTGGTCCAATGGTAAGTAATTTTACCCTCTGAATCCCTGCTGCCCACCAGTCGACCATTAGAGGCGACAAAATAGGGTTTAGGGACAGTGAAAATCAAATCCACACCATTCAAGGGTTCGCTGGAAGGATGGTCCAGGCAAGGCATGAAAATCTTTGCGCCTTCATTCTGAGAGGACAGCCCCATCCAATGGTTATCCAGTTCATCGATTTCCCAGGTAAATCCCCCTGTCCAAGGGGGACGGATGGCAATCGGCGTTTTGCCGCCATAATACACCTCCACCTCTTCACATGTACAATCCACGGGATAAATATCCAACGTGTCCCCAAAATGCCTGAATTTGATCTCCTGACCGTCCATGATTACTTTTTGCACCTGATATTCCTCAATCAGGTGCAAACGCATGGTGTCCAATTTTTCTACAGACGCAAAGGTGATTTTGTTTTTACCATGGATTTCCTGGGACTCGGGGAACAACTCCAACTCCAACTGGTAATGCATGACACGGTATTTCTGTTGCAAAGGATCCAATGGACCACCCCAAGCCCAGTTTTTTTGAATTTGGGCAAAGCCATTCATGGAGTATAGCAAAACCCAGCATAAAAGCAGTATTCTTTTCATTTTGAAGACTTGATCAGTAAGCAGTGGAAAAGATACGCATTTCCTGCCTTCTTGGTAAAGATTTACCGCATTTTTCGGCAATGAAAAACCCGGTAGCTTTCCCCAACTTTGGTACAGATCAAAAAATCTTCCCCTCCATCCTTCAGCTTAAATTTGCTTTTGATCTCTTCGGTTGAAAGGGCAAAATTTCTGGCAATCACATTGACCTTACCGGAAGGAAAGGTAGATTTGAGTTCTTTTTTGGGCTGTTTAAATTCTCTGATTACCTCAAAAACCCGCCCGGGGATATCCTCTGAATAGCTATCCGAGGTGTATAGGTGGCTGTTGGGATGCAGCTTATCCAAGCCGAACTGCTGTCCGAAAAGTTTGAAGGCACCTGCCTTCATGATGCTGGCCATGGGTTCAATGATATAGGATTTGACTTCAGAAAAGGTACTGCTGGCCTCCTGCTCTTTTGCCAGAGTAAAGTCGAAGTCCTGCCGGCCTGCTGTCCCCAAATCTACACAATGGATCTGGGCCTCCGACAATCCTTGTTCTTCTTGCCATAGCAGGAGTAATTCCTTGACCTCATTCTTTACGGAAAGTACCCATACCTGCTGTAGCTCCGGCAATTCATTGATGGCCTGCTTTAAGTCCAACATGGGCGATACTTTGACCAGGATGTTTTTCCCTTTGGATTTCATCAAGTCCCAATTCGCCACCACATCGGGTTCACAATCCGCCAATTTGAATAATTTTTGGTTATGCTCCCCTCTTCTGGCCGGATCTACATAAATGAGATCAAAGGGCTCAGGAAAACGACCCAAAATTTCCAGGCCATCCCCATGAAAGGTCTTGACATGAGACATGCCCAGGATATCCATATTGTACCTGAAAATATCCACCAGATTCTCATCCCGCTCACAGTAGTTTACTGATTTGAAATTGGCTCCCAGGTAAAATGTATCTATGCCAAATCCACCGGTAAGGTCTATCATGGAAGTTCCTTTGACCAATTCAGTTTTAAACCGGGCTGTTTCCTCTGATGAAGCCTGTTCCACGGATAAGTTGACAGGAAAAAACAAAGAAAGGTTATTCGCCCATTCAGGGATTTTTTTCAACCCTTTTTGGCGGGCAGTAAGTTGCTCTACCGCAAGTTTTAAATCATAGTCTACCTTTTTTTGGAGCGACAAAAAAAGCTTAAAAGGATCTTTCTCATGCAGGTAATCCTGAATGAATTTCTTTATTTTTTTAGTATAGACCTTTTGAATCTCCAAATCTTTTTTGTCATTGAATTAAAAAAAGAAGCTGTCCCTTGATCTTACTTCCAGTTCAAATGCAAAATAAAACTTTGAATATATTCCGGAAATCAGAATTAGAAACAGCCTTATGCATATCATTTATGCCATGCTGTGCTCCATCAGGTACTCAGCAATTTGCACCGCGTTGGTCGCAGCACCTTTTCTCAGGTTATCAGCTACAATCCACATGTTCAATGTATTGGGTTGGGATTCATCCCTTCTCAACCTTCCAACAAATACTTCATCCTTTTTGTGGGAAGTAAGCGGCATCGGATACAGGTTATTGGCCGGATCATCCTGAAGTACCACTCCAGGTGTGTTCGCTAAAATCTCTTTTACTTCCTCTAAGTCAAAGTCTTGATGGAATTCCACATTTACCGATTCCGAATGGCCTCCCATGGTCGGGATTCTCACTGTAGTGGCGGTCACCTGAATGCTATCATCACCAAAAATTTTCTTGGTCTCATTGATCATTTTCATTTCCTCCTTGGTGTAGCCATTGGGTTGGAACACATCAATATGAGGAAGCACATTCATGTCAATTTTATGTGGATAAACCATATCCACAGGCTGTCCATTTCTTTCTGCCATCATCTGATCTACTGCTGCTTTACCAGTACCGGTCACAGACTGGTAGGTAGACACTACGATCCTTTTGATGCCATAACGCTTGTGCAGCAAATTTAGCGCTACCACCATTTGTATGGTAGAACAGTTGGGGTTGGCAATAATCCTATCGTCTATTCTTAAGTCTTTGGCATTGATTTCCGGTACAACAAGTTTCTTGGTAGGATCCATTCTCCAAGCGGAAGAATTGTCGATGACGATGGTCCCCACTGCAGCAAATTGAGGTGCCCATTCCAAAGAGGTGCCTCCTCCTGCTGAAAATATGGCGATGTCCGGCTTCTCAGAAACAGCCTGTTTTAATCCCATGATGGTGTATTGTTTACCCTTAAAAGTCATCTTTTTCCCTGCAGACCTTTCACTGGCTACTAAGAGTAATTCATCAAATGGGAAGTTGTGCTCATCCAGCACTTCTAGGATTTCTGAGCCTACCAATCCGGTAGCTCCTACAACGGCTAGTTTCATGTTTACTTTAATGTTTTTTAAATGAACCGCAAAGGTAAAAGAAGAATTCCCAAAAAAGACAGTTCCCCCACTTATAATTACTTTATTTTCAAGATTTAGCCTGCTTTTTTAACAAGAATTGAAAAATAAGCAGATACACGGATAAAGTTCTTCCATTAGTTAACAATTCCATATTTTCAAACTATGGACACTTTTAGTTTGATCAGGTTTTTTTGTACGCTGTCCCTGTTGCTTTTTCTTCACCAAAACCTCACTCAGGCACAGGTTCAGGATTTTGAAAGGGACTTTGTGATTGTCAATCACCCGGAAATGTTTCTGCCCGGTTGGTCTGCCAATGAGGTCAGGGCTACGGCTTCAAGGGTCTTTCAGGCCAATTTGGAAGGTAGAAACCGAAGCAGGGCATTGGCCGTGCAGCCAATCAGTACCTTTTCCGGCATGATTTACACCCAAGTAGAACCTGTCAACTATAAGCAGCCCAAAATTGCTTTTTTTGCCAAAACCAAAAGAAATGGTTCAGGAAACCGTCCCGCCTCGGTCAGCATTCACCTTTCCCTATCAAGCTTTGAGGATTTTGAATACCAATTTGACTTGGGGCAGGATTACCCTTTCCCCAATCAGGATACCGAGTACCAATTGGTAGAGCTTCCCCTTCCTCAGGCCTTTTGGACAGCAGAAGCTGTATATGTAAAAATTGAAGTGGGCCTCGGTGCGGGTTCAGGCTCTGGTGCAAGATTTTTTATGGATGATTTCGGGATTTTTGATGGGGATGAAGTGGTAGATCCCATAAAGATTAAGGAAGCCCATTTGCTGGACCCTTACCGCATTGCCCTGCATTTGGATAAGCCTGTGGCAGCCCCTTCCATCGGACAGGTTCAGGCAGCCAATTTGACTGGATTGTCTTTGATCTTCCCAACAGACACCCTGATTGTATTGGAATCCCCAGATTTGATCCCTATGGAAGTGCTACAGATCAACTTACAAAACCTAAGGGATGGAAGGGGCAAGGTAACTCCCATAACCAGTATAAACTTGGATAACCGACAAATACAACTGGGGGAAATACTGCTCATGGCTCCCCATATCGTCAGATTAAATTTCAACCATTTTTTTGAGGAAGCATCCGTCAGTAGGAGTGCTAACTTTCGCTTGAACAACCGTCAGCCAAACGATATTCGAGTTGGAGAAAACCGCTATCAAATCGATTTATTTTTTGACAGAGAGTTTGAATTGGGGCAATGGCTGACCCTAGAAGCAAATGAAATCAGCAATCACCTTGGGAAAAAACAGGATAACCCGATGAGAAAAATATTGCGCTATGAAGATCATATTGAGGCATTGTACCTCTCAGCACAGGACCAACTGGACCTGTTCTCTGCATTGCCTTTGGACAGGGAAAGTTTTTCCATAGCGGATATCCAAGTGGAAGAAAATCCGGATCTCAAGTTTACCCCAAGCTTCCCCAGCCCTTCCCAGATTCGCTTGAAAGCAGAAATTCCTTTTGAGGAAGGCCCCCTATTCAGTTTGCTGATTCCTGCTAGAAAAAGTCAACGGGGGCTTCCCATTCATGCTTCGAAAAGGGATTTTTTCTGGGACAGAACGCCGCCAGAACTGGTCAAGGTAGCCCCACTTGATGCCAATAAAATCCTGCTCATCTTCTCAGAAGCCTTGGATCCTGTTTTTGCACTTTTACCTGAAATGTACCGAATTGATGGTACAAGTCCCATTGAAGTCTTGCTTCAAAATAATGACAGCCAAGTGATTCTTACTTTTCCCAGGGCTTTTGAAATGGGCAGGACCTATGTTTTGCAAGTAATCAAAGCCAGTGATTTGAGCGGGAATTTTGGAGAAGATTATGAATTTGAGTTTGTATTCGAAAAAGAGGCCCTGCTCAGTTTCAAATCAATAGTTATCAACGAGCTGATGCCGGCACCAAGACCGGGCAATATCCTTCCCAATGTGGAATATGTGGAATTGTACAACCCAGGAGAGCAAAACATCTACCTGGGAGGAATGCAGCTGGCCAACTCCAGAAGGGTCACCACTTTGCCATCTGCTGTTTTGGGACCAAAGTCTTACCTCATCTTATGTCCAAGAACAAGGTCCGCAGAATTTGAAAGGTATGGAGAAGTCCTTGGGTTAACTAATTGGCCCACCCTGCTGAACACAGCTGATCAGGTCAAACTTTTTGACAGTGAGGGAAGGATACTGGACAGCCTGAATTACATAAGTACCTCTTTCGGAGGCACCGAATTTGCCAGAGGGGGTTATAGCCTGGAACTGATAAATCCCTATCTTTTGTGTCATTTACCGGAAAACCTGAAAGCATCGAGGGACGAGAAAAGAGGTACCCCCGGGAAACAGAATTCGGTTTACGAAACCAGCCCTGACCTGAGCCCGCCCACTTTCATTAAAGGCATCTGGGTGGGGGAAGAACAGGTCCTTTTGCATTTTTCCAAAATCCTAAACACCAACCTGCAAAATATTTCCTGGGAGTTTAACCCTGCAATCAACCTAAAAAAAGTAGAAACAGGTCCTGCACCTCATCAAATCCTTTTAAGCTTTGAAGAAGACTTAAAGGAAGGGGTGAAATATCAAGTTAAAATAAGTAATCTGAGGGACTGCAGTGGGAACCTTTACGACAAAAATCAATTAGCCTGGATGGCAAAACCGAGCGAGGCTGAGGCGGGGGATGTAGTGATAAATGAAGTACTTTTCAATGCAAGAGTACAAGCTCCAAAGTTTGTGGAAGTGTATAATGCGTCCGGGAAATTCATCAACCTGAAGGATTGGAAGTTGGCCAATTTGAATGCCGCTGGTGAAGTGGCCAATAGGAGGATTCTTTTCACGGAGGATTATGTCATCGAACCTTTTAGCCATTTGGTTTTCACGACCGATAAAGAGCGGCTCTATCAGGAATATCCCAAAGGAGACCCCCGTCGCTTTATCGCATATGCTACTTTGCCCAGTTTCCCTATCAGCAGCGGCAACGTCATTTTTTTAAATCCGGACGAGCAAATCATGGAAATGTTCAGTTACCACGAGCGGATGCACCACAGCCTTCTTCGTGACAGAAGAGGGGTTTCCTTGGAGCGTCTTTCTCCACTTGCTCCCGTGGATGATCCCAATAATTGGCAATCAGCTGCCGCATCAGTGGGCTTTGCTACCCCTGGCAGGAGAAATTCACAGGTTTATGAAGGACAGGAAGACATGGGAATAGAGATTCATCCAAAAGTTTTTAATCCTGATTTGCCGGGACCGGATGCTTACGTTACCATAAGCTATAAAATGGACGTTGCAGGAAAGACTGCCAATGTGAGGATTTACAGTTTAAACGGCACCATTGTCCGGGAAATATGTCAAAATGCCATTTGGGGTAAAGAGGGTTTTTATCTTTGGGACGGCACTGATAGCAATAGAAGAAAAGTGCGGCCTGGGCATTATGTCCTATGGGCACAAGTATTTGATCTGGAGGGTAAGGTGCACTCCTTAAAAAAAACACTGGTAGTTGGTACATTTTTTTAGGTAAATCAAAACCTAATCCTCGGATTTTTAGTATCTTAAAAGACCAAACAAACTCCTATCCCCATGCGACCCGATCTTATCACCCAAACCCTCAAAACCTATGTCATTCAAAAAGGCAAAGACCTAAAAGTCATCCAAAGGTATTTGAGTGTCAAGTACAAGTTAGTAATGGATGAAAAAGTCCTACTAAAGCGGCTGGAAAATCTTTCCTGACCTAGAAAACCGCCTCATTGGCGGTTTTTATTTTTGAAATTAAAATGCTAACCGTATTTTAGGGGACTTTTCAATCGGACGTATGGATTGGAGAAGATTTATCACATAAATAAATTGTTATGAGCCAAGAAGAAAAAACCGCCTACACTCCGGACGAGTTGAAGGAATTTGAGGAAATCATTCTCAAAAAACTGGCTATGGCCAAAGAAGAACTGACCATGTTAAAAGAAACACTGAGTAAAAAAAATGACAGTGGAACTGATTTTACGGCAGCCACGTCCAAACTTCTTGAAGATGGTGCGGATACTTTGGAAAGGGAAAATATGAGCCAATTGGCTGCCCGTCAACAAAAATTCATCATCAACTTAGAGAATGCCCTGATCAGAATCAAAAACGGGACTTATGGGGTCTGCGTGGATACAGGGAAGTTGATTTCTAAGGAAAGACTAAGGGCTGTCCCCCACACCATGCATTCTATTGAAGCTAAACTTGCCAAGAAATAAATTGGAATTTTTACACCGACACATAGAAGCTTTGATTTTCTGCTCTCCATCTCCGTTGGGCCTGGAAGAAATCCAGAAATGCCTGACGGAGATGTTTGAGTCAGAAATTCCTATAGAACATATTCAGGAAGCCCTCAATGATTTACTTGAAAAGTACCAGCAGGAGGAGTTTTCTTTTGCCCTGGAGCAATTAGGCGGAGGTTATCAATTTTTGACCAAGCCTGCTTATCAGAGCAGTATATCCATTTTACTCAAGCAACAATCCCAAAAAAGGCTATCCACAGCCCAATTGGAAACCCTATCCATAATTGCCTATAAGCAACCGGTAACCAAAACTGAAATTGAGCATATCAGAGGGGTGAGTTGTGATTACTCTGTTCAAAAACTCTTGGAAAAGGAACTTATTGCCATCAAGGGAAAATCAGATGCCGTTGGTAAACCCATTCTTTATGGTACAAGTGATAAGTTTATGGAGTATTTTGGGATCAACAACTTAGGGGATCTTCCACAACCCAAGGATTTTTCCCAGGAAGCCAACCAAATCGGGGAAGAAAAAGATCAGCTCTCTTAGTCTGATTTCTTCACTTCTGCATGGGCAGAAATGAGGAACTTTTTCCCTGTGGAAAGTTCTTCACATACCACCCTGGTCCTCCTGATCTGATCTTTTCTGAATCTTCTGCCCTGTAGTGAAAAAACCTCACCCGAAGGCAGATCGATCAACAATGCTTTATCCGGACTGATATTCAGGTCATAGGATTTCAATACTTTTGCCAAAAGCAAATCAGCCCCGGTACTGGCCTTGGGATTTTTCATATGCCTAAGCAGGGCCAGATAAACATCTTTAGGAAAAACCTTGTCGGAAAGGACTGGAAGCATTAACTCCCTAAAGGTCAGCTTCCACTCTGTACCATGAGGCCTGATTTTCCAACCATGGCGATCGAATGCCCGGTAATGGGCAACTTCATGGATGTAAGTGATCAAAAACTGATAGGGGCTTAGGTTATAATTGATGGATATGGTCTGGACTTTTCTGTCTCTGCGGTATCTGAAGTCTCCTAATTTGCTGGAGCGATCCCGTGTAATGAAAAAATTAAATGGCTTTTCTTTCCAAAGCTGAAAACAATAATCCACGGCTGATTCAGGCACATGTTTCTTAAACGCTTCCAAAAATTGTGTATCCCTGTTTTCCATATCGCTTGAAATATAAAAAAAAGGGCTGATCGATTTCCCGAACAGCCCAGTTTTTAACCCGAAATATGCATTAGAATTTCTATTACGAGCACAAAACACCTCATAATCAATCGTTTCACTGCATTTAGCTCACTCAACATAGAGATGACTATGCTTCATTCGCTAAATGCTTAATTCTTTTGTGTTTTGAGCTCTCACAACGAACTCTAACGCATAATCCGGGTTTAAAGAAGTTAGAATTAACCTTCTACTACCTCTTCAACTTCTTCAACTACCTCTTCGAACTCACCTTCGATTGCTTCAGTAGCTTCTTCGATAGCCTCTTCAGTCTCTTCGATGATAACTTCTACTTCTTCAGTAACTTCTTCCGCCTTGTTTCCGCAAGCAGCTGCGAACAACATACCAGCGATAGCGAATGATGCAAATACCTTTTTCATGATTTTGTTTGTTTCTTAAATTAAGCGTGCAAAAGTACTACCATTCAAGTAATAATCAAGCTGTTCAACAAAAATTATTTTTATTTTTTCTTATACGTTATTTTGATCGGAACCCCTTCAAAATCAAAGTTTTCCCTCAACCTGTTTTCCAGGAATCTGGTATAGGGTTCTTTGATGTACTGAGGGAGGTTACAGAAGAAAGCAAATACAGGATTTTTAGTCGGTAACTGTGTAATATATTTAATCTTGATGTACTTCCCTTTGTTTGCTGGAGGCGGGTACTTTTCTATCTCCGGCAGGATTTTATCGTTCAGTTTGGAAGTAGCTACCTTCCTTGTTTTGTTTTCATACACCTTTACAGCCAATTCTATAGCCTGGAAAATACGTTGTTTGGTCTCCACAGAAGTGAAAATGATAGGAATCCAACGGTTTTCACCAAGTTTCTCCAACATTTCTTTTTTGATCTTATCCATGGTCTTATGGTCTTTCTCAATAAGATCCCATTTGTTGACCATGATTATGATCCCTTTGTTGTTTTTGATACCCAAAGAAATTAGGTTGATGTCCTGGGCTTCCAAACCTCTGCTTGCATCTACCATGACAATCAAAACATCCGATTCTTCCAAGGTTCTCAAAGAACGCATGACCGAGTAAAACTCAATATCTTCCTTGACCTTCGCTTTTTTACGGATACCTGCCGTATCGGTGATGATAAAGTCCTGCCCGTACAATTTGTACCTGGTGTGGATGGCGTCTCGGGTGGTTCCTGCTTCATTGGTCACAATGGAACGTTCAGTACCCAGCAAGGCATTCAAAAAGGAAGATTTTCCCACATTAGGTCTGCCTAATATGGCAATTTTAGGTATCCCGGCCTCCGGGTCTTCTTCTCCCTCATCGGGGAAATGCTTGATCACCTCATCCAATATATCTCCCGTCCCGCTACCACTTACTGCGGCAATGGGAAACACATCATTATCCCCCAAACCAAGGGCATAAAACTCTGCCGCCATCAATGCCTTTTCCGCACTGTCTGCCTTATTGGCAACGATGAAAATCGGTTTCTTGGATCCCCTGAGCTCATTGGCAAACTCTTTATCCAGATCTGTAAGGCCATCATGGCAATCCACTACAAAAAGTATGACATTTGCCTCATCTATTGCCAATTTAACCTGCTTCCGGATTTCTGCTTCATATACATCATCAGATCCTGTCACATACCCTCCTGTATCTATCACGGAAAAAAACTTGCCTCCCCACTGGGCATGTCCGTAGTGACGGTCCCGGGTCACGCCGGATACGTTATCCTCGATGGCTTTGCGCTGCTCGATCAACCTATTGAAAAAGGTAGATTTCCCCACGTTGGGCCTACCCACTATTGCTACAATATTTGCCATTGCTGTCCTATATTTTTATTGGTCGTAACCAAATCTTCTTAATTTATTTTTGTCTTTTCTCCAATCCTCCGCCACCTTCACATAGGTTTCCAGGAAGATTTTTTTTCCGAAAAATTTTTCCATTTCTAACCTGGCCTGGGTACCTATCCTCTTTAAGGCTTTTCCTCCTTCTCCGATGATGATACCTTTTTGGCTGCTGCGCTCTACATAAATGATCGCCCTGATACGGATAATATTTTCTTCTTCGTAGAAATCTTCAATCTCAACCTGAGTACTGTATGGGATTTCTTTTTTGTAATTGAGGAAAATTTTCTCCCTGACGATTTCAGAAGCAAAGAAACGCTCCGGCTTATCAGTAAGTTCATCTTTGTTGTAGAAAGGCGGGTGAACCGGAAGGCGGTCCAAAATCTCCTGAAGAATGCGCTCCGTATTGAAACTTTCAGTAGCAGAGATGGGTATTACCGTTTCTGCCTTGATCCTTTGGGTCCAATATTGGGTCACTTCTTCCAGTTGATTTTCTTTAGACAAATCAATTTTGTTGATAACAAGAAGTACAGGAACACCTGATTGGTTGATCTTTTCTATTACGTCTTCTATTTCTTCGTCTGTTTCAAATAGATCGGTTACGAAAAGGATCACATCCGCATCCTCTAGGGACATATGGACAAAACCCATCATATTCTTATGCAGCTCGTACTTAGGTTTGAGCATGCCCGGTGTATCCGAGAATACGATTTGGTAATGGTCATCATTGATGATACCCATAATCCTATGTCTGGTCGTCTGGGCCTTAGAGGAGATGATCGAAAGTCTCTCGCCGATGAGCACATTCATAAGCGTGGACTTGCCGACATTGGGTTTACCAATGATATTGACAAAGCCCGCTTTGTGTGTGTTTTCGGTCATGACTACAGTTTTTTGTGCAAAGGTACTTGATTTTTTCCATAGCCCATGCCTTTAACGTAAAACAAACCAAATATACTTTGGGAAAATCTGACGAAAATGGCAATTACAGTGGAATTAGACTGTTTTTATGGGCAAAAAAATATTTTCAGTAAGCAGCTAATATTCAGGGAATAAGTCTATCTAAGTATATCAGTAGAAAAATTATCTCCCGTCTACATTTGCTTTGTATCAATAAAACCTCTACTTTTGTACCACGATTTCAGCAAATGGCTGTCAACATTAGAAAATCATTTGATTAAAGATATATCGCGGGATGGAGCAGTTGGTAGCTCGTCGGGCTCATAACCCGAAGGTCACAGGTTCGAGTCCTGTTCCCGCTACTCAAGACCAGGCAGTAATGTCTGGTTTTTTTTATGTCAAAAAATTCTCTGGAGGGCTAATAGCCGTGGCGGACACAGGTTCGAGTCCCCCGCCCGTAACGATTGGTACAGTCGGGCGGGTGTTCCCGCTACTACGAAGGATACTGGAAACGGTATCCTTTTTTTTGGCGATTTTTCAAAAAAAATAGTATCCAAAAACGCTACTTTCTCTTGCACTTCGGTATCATTTTTGCTACCTTTAAAAATGAAGGTCAAAGAACTTCTTAAAATACTAAAAGATGATGGCTGGAAGGAAAAAACCCAGAAAGGAAGTCACCTACAATTGATTCATCCAAAAAAGTCAGGTAAGGTAACTGTCCCTGTTCATGGAGGAGATATCCCCATCGGCACTTTGAACTCTATTCTTAAGCAAGCCGGTCTTAAGTAGTTTAAACAAGATTCTGATAAAATGGCCCAAATTGTAAATATGAAAACAGTAAAAATAAATCTAACCATAGAAAAGGGGGAAGACCATAAATTTTGGGGAAGCCTAACCTATAATGAAAATCTGATCACAGATTATGCTGATAGCATTTCTGAGCTTGAAGATAAAATTAAAGTCCTTTTAAAAGACTTTGAAGGCTTGGAACCTGAAGAAGTAGAGTTTGTTCGCCACTATGATGTATATGCCCTATTCAGGCGCTATGATTATTTGAAAATTTCCAGCGTGGCTAAATATGCAGGTATGAACGCGGCATTATTGCGACAATATGCATCAGGGGTTAAAAACCCTTCAATAGAACAAGCCAAAAAAATAGAGCAGACTTTACATAAATTGGCAGTAGAACTCGGGGAAGCAAGTGTTGTTTGATCATTGATATAATCAGAAACCTTCACAAGCTCTTGGAATTGCCTTTAGAGGTTTTGATTCCCCCTTATGAATTGAATGGCATCTAAGTCACTGTTAATTTAAAAATTAATTTAGCAATATTGGTCGCTATCGGTCAACGATCTGTATAGATTTTACTGACTAAGTTTTGGTGATTTTTTTAGCTTTATCCATATTGTCACTTTCAATTTTATGGATGAGCAACTCATATCCTCAATTCTTCTACTTTTTGTGCTTTTAATAGTGTGGTTCCTCAAAAGGTGGTGGTTCTCACTCAAAAGAAAGCGTAGGCGTAAATACTACAGGGATGTATATCTTAAATCAGAAGAATGGAAAAGAAAAAGATTTGTAGTCTTGAAGAGGGACAATTGGAGATGTGTATATTGTGGTGCTCGAGCTCAAGAAGTTCATCATAAAAAATACGCCAAAAGGAATATAGGTAAAGAGCCCATTCATTGGTTAGTTTCGGTTTGCAAAGTTTCCCATGATTCATTTCATAAACGGTAAATAAATTATTTCTAAGTGGTTTTTTGAACTTTTTAATATATTTTTATGTACCAATATGTGTACACAAAATTGAATGATATGTTAGTAATTAGTACTAGAGAGTTTCGACAAAATCTAAAAAAATACCTAGATCTCATCGATAAGAATGAGCGAGTGATCATTAAGAGGGGAAAAGACAAGGTCTATGAAATTTCAAGTGAAGTAAAAAATGACCGATTCTTCGATGATCCAATTGTTCAGGAACGATTGGCCAAAAGCATAAAGTCTTACACTGAGGGAAAAACAGTGAATATATCCCCTGAGCAATTGAAAGACCTCTTGGGTATATGATATTTGACATTGAGTTTACTCCTGAGGCCCTGGAAGATATTGAGAAGCTCAAGAAAACAGGAAATAAGGCTATATAAAGAAGATTTTCTCTCTTATCCAAGAACTAATACAACATCCTGAAACAGGAACAGGAAAACCTGAAAAGCTTAAATACTATAGGCAAAACATCTGGTCAAGAAGGATCGATAGAAAACACAGGCTAGTTTATTTGATAGAAGAAACAAAAATCGTTGTGACGGTTTTGGGTGCTTATGGCCATTATGGTGATAAATAAACCCATTATCTCGCAGCAAGAACGCAAAGTTTTTTCAAATGCTTTTGGCAAATTCGAATCCTGCTCCTGCTAGTATGTAACCAGGAAGAAAAGGTTGGCTTTTTTTTCAAAATCTACTCTACTCATTCCCTTTACGTATTTTTTCATATTTCCTTAAAAATTTGTTCTAATTTGAAGGCTTTTAGTTTTCATAATGATTATTTTTCCTTAGATTAATTTTTAAAGTATTCGTTATTAATTATGACACGCATGTTAGCTATAAGTTTAATTGTTTTTGGTGCACTCTCTATCGTCTCGGGAGTATGGATGATTGGACAAGAAAAATCTCCTACATTAAACCAGAAAAGCATTGAAGATGCCATCGCATTGGCATTGAAGGATGCAAATTTAACTTCAAAAGAAGAAAATCTAATCCGCGATTCAGCAATTCAAAAAGGCAAAGATCCAGAACTAATTATCCAAAAAATTAAAGAAGATCTCAAAGCTTCGGAGGAAGAACCTGAAACCGAATTAATCGATGTCAATGCAAAAGCAGGATTAGAATTCGAAAAATTTGTGGTTAAAAAATTCGACCCAGATTTCTTTATTATCAAACAATGGGCTGGAGATAAGTTTGTTGATGGAAGATATGCCGAATCCACTTTGGATCCAGATTTACAATTAGAACTTAAACTAGGTAAAGAGAGGTATCCAATAGCGGTAGAGTGTAAATGGAGAAGTACTACAAAAGGAGACTTTATTCGTTTCGCTAATGATGGGCAATTGGAACGTTATCAAACCTTCGAAAAAAAGACCAATATGCCTACTTTTATCGCACTAGGTGTAGGGGGAAGCCCATCATCTCCTGAAGCCTTATATGTAATACCTGTATCAGCTTTCAATAAGCCAATTCAGCATATTGCCAATATCAGGAAGTTCACAAAACCTTTAGATAAAAATTTCTATTTTGATAAGGAAAAAGGAGAGTTAAGATAAACTCTGATTATTCTTCTCTTTGATTGTTTAAAGCTTATTCCAACATCTTTTTACTTATCATTCAGTCCAAGATTTCAAACCTTGGACTATCACGTTTGACCAAGATTAAATGACCCTACCTTTTTTATTGCTCTATTCTATAAATTAAACATTAAACCATAAGAAGTATGACCCCTGAATGGACCAAAAACATCATCTATTTTTCCTCCCTCCTCTCCTCCAAAGAGGAGTTTAATCCCTTTTTTGAAGTACTTTCAGGTATTTTTAAAGCCCAGAAAATACCATTTCAACTACTTCCCAAAACCAATGACATCTGGGCGAGGGATTATATGCCCATCCAAATTGAAAGAGATGATTTTTTGGAATATAGATATGACCCAGATTATTTACTTAGCACCCGAAAACAGGATAGGGGATCAAAAACTTATCCTGACCTGGTCTGTGATGCGCTGGGATTAAAGACCAGAAAAACAGACTTGATCTTAGATGGTGGTAATGTGATCAATAGCAGTACTTGCCTGATCATGACAGATAAGGTTGTCAGGGAAAATAGATACCGCTATTCTAAAAAAGCGTTGATTGCTACACTTCATGAAGAATTTAAAGCAGAAAAGGTAATCCTTACTCCTTGGGATAGGTTAGATTATCTTGGTCACATAGATGGGGTATTAAGGTTTATCGATGAAGAAACAGTCCTGATCAACGATTGCTATAAAGATGATTTCGATTTGATACGATTGCTTCGAAAGAATGGCTTAAAAACTGAATTTTTGAATTACAACGTCAAGAAATCATACAAAGACAATTGGGCCTATATCAACTTTTTGCAAACAGAGGATATCATGATAATCCCTACCCTAGGAACAGATGAAGATGAACAAGCACTGAATCAACTTGCACAATTTTATCTAGGCTATCATAAAAACAATAAAATCATACCACTCCGTTCTGAGGCGGTTATCCAATATGGCGGAGCCTTGAATTGCATCAGTTGGACAGTGGATGCGTTTTAGCCTAAATTCAACTCACACCTCACAGATCTATCTGCTCCTGATTGGATCAAAAGGCCATTTTCGTGAAGGTATTGCAAGTCTCTTGTGGCTTTGGCTTTGGAAACCTGCGTGATGGCCATGTACTTCCTAGCACTCATTCCACCTTGGAAGCCTTCTGGCCCTGCTTCAAACATTCTTTCAATGACTTTGATATGTCATTAGAAATAATGGCTGTAATACCTCCAAATCATACTGGAAATTAGGCCAATTTTGATTTTGTCAGTTGTAGGTCATGAGCCAATTACTTTGTTTAATCGGCTCAGAGTGGTTTTGTTCCAAAGAAGATGATCAAATTAAAACTTTACCCATATTCATTAAACTTATTGCTAGCCGAAAACCGAAACAAAAAAAACACTTATGTCATTTTAAAGTTTATATTTGTAAAATATTTACATAATTAGCTGTTAAAATGGTATTAGAAATCCGGCTTAGTAATTTTTTCTCCATTAAGGATGAAATCATTCTTGATTTTCGTGCGGCGAATATCAAATCTGCCAACGCAAGGGCTTTGGTGGATAATGTTTTTCAGCAAGGAAAAACAGATGTGCTTAAAACAATGGTCATGTATGGTGCCAATGCCTCCGGTAAAAGCAATGTGATCAGGGCAATCCGTTTTTGTAACACCATGGTGTTCCGCTCGCATATGCATAACGAGAATACCATCTTCAATTTTAAACCCTTTAAATTTGATGGTTACACCCATAAGCCCAGTAAGTATTTTATCCGATTTGTATCCAATGGAATTGAATATGAGTATGCATTTGCTTTGACAACTACTCAGATCATTGAGGAAAGCTTACATTTTTATCCAAAAGGAAGAATCAAGGAAATATTTACCCGAAATGAAAACCTAGGTAAAGAGAAAAGTGAAATCTATAGCTTCGGAGATGTCATCAAAAGACCGATGGATGTGGCGGAAAACACATCTAACAAAACCCTTTACATTAGCCGTGCAAGCCAAATGGACAGGGAAATACCAAAGGAAATCTTCAATTATTTTCATAATACCTTCATTCTTCAATATCTCGGATTTGGCATCTCAACTATCGAAAAGCTTAGTCAAGAGAATAAATCCGTATTAATTGACGCCCTTAAAATCGCAGACAGTGACATCGTGGACGTTAAAATCAGGTCATTAAAAGAGCCGGGGAAAAACTTTAATGCAAACCTGGATACTTTGACTGTCACTGTTGAAGAAGTTGTACAAGAAAGACTTCAGATTACAACATATCATAAAAGAGATCCTCAGAAGCCTTTTGATTTTCTGACCGAGGAATCACAAGGAACCATCAAGTTGTTTTTTATCATGTTAACCATCATGGACGTGGTAAAAAACAACAAGATCTTGTTGATTGATGAAATTGAAGAAAGTCTTCATCCAAAAATCATTGAATATATCTTTAATTTCTTCCGGGCGAGTGAAAGCGCTCAATTACTTTGTACTACCCATAATACCAAATTTTTGGATTTGAAAAGGATGCGCAAGGATCAAATCTATTTTGTCAATAAGAAAGATGATGCTTCAACAGATGTGTATTCATTATATGATTTCAGCGACTTCAGGGATACTATGGATTTGGAAAAGGCATACCTGCAAGGGAGGTTTGATGCAGTACCAATTATAAATGATTCATTGGAAACAATAAAAGAAATATTCAATGAGTAAACGAAACAAATCAAGAGGTAAGAAAATCAACCCTACCTATTGGGTGTTTTGTGAAGGAAAAACAGAAGAGTCATACATAGCCTTCCTAAGAACAAAATATCGGCTACCTATTGAAATAATGTCGAAGGTCACTGGATCAAGCATCAATTCCAATTACATCAAGAAAACCAAACAAGGAAAACCAACTGATTCAAAGGACAGAGATTTCTTAATGTACGATGGGGATGTTACATCCATCATTGATCAATTGAAAAAGATTGATGACGCAACGATGATTATTTCTAACCCGTCTATTGAACTTTGGTTTTTGTTCCATTACAACAATCAAAAAGCATCCATAACTGTTGAAGAATGTATTAGAGAACTATGTAACCGAAATAGAACCCAATATAAGAAAGGAGTTCTTGATAGAAAATTGATAGAGAAACTAGATGGGGAGTATAAAAAGGCGTGTGAACGGGCCAAGGAATCGAGACTATTTAATAACCCATCTTCTAACGTCTATGAATTGATTGAAGCCTTGGAAGAAGTCAAAAAAGGAAAGTAACTATCAAAATCAAGGGACAATTGTAACCTACTACACTCCTCTCAGAAACAATCATTCAACAGGGCGGAGCGTTGAATTGTATCAGTTGGACAGTGGATGCGTTTTAACCTAAATCCAACGCTTTCCGCAAAAACCTCCCTTATTCCAATCTGGTCCGCACACCCTGCTCAAAGTGGCATTGGAATACAAGCCACTTTTGCTTAATCAAATATTAACTCATAAGCCGATTAGTAAAAATAATCGGGTTAAAACAATGTAACATCCTCCGTTTGAACAAAGAATAACCCTAACTTTGTCTTGAAATCAAATAAAACATGAACTTTTCAGACCTGGGCTTATCTCCTATCCTGGTAAAGGCCGTCCAAGAAGCCAATTACGAAACCCCTTACCCAATCCAAATCGAAGCCATCCCGGCAATCCTTCAAAAACGGGATTTGCTTGGTCTCGCACAGACAGGTTCGGGGAAAACGGCCTCCTATATCCTGCCCATCCTGGAGGAACTCCAGAAAAAGGAGGTCAATAAAAGCAGGTCTGTCCCTGTCTTGGTGATCGTACCCACCAGGGAATTGGCAGCACAGGTGGAAGAGGTGGTAAGGCTGTTCAGCAAATACCTGCCCAGAAAAGTAAAAAGCGCAGCGGTCTTTGGTGGGGTGTCCATTAATCCACAGATGATGAAATTGAACGGGACGGACATTTTGGTGGCGACGCCCGGACGTTTGCTGGATTTGATCTCCAAAAATGCCATCTCCATTTCTGAACTGACTACCTTGGTCCTGGACGAAGCAGACAAGGTGCTGAGTTTGGGTTTCAAAATGGAGGTAGACGAGATTTTGAACAGGCTGCCAAAGCAGCGGCAGAATATCCTCTTCTCCGCCACCATGGATGAAGCCGTCGAGGGCCTGATTGGCAAGCTGCTGAAAAATCCCGTGAAAATCGAAATCCAAACGGAGGAAGTCACCCCCGACCTTATCGCGCAGACGGCCTACTTGGTCGATCCTGAAAGGAAAGGACCGCTCCTGAGGTATCTGATACAGGAAGGCAACTGGCAGCAGGTCCTGGTATTTGTTTCTTCCAAAAGGACAGCCGATAACCTGACCGGAAAATTGAACAAACATGGGATTCAGACCATGGCACTGCATGGAGATAAAAGTCAGGGAGCCAGAACTGAGGCCTTGAAGCAATTCAAAGCGGGCAAACTGCGTGTACTGGTGGCCACTGATTTGGCTGCTCGGGGGATAGATATTGAAGCCCTCCCCTATGTGGTCAACTATGAACTGCCACGTTCACCAAAAGACTACATCCACCGCATCGGGAGAACCGGCAGGGCAGGTGTGGAAGGAGAAGCCATCTCCTTGATCACTGAAGAAGATAGTCACCACTGGAAAGTCATCCAAAAGAAAATGAAGCGATGGGTAGAATTGGTGGATTCGGACAACCTCGACTTCTAAATAAAAAAATCTAATTTTGCAAAAGCAGATGATAACGGGTCCCCTTCAACTCACCGGTTTTATAAAGTACTCCCATTTCCACCAAGTCTTGTAAATCTCTTGTAGCAGTTGCCCTACTGGCAGCGGATATGGTGACATAATTTTTTAAGCTTAGCCCCCCTTTAAAGCCCTCAGGTCCCTCCTTAAACATCCTGTTTAATAGTTTGGCTTGCCTATGGTTTAATCTACCTTCGACTTTTTGGAATAATTTTGATTTAAAAACAATAAACTCCACAAGAGACATGCTTCTCTTTTGTGCCAAAAGCACAATTTGCACAAAATATTCTAACCAACCTGTTACCTCTAGGTTTTGATTGTTTTTTGCAAGCGCTTCATAATAGCTTTTCCTGTATTTTTCTATGGTATGAGATAAAGCAATCAAGCTTGGTCTTCCAAGTCCGTCTGAAAGTGCCTTTTCTGCGATAGCTCTACCAATTCTCCCGTTACCATCTTCCAAAGGGTGAATAGATACAAAATAAAGGTGTGCAATTCCAGCCCTAAGAACAGGGTGTAAGGGGGTTGTACCTTTTGGAGATGTAGCTTCAAACCAACTCAGGAACCTGTCCATTTCATTTCTTACCGATTCGGAAGGGGGAGCTTCAAAATGCACCACAGGTCTCCCTATTGGACCTGAAACCACCTGCATGGGTTCGGAGCCACTTCTATAAGAACCAATGTTTTTAAGATCTCTTCTGCCGTTACAAAGCATTCGATGCCAAGAAAAAATGATGTCATGAGTCAAAGGTTCTTCAATAGAGCGGTACAAACTCACCATCATTTCGGAAATTCCAAATTCGGCAGGTGACGATCTTATTATATCTTCTTGCAGACCAAATTGCCTACGGATAGAAGACTGAACACTTTCTCTATTGAAAAATTCTCCTTCTATTTCTGATGTTTTTAATGCTTCATCAGTGAGTAATTCAAATTTCAAATCAAGTTCATCAGTAGGAGAAATGTGCTTAATTACTCCTAATAGTTGGCCTGCATTATGAAAAAATTCATCCAATGAATCCTGGAACGAAACGGTTTCGAATACAAAGTGAGGCCAGTCTTTTTTTTGCCAATTCCAGTGCATGAGTTATAAAAAGGTATTTTATAACTCAAAAATAAGCAAATTTTGAGCTATAAATAAAAATTTATGGCTCAAAGATTAGATAGAAGCTCTTAACCTGACCTCATAGAATCAATTACTGGACACCAACTCAGCAGGCTTTACATCCAATTTGGCTTTTGACTCTTTGGAAAGTATCAAAAAGGCCATCACCAATGAGGACGCCAGATAAATTCCGACTAGGACGGTTGCACCAGGTATAATCTCCTGCAAACCAAACCACCCTCCATTCCAATAAATCAATCCTACACCCATTACAAAACGGAAGATCTCTGCTGGCAGGGCCACTTTGGCCTTATCCATCAAGCTGGTATAGGCAAAAATGGAAACCATCATAAAAATGGCATATAGCATCACTTCCAGGTATTGAAAATTGACAAAGGCCACCAGGACATGGAATACCATGGCAAAGTTTACTACCAACTGGAACCACGACCAGGCAAATAAGGTCTGGGAGGGCTTGCTGTCATACTTGACCTGCTCGTAAGCATTCTTCCAGTAATTCCAGGGATACTTTTTAGCTACATCATCCGG
Source organism: Cecembia lonarensis LW9 (assembly GCF_000298295.1). GTDB lineage: Bacteria > Bacteroidota > Bacteroidia > Cytophagales > Cyclobacteriaceae > Cecembia > Cecembia lonarensis. Next base: position 22,776 of record NZ_AMGM01000046.1, read on the forward strand.
TCTCCAACCAGTAGGCATAAACCAGATTCTCAATTTGTCCCACCAACTCTTTGTCCTCCAAGCATCCTGTATCAATGACCACATATGCACATAATTGATGATCAAAGGATTCCAGGTATTGACAGGTTTCTTCACGCCATACACAGGAGGTTCTTCGTCCAACTCCTCCTGAAAAGTGCCGAACAATTTGTCCCAAAAAATAAAAATCTGTGAGAGGTTTTTATCCAGATAAATGTCATTGATGGCATGGTGGACCCTGTGATGGGAAGGGGTTACCAAAATATGCTCCAAGAAACCCATTTTGCCAATCAGGCGGGTATGGTACCAAAACTGGGCAAACAAATGAATAGGCGCTACAATGGCCACTACCTCTCCCGGTACGCCCAAAAAAGCCATAGGAATATAAAGGAAGAAATAAATGCCGACAATGGCTGAAACAGACTGTCGAAGCGCACAACTCAAATTGAATTCTTCACTGCTGTGGTGTACAATATGCCTGTTCCAAAAGGCATTAATCTTATGGTCAAATCGATGACTCCAGTACCCCACAAAGTCCATCCCGATAAAAGCAACCACATACACCAACCAAGTACTTTCAATATGGAAAAGGGCTACTTTACCCACCAACCAACCATAAGAAACAATGGCAATGGACAAACCCATCAGATTTTTAAGGGTATTGGTCATCCCTGAACTCAAACTGGAAATCGTATCCATCCCATAATTGATCTGCCGCTTCATTCTACGGGCGGCAATCTCTTCAATGATGATCAGAATAAGGAAAAAGGGGATGGCAAAGGTCAATGCCTTGGCATACAATTCCATAATTTGAGGGTTTATTGCTTTAACCCTACTAAGTTACACTTGTTTGAAGTTTTACAAAAGAAAAAAAGGGGCAAAAAATGTCCAAACATGTACCCCATACACAATTCTAAAAATTTGCTTAATCACCCGCGGCAAAGATATACCACCATTTCCTACATGGAAATACCTAATATTAGGTATTTTTTGGTTGACAGCATAAAATAAAATATACTGACAGATAGGTTAAATTGACCTGACAGATGGTGCAAAAATTTTACTTTTCTAAGTTAAACTTATAACCTACTAAGGAATTTTGAACAAAACTCTAATTTAGAATAAAATTTCCCTGACATGGAATGGTATTTGTTAAATTAGGTATGTCCATCAAAGTAAATGGCTTTTTGAAATATTATTTGGAAATCTCAAAAATCTGAAATCAACAAAAGTTTAACCAAAACCCTATAAAAATGCCTTCTTCCAAGCTTCTCATCAAATACGGTGGGAATGCCATGATCAATCAAACGTTAAAATTACAAATTGCACAATCCCTTTATCGCCTCAAGAATGCAGGACATGAAATTGTACTGGTTCATGGGGGAGGTCCTTTTATCAATAAGGCTCTTGAAAAAGCGAATATTCCATCCGAGTTTATCGAAGGACAAAGACAGACCAGTCCGGAAGCAATGTTTGAAATCCAAAAAACATTGAAAGGTGAAGTAAATGGCGATCTGGTAAAAGTGTTTAGCCAGCAAGGACTCAAAGCCGTCGGCCTGTCAGGCCTTGATAATCAAACGGTGCTTGTTTCTCCTAAAAAACTAAAGCTAACACTTTCAGACGGAATCATAGATGAAATTGATCTGGGACGAGTTGGTCAGATCACATCAGTAGATCCTGAACTTATCCTTTCACTTATTGAGAAAAAATTCCTTCCCATACTTGCCTGCATTGCAGCAGATACCGAAGGCCTGGCCTATAATGTTAATGCTGATGATTTTGCCGGAGAAGTGGCTGCGTCAATTCAGGCGGATTACTACATTTCTTTAACAGATGTGGATGGTCTTTACCAGAATTATCCTGATCCTACTTCAATTTTGCGTAACATTTCACTAGGCGATTTGCCAAACCTTTATGGGAAAATCATCCAAGGAGGAATGATTCCCAAAATCCAATCTCTGGAAAACGCACTCAAAAAAGGGGTAAAAAATGCCCTAATTCTAAACGGGACCCAACCTGAACAATTGTTAGCCTATTTTGAGAAAGGATCAACTATTGGAACCACAATAACACATTAAAGATGAAAAATCAAGATTTACATACCAAAGACCAACAATATTATTTACCCACTTTCAAAAGGATCCCGTTAACCTTTATTAAAGGTGCAGGGGCAAAACTTTGGGATGTGGAAAATAAAGAATACACAGATTTATTAGCGGGAATAGCCGTCAATAATGTAGGGCATTGCCATCCAAAAGTCGTTAAAGCCATCCAGGAACAGGCAGCCGAACTGATGCATATTTCCAATTTTTTTGTAAGTCCTGCACAAGTAGGACTTTCCGAATTGCTGGTAAAAATATCAGGACTTGATCGCGTTTTCATCACCAATAGTGGTGCTGAATCTGTCGAGGGGGCCATCAAAATTGCCCGCAGGTATGCCCACAGTAAAGGTAAAGGAGGGAAAATCATCTCTATGGAAAACTCTTTCCACGGAAGGACCCTGGCGACTATAGCCACGGGTCAACCCAAATATCAAGAGGGTTTTGGCCCTATGCCTTCGGGCTTTGTACAGGTGCCATTCAATGACCTGGCTGCCATTCAAAAAGAAATCGATCAAGATGTAGCTGCCATCATTCTGGAACCCATTCAGGGTGAGGGGGGAATCATTCCTGCAGATCCTAAGTATTTAAAATCCTTAAGAGCCCTTTGCGATGAACATGATGTTGTTTTGATTTTTGATGAAATACAGTCGGGTATTGGAAGAACAGGTCAATGGTTTGCAAAAGATATTTATGGCGTTCAACCAGATATTATGACCTTGGCCAAGGGTCTTGGAGGGGGTATGCCTATCGGTGCATTTTTGTGCAATGAAAAAATTTCCAACAGCATACAATTCGGGGATCATGGAACTACTTTTGGTGGTAATCCAATGGCTGCATCAGCTGCTTTAGCCACCTTGAAGGTCATAATGGATGAGAATCTACGCCAAGCAGCGCAAGAAAAAGGAGATTGGCTGAAAGCCAAACTGAATGGCCTGAAAAATAAATTTCCCATCATCCAAGAGGTAAGGGGGGAAGGCCTGATGTTGGGGATAGTCTTGGACATTCCGGCTTTGGGTATCATGCAAAAACTTTTGAAAGCAGGCTTTATCACCAATGCCACTGCCGGTAATGTACTGAGGTTAGTGCCTCCATTAAATATAGAGAAAGAAGCATTGGAAAATTTTCTAAATGCTTTTGAACTGGTATTGATCCAACAAGAAAATGAAATTCATGCAAAATCATAAAAAATTTAACATTGCCATTGTGGGTGCTTCGGGTTTCACAGGTTCTGAACTCGCCCGTTTGCTAAGTCTCCATCCAGCAGTTAAAATCAATCATATTACTTCAGAAAGCCATGAAGGGAAGAAATTTTCTGATCTTCATCCACAGTTTTTAGGAATTTTGGATCAAACCTTGGAATCTTCAAAGGTGATAAAAAATTCAGACCTGGATATCATCTTTCTGGCTCTGCCCCATGGTATCTCCATGGATTTTGTCAAAACTCTTTCTGAACAGAAAGCAAGGATCATTGACTTATCAGGAGATTTCAGACTCGAAAGTCCAGAAGTATATGAGGCTTGGTACCAGAAACAACACATTTTCCCAGAAGGCTTCAAAAATGCAGTTTACGGTTTACCCGAACTACATGCTGAAAAAATCAAAAAAAGCCGATTGATTGCAAATCCAGGCTGTTATCCTACTGCTTCAATTCTGAGTTTGGCTCCACTGACGGCTCTTGACATGATTGAAACAGATTCAGTCGTCATTGATGCCAAATCAGGCTTGACTGGAGCCGGCGTCAAGGCCAGTCCTACCACCCATTTTTCCAATGTCAATGAGAATTTTAAAGCATATGGAATTGGGACACACCGACATACTGTTGAGATTGAAGAGCAACTGGGACTACTGAGCAATAAGCCAACCCTTGTCCAATTTACGCCTCATCTGCTTCCGGTAGACCGGGGAATTTTGGCTACAGCCTATGCCAAACCAAAAGGGGAAATGGATCAGAACAAGCTTGAAAAGATCTACGAAGATTTTTATGCAGATAAGCCTTTTGTAAGAATCCGAAAAACTGCCCCGGGAATCAAAGATGTGCGGGGCAGCCATTATTGTGACATATTTCCCTTTTGGGATGAAAGAACCAATAGAATCATCAGCATTTCAGCCATTGACAACCTATTAAAAGGCGCTGCCAGTCAGGCTGTCCACAATATGAATTTGATGCTCGGGTTAGAAGAACAAACCGGGCTGGAACAAATTCCTTTAAGACCTTAATTATCATGAACATGATCAAAAATATTACCAATGTCAGGGGCATCAAATGTTGGGGTGCCCATACCGGTGTAAAATCCATGCGTAGGGATTTAGCCATCATTTATTCCGAGGTTCCTGCAGCAGCAGCAGCAGTATTTACCCAAAATAAAGTTCGTGCTGAACCTGTCGAAATCAGTGAGAAGCATGTCAATGTCAATAATAGGGCACAGGTTATTGTCTGCAATGCGGGTAATGCGAATGCCTGCACAGGTGAACAGGGAAGGCTGGGAGCCGAGGCCATGGTGAAAACCACAGCAGAATTATTGAATATTCCAGAAGAAGATGTCATAGTGGCATCTACAGGTCTGATCGGTGAACCTTTCCCCACTGAAGATGTGGTAAATGGCATCAAAGAAAACATCCATAAGCTATCGGACAATACCAAGGCCGGTTCTTTTGTTGCCAATGCGATTTTGACCACTGATACCTTTGCCAAAGAGGGATTTGTGGAATTTCAGCATGATGGAAAAACCATCCATCTGGGTGGTATAGCCAAGGGTTCAGGTATGATTCACCCCAATATGGCTACCATGTTGGGATTTGTGGTCACCGACCTGAATATTGATGAAAAGTTATTGGATAAGGCACTAAGGCACAGTGTTGACCGATCATTCAATATGATCACTGTGGATGGTGACACCTCCACCAATGATATGGTGGCGATAATGGCAAATGGCTTGGCGGAAAATAAAAAAATCACTTCTGAAAAAGACCCAGGCTATATTATCTTCAGAGAAAAGTTGCAGGAAATCCTAACCCACCTTGCTAAATTGATTGTCTCAGACGGAGAAGGCGCTTCTAAATTTATAGAATACAAAGTAAGCAAAGCCAGATCAGGAGAAATTGCAAGGAAACTGGTTCGCGCCATTTCAGATTCCACTTTGGTCAAAACCGCCATGTTTGGTAGGGATCCCAATTGGGGCAGAATTATCGCAGCCTGTGGCAATGCCGGAATCAATTTCAATTATAAAAAGGTCAACCTGTTTGTCGGCGATAAAGAAAAATTAGTTCAGGTATTGGAAAAAGGACAGCCCGTAGAATTTGATAAGAACTACGTGAAAAAATTACTGAGGGACTCTCATCTTAGGGTGTACCTGGAATTGAACACAGGTAATGAGTCAGGTTTGGGCTGGGGCACTGACCTCACGACGGATTATGTCATGTTCAATTCAGTGTACACAACATAATTACGTGATAATTTTAAGCCAAAGATAAAGGAGTTTAACTTTTGAAAGTACATCTAAGGCAAATTGAAGCATTTCCTGAGTTTCGGGAGATGCTTCATTATTTTATACCGAATACCATAATCACTCCTTAATCCAGGATTTGTATTGGCCCTCGTGATGAAGCAATATTAATTTCCGGGATTATAAACCCTTACAGCATTTTTCAGCACCTCTTCCTTCTCTAAAGTCATGGGTTTGAGTTGTTGATTTACAAATAGCTCCATCTGGTCTGAATAATGAGGACTATCTGTCTGGTTAGAAGCACCATAAACATTGACCGTTTCGATTTCAGGCAAACCCTCACCAAATTTCACAAGGATGATATAGGATTCCCCTTGTTCTCCTTTTCTTACACCACCTTGATAAGGTTCTGATCTCATGGCTGCAATCACATCGGGTATACCAAAAAGCGGCAATGCTTTGCCACCACGGACCAGTTTTTGAAAATCTCCTAGATGAACTTCTTTGCCAGGGAAATGATGTGCAAAATAATCTTTAGCCGCTTTTATGGTTTCGGCAGCCTCTTCCTTATTCAAAACCCTTTTAGGGTCTAGGTTCTCCTCTTTGGTCTTGTCCCTTATGGCATAATAAGCAAAGGCAAAAAGTGCCGCTCCCCTACTTCTTGTTGTAGATTGCTTGTTCCATGTATTTAATATTTCTAGCTCTTCTGCTATATCAGGGTACAAAGCAGGTTCTAATGAAAAGAGTGCATCAACATTGATTTCATAGGCCAAATTTTCAGGCAACTGTTTGTCAAATTTAATGGATTTAAACTTTTCATAAGATAACAAGCCAGTATCCTGCATGACCTCCCTGAAACGAAGAGAGCGATTATTATCGGTAAGGTAATAACCCATCCCTGTGGGAAATGTGTCAAAATCCAAGTTGTCCGCTTCAGCTGAAGCCTTGAATGCCGAATGATTGGTATTGAACAAGTATCCTGAACTTGGATTTACTTGTTGGGGGAGGGCATCAAAGGGGTAATATTCTTCCCAAAGCTTGGACCTGCTATCCCCTAAAAGTGTTTTGCTGAAATCAAATTCCGGATTACGTACAGGAAGTAAGGCATTGCTGACATAATAAATGGTGTCATATTTATCCGCATAAACCGTATTGAAACCCGGTAAAGCCATCATGTCCATGGCGGCTTTAAATTCAGAATAGTTTTTCGCCTTGTTCATCCTGTACCATTGTTCTGGAGCAGTAATCACTTCCAGGGAACCCGTCCTGATGCTAAAAACGCCTTGGTTAGTGACCAAGGTTGGACCAAAAACACTTTTCCAAACTTTTTTTGGCACAGGAATAGTGACCAAGTCCCACATTTTCACTTTCAGCCATACCCTTTTTTCTTGCAATTCCAGCCACTCGCCATCGACCTCGTACCGATTCTTTTTCTCTGGGTGCATTTTTAGCTGAAAGACATCCAGCTTATCCGGATTATTTACCGTGTGTGCCCAACCCAAATGTTCATTGACTCCATGGAAGACAGTCAAACCTCCAGGAAATAGACCCCCCAAAATATTCCAACCTGCTTCAGAATGCAGATGTGCTTCATACCATGCGACCGGCCCGGTCAAGGGTTGATGGGAATTAATAGCCAAAAAAGCCTCACCTGAATCCGTCCGGGATGGATGAATGGCGATGGCATTGGAACCTGCCGCTGGATCCGTGACCTCTCCTTTGTCTATGGTTCCGGCAACAATTTTCTGAACCGCTCCATCCGCACCGGACATTTGGGCCAAAGAAAGGATATATGCTGAAATGATATCCGTATGGGTAACAGGAAAGGCTTCTTTCAGGAGAACACGTTCTGGATGAGTCAAGGCGAAATCATTGATGCCAGACAGGTAAGCATCCACCAATTTTTGAAAATCGGGAGAAAAATCTGATAGATATTTATTGGAAGCAATATCTCTGGTCTCTAAAAGATGTACAAAGAAATCTACAGCGGCCCCTTGTTCGCCTAGGTATCGCCCCAACATGGCCTTACCTGCTAACAAAGTCAATTGTGTTGTTTCAAAGTCATCCTCTGCATGTGCCCATGCCAAACCATAAGCCACATCAGCATCAGTTTTACCAAATATATGTGGAACCCCATATGCGTCTCTGGCAATTTGCACATTCCTTGTTTCATATCCGGAATAGGAAAAATCATTGGTACAGGAATTTAATAGGAAAAGAAGGATATAAATCGGGGTTAATTTTATCTGGTTCATGATTTCAATTCGGAAATTCCAACGGATTGGTTTACATTAAACATGAAATAAAGTCAATTGATTTGAAAACACCAATTTTTATATGAAGGCCAGAATGAATTCCATGGATAGGCTCAGGTTGCTTTTTGAAGAACAGATCAATGTGCTGCCCATTGCAGAAAATCTGGTTCTTTTTGATAAATCCAATTTTAGGGAAGAAATGAAAAAGCGGAACTTCCATTCAGCCATTGTCAATGTGGATGGAGCATGGATGAAATTCGATGATGGAGATGCAGCACCATCTCCTTTACTGGAAGAGGATTGGATGGAAGCGGACACCCCCTTGCTGATCGCATTTCGCATGTTGATCCAAAGAAGGCGGTATTTTATCAAAGATGAGGAGGGTAATCTGGCTTATATTGTCACCAGAACAGATTTGGATAAAATCCCTTTACGCATTGGTTTTTTTGGACTGATCAGTCTTTTTGAAACCCATTTGAAAGACCTGATCCGTAAACAACTCCCTCATTGGGAGGAAAGCATTACAGAAAACCGACTCGGCCAGGCAAGGAACCTTTATGAATGGAAAAAAGCCAGAGGCGAGGAAATTGATCTGGTACAATGTCTACAGTTTGGGGACCTAGGTTCAGTTTTTTCCAAAAAACAGCGCTTCCGTAAATTTGAACCAGATTTTAGCAGGGACAATTGGGTGGACATGATGAACAAGATTGGAAGACTTCGGGATGAATTGGCCCATTCCCAATCACACCTAGGCTTTACATGGGAGGAAATTGACAGAATGATTATTTTTATCAGGGGGATTATTGACCGGGAAGATCCGGTTTTTGAGGGTTAAAACCTCCCCACTTGAAAAGCTTTGATATCCATGGGTGAAACGTGGCCTTCATGAAGGTCTGCAAGGATTTTTCCTGTTCCGGTAGCCATACTTACGCCCATCATGCCATGCCCCGTACCAAACCATACATTATCATAACCTGGGGCAGCACCGATATAAGGAACGCCATCCGGGGAACAAGGCCTTAGGCCTTTCCAAATCTTATCCTTTTCAGGAAACTTAGCCTGAAAACCAGGATAAAACCTGTTAATGGATTCAAAGATTCCCCTGACCCGATTGATATTGATGGACTCATCGGTTCCGGCAATTTCCATAGTCCCTCCGAAACGTACCTGCGGACCATAAGGGCTAACCGCCACTTTCATCTCAGTCAGGATAGAAGCCTGTTGGATTTCGGGTTGGTTTTCCTGCATGAAACTGTAGCCCTTGCCACCCATCATGGGCAGGTTGAACCCAAGGTGTTTTGCCAACTCCGCCGACCAGGCACCTCCGCACAGGATCACTTTATCAGCACTCAAACTTCCTTCTTCCGTCAGTACAGCGATGACCTTGCCAGCCTGTTTTTCAAAACCCAACACTTTTTGCTTGGGAAGGAATTTGACGCCTTTTTCTTTAAGGTATTTTTTGAGGAAATTGTACAGGTTGGATGGAGAAAGGTGGGCATCCCCTGGGAAAAGCACTGCCCCTCGGGCCTTCACTTCCAGATTAGGCTCAATTTTGCTAATATCGGAAGAATTGAGTACTTCGGCTTCCAGACCTTGTTGACGGGCCAGATGGGCAAATTCAACTTCTTCCTTTTCCATTTCCGCAGTTTGGTAGAGCATCATCAGACCTTTCTCCGCCATTTCCAAATCCACGGCATTGCTATGCTCATTTCTGAATTCCTGATAAAGTGCCTTGCTGAGAAGGGAAATATTTTTCAGATAAGGGATGGATTTTTCCACATGGCTGGCATTGGCAGAGCGGTAAAATAGCCATGACCATTCCAGAAGTTTGCGGTCCAACCGGGGATGGATATAAAAAGGACTTTTGGAAGAAAACATCCAAGCAATTCCCTTGGCGATCATCCCTGGAGCGGAAAGCGGAATAATGTGACTGGGCACGATCATGCCTGCATTTCCTGTGGAAGTAGTATCCAACATGTCGCTTTTGTCCACAATGACTACTTCAACCCCTTGCTTATTTAGGTAATATGCTGTAAAAAGGCCGATGACGCCTCCGCCTATGATGATGGTTGGTTTCATGTCTTATGTACCAAGAGAGTTAACCAATTGGTAGTACTAAGTACTTTTCTGGAAATATGGATGAAAGATAAGGATTTTGGTGGTTTCTTGAATCTAGTTTTTGACAGGCTAAGGTAAGATTTAATCCCATCATCCTAATCCACTAGGTTGACGAAAAATAGCAGGAAATTGATGGTTTGTCTTAGACGAATTGAAAAGGCCGAGCAAAACGGAAACAGCATTAAGTCTGGAACAAATCCTTCTGGAATCAAAGAAAAGGCTTCATTACAAAATAGAGGAGATCCTTCACCAACGCAAGGTGCGGTTACCATTGACAGAAATGTACGTCACTCTGAGTGAAGCGAAAGCCTGCCCCGATCCTTTCGGGGAGTCTCCTATCAAATGGGAGATGCTTCGACTCCGCAAGCTCCGCTCAGCATGACGTTTCATTAACTGTCATTGCCTTTCTGTAAATGAAAAATTTTAAAATCTCAGGATGACGTTTCAATAGTGTCATTTCTTTCTCTGTACATTTCCTAAAATTTTAAAATTCCAAGTTGAAGCATATTTTGCTGAATTCGCAGATTTCACTAACCTCTTGATTCTTCTGTCTCGTTTCTCGCTTCTCGCTTCTAATTTCTCGTTTGGAATCTCTTGTTTCTTGTCTCTTGTTTCTAAAAACTCTCGCCTCTCCTCAAATCACCTGAAATCCATACACATATGGATCATCGTCGTCCATAATGATGGTATTGTAACCATAGATTTTCGCCCAACCTTCTATGCTTGGTACTATGGCTGGCTTTCCGGCGATTTCAGTCACTTCTTCAATCCTGCCCGTGAATTTGGATCCGATGAAACTTTCATGGATAAATTCTTCTCCAGGCTTTAACCAACCTTTCGCATACCACTGGGCCATACGAGCGGAAGTTCCCGTCCCACAGGGAGAACGGTCAATGGCCTTGTCTCCATAGAACACTGCATTTCGGGCGGTGCTGCTTTCATCCAAAGTCTTTCCTGTCCAAAGCACATGGGAAAGTCCCTTAATCTGAGGATGTTCAGGATGTATGAACTGATATTTCTCGTTCATTTTTTGCCTCAGGTTACGGGCCATGGAAATCAGTTGCTCGGCTTTGTACTGCTCCAAGCCGGGGAAGTTTTCCTGAGGGTCGACAATGCAATAAAAATTCCCTCCATAAGCTACATCCACGGTGAGTTTGCCCAATTCCTCGATTTCTATCTCCAACCCTTCATTTGCTAGAAAACTCTTGACATTGGTCAATTTAACGGAAGTGACCTTCTTGCCTTCCTGTTTGTATTCCACCAAAACCAAGCCTGCGGGTGCTTCCATACGAAGGAATCCAGGAGTCTTGGGCGTGATCAATCCTTCTTCAATCGCAATGGTGATGGTTCCGATAGTCCCATGTCCGCACATAGGCAGACAACCGGAAGTTTCGATGAACAATACGGCAAAATCATTTTCAGGATCATGGGGAGGAAAAAGCATGGATCCCGACATCATATCATGACCCCGGGGCTCAAACATCAGCCCTGTTCGGATCCAATCGAGGTTTTCCAGGAAATACTGTCGCTTTTCCAGCATATTCTTGCCTTTAAGGAAAGGAACACCACCGGCCACTACCCTAACCGGATTGCCACAGGTGTGGGCATCAATGCATTGGAAAGTTTTTTTCATACTTTATTGATAGTAATGGATATTGGGATATTAAGATATTGGAATGGACGCTTCTGAAAAACATCCAATAATATCATTGGCTCAATCTCATTTTTTCGAGATCTCCTTCCCATAGTAACTTTCCTTTTAAATCGCGGATTTTCTTTTGCTGGTTCAATTGGATGATTAACCTCAAACCCTCTTCAACAGTAGCTTTTTTGGTCCTTAGCCCTGCAATCTTCATCGCCTCCGCTATCAATTGCTCATCTATTTCAATATTGATCCGCATAATATGTATGTTTTTATCAAATATTCACATTTCTAACTCCCCAAGAAAATTAATTGGATGCAAACGGAAATAAGGTGGAAATAAATTGAAAAATTATTACCCTCTGCGGCACTGTCCAACCAATTCTCCAATCACTAAATCAACTTCCTTGAAAATCCTCTCGAAATATTTCGCGAAGCCTATTTTTACAATATTTCACCCTTGGGTATATTTCCAATATGAATTACCTTTTGAAATCCCCATCCACCATTCTCCAAATACCCAAAGGATTTTCTTCTCTTAAAGCATCAGGAAGCAGTTCATGGGGCATATCCTGAAAGGCTATCGGCCTGGCAAAGCGTTTGATGGCGTATACGCCAACAGATGTAAAGCGGCTATCGGTAGTGGAAGGATAGGGCCCTCCGTGCTGCATGGCATAACCCACCTCCACACCTGTAGGGACTCCTTTGAACAATAACCTGCCGCACTTTTCTTCCAGTTGGTTGATCAGGTCTACCTTTTTGGCCAATTCCTCTTCTTCGCCCCAAAGGGTAATGGTCAACTGCCCATGTAAGCGCTGGGCTATGGCATACAATTCATTGAAGTGCTCATAGACCACCATCAAAGCAAAAGAACCAAATACTTCCTGTTGGAAATGTTCGTCTTCCAGCCAATCTGAAGCTTTGATTTTTGCTAAGGCAGGATAGGCTTTGATCAGGTCTTTGGCGGCGGCTACCTGCACCCAATCCAGTTCTTTTCTTTCCTGAAGTATGGCCAAAGCGTTGTAATATGCTTCTGCAATGCCTTCATGCAACATGGGCGCCGCTGCAATCTGCTCCAATTCTTTCTTGACAGCTTCTGCAAAATCTTCTGCATGTATGGCAGGCACCATGATCAATCCGGGATTGGTACAAAATTGACCAGCACCAAGGGTAAGCGAAGCAACAAACTGTTTGGCAAGGGCTTCCAGGTTATTGCCCAACTTTTCTTTGAGTACTATGATGGGATTGACAGAACCCATTTCTGCAAAAACAGGAATGGGTTCCTTTCTCTGGCTGGCGGCGTCAAACAAGGCTTTTCCTCCCGCAAAAGAGCCTGTAAAGGCTACTGCTTTGGCAATTGGATGCTTCGCCAAAGCCTGTCCAACCTCAACTCCTCCTTCTACATGGGTGAATACGCCAATCGGCAAAGCAGAATCAATCACGGCTTTATGAATGACCTGTCCCACTAACTTGGAAGTTTCCGGATGGGCAGGATGGGCCTTATAAATCACGGGGCAACCTGCCGCCAAAGCAGAAATGGTATCTCCTCCCGCAGTAGAAAAAGCCAAAGGAAAATTACTGGCTCCAAAAACCACTACAGGTCCCAATGCGGTTAAAAACCGACGTATATCAGGTTTAGGAGCAGGCGCTCTTTCAGGGTCCGCATGGTCTATCACCGCCTCAACCCAACTTCCTTCCTCTACCAAATTAGCAAAAAGCCTGATCTGTCCTACTGTTCTCCCCAATTCCCCTGTTATCCTGCCTTCAGGCAAATTGGATTCTTCAGATGCCATAGGAATTAGGCTAGGTCTTTCCGCTTCCAGTCCATCGGCTATCTTTCTCAAAAAAGCAGCCTTTTCTTTTCCTGGGACATTTTTGTAATGTAAAAAAGCTTCTTGGGCAGACTGGAAAATTGCATCTAGGTTCATGGTATCTTTTTGTCAGTTAATTAGAAATAAGATTGAAATAGAATAGAAATATAATTGAATTAGGCTGCAAATCGAAGTTTAAAGCCAGAAACTGAAAGAAAAGTCCAATTATTCAAAAGACCCTTCAAAAATCAAATATCCTATTATCCCAAAGTCAACATCTACATATATCCAACCCTCTTGTTTCTTATGTCTTT
>NZ_AMGM01000047.1 GCF_000298295.1 Cecembia lonarensis LW9
CCTGCTGACCGCAGGAAGGCAGGTGCGTTCCAACCTTGTGAGCCTGCTAACAACCCGCGTTCCTTCCATTTTGTACATTTCAATGTGCAAATACTTACAGTTTATGCCTATTGTAATGTGCATTTTAATTTTGCATTTGAAAAATTTCCGAGGAATCGGTTTTAGGTTATTCAGGGTTCAAGGATTATGAGGTAAAAGGTTTTAGTGTTCAGCTTGCTCCGAAGCATTTCGGAGGGTTCAAGGTTCAATCCATATTTTTTTATAGAACGCCGATACTTCGACCTCAATTTTTTATGGAACGCCGATACTTCGGCTTCGCTCAGTACAAGTGACGCGCCCGCCTGCCGGACGGGCAGGGATTTAGCTGATTTTCGCGCCCGCCTGAACGGAACGGGCAGGGATTTTTTTATGGAACGCAGATGCACGCTGATGGGACGGATAATCGCAGATTCACACCAGCTCAGATCAGCGATTATCTGCATTATCCGCGTCATCCGCGTTCTATTATATTGTGAGCTTGCGAACAATCGGTGTCCATCCTATTTATCTGTGGTCAATTCTTGTGAGCTCCGCGAACAAACCCGCGATCCATCAGGTGAGCCTGCGAACCATCCCCGTTCTATCCGGTGAGCTTGTCGAAGTATCCGCGTTCTATTCAGCTGGGTTCTATTTTTTTAAAGCCTTAAGCATTCCTCCCTATTTTTTGAGGGTCAAGCCGGCAATCAAAAACATCCAAAATCAGACCAAATTACGCTATAAGTCTTCATTCATATTTTCTCAACAATTCTTTTGTAGTTTTAAATTTTCCATCTAAAAAATCCTTTTCTGATTGTTTTACCCTGGCTTCAAGTTCTTCAATGGTGAACGCAGTTAGTTCATCAACAGGATTAGTTTCAACTTCATGCTTTAATACCATTTCCAAGTGGGCAATGGTCTTTTCGCTGTTAATTTTCAAAAATTCCTGAATAAATAGTAGTTTTCTGTTCGACAAATCCATAATAGCCTGCATTTTCATTAAAACTACAACATCTCGAAAAAGATTTCAATTCCAAAGCTATATTTTAATTTTATTAAATAGAACGCCGATACTTCGGCTTCGCTTCGTTTTTTTATAGAACGCGGATAACGCGGATCTGGCGGATGAACGCAGATTCACACCAGCTCAGATCCCGCCTTGCGGGACAAGTTCCGCGTTAATCCGTTAAATCTGCGTTATCCGCGTTCTATTGTGTTGTGAGCACCGCGAACAACCTGCGTTCCATCCATGTGAGCTCCGCGAACAATCCATGTTCTATCCTTGTGAGCCTGCGAACAATCAGTGTTCTATTAAACCAAATCATTGGAAATAGCGATACCTGCAATCAAGATATCGATATCATCAACCGATTCCCCTTCAAAAAATAAGATATAATGTCCGTATCAATTAAAACTGGCTTCATTAAAAAAATCTGGTTCTTTTGGATTTTCTCCTATTCTCCAAATTGTTCGTTAGCTCATCAAAAGTCTCCCGATCAAGATCTGTCCAAGCCCCAGCAAATGTCAAAACTTTCATTTTGTTGTTTTCTGTCTCCAAAGATTCCAAAAACCTGGAAAGGTCTTGAAGTTTCTCGGGAGAAAGATTTTCAATCCTTTTTATCAGTCGCTCTTTTAATTGCTTTGTCGTCATGGCTTACCTCCTTTTACCTAATACCCTAAATTATTAATGAAAGTTCGGTTTTCCTAACTTTTTTCTGTTGGTTAAAATTTTAAAGAACGCCAATACTTCGACTTCGCTCAGTTCAGGGGACACAGATTTTTTCCACTTGAAATCATATTGCCCAGCAACCTATCCCAAGCAGAAACCTATACCTCTCGGGGGGTTAAATGGCATTTTCTTAAAGTCTTGTCCTACGGTTGCGCTATTTTAAGTTTTCAAATATTAAGTTCTCATTTCCTATAAATGAAGAAAAAAATTAATGAAACTTAATCGGCTTCGCCGGAATCCCCACTGCCGTACACTTAGCAGGAATATCTTTGGCTACTACTGCACCGGATCCGATAATGGAATACTCTCCCAATTTTACCTGATTATTTATTTTGGTGCCTGTCCCTACATAAACCCCTTCCCCAAACTCCACCTCTCCTGAAATATTTACTGAAGGCATCACGGCTGAATATTTGCCAAGTTTGGTATCATGCCCCACCGTACAGCATAAATTCAAAATTACGTGATCTTCTATGTTAATATTCACTGTCAATATGCATCCTGCACAAATAATTACCCCTTCCCCAATCTTGACACCATCCGATCCAATAATAACCGAAGGATGTATCAATGAGGGATAAAACACCCCTGAATTGGTTACTTTTTCAATGATACTTCTTTTTACCAATGGATTGCCTAAAGAGAAGACAAGCCCAAGCTCTTCCTGCCATTGGTTTAACTCTTTAATGCCGCCTAAAATGGGCAATCCATTTACCAAAGAAGCTTTTGATTCATCGTCATCAAAAAAACCTATCAATTCAAATTGTGGTCTAACCTGATTGATTTGATCAATCAACATCTTTACCTCTCTACCAAAACCTCCCGCCCCAAAAATTGCGATTTTCTTCATAAGCTTTTGACATTAGTTCCTTTAAACTCCGGCATGGTTTCCGTTCCTTCATGGGAAATTCCATCTCTCTTTAAGACCTTAAATATGGTCAAAAATAGAATTTTGATATCCAACCAAAAAGAACGGTTATCCACGTACCAAACATCATATTCAAATTTCCTTTCCCAGGAAATGGCATTCCTGCCATTGACTTGCGCCCAACCGGTAATCCCTGGCTTTACCTCATGCCTTCTTTTTTGAAATGCATTGTACCGAGGCAAGTAGCGCATCAAAAGAGGCCTAGGACCTACCAAACTCATATCCCCTAGCAATACATTCCATAAGGAGGGCAGTTCATCCAAACTTGTTTTTCGGATGAACTTTCCGAATTTTGTCAACCTGAGGTCATCATCAAGTAATTGCCCTTGATCGTCCTTTTCATTGGTCATACTCCTGAATTTCAAAAAACGGAATGGTTTCCCATCTAAACCCGGCCTCTCCTGAACAAAGACAATAGGCCATCCATGGAAAATGGCGACCAATATTGAAATGATTAAAAGAAAGGGTGATAAAATTATCAAGGCAAGCAACACCATGAAAAAATCAAATAATCTTTTAGCCATAGTTTACCTCCTGAAATAGCTTATGCAGTTTTCCTGCCAAAACCTGTCTATCAAAATCTCTTTCTGCCAGATTCCTTGCATTTTGCCCCATTTGGAATCGTTGCTCTTTATTCTTATAAAGCCCAATTAAAGCTTCTCCAAACTTTTGAGAATCACCAGGAGGTACTGCTACTCCACATTCATTTGTTTGGATCATATCCTTCACCCATCCGGGATAATTATTCAAAACAGGTAAACCCGATGAAATGTAGTCAAAAAACTTATTAGGAGACGTGCCATAATAAAACGCCGGAACATTAGCCAAAAGCATAAGACCTACATCCGAGGCATGCATATACTGAATCAATTTTTCTTTGGGTACTGGATTAAGAAATATACAGTTACTCAATCCTCGTTCCTCCGCAGATCTCATCAAATCATCTTTTCTTATCCCATCCCCTATAAACACCAACTTTATTTTTTCAAAATAAGGAGTCGTTTTTAGATAGTCAGCTGCATCTAGAGCCGCTTCCAAACCATTGGCAAAACCATGTGCGCCAGTAAATGTGGCAACAAAATGAAAATTATCTAAACCTGGAAAAATGCTTTTGGATTCCTTGCCTGGTTTAAATAATTCCAGGTCACAACTATTAGGAATCAGTTCAACAGCTTTTATTTTTTTCAAACGGGAGTTGATCCCTTTTACTATCCCAGGAGAAAGGCCCACACAGGCATCAGCTGCTTTGTAAGAAAAATATTCCAACCATGACATCAACTGTAGCACAATAGGATTCTTTATCACCCCCATTGCTTTGGGCAATTCAGGCCAGAGATCCCTAACTTCAAATACAAATTTTTTTTGAGGTCTGAAAATTTTGGCAACTATTCCGGGAATTCCCGCTGTAAGAGGAGTGGACGTGGCAAAGATCAAATCATATTTTTCAGTAAAAACCAAAAATGTACTCTTGGCCGAATATCGTAAAAAAACCAAAGCCCTTTGAACAAAATTCATTCTGTTGGAATATTGAAGATTAAACTCAATTAAATTAATCCCCATGTATTGACCTTTCCTCACTCCATTTTTATATGCTCCATCTAGAACAGAGCCGCTCATATCCATCAGGGTGTACACCATCGTCACTTCATGACCTTTTTCGACCAGGTGTTTTGCCATTTCAAATGAACGTGTTCCAGCAGAGCCTTTCGGAGTGCTAAAATATTGATGGAAATATAAAATCCGCATTACTTGTAATTCAAAATTGTCTTTATTGATTTACCTTTTGTCAAAAAACTTTTCACCTGACAGTTTTCCTCTTTTCCATAATAAACACTATAGTTTTGAAGAGAATCTTTCGATTGCAAAGCATCTGACTGAAAATTGAGTGTTGCACCAATAGGATAATGCCAAAGTTGTTTCAATTGCATATCCCCTTTTTTACCTTCAAAAGTATCCCAAACTTCAATGGCCTTGGACTCTGGGTCCCACATTACCTTTCTACAAACTTTATTGCTTTTGTCCAATTGATTAAAAGCCTTTACGATTGCCTCAATTTCAAAAACACCCTTATCTTTTGCCACTTTGACATCATTTACCTGAGTCCAAAAAAACCAAATAAACCGCCCCCCTTTAAACATTTGATTTTGATCTCCAATCATTAGGGTATTATGAGAAGCTGTTCCTGAATAATAATTTTGTTTTTCCTGAGTTGTGTTGTATTCAAACGAACCTCCATCTAGTAATAAATTTTGGCCCTTATACCAAAAATCCAGGTGTAAGTTATCCGCTTGGGAAGGCCTATCTTTATGATTTCCGCAGCGTAACATCAGTAGTGCATCTTCATTCCGACAAATGATATAACCTCCTTTATCAAAATGGGAAAATTCTTTTCGCACCAACTCAAGGTCCAATTTTAATTTGGTTTCCTTAAACCATTCCCCTTCTTCCTGAGCACTTTCATTTTCATAAAGATGATTCCCTGAAAGACTTTGGAATAAAGCATTTAACGAAGGCGAGAAATCCCTATAGGAACATTCACTCATGGGGAAAAACAAAGCACCATCATTGGCACCATAATTCGGTAAGTACCCATGTTCCTCCACCTGGGCTTGGTAGAGAAACTCCAAACTTCTTTTAGACCTCTCATAAACCACATTTGAAAAAGTCTCCTCTGCAGCGTGGGTACTTCTTATGGCCAAGTTCAGTAATTGGACGACGACCCTATGGTAATTCATACTGAACTGCAAATACGTACCATCCGCATAAATCTGATAAGCTATTTCTTCTTCAAACCACTGCTTTCCCTTTGATTTCCATTTCCCTTGAGGATCAAAATCAGGAAACCATAAGGCCCCCAAATAAATAAAAAGCGTCTCCGTAATCGCATGATTATTTCTTACTGCAATTCTTGAAAAAGAAATATTATCGCAAACATGTTTCCATTGCCAATACAAAGCATGGTAGACTTTTCCAATAAAATCTGCCTCTAACCTTATATCATCTTTATAATACCAAAGAAAAAAACACCAATTGATACATCTTAAAGAAATCTCCTGACTGCACTTATAATTTGGACCTTGATTGATTGGATTATGATCCAAAAAAGAATGTATTTGATCTTTTATAAACTGAAACGAATCTTTTCCTCTGTGAAAATCAATCCTAATCAACTCATAAATCCAGGAAAACCGTGCTCTCTCCCAGACATATTTAATGTCTCCAGCATTGGCATCAAAATCATTGATCAGAGACCAATGAAGATCAGCGTTATACCTATACCCTGTTTTAGGATGCGTCAACCAAGCCTCTGAATCGACCTTCATCCAAAAGCTTGAAAAGAAAGGCCATTCACTTGATTGGTATCTTTCATAATTATCTTCTTTTAAAGGTGATTTTTTATCAGGCTTTTTCCAAGGAGCTTTATCAACAAAAGTCTTGAAGGTTCCTTCAATGTCCTCAGATTGAAACAATGGAGGATTCAAGGGAAATTTAGCTTTGTGTATGCCCAATTTTGTTTGGACGATGTATAAAGTCCTAAATAGGATATACCTCATACCCATATTGGAAATAAAATTGGCCAAAAGCCTGATTTTGAAAAAAAATGATTTCAAAAGAAAGAATATTTTATAAAAAAGCCTTCAACCATACTTTTAATCCACATCTATCCAAGTACCTTCTTTAAGGCTCTTAATTGCAGCAAAAGAAGCCTTAGATGTATTGATCAGACTCTCCATGGGGATAACTGCTTTTCCTCCTTCCTTGATGGTTTTGACGATTTCATGAAACTGGGCTTTGTGTCCTTTATCCATTTTGGTCTTGAGACTAGAAAAACCTTTAAAACCAAAACCTTCTGTTTTTCTAAAGTTATCCATCACCAACGTCCTTTCCTGACTATATACTTCCACCCTTTCTTTA
The DNA here is from genome assembly GCF_000298295.1 of Cecembia lonarensis LW9. GTDB lineage: Bacteria > Bacteroidota > Bacteroidia > Cytophagales > Cyclobacteriaceae > Cecembia > Cecembia lonarensis. The sequence goes on from NZ_AMGM01000047.1 coordinate 6,588, forward strand.
GAATAGGCTTTTGAACCATTGGAAAAATAATTGATGACACCCGTGCTACCATTTTCATACTTTAACAAAATAGAAGCGTTATCTGTGTTTTCCTGGGAGTGCACCCCCATGGCATTCATACAAACCTTTATCACTTTGCTGCCCGTCAAAAAGCTGATCAAGTCAATGTAATGACAGGCCTCTCCTATGATTCTTCCACCTCCAATTTTCATATCATGAACCCAAACATTGGCTGGAATAAAGCCAGCGTTCATCGTAGCTATAACGTTCATAGGTGATGAGCCCAATAATTGTTTCATCTTCTGTATATGGGGAGAAAATCTTCGGTTAAAGCCAACAGTTAAGGATAGGTTTTTTTCCTGATAGGCTTGAATAATCTCTTCCAATTCTGCTTCATTCAATGCAAGGGGTTTTTCTACGAAAACATGCTTCCCTGCCTTCAGACTTTCAACAACCATTTTGGCATGAAGATCATGTCGTGTAGTGATCATCACCAAATCTACATCCGCATCTTTAAGTATTGCTTTATAATCTGTGGTACTATGTGAAAACCCATGCTTTTTCGCTAAGGCTGTACCTGACAATCCTCCTTGACTGGCGATATATTTAAAAATTGCTCCGGAATCTTTCATCGCTGGAAGCATAGTCATTTTGGTAAAATTGCCTGCACCTATTACACCAACCACTCCTTTAGATCCTGAAACGGTGATCTCTTTTAATGTAATGGAATGAACAGGTCCCTCTGTTTTCTCAGGATACCTTAGGATAGATGCTATGGACTGACACGCACCTATATTTCCGTATATTTTTTGAAAATCCTCTAAGGCCACTACTTCTGTTACCAAATCCTTAACGTTCAATCTCCCGGCAGAAATAGATTGCAGGATGGTTTCAAAATTCCTTTTTTCAGTCCATCTGACAAAGGCTAAGGGGTAATCTATTCCTTGTTGCTCATATTTTTCATCATATCTACCTGGACCATACGAACAGGAAACCTGGAAAGTCAATTCTTTCTCATAAAATTCTGCCCGACTTAGATTCAGTCCAATTACACCAACCAAAATAATTCTTCCTCTTTTCCTGCACATTCTGGCAGCCTGAGAGATAATTTCATCTGATTTGGCGGATGCTGTTATGATGACTCCATCTGTGCCTACTCCTTCAGTAAGACCTTCCACAAACTTCACCACATCTCCCATTTTAGGATGAAAAGGAATTACTCCCCATTTTTTTGATAATTCCAATTTAGCCTCATCCAAATCAACACCTATTACCCTACATCCATTGGCTATTAATAGCTGCGCGGTAATCATACCGATCAGGCCCATTCCTACCACCACGATCGTTTCCCCCAAAGTAGGATTCAATAGTCTTATTCCTTGAAGACCGATACTGCCAATTACTGTAAATGTTGCTTCTTCATCCGTAATATTTTCAGGAATATGAGCTACTAAATTTTTTGGAACTGATACATATTCTGCGTGGCCACCATTAGAGGCAACCCTGTCTCCTATTTGGAATTCACTGACTCCCTCTCCTACAGCAATCACTTTCCCAACATTACAATACCCTAGAGGAAGTGGTTGTCCCAATTTATTAAAAACAGCCTCTAAAGTAGGCATCAAGCCTTCGGTACTAATCTTATCAAGTACCTGCTTGACCTTATCTGGCTGCTGACGGGCTTTTTGGATCAAGTTCGCTTTTCCAAACTCCACCAACATCCTTTCTGTACCCAAGGACACCAAGGACCTGGTGGTCTGAATCAACACACAACCTTTACTAACAATTGGTGCCGGTACTTCTTCTAATATTGTTTCTCCTGTTTTAAAGGATTGGATGATTTGTTTCATGAAGTAATTATTTCCAAATATTTTTTAGTTCTATCCAGATAATTATCAAAGTTTTTTAATTGATCAAAACCATCTTTCACCAAATGACTGTGGAGATTCTCATTACTAGATAAGTCTACAATCTTTCTGGCTATATCTTCCGGGTTTAATGGATCAAAAAATATGGCTGAACTTCCGCAAATCCCTCTTGCAAAAGGCAAATCACTGGTTAATATTGGTTTCCCCATTCTCATGGCCTCTGGATAAGTTGCTGTAAAACACTCCAGTAAAGTGGGAATGAATACAGCATTTACCTGATTGTAGAGATGGGGACATTGCTCAATTCTAACTTGACCAACATTAACAATAGCTTCGGATATTAAATAATCCGGTAAATCTTTCAGTGTAACAATAAATCTAAACTTCAGATCAGCATCAATTTCCTGAAGCGCTTTCAATACCTGGGGAATAATTTTTAAATTTTTATGGGGATAATTCGCAGAAAGCGTCAATAAGGAAATTCCTTTGAAAGGTGGTAGGTTGATAGTTTCATCCCAATTTTCGGGATGATCAAAAACCTGATTGTAATAATTCGAAACAGTAAAAATCTCTTTTTTTGAAAAAATCTTACCAAGTCTAAGACTAACGTCTTTATTCTCCGAAATTAATATATCAGCGTTTTTTTGAAAATCCCTAAGGTGTAATACTTCTTTAAACTTCAGAAAAAACTTTGATTTTATACTCATACCATAGAAAAAAGGAGAGTCTCTATAAATATACTGGGGTTTAGCAAAGCCAACGATATGCTTACTTTTTGGGCGCCAGTAGGTAGGACCAAAAAGAGAAAATACAACAGTAGGTTTGAATCCTTGTTCCAATACATTTAAAAAATCATCTTTCCCAAGTAAAACAGACTTTAATGTTATTTTCTTTTGGTATTTATGAAACTGGAATCTCTTAGAATCAAAAGAGTTTAGAATGATCTGATCATACAGAACTTCTGACAGCACCACACAAAACTCATGTTTCTTTTCATCCTTCAAACCATATAAAAAAGAGTGTGCAACTTGAAGCCCACCACCAATCTTAAGATTGCTGAAATTCAACAATATTTTCATTAAAAAACCTTATTAAATTTTACAAATAAATATAGCGGGCCAAATACATTAAAAATTGTTGCAGCAATTATATTCATATTCTGAAGAGGGAATAATCCAAGCCAAATCACTAAAACCAAAAAAGCATACTTTTCACCTATTGTGTTTGATAATAATAAAGACTTTTCTGCCTTTATGAGAAGTACAGAAAATAACACTGAGATAATAGGTGCTCCAATCAGACCAAAATACAAATATCCTTGTCCTAAAGTTGGTAAAATCATACTATTCATTTCATCATGGCCAAAAATTTTGTTAAAATGTACTGTAGTCTGATTATTACTTGGAGGAAATACCTGTCTTATGAAAAGAATAGATCCTATAATTTCATTAAAAAATGTTTCAATGTTTATTCTATTTTGAATCTTCGGTTTTAGTTCTATGGCATTTGCAATTAAATTCTGACCTCCAAAATAGGATTGTAGGTAATCCACCGATGTTTGCTGATCTGAATATTCAGAAATACTACTTCTAAAGGCTACCAAATCACCGTCCTTAAACATTTGAAAAGCTGATAAAGAAAGGGTGGCAATTATGGTGACGGAAACTATAGAAACAAAAATTGTTTTATTAAGAAGCTTTAAATACAATAGCAATCCTATTGAGGCAATTCCGTTGACAACTACAGTTGTTCTGCTCTCACTCCAAAAAATAGAAACTTGCAGAATGATAATAAAGATAATTAGTAGATCCTTGACTTTTTGACCAATTATCAAATTCTTAAATTGATTAATTACTACTAAAAGGAATAGACACTGCAAGGACGCCTCTGTAAATAAAAAACCTATACCAGCAATGGCACTAAGATTTGATTCTCCAAAACCCGAAGCAATCAAAAAATTTGTTCTTTCTCGAATTGCAGGAAATATCAAGAAAGATATTACTCCTATCATCATTACAACAATAAGCCCTCTAACCTTGAGATTTTTAAAATAAATCTCTTGGCTCATTATGTTTTTATATTTGATTAGTTTCTTTATAGAGAAATGAAAGACAATAAAAAAACAAATCATTTCATACAACATTAGCAAAATAGATTCCCTGTTGGCAAACTCACTAATTAACCCAGCTCTAGAGTGATCATAAATTCCATATAAAGAAGAATAAGCAGGTGAAATTAGATATCTGAAAAAAAGGATAGCATTAAAAATAGCAATTCCAAAAAAATTAAGAGCCCCATATAGCATGTTAGTTTTGTAAAATAAAACTGTGTAAAACAATGGAATAAGCCACATGAAAAATGTACCGTTACTTGAATTTTCGAAACTAAAATAAAAGGTAACCGTTGTACCGAAACTGTTAATCAGTAAAATCATGAATTTCAAAAATTTAAAATTCAATTTTTCACCAAACAATGCTTTTCTTTCAACTGAATGCTGTATTACCATCATTAAATATTAAAAAATCTATGGATCATTAATGTGATGAAGAATATGATAGAGGATGATAATCACCTTCAAAATTTTTGACGGGCATTTTTCTTATTTCATGCACTATTTGAATTGCATTCTTAGTCTCCGCTATCCTAAAGCCTTTTCCTTCAATAATATCTCTATAGGAATGGGTATGTAAATCTGTAAATCCCTCACTGAACTCAAGCTCTTCTCCTTCAATCTGAATGGAACGATAAGTCCTCTTTCCTTGTTTTTTAGCATTTTCAGGCAGATAATCTTCATTGATACTAAGAAACCATCTGACCCGTGCTTTTTCCAACTCCATAAAACCACCTGCTCTATCTGCCTCATGTACATGAACCACTTGCGTTTTAAGATCTCCGAATATCCAAGTCAGCATATCGAAAAAATGAACGCCTATATTGGTTGCAATTCCACCTGATTTTGTCACATCCCCTTTCCAGGACATATAATACCAATTGCCTCTAGATGTCAGATAAGTTAAATCTACGTCATAAATTTTATCTTTGGGACCATTAAGTACCTTATTGCGCAATGCAATAATGGCAGGATGAAGCCTGAGTTGCAAAATTGAATACACTGCTCTTCCTGTTTCTTTTTCAATTTCTTCCAAGGCATCAACATTCCAGGGATTAAGAACTATGGGTTTTTCGCATATTACATCACAGTCAGACCTTAACCCAAACCTAATATGACTATCATGCAAATAATTGGGAGAACAAACACTGATATAATCCAACTTATCTCCCTTTCTTCTTAATTTATCAACGTGGCGATCAAATCTTTCAAACTCCACAAAAAATGATGCATTTGGAAAATAACTATCCATTATCCCCACTCCATCATACGGGTCAAAAGCTGCTATGAGTTCATTTTCGGTTTCTTTGATTGCTTTCATGTGTCTGGGCGCGATATAACCCGCTGCTCCGATCAGGGCAAATTTTTTCATGTTATTCAAAAAAGGATAAAATTGTTTCTGCAATGTAATTCAATTGATTTTCACTTAACTCAGTGTGCATAGGAAGTGAAAGTACGCAACCTGACAAGTAATTTGATATGGGAAATTTTTCATCCTTATTAAACTCATCCATATACGCCTTTTGTCGGTGAAGGGGAACTGGATAATATACCATAGAGGGAATGCCTTTTTCCGTCAAATACTGCCTGAGTTTATTTCTATCTACATCCTCAGCTAATTGTAAAGTGTATTGATGAAAAACATGGGTTGAATTCGAAACTCTAATGGGAGTTTTTACTTTTTTACAACTGGAAAAAGCTTTATCATAAAATAGAGCGGCCTTTTGACGCGACCCGTTGTAAGTATCTAAATATGGTAGTTTTGCGTTTAAAATAGCCGCTTGTATAGCATCTAACCTACTATTTACTCCTATGATATCATGGTGATACTGGATAGATTGGCCATGATTGGCTATCATTCTGAGCTTTTTTGCCAGGATTTCATCATCTGTATACATTGCTCCTCCATCACCATAACAACCTAGATTCTTAGAGGGGAAAAAAGATGTACAGCCTATATCCCCCATACACCCGGCTTTTTTAACTGTTCCATCCGAAAAAGTAAATTCAGCACCCATAGCCTGAGCTGTATCTTCAATTACATATAAGTTGTGTTTTTTTGCAATTTCCAAAATGGCCTCCATGTCAGCACATTGACCGAACAAATGTATGGGGACAATAGCACGGGTTTTGGGTGTTATTGCCGCTTCGATCTCATCAGGCCTGATCAAAAAACTATCCCTATCCACATCAACCAAGACTGGTTTTAATCCTAAAAGTGCAATGACCTCAGCTGTTGCCACATATGTGAATGATGCAGTAATGACTTCATCTCCCGGCTTTAGATCTAACGCCATCATGGCAATTTGTAAGGCATCAGTTCCATTGCCACAGGGAATCACATGCCTGACGTTTAAATACTTTTCTAACCCTAATTGAAACTCCTGTACAGCGGGTCCTTTTATGAAAGAAGTTGTATCAATAACTTTTTGGATACCTTCGTCTATTTCATTTTTAATTTTCAAATATTGACTTTTCAAGTCAACCATTTTAATTTCCATACAACAACTTTTTAACTTGATTTTCTTTCAATTCATACCATTCACCGCTTTCAGGACATTGGGCTTTTCCGAATTCATTAAAATCCAAACGATGTCCAAATTCACTCATCCAGCCTATCTGCCTTGCCGGATTCCCCACGACCAAAGCATAATCAGGAACTTCTTTGGTAACAACAGCACCAGCACCAATAAAGGCATATTGACCAATATTATGCCCACATACTATGGTGGCATTTGCTCCAATACTCGCCCCTCTTCCTACATGGGTTTTCAAATATTGTCCTCTTCTATTTATGGCTGATCTCGGATTGATTACATTAGTAAAAACCATACTGGGACCTAAAAACACATCATCATCGCATGTTACACCCGTGTAAATACTGACATTGTTTTGAACTTTGACATTATCTCCCAAAATAACTTCTGGACTAACTACAACATTTTGCCCTATATTACAATGCTTCCCAATTTTACAATTGGGCATGATATGAGAAAAATGCCAAATCTTTGTCCCCTCTTGGATTTCACAGCCTTCATCTATCACAGCTGTTTCATGTGCATAATAGTTAGTCATTATATTATATAGTTTTCAATATGGCATCTATGATATCCTTACCTGTTCTTCCAGAACCAAAGTAACTGTGAAAAGGACCAAATGGCTCATTTTTTAAAATAATTTCATGGAAAGTTGTTTCTGGGTCAAGTAAGGTATTGCAGTTATTATGCAAGGTTTCCACCCACTCTGTTTGATTTCTTAGGGTAAAGCATTGCTTTTTTGCAAAAAAAGCTTCTTTCTGAAGGCCTCCAGAATCTGTAATTACCCTTTCACAGCTCCTTAATAAATACAACATTTCAAAATAACCAACTGGCTCTACACACATTATCGAAGATGGAATTCGTAAACCAAAACTTTTAATAACATCTCTAGTTCGGGGATGTACAGGAAAAATTATTGGGGTATTCAATTTATTTAAGTTTTCAAAAATTGAATCCAATGTTTGCTTGGATGTTGTGTTTTCTGCTCTATGTAATGTTAAAAGACTAAATTTGTTTAAAGAATTAAGGTTAAAATCACTTTGCTTGTCGACCTGTATGAATTTTAATGGTTTATTCTCCAGCATACCGTTGTAATAATTAAAGCTATCAAGCATAATATCGCCCACATTAAAGACATTATTAATTATAGATTCATTTTTCAGATTGTTAATTGCTGTATCGGTTGGACAAAATAAAAAGTCTGCTAAATGATCTGTCAATATCCGGTTTTGTTCTTCTGGCATTTTTTTCCAAAAGCTTCGGAGTCCTGCCTCTACATGAGCAATTGGAATATGTAGTTTTGAAGCAGCAAGTGCCCCCGCCAAGGTAGAGTTTGTATCACCATATACCAATACTAAATCTGGTTTTTGGTTTATCATCAACTCCTCTAATTTAATAAGTATCTTCCCGGTCATTGCACCATGACTTTTTTCATTTATTGATAAAAAAAAGTCTGGCCTTGGAATATCCATGTCTTCAAAAAAAATATCAGACATGTTTTGGTCGTAATGTTGACCAGTGTGGACCAGTACTTCTCTTACTTGATTTTTATAGACATCTCTAACAAGTCTACTAATGACAGCCGCTTTTATGAATTGAGGCCTTGCCCCTATAACAGTAAACAGTTTAATCATTACTCATTTGTTTATTCAAAAATTGAAAAAGATTTTTCATTTTAACTTCATTCGAAAGATACGTTGAGGCATGTTGTCTCATATTAAATCTAATAGAATTATCTGCTTTCATTTTTATTGCAAAATTTATCACACCTAAGATGTCAAACTCTTTATCATTCGGCTCAACACTATGTATAAAATCACACTCATTTGAAATATCTATATCCCTTGTACTCCAAAAGAAGGGAAGTCCCCTACAAACATATTCTCTTGCCTTCAGCGTGGAACTTTCGTTAAGTCCTATCCGATGAAGTCCCAAACTTCCTACTCCTATATCTGCCCAATCAAATAGCTTATTTAATTCATTCTTTGTCTTAAAACCGCAAAATTCAAAAATATCTTCAAGCTGGTATTTTAAGACTAAATTTTTATTAAAAGACATTTCCGCGGAATTCCCAACTACTTTTACTTTAAGGTTAAAGCCTTTTTCACTAATTGCTTCTTTGTATTTTGCTATACTCGTAATTAAACGAAATAAACCATGGGTTTTAAAACCAGATCCAACAAAAAGAATATTTATCCTTTTAACATCATCATTTGAAGGGCTCCTAAGAGGATAAGCATTAATGTTTATAGGATTTCCAATGGAAATACTAGGTTTAAATTGACGTCCATTTATTCTTGTTTGAAAATTTGATATCTCTTCAGTAACACCTACAAATCCCGAAATATGATTTCTCACTGCTTTCCCCCAAATCAATTCAAAAAAATTTCTAAGGTAGTTACCATTAAACTTGCCTTTCAAAAATGTATTCTCAATTTCTTGATGCTCGGTGATAATCTTGTACTCAGAAATATTTTTTAAAAACTTAAGAAATAAAAAATCCGCATTCGGATAACGAAAGTAGATAACAGTGTCTTTTGGAGAGTATTTCTGCAATTCTTTTTCAATCATAGAAAACTTTTCTCTCCTTCTCTTAAATGGATTTTTCTTAATTGTGTTTACTAGGGAATAAATGTTTTCCCTTGCGTGTATTTCCTTATTAAGTGCATCATTTGGGGCGTCGGTCGAAACCAAATAAAGGTATGTTTGTGGATGGATTTTAACCAAAGCATCAAACTGACCCATTATTTTTTGTTCTACTCCACCAAAATGATTTCCTACGAAAGCAAAATATAAAATGGAAAATTCAGACATAGCTTGCTTTATATGCATTTACAAATCTTCTGAAAATAACGGAAGTAATTATATAACTCACAAAACCAATAAGTATATGAGCATATTTAGCTCCCTCTATTTCATAAACAGCTATTAAGTAAAACAGGATTGGAAAAGAAATTAATAAGGAGACAAAAGAGGAACGGAAGTTTAAATTAAATTTCCCCATGCCCATCAAAGCAGTTCCCTTAATGATATTCATACTTCTCAAAGCCCAACCGACGGATAAGAGATAAAAGAAGATAATTGAATCGTTGTACTTGTCATTAAACATTATTGGCAATAAAAAAGATACTGTTATTACACCTCCAGTGACTACCAGGACAATAAGTATATGATTTAGTAGGTTATACTTTTTATAGGTAAGATACCATTCATCAAACTTTAAAGATTTAGCAGAAAAAAAAGGCAAAGCGATTTGCTGTATGCTGGACGGAAAAAGCTGATAAATTGACACTAAGGTAAGCGCAAACATATAAAACCCTACTACAGCCCTATCCGCAACAAAGTAGTTGATCAAATATACATCCACTGTTGTGAGAAAAGCGCCAGTGACATTAGCGGCTAAAGCAAAAGAAGCAAGCTTCCACATATCCAAAAAATGAGAGGAATTAAACCAAACCGATATTCTTTTAAGGATATTTTCCTCAATTTGAAATTCAAAAATTAAAAGTCCAAGAATTCCTGTGCAAACCACAGCCCAAACATAGCCTTGTAAACCATATTTCCAAGTGGATAATATGATTATCACTACTGAAATCACTTTGATCAATGATTGAAAAAATGCCATTTTTTTAATCTCCCTTATAGCCTGAAAATAAGATATGTAAACCGCTTGAAGCGTTAAGGGGAGAAGAAAAATCGCATAATATGGAAATACTTCCTGAATCCCAATATCTTTTGACAAAAACCCGAGGTTGTTGAGCGCCAGCATCAAAAAATAAAAAATAAAAAAAGATGCGAAAGCAATAAATAAGGCAATGTTAAAGTATTGAATCCTAAAATGCTCACTGATTTTATCCGATGCAAGCTTGACAAGTGAAACATTGAAACCCAAACCGCCTAAGATTGAAGCAAATCCTAGGTATGTCTGCATGATCTTAATCCTACCAATATCTGTAGGTTCTAAAAAGCCTGCCACAAAAAGCTGGGAGGCAAATCCTGCTAAAAAAATTAGTCCATTGGCAGTAAACAAATGAAAAAGCCCCTTGCTGGCAACATTTTTTACTTCGTTTAATGTAGCTTCGAGCTTTTGATTCATTTAGTCAAAAAGTAGTGCTATAGATCTTACCAACGAAAGACAAAGCATTTTTTCAAATATGTTCCCTTTGGAATAAAGCTCATCGATGTCTTTAAATAGCTTATTAGGCAGAAAAGTGCTCCTTTCTTCCAATTCATTTTTCACACCATCAATCAGTGATTTAAATCTTCCATTGGTAGAATACCAATAATCCAATGGAATGTAAGTGTTATTTGAGTTTGTAAATTGCCTAACGACCTTGTTATAAACCTTGGCCCCGAATATTTTGAATTGGTTTTTGGTAGGCGGGATGCCATAATGCCAAGGGTACTTCGCTAAGTCAGGATGATTGGTATTTAACCAATCAATCGTCAATCGGGCATTGTACCTCAATTTGGGGCTTATGCTGTAAGCCAATGACGCGAAATTGGCTTCCATATAAGGATAAGTTGTATGAGCAAATGGCTGCATCATCCAATTTCCATTATGTATGGCATTAAAACCTCTGTTGTAGGTAACAAACATCTCATCGGTGGGGTAATTTTTAAAAATATTGTCTAGGATTTCCCCTGGTATCCTGTCAAACAACCTAGCTGATACCGCATAGCGCTTATCTAATCTTGGCTCGGTATGATTTTCTTGGAACAAATAGCCACCTTTACTGCTTTCTGCCAATCCACCATGGTGAGCTAATCCAAAAGAGTCAAAGTTTATTTTTTTAGAAATATTGTAGGTTTGAGCTGCCCCAAAATAATAAACACTGCAGTTGTTCAAAATTAATGGCGTATCAACATCAAGGAGATAGCTCCCCCCATTCTGCAGCAGAACCATGTGCTCTATTTTCAAATCTTCACAGATACGTCTTGCCACAGTTTCATCATCCGTATAACCTTGAGAAAAAGTCAAGGCCGTAATATCTCTAAAACCATATTTATGGCCTAACATAAGCGTCAGTCTGGAATCAAGTCCACCGCTTAAGGTAGAAAGATGGCTTTTCCCTTGCCTGATATCAAAGGAATAGGCATGGTCAAGGCTATCTTTAAACAATAAGTCCAATTGATGGATTAAATCTTTATTCAATTGATGATGTTTAACATCTTCATAAAAGCTGTGGTATTGAGCAATTTCAACATGGTTATTTTTTACCGAAATGCATTTTCCTGCTGTAAGTTTTTTGACACCATCGATTAAAGTAAAGTCTTCCAGCAGGTATCCCATGGATAGCAGCATATAAGCTGCAGGCTCAAATAGCTGATAAGATTTTCCAAATTTTTTCAGCATTTCTTTTATCCAAAAAATAGATGATGAAAAAAGAAAAAAATCATCATGATCGTAATAAAAAATCTGCTTGGACCCAACAGGGTCATTTGCGAGAAATACTGATTCCGCATTGGCACCAAAACTAAAATAGGAAAAAGTACCAGATACTTTTTTAAAATTCTTTTCAAATGAACCCAATTCATTGGCAAACCCAAATTCACCATTGGTCAAAGCACCTGATACACCAAACACTTCATTGTTTTCAGAAGAAATGAAAGATGTTTTTACGGGGTTGTTGTTATCATAGAGTGCAAACTTCAGTCTTCCTCTCTCCAAGCAATCCTTTTTGCCATAGTGCCTATTTAACTCCTCCGGAAAAAAAACTTCTAAAAGGAAATGTTTAGAATTTTGATTTTTTATAAAAACTCCTGTGAAGCCACTCATTTTTCTAATTCATATTGCGTGACCCAATTTTTTTTAATGGTATCCCAAGAAACTATTTCGAAAACTATTTCTCTATTCCGCTTTGCATTGCTTTTGTGGAAATCCAAGTTTGAAAGAACATCCCCCAAGGCTTCGGGTAAATCAGTAGGGCTTTCAATCCAGATGGCATATATGCCTTTATCAATCAATAAGTCATAGGGTAGCCATTTGCCAATAATTGCCACGGAACCTGCAGCTAAATGCTCAAGCATACTTGCTGAAAATTGATCCCTGGTTTGAATATGTATAAAAATATCAGTAGCAAGCCTTAATTTTTTTAAGTCTTCCAGATTTAAATATTCTTCCAAAATCCTTACGTCAAGTGTGGAATCTTTAATTTTTGTTTTAAGTGTAGCGATTGATTCTGCTTTTCCCGTGCCATAAGTCATGGGGAAAACTATCTTAAAACCAGTAAGCTTTCTTTCATGCTGTTTGATTGCTTCCCAAATCTGTTCATGTTGTACAATTTTAGCGCCGTTGTATCCGCCGGTAATCACTTTTTTGTTAAACCCCAAGTTTTCATTAGCCATAGAGTAATTCCAGTTATCAAGGAAATACTTAAAATCCTTAAAGGAATTCATGAGAGGAAACAATATGCCACTTGATTTAGAACTGGGATTTATTTGATAGTATTGGAAAATTTTCTTTAAAAAAACAGGGTTAGTCGTAAAAATGCCATCAGCCAGATCAATGGTTTTTTTATTGCACAAATGATGAACCATTCCAACTTGGTTAAAATCTGATCCAAAAAATGATAAATACAACTTGTTTGTTTTTTTTCTCAATATTCCACTGATTAAGGCAAGATACCAATGGTGATAATGTATATGAATAATATCATATTGGTCTAATGATTTGGAAATTCCAATTAAGTTAGAAAAAGAAAAGAGTATGCCTACTTTTCGGAGCTTAGTAAGCTTACCTTTGATATATTCATTAGAAATCACTCTGCTGAAAAGTGTGTGATGCAACTTCCAATCAGAATCCGATAAAGGAGAAATGATAAAACAATCAAGCTCTAAGTCATATTCCTTCTTCAATTGCTTCAAAGTTGGAGCAACAAAGGTTTTTATCAAATGGGATTCAGAAACGATTAATATTTTTTTCTTAGCCATTAAAAAATTTCGCCAATAAATTTGCTTCTCCTATATCCTTCCATGATTTTTCACTGACAGGGAACACCCCTACCCGACCCTCACGTTGGATTATTTTGTTGATCAGATCAGTTATATGAAAAAACTCATTCTGAGGCACCTCCTCAATTAAATGCGGTTCTAATACATACATCCCACTGTTGATTTTAAAAGTAAGTTCAGGCTTTTCTGTTAACGCAAGTAATTGCCCTTTTTCTCCGGTTTCTAAGGTACCATACGCAATTGGAAAATGCTTCAAAGCAGCAACAAGGGTAATTTCGTTGTTATTTTCCTGGTGATATTTTAAAATGTTACTATAATCTTCTTCGATGATTATATCACAGTTACTGACAAAAAATGTTTCGGTGATTTTCCCCTTCAACAAATGTAGACTTCCGGCAGTACCTAGTGGTTTATCCTCCACAAAGCATTCTGTTTTAAATGGCAGTTTTAAAGAATTTAAATAAAAATCAATGAGCTCTGCCTTGTAATTGACTGATACATAAAACTGATTACATCCATGCCTGTAAAAACGTGAGAAAATTTCTTCCAGCATCGTTTTATCTCCAATCGGAATCAGAGGCTTTGGTAACACGTTTGTAAGAGGTTTCAATCTTGTACCAAAACCTCCCGCCATCACTACTACTGGAAGGTTGAATGACTCTTGAACTTGATTCCTTTCACCAAATATATCCTCCCAAAAATGAATATCTACCAAATCACCCTTATTATCCAAAACGGGACACATCTCCATTCTATACTGAATCATTAAGTCTCTTATCTCACTAAATGATAAATTTTGATTAGCATAGCGAATATTTTTTCTTAAAACAGTATGTACTGGTGTATCTAAATTTTGATTATTTATGATGGCTCTCTGAATATCACCAATACTTAGGAGTCCCTCAAATTTACCTCTATCTAAAACCAAAAGAAGCTTTTTATCGAGTGCATCCATTTTTTTTAATGCCTCTAAAAGTGATGAAGTGGTATCAATATACCTATTCTTTAGATCCATTGCCTTCTTTTCTAATTACTGGATTTCCAAAATAAACCCCTTCAAAATTTATATTTTTAACAACGACACTGCCTGCCCCTATGGTAACTTTTGAACAAATACTTGTATTTTGTTTGATAACCGTGTTGGCTCCAATAAAAGAACTATTTCCAACCGTAACATTTCCACATAATACTGAGCCTGGAGCAATATGAACGTAATCACCAATTTTACATTCATGCTCAATTACTGAATTGGTATTGATAATTGAGCCTTTCCCTATTTTCGATTGTGCATTTATTGATACTTTTTTTCCAATATAAGTAGAAACACTTATTAAAGCTGTATTTGAAACATTAGCACTTGGATCTATCAAAACAAACTGCTTTAAATTTAGCACTTCAAAAAAGTGAATTAACTTAGCTCTTATATTATTTTCTCCTACAGCCGGAAAAACTAAACTATCTTTCACAATTGATTTTACATCGACACTTTTTTCAAAACCTAAATAAGGCAAGTTGTATGGATTAAATTCGGTTTCCTTCAAATCAAAATATCCAGCTATATGAAACCCAGCATCCAAAAGTGACTCTATAATCACATATGCATGTCCTGAGTAACCAAAAAGAAAAACTGACTTAGGATCTGACACTGCTCGGAATATTTACAATTCGTTCTTCTAAAAACTCTGAATTTTTTTGTGAATCGCGATAACAATGTTGGTACATCGGTAAGCGATACATCAATTGCCATATAGGTCGGGTCATGGTTTTGGCTTCGTTGGTGGCCGTCAAAAAAGCATTGCGTTCCTCAATGTTCTCCAACTCTACACACATCAACCAATAATTCGCTTGGGTATCCTCCAATTCTGTTCTAAACTTGATGTTTTGTCCAGTAAAAAAGGCAGCATAGTCTTGTGCTAATGCACGCTTATTGGCTAGAAAGCTATCCAACTGCTCCAACTGCGCACAAACCAAAGCTGCATTCAAATTGGGCATTCTAAAATTGTAACCTACCTGATCATGCACATATTCATACGGATGAGGTACTTTAGCCGTTGTAGTGAGGTGCTTTCCTAATTTACCAAGTTCCTCGTTTTGGGTAACAATCATACCTCCTCCTCCACAAGTCACAATTTTATTACCATTAAAAGAAAAGACACCCAACTTCCCAAATGAACCTGTATGCTTTCCTTTATAATAACTTCCTAAAGATTCTGCCGCGTCCTCTATAATCGGTATGTTCCATTCGGCACAAACAGTCATCAATTCATCCAAATGCACCGGAAAACCAAAGGTGTGCATGGGAACACAAGCAGCAATTCTTTTTCCTGTTTTTTTATTAAAAGTGCCCGACTCCCTTCTTTCCCCAAACTCTTCCAAAAATTCCGAAACTGCTTTCGGCGAAAGACCCATGGTATCATAATCTACATCCAAAAAAACTGGTTCTGCCACGTTGTAATGAATAGCATTCGCGGTGGCCACAAAAGTAAGCGCCTGAGTAATCACCTCATCTCCCCTTTGTACACCTGCCATTTGAAGCGCTATCTGAAGACCTGCTGTACCATTGACCACGGCAACAGCTTTTGTTGTTTGGCTGATTTCAGCCATCATTTTTTCAGATAAACCCACATAAGCGCCTACAGAAGAAACAAAGGTAGAATCCAAGGTATCCATCACATACTTCCGCTCGTTTCCATTAAAAACTGGAGCGTGTAGAGGTATGAAATCCTTGGAATTGAATTTATCCTGAATAAACTGAATTGTTTCTTTATAGCCCATTATCACATTTTGGCATCCAAATACTTCCCAGTCTCCTTGTGATCAAAAGCAGGTAATAATTCATTGAATAGATGGACCAAATCACTTTTTTTCCACTGCTTTTTATCCATTAATTCGTTGATTTCAGATAGAAACCAAGCTAACTTGTCATCTTGATACGAAAGACTACTTTTCACAATTCCCAAATTCTCAAACCTCTCCATATCCAAGACTTCACCTTCCATAAAGAATTCTTCAAAATCTTTTTCTCCAGTGGTATCGCTGTGGGTAAAGTAGCAAGGCCACACTTCGACTCCGCTCAGTGACCGAGCTTTTTTATTGAAAAAGTCACGTGCTTCTTCTTCAGAAGCACAGATGTATGGTTCGTGGCCCAATTGTTTCAAATAGTTGACTGCAATTTCGGCGAAGGTGATCAAATGTAACTCTTCACTGAGTTTTGGAAAGAAGATGTCTTTATTATCTCCTAATAAACAAGACATGAGACACAATTCACCAGACTCCTGTGGTGTAACAAAGTACCGCTTGATATCATTGGGGGCTACTATGGGTTGCCTTTTTTGAATACGTTGGTTAAATCCATGTAATAAGGACCCATCAGAAAAGGCTACATTAGCAAATCGTGCTGTGGAAATCGCAATATCTCTACTTTCACGCATTAAAAATAACTCCATGATCCGCTTGGAGGCGCCCATCATATTCACAGGGTTGGCTGCTTTATCTGTAGATACGCAGAAATATTTTTTGACTCCTTTTTCTTTGGATTGACGGATGGATTTAAGCGTATTCAGAATATTGACCTCAATCATTCGCATCAAGGTGAAAGGATCTTTTTCACTTCTCACATGCTTCAGTGCAGACAGATTCAATACATAGTCATATTGTCCATCGGCTTCAATAAATGCATCGTAAATAGTTGACCCAATATCCAAAGCAAATGTTCTGAAATCACCATCAATATAGCCGTATGAACTTCTTATATCCCTAACCAGCTCCACCAAATTATTTTCGCTGATATCAACTACATGAAGCTTTTTTGGATTGCGCTTGAAAATTTCTTTAGTGACCGCTTGACCTATAGAACCAGCTGCACCAATTACTAAAAACCGATTTGCCTTAACCAAATCTGACAGCTTAGAGCCATGATTTAGCAAATCACCTTCAAAAAGCAATCTGTTCCTTCCAATCAAATTTAAAATATTCATATCCAAAAAACCGTTTATCGTTGGTGGTAGTTATTAATTATGTCCGCGTAAAATTTAGCTGTATTTATAACAGAACGCTCCGACACCAATTCTTTACTTATTTTACCATGTGACTTTAGTAATCCATCGATTAGAACATAATTCTCCAATGCATTCACAAACTTTGAAACCTCAAGTGGTAAACGGTAACAATTAAGATCGTGCTTACAATAAACCTCCGTATTGTAAATTTGATCACTTAAAACGATACCGGTACCTGATGCCATGCATTCAATAAGTGAATTTGGGCCATTAGAATCAGTTGCAGTAAATAAACCTATATGAGCTTCTTTATAAACGCTAGGTAGGTCATCCCATGAAGTAATCCCGTTTAAAAACTGTACATTGTCAGAAAGATTAGATTTATTGATAAAATCAATGCAAGCCTCTTTCATCTCTCCTAATTCATTCATTTTGAGAACGCTATTAGGATATTTTTCATTAAAAACCCTAAATACTTCAAGGGCAAATAATGGATTATAAGATTTATCTAAGCGATTTGGGAAAATAATAACAGGAGCTTTTGTAGTTTCTCTTAAAGAATGAGTCAAATTGGTATCTATGTCTTGAGGATAGCGGGCTAAAACAACCTTCTCACGGGAAAGACCAAATTCATTTATAGCTTGTTCCATTGGTTTCTCTCCCATCGCTAAAAACAAATCAATGTCTTTGTAAAGAAAGGCTGAACACTTTTTTATCAAACTTTTTATGAGTCTTCCCATCTTGCTATACCCCACATAAGAGATCCTTTCTCCTAAAGCAATGTAAGTTTTTCCGTTTTTTTTGCACCAATTTTTAACTTGCCATTGACTGGGGAAGAAAAAACCACCGGCAACGACGATATCTGGATCAAAATCTTTAGTTTTTGAAAGGAGGTTAGGGTTGCTATAATTCAAAATCGGATGAAATTTAGAGCCTTCCAAAACCTTACATTTATCTCCCAATGGAATGGACCACCATTTTGGTCTGTTGGATTCAAGGTGTGTGTAGAACCACATTTCAGCTTCAAAATAATCCTGTAGGGCATAACAGAATTTTACCTGATATGGAGCAGCCATATTGTTAATAAACAACAACTTAGGCTTCATTGATTATTTCTGATTTGGAAACCATCGCAATTCCTTTGAGCCCTAAGACACCTTCTTGATAAGAAAAAAGTGATTTATCAGCAAACCCTGTAGCGACCCAATCCACTATTGCCCTAGGCAAATCAACTCCCGCAAGATGGGAAAAAGGATATCCTCCTCCAAATCGAGGATTCATGTCAATTATATAGACGCCACTTTCATTATTAATAGCGTCAACATCCAAGATACTAATATGCTTTAATTTATTTCCTAAATTAGAAATTGTTGATTCTATTTGATCATCATAAACTGTCAAGGCTCCATCAGTCTCACCTGCTCTCATTGCAATTTTCTTTTTTATTACAACAGCCTGGTTTTCTCCGCTTAGATTATTTATGCAATCAATACCATACTCCTCTCCTTCAATGAATTCCTGAATTAAAATCTTATTTTTATAATTTAGTTTTTCGACATGAGCTATGCTTGTTTTCCTAACTTTACTATTGAGAAAAGTGTAAGCAGATTCTAACTCTATTTGATCAGAAACTATTTCGGTAGACAAAGATCCTTGTCCCCATTGTGGTTTTAGAATTAAAGGGAATGAAACATCATTTATTTCAAGACTTTTTTTAGCACCAGATAAATCCTCAAATGTTTTTGGAGTCTTAAATCCATGAGCATTAAGCCAACTGGACATTTTTAATTTATCCAGGCAATTTTCTATAATACCCAAATCAGAAACGAGGACCTTCACTCCTAATTCCTCGAATTTTTCTTTGTAGAAGGAT
This sequence comes from Cecembia lonarensis LW9, assembly GCF_000298295.1. GTDB lineage: Bacteria > Bacteroidota > Bacteroidia > Cytophagales > Cyclobacteriaceae > Cecembia > Cecembia lonarensis. Next base: position 25,928 of record NZ_AMGM01000047.1, read on the forward strand.
ATAAATAAGGTATCTAGATCAAAAAGGCTGATAATTAGGTCTATTTTTTCTCTTTTTGAAATATCCAATAGGAAAGGGATATACTCATTTGACCTAATTTCAGGGCTAATAAATGATTTATCAGCTTTCCACATCGCTGTAGTATTTGCAACCGAGTTTACTGCATACACTTTTATATTTTTACCTTTTAGAGATTTGAAATAATCAAGTATGTAGTCTCTTCTTCCAACTGAGGTAAACAGAATATTCATAAATATGTTATTGAGAACTGATCAGAAGCCTACAAATAAGATCAACATCTTCATTTTTCAATGAATGATAAAGAGGCAGGCATAAAACCCTATTTACAATTGATTTGCAAACAGGAACGTTTGACTCTTTTACATAGGGAAGGGTATCTAGAGATGGATAAAAATATCTTCTGGGGTATATATAATTTGAATTTAAAACCTCAATTGCTTTAACTACATGCCGTTCGTTTTCTAAGAGAATGGGATAATATGAATAATTGAATTTCGCAAACTCATTGATTTGGGGTTTAGTATGTGCGAATCCAGAAAGCTTAAAATCATAGTACATACTAATTTCCCTTCTTCTCAATAAAATTTCATCTATGTAATTTAAATTAACCAAACCCATAGCAGCATGAAATTCTGAATTTTTAGCATTGATACCAATACTCTCAAATTTTATAGGTGTCTCATGTCCAAAATTTCTAAAATAAGACATCTTTTTCAGAAGCTCAGACGATTTCGTAAAAACAGCTCCTCCTTCAATGGTATGAAAAACTTTTGTAGCGTGAAAACTACCAGTGCTAATATCACCAAATGAAAAAACAGATTTACCTTTATATAGTGTACCAAAACAATGGGCAGCATCGTATATGACTTTTAGATTATGTTTTTGGGCTATTTTACTAATTGTATCGATATCGCAGGGATTCCCATATACATGGGTTGCAAGAATTGCAGAAGTCTTTTCAGTAATCGCTTCTTCTATTTTATTGACATCAATATTAAATGACTTGGAATCTATGTCTACAAAAACCGGGGTACATCCTTCCCAAACAATACTACTTGTTGTAGCAACATAGGAAAATGGAGTTGTAATAATTTCTCCTTTTAATTCAAGCGCTTTGATAGCAAGTTGGATTGCAATAGTTCCATTACTTAAAAAGAGTAAATTATCTACCCCCAAGTAGTTTTTCAATTTTTCCTCTAATTCATTTACTAACGGGCCATTATTGGTTAACCATTGACGCTGCCAAATGTCATCAATAAGCGAAATATAATCTTCCTTGGGAGGTAAAAAAGGTTTTGTTACTGGGATCATCCTGGTGAAGTTGTTATACCAATTTTTAAAACCATTTATTCATTAGGGTTTTTAGAAGATTAGCTTTTGGTTGACTGTCATTGTACCCGTATCCGTATCCGTACCCGTAACCATAATTATACTGCATCTCTTTTTCATCTACCGCATTGAAGATGATGTAGGCATTTTGCAGTTTTTGGGAGGTTTTGAGGTGGTTGATATGGTCAATACCTGACTTGAGGGTATAGTCAAAGCGCACTACAAAGAATACCGCATCGGCCAAGGGGAACATTTCCAAGGTTTCCGATACCATGCCGATCGGTGGGGTATCCAAGATGATGATATCATATTCCTTTTTCAGTGCCTCCAACAGAACAGGCATCTTCCCATTCCCGATCAGTTCAGAAGGGTTGGGCGGGATAGGCCCCGAAAGCAGGACGTCCAGGTTTTCATAATCCGTGCCTTTTATCAAGGTCTGCCACTCGGCTTGCTGCCCACTGAGGTAATTGGATAGCCCCTTATCATTTTTCAGGGCAAACTCCTTGGCGATCTTGGGTTTGCGCAGGTCAGTGCCTATAAGGATGGTCTTCTTTCCTGCCAGAGAATACACCGAAGCCAGGTTCATTGAACAGAAGGTCTTGCCCTCCCCGGAGGTATTGGAAGTCACTAAAATGACCGAGGACTGATCCTTGGGCAATACAAAATTCATATTGGCCCTCAGGGAACGGAAGGCCTCCGTGATTCCCGAATTCTTATCCGCAAAAACCACCAGTTCATCGTAGAGCTTCCTGAAAGCTACCGAAGCCAAAATGGGTGCCTGGGCTTTTCTTTCCAGCTCTTTGATGTCCTTGACCTTATCAGTCAAGTACACCTTCCCTAAGACAAAGAGAAAAGGAATCAACAAGCCTAAAGAAAGCGCCAGGGCATAATTCCGCATGGGTCTTGGGGTAACCGCGGAAGGAAGCGTTCTGGCAAATTCGATGATTTTATTGTTGGGGGTATTGGAAGCTTTGGTAATGGCTGCCTCTGCCCTTTTCTGGGCAAGAAAACTGTAGATCCCTTCACTGAAGCTGAATTCCCGTTGTATACGGAGTAGGTTTTGCTCCTTGGCCGGTAAGCGGCTAAATTCCAGATCTATCTGGGAAATACGGCGCTGCAAGTCATTGATCAAAAAGGCAGCATTCTCATCTACATTGACCAAAAGCTCCCGGATGGAATTGTTCAGATCCTGTAGCTTGCGGTTTACCTCCCTTACTGCCGGAGAAGCTTCCCGCTGGGTGGTCATGAGGGAAGCTTTTTGATTTTGAAGCTCCAATAGATTTTTAATCAGATTGTTGAGTATGGGGTCATCGATTCCCAAACCCGAAGGCACAATGATCTCATTGTAATCTTCCTTGACCAGGTAATTCTGCAGGTTGCGATAATACTCCCGCTTCAGCTTCTCCTGTGCCAGTTCCCGGTCCAAATCTGCCAATCTCCCAAACACAGAGCTGCCCTGATTACTGATGTCGTAGATGCGGTTGGCAGAGCGGAAAGTCTCCAGTCTGTTTTCAATAAAGGAAAGTGTATCCGAAAGCCCCGCCAATTGCTCGTCAATAAAATTGATGGTATTGCTGGCCGTGCGGTTCTTTTGGCCCAGTTCATTTTCCAAATAAGCCTCCATTAAGGCATTCAGGTAATCTGTACCTTTTTTGGAGTTATAAGAATCGGTGGAAAGCTGTAAAATCGAAGCAAATTTCTCTACTGGTGTAATATTCACAGCACCGGCATATTGGTTAATCAGACCTTGTTTGTCCCTTAACTTTACCAAGATCTTGCCTATATCTTCACCAGAGGTCAAGTTGACTTTGATACGCATATAGGGCGTTTCTATCCACTCTCCAAAGGCATATTGTGTTATTTCAGGCTTAGGCCGATCAATTTTATTCACAGCAGGATCATTGGCCTGGGTCAAGCTATATTGTTCATCTGGAAAAGTCAGTCTAAAACCATTTCTATCAGACCATTGTACCTGAATTTCTCCATTAATCAACTGGGGATGTCTCCAATCCACTTCCACAAGAATAGGAGCTGTGGGATACAATTCAGCTTTAGCTATATAGCCTTCTAAGTAATATTCCACCTGAAAATCCAATTTATTCAGGGCCAGTTCCGCAATGGGCCTGGAGCGGAGGATGATCATCTGATTGGTCATGTCCAGCTCGGAATTATACCCAAAAAAGCGCTGATCAAAAAGGTTCATTCCAGAATCTTCTTCCTTTACAAAAAACTGTGCTGTGGAACGGTATACCTTGGGGGTATAGCGATTGATCAGGAATGCCCCTGCCAAAAAAACAAAGAGGGAAAGCCCTACCCAGTACCAGTTGCGCAGGTAGCGTCTGGCAAGATCCTTGATCTGATGCAAGTCGTCTTCTTCCTGAAAGGTTTGCTGGGGAGAATGGTTTGTTGTATTCGGATTCATTACTTATTGTCTGGTTAAATTTACCACCAGCAAGGCAGCTGTCAGGGTGGTAATGAGCAGGGAAAAAGATTGTACAAAGTTGACCCCTGTACCCAGTTCACGGATTTTCATGGGTTCTGCGTAGAGCATATCATTGGGTTGGATAAAGAAATACTCAGAGGTCAGGATATTTTTATTGTTCAGGTCTATACGGTACATGCGGGTGCCTCCTGGATATTGCCGCAGCAGCACCAAATCATCCCGCTTGGCTACCTCTGTCAGGTCACCGGCATGGGCGATGGCTTCAAAAATCGTCACGCGGTTTTGTAGCACATTGTGTTTTCCCGGTCGGCGAAATTCCCCTAAGGCAGAATATCGGATACCCCCTAATCTCACCCGAACAAACATATCCTCTCTATTCACAAACTCGATCATACGGCCTTCAATCAGCACTTTGGCTTCCTGAAGGGTCAATCCGGAAAGTTTTACTTCTCCAAGCAGGGGTAATTCCACCATACCCCTTTCATCTAGGTTAAACCCGGTCATAAAAAAGGCATCCCCCCCTGCCATGGCTCCCTGCATCATCATATTTCCCCTTATATTATCTGCTTCAAAAAGGGAAAAAAGCTCATTGAGTTCCTTGCTGGATGTTCGGATGCTGATGTCCACGATGTCATTGTATTGGAGTTTGTATTCATCTACATCATAGGGAAGTATTTCTGAAGCGTATTTCAGTGGGCTTTCTGAAGCCTCCCTTTCCTGCATGTAGATGATGCGTTTGTTGGGGACGCAGCTCGCGTAAAGTAACGTGAACAGGATGGGGAGGAGGAAAAGTTTGAGGGTTTTGGAGAGCATCTTTTGAGTGATGAGTGATGAGTGATGAGTGTTAAGTGTTAAGTGTTGACACGATAATTGTTGGGATAAAGGTTGTGGTTATTTATTAATGATTAACGATCAACGCCTAGGAATTAAGAATGTTGAATATTTAGAATCGGTGGCAAGTTATAGAATTTTGAGAAAATGGTTGTCATGGTTGTCGGGTTGTCAGGGTTGTCATGGTTGTCGAAAATAATAAGGTACGAGGGAAAAGGTTAAAGGTTAAAGGTTAAAGGTTAAGGGTTAACGGTTAACTGTTAACTGTTAATTGTTAACGCATTCATTGTTCAGCTTGCTCCGAAGTATTTCGGAGGGTTTATGGGTTCGGAGTTAACTGTTAACGGGTTAACGGTTAACAATCAATCCCCTATCAACCAATTCAGCGCATTGGTTTTGCGTATTCCCCCAAAGTTTTGTTCAGGAAGCACTGTATCCATGGTTAATAGGAGTTTTGGGTAGTTGTCATTGATCAGCTGCAATGGACGGAGTTCACGTTTTAAGGTTTCTTCTTTATCTGTTGAGTAGGCAACTTGTAGGTAAAGTCGTTCTTGTCCAGCGCCAACAGCGAGAAAATCTACTTCTAAGTGATCTACCATACCTACGAATACCTGATAACCTCTCCTTAACAATTCCAAGTAGATGATATTTTCAAGAAGTAAGAAATTTCAAATATGCAGGTCTATTTATTTGTACCACATTACAATAATAGTGATGTTTTATTATGTTTTTGGAGTTGATTCCAAATTTTAACTTAGAGAGGTTAAGGATTCAGGAGTTCAAGGTTCAGATTGCTCCGAGGTATTTCGGAGGGTTTATGGGCTAAAAGAGCCAAGGCAAAAGGCAAAAGGTAAAAGGGGGGATACTTGTGAGTTAAAGGTTAATGTGTTAACGGTTCATGGTTCAGGGTTCATGGGTTCAAAAACCTCAAAGGTTGGTGCCCCCAGCGCAAGCTGCTTTCCCGATGCTCGGGACAGGGTGTAGTTTGTGTGCTTATTGGTTAAAATATCTTTTAGACCTCTCCTACCGTCGAGGTGACAAGGTGAAGCCTTTGACACTAACAACCCTTCTTCGTAAATGAACCCATTCTTCATTCATCATTCTACACCACCATTCCCTCTGTGGTTCTCTGTGCCTCCTCTGTGATTCTCTGTGTAACAAAAGCCAAGCGCAGCGTTTCTTTTTCTATGTACTTATCTCCTAAGGTAGAGGAGATCCCCCGTAATGCTACGGGGCAGGCTGTTCCTCGGATTCAGGATGACGTTGCTAAAGACAAGCTCGTAACCCTACTTTTGCCTTTTGCCTTTTTACTTCGCTCTTTCTCATTCCATTCTTCATTCATCATTCTACATTGATAGACCTCTTATTGCTTTAAATACCTTTTGGTTTCATCCAAAATCAGCTTTTTGATATTTCCCCAATCATAAGGAACCAACATTACAGGATCAGCTTGAACTTCGGCATCCTCAAAATACACCAGACTTCTTAGGACCATCATGTCCATACCATCCGGATATTTTTGATTATAAAATCTCAACATTTGATCAAGACCCAATTGCCCGATAAGCAAAGCAATATCAATGAAATCTTTTTTTGAGCCTCTATTTGTTATTGCTGCTAACTTCATGGCTGCGATATCTTTTATGCTGGCCAGTCTAATGGAATCGTAAATGATTGGATCATCAATCCACAGATAAGGTAAAGATACGAAATCCACTTTGACATCATTGATGAAGAAACTGTTGATAAATTTCGATCTCGATATAACTTCTACTTTACCAAAAGACTTTACATTCAACAAAATTTCTTCATAATCGATCTGCTCTGAACTAAAAAAATCAAGATCTATGGATAGCCTATGACCAAATTGTAATGCTAAAGATGTACCTCCAACAAGTCGATGTTTCAAAAATGTCGGTTGACTGGAAATTTTTTTCAGTAAATCCAGTGTGCCGGGGTCGACTGTTTGGAGTTGTAACATCGAAATTCTGTGATAGGGGTTCCGGATATTTGCGCTAGAAAGTTGATTGCCAATAAATCCATTGATCTTATATCTTTGGCTACGCTAACAATCTTATTCAAACCATATTTTTGCTCAATTGTCCTCCATTCTTCAAGTGTCCCTCTTTCAAGAACCCTGGTAATAATCAAAGAGATGTCTTTTTCCCAGTCCAAAGATTTAGAGTCCACATCCCAAAACAATCTATTTGATAAATTCTCTAACATACATTTTGGCGACGAATCAAAATTATAACCTATCTGATATGACAAGTTAAGATTTTCTCGTGAAATAGGCTTTTTAATTGTAGGTTTCTTTTGTCCTGCTTTTTTGATGTTCAGGCCTGCCCCTGCCGGAGGCAGGGTTCAGCTTGCTCCGAAGTATTCAGGAGGGTTCATGGGTTCAAGTTTACTTTATAAGATTTGTAAAACTATGAACTATGAACTTTGAACATTTTGAACAAAGTAGGTTCAGAGTTCAAGGTTCATGGGTTCAAAAACCTCAAAGGTTGGTGCCCCCAGCGCCAGCTGCTTTCCCGATGCTCGGGACAGGTTGTGTGCTTTGTGGCTTAAATACCTTTTAGATTTCTCTCTCCGTTCCCCGCCACGGCGGGCAGGAAAATGACAAGGATAAGCCTTTGACACTAGCTAAGCTGCTGAGCTTTTTAAAGGCTCGCGACACTTGGGCGTGACGGAACCATGACAACCATGACAACCCAACAACAATATTGTTCCTAATGAACCCCTTAAACCCCTTAACTCCTTAATGGTTTTCTCTGTATTCTTTATAGACCTCTCCTACTGTCCCCATCTAATTATTAGGAAGATATAAATTTCAAAATCTTCTTATCAAACGTGTGAAGTTTACTGTCTTTTGTCATTTGACAATAAGATATTAATAGGGCATCAGCAAAATCCAAGTTGTGACTTTTATATAAGTCCAAAGACCTAATTAAAACATCCTTCCTATTTGTAGAAATATTTTTATACCCCAATAAGTCTGACAGCACATTTTGATTTCTATTCTGGGGACTTTATACACTTTTTCGAGCACATAAACTGTTTCTGCGAAAATAAAATCAGGAATTGTAAGGTGGTTTTTCTCAATTATATCCCTGACAACCAAAAAATGTTCTTCATTATCCCTTAGTAAGTACCTGAGAATGAAATTGGCATCAAGGAGTTCCATGCTTTTCCTGGATTACTTGCTCCCAAATAGCTTTTTCACTATTTTTTTTAGAAGGATCCGCGTAACTGCGCAAGCGGCCTGCAACATTCACTATTTCGGGAAATGTATATGATTCGCTAGAGGCTGTGGTCTTAACTTCCACGACGAAATTAAATTTCAGTAGAAGTTTTCTCAGAAAAGATGAGTTTTTCTTATTGTCAACTTTTACTAATAGCGTTTCCATACTATCCTTATTTTGAAGTTTCATTACCAGAGGATTACTGCCAATCTATGAAATATTAAAACGGCATTAACAATCACTTATGTCAACAATTTAAGAAAAAAACTTGTTTAAATTAAGTTTTAAACCGGATTATGTCTTAGGATTCGTAGTGAGCGTTATCCTGTTCTATTTAAATCATTTTTCAAAACCTTCGAGGTTTCAAAAACCTCAAAGGTTGGTATCCCCAGCGCTTGCTGCTTGGTAAGCTACCCTCCACTGACACTAATTAGGGCGTGCTGAAAAACGCCAATTGGAGAAAAATTTCTTTAAATTTTCTTAGTGTTCTTGGTGCGCTTTGTGGTTCAATAAGCCAAGCGCAGCGTTTTTTCTTTATTCTTATCTCCTGAAGTTTGGGAGATGCTTCATTTCATTCAGCATGACGGTTACAAAAACGCTTTCGCAAAGCTTTCAAGCACCCACTTTCCCTCACTCTTCACTCCTCATTTCAAACCCCTCAGGCCAACCTTCCAAGCGCTCACCATGACAACTACGACAACCCGACAATATTCATTTCACTCGTCTCTCGCTTCTTCGTGCCCTTACATATCTTCCATTCCAAATGCTTTGAAAGTGAATGAATAACCTTCAAATTGTTTTTGCAAATGCAATGACTTATATTTTAATTTTTCAAGACTTATATTTTTTTTCTGTCGTTTAACTTCTGCAAACAATACGGTTTTCTTTAATTCATTTACAGCGACAATATCTATTTCATTTTGATTATTTTTTTCCCAGTAAGTACCAATAAGGTTATACTTCTTTTCTGTTTTTACCTTTTGGATAAAATAGTCTTCTAACATCCTACCGCTATAGGTTGAAAAATCACGGGTAATGATTTCTTTCACATAGGCTAAATTACCTGCTTCT
>NZ_AMGM01000048.1 GCF_000298295.1 Cecembia lonarensis LW9
AAGGCTGTCCTTGGACAGCCTCTTAACTTTTTGGTTTTTGGGTTTTTTACCCATAAAATCGGGTAAAAGATGGAATAAGCAACTTTTCTGCAAAATATTGTACTTATGTAAGTAAAACATCTTTTCCATGATAAAAAAATATCATCTAAATATTTTTTTAATTGGTTTTCTTTTGCTTTACATGGTAAGTACGGTATTTTACCCTGCCCATCCTTCCCGGTCTAAACTTCTGTATTGAATGGCCTCTGCAAGATGTTCGACTTTGATATCTTGTGATTGGGCAAGGTCAGCGATGGTTCTGGAAACTTTCAGGATTCTGTCATATGCGCGTGCAGAAAGCCCCAATCTTTCCATTGCCGTTTTTAAAAGCAATTTACCTGCTTCGTTGATTTTACAAACTTCCTTTACCATATGGGAAGGCATCATGGCATTGCAGTAGATTTCGGGATTGTCTATGAATCTTTTTACCTGCGCTTCCCTCCCCATGATCACTCTTTCCCTGATTGCTTTACTGGATTCTGTTTTCCTGGTGGATGTCATCTCATCAAACTTTACCGGGGTGACTTCTACGTGCAGGTCGATTCTATCCAATAAAGGCCCGCTGACTTTATTAAGGTATCTTTGGACGATCCCAGGCCCACAGACGCACTCTTTTTCGGGGTGGTTATAATACCCACAGGGACAAGGATTCATGCTGGCAATTAACATAAAGTTAGCAGGGTAATCAACCGAAACTTTGGCCCTTGAAATGGTCACTTTTCGCTCCTCTAATGGCTGGCGCATGACTTCTAAAACAGTTCTTTTGAATTCAGGTAGTTCATCCAGAAAGAGTACTCCGTTATGGGAAAGTGAAATCTCACCAGGCTGTGGGTTACCTCCGCCTCCAACCAAAGCTACATCAGAAATCGTATGATGTGGAGATCTGAATGGACGCTGCGCAATCAATGAGGCATGCCGCCCCAACTTACCGGCTACAGAATGTATTTTTGTGGTTTCAAGGGCTTCCTGAAGGGTTAGGGGAGGAAGGATGGAAGGTAGTCTTTTGGCCAACATGGTTTTTCCGGCTCCTGGTGGGCCGATCATGATGACATTATGACCTCCCGCAGCTGCTATTTCCATGGCTCTTTTGATGTTTTCCTGCCCCTGTACATCCATAAAGTCAAACTCATATTTTTCAAGAGAATTGAAAAATAAGTCCCTGGTATCTGTCACCATTGGAGATATTTCAAGCTCACCTTCTAAAAAGTTGATGGCTTCTTCTAACGTCTCAACACCTATGATATCCAATTTATTGACAATAGATGCTTCTGTAGCATTCTCTTTGGGCAAAATAAAACCTTTAAATCCCTGTTTTCTAGCTTCAATGGCAATGGGCAAAACGCCTTTTACTGGCCTTAATTTTCCGTCTAGCGAGAGCTCTCCCATGATGACATAATTTTCCAGTTCAGGGAATTGAACCTGCTCTGAAGCTTTGAGAATCCCCAAAGCAATGGTCAGGTCATAGGAAGAACCTTCTTTACGTATATCTGCCGGTGCCAGATTGATGACTACTTTTTGTCGCGGCATGCGATACCCAAAATACTTAAGGGCAGATTCTACCCTTTGTTGACTTTCTTTAACAGCGCTGTCAGGAAGGCCTACCATATAAAAACTGGTTCCCTGACCTACATTTACCTCAATTGTGATAAGTTTGGCATCTACTCCCGATACCGCACTTCCAAAAGTTTTAGCTACCATATTTAAAATTCTTTCTGAAACAAAAAAGGAAACCAAAAAGCGGTTTCCTAATATAAGAAAATTTTAAACTAAGCCCTCTTTTTATTTAAAGTTTTGTCTAGGTCGGATTACTGAAGAGCTATCTTTGTCTTGATCTTTTTGTTCAATTTTACGCTCTATGTTTTTAAGCTTGATACCCTGTTCAAGGTCGTACATTTTTGCCTTTAGTTCTCTTTTCTCCACTTCCTTTTTATCAATCTGCTCCATTAAATTTTTTGCTTGTAAAGCACTGGTGCCCCAAGAAATAAGATAAAGGGTCAGACCTATCAAAAGGAAGGATACAACACTCGAGGTACTGAGACTTTCTACTCCAAATATCCCTTTAAGACTATCAAAAGAGAGAAAATACACCAAGCTGACCGCAAAAAAAAGTAGGACCAATAAGTGTGCTATTTTATTAAATTGTTTCATGAGTGGGGGATTCTTTAATTTTATATTGTATTAAACAGATTGTATGGAAGAAAGATTCCTGTAAAGGCCTTCTTCTTCCATTAACTCCTGATGGGAGCCCCTTTGTACGATTTTTCCCTTTTTGATGACAAGAATCTCGTCCGCATGTTGGATGGTACTCAGCCTGTGGGCAATTACCAGTGTGGTTCTATTCGTCATGAGGTGATTAAGGGCATCCTGCACCAATTTCTCAGATTGAGAATCTAAAGCAGAAGTGGCTTCATCTAAGATCAGTATGGGGGGATTTTTTAATACAGCCCTGGCTATACTTAACCTTTGTCTTTGTCCACCTGATAATTTGGAACCCCTTTCACCAATATTGGTATGGTAGCCTGATTCCAGTTGAATGATAAATTCATGCGCATTGGCAATTTTGGCTGCTTCGATGACTTCTTTTTCGGTCACCCCGTCCAAGCCAAATGCTATATTCTCGAAAACAGAACCATTAAATAAAATTGATTCCTGGGTGACAATACCCATAAGTTTTCTTAAATCCTCCAATGCGATCTCTTTCAGATCTTTCCCATCTAAGGTTACCCGCCCTTCAGTGGGGTCATAAAACCTTGGAAGCAGGTCAGCAATGGTGGATTTTCCTCCTCCGGAAGGTCCCACCAATGCAATCGTTTTTCCTTTGGAAAGTGTAAAATCTATCCCTTTCAGTACCTTTTCTTTTTCATAACTGAAATTAACCCCTTCATATTGAATGCATGATTCAAACTTGTCCACTCTGAGGGGCTTGGGCACATCTTGAATATCACTTGGGGTGTCCACTACTTCAAAAATCCTTTCGGCAGAGGCGAGCCCTCTTTGAATGCTACTGGCGGCCCGGGAGATTTCCTTGGCAGGGTTGAGTACCTGGGTGAAAATGATGATGTAAGTGATAAAATCTGAGGCGCCTAGGTTTGAATTATTACTCAGAACCAATGAACCACCATATAAAAGGATTCCTGCCACCACGGTGACGCCAAGAAACTGGGAGGCAGGAGAGGCCAGTTCATTTTTTCTGGCCATGGAAATGTTTACATTGGAGTAATAATCCGTCTCCTGATCAAATTTGGAACGCATAAATTTTTCTGCTCCAAAAGCCTTGATGACCCGCATTCCTCCTATGGCTTCGTCCAAGATATTCACAATTCGTCCCAATGACTCCTGACTTTCTACTGCCTTTTTCTTTAATCTTTTGGTAATGCCTCCGATAACGGCACCGGAAATGGGAATGATCAAAATGGTGAATAAGGTCAATTTGACAGACATAAAAAATAAAACGGCGAAGTACAATAGTATTGTGACCGGTTCTTTAAAAACAACCCTCAAAGATTGCACAATGCTGTTTTCTACTTCTTGGATATCATTGGTCATTTTGGACATCAGGTCCCCTTTTCTTTCATTGGAAAAATAACCGATGTGCAATTGGCTGACCTGTTCAAAGATATTCATGCGCATTTTCTTGATAATCTCCGCACGTACCATTGCTAAAACCACTCCCGAAAGGTAGGTAAAGAGGTTGGCGAGGAATACAGAAATTACGATGATGATACAGACATAAAGGAGGGTGCCAAATTTTCCGTAAGTGTCTGCTATTTGGATAAAGTAGTGGTTAAAAAGATGCAAAAAATACTCAATGGAAAAGCTGAAGGAAGGTTTATCCAAATACTTGCTTAAATCAGCAGGATCTACCTGTTCGAAGATAACATCGAACAAAGGTTTGAGTAGAGTGAAATTTAGTAATCCAAATATAATTGCCAGTAGGGTATATACCACATAAATGGGGAAATAACGTCTAAATGGCCTTGCATAGGAAAGTATCCTGAGGTAGGTATTCATGAATCGGCTTGAAATTATCGCCGCAAGTTACGGAATTAATGCCTCAAAAATTAAAATCATTCCGTATCATGTTAATCCTAAGCCCCGCTTGCGTGAATTGATTCACCTCCGGAGCGTTTAGATCCTGTGCTGTTCTTCTTCTGTAAGTATGGGTGAGATCAAGGAAAATATTTTGCTTGATCATGTAGCTAAGGTTCAGGCTCCCCATGATTACCCTGTTTTCGATACCCTGACCAATTCGGTTGCCAAAGAGGCCAATCCCCGTGTTGGGATTAGAACGGTTTTTTAGGACATCCTTGCCAAAATTCACATCCTCGGAAGGATCATCTCCGAAAAATTGGAACAAGCCTGTGAAATTTGCAAATAATCTTGGAGAAGGTTGGTACCTCAAGATGCCTACTGCTTCCCTAAAATTTGCGCCCAAAGGATGGGCCAGCGGCGTTCTGTAATTGCTGAAAGACTGGAAGTCAAATTTCTCCTGATAGGTATAAGGTCTGGCTTGGTTGTATTCCAATTGAAGGTCAAGATTGGAAATATTGAACACATCGATGTATTTGTAACCGGCTTGAAGTCCGTATTTGTTGCGCAGCGATTGCTTGCCATCAATCCCAAAAAATTCACCAAACACAAATTCATCCAGGGCAAACTGTCCATACAACTGCATACCTTTGGTAAAATTCCATTTGGCATCCATTCCCAGCATGATTTTATCCGGTGTTCCTAACTGATGTTCTACCCATCGGTAGAAAATTATGGGGTTGAGGTAATTCCAGTTGAACTGATTCATCATGACCGATTCGAAGATACCAATATTGAGTTTTTTACCAATATTGGTGCCCAGTCTGTGAAATGAAAACCATTTCTGAGGATATCGTCCGTCTGTAGGTCTACCTTGCCCGTCGAAAATTACATCTGCTGTCATCTGCGCCCAAACATTGGTCAGGTTGAACCGCCAGATTTTGGTATTGAGCTTGGCAAACATGTAGGGGTTAGAAAAATCGGAAATGATCATGGAACGGTAACCTTCTCCTACAAAATTTCTGTCATGACCGACTTGGGCCTCAATGTGCTTGGTGATGTTGAAGCTTACATGTCCCATAGCTGAAAAATACCCATAGCCTTCCCCTTCAAACCTTTTCCAAAAACCTTCTCCAGGTACAGCCCCACTATGTTCAATGTAGTCTTTTATCCAGGTAGGGAAGATGGTTTGGGTAGTGGTCATGTAGGTGTAAAAAGCTACCTTTCTGTCAATACTTCCTCTGACTTCTATACCCCTGCTATTCCTTACCCTGAGCCTATCTACATCCTGCTCTCTGCCAGCTGCCAAATATATTACAGGGTTGATATGGATATCAAATACTTCATCTCTGTAATGATAAAAGTCTGAGGGCTTTCTGTATAATTTTCTGAAAACGGGATTTTTAGAATCATTCGGCTCTTCTGCCATAAACTCCCAGTTGTCATTGCTGAGGTATCCAAGGTTAAACCGGTCTGAACGGGAGCGGATTACCCCAGAATAGGCAATGGAATCCAAAAAAGCGGCTAAATGATCTCTCCTGTAGGGTTTGAATCCAGTATGAAATGCACTGTTGTTTTTCCCATGTAAGATCTCATAGCGCTCTACAAGGTGGTAGTAATCCCTGTTAAAAGGAACATAAGCCCCTTGACCAAAAGCTTCTTGGCCCAAAAAAAACAGGCATAGAAAAGTAAAAAGCGATAATTTTTTCATAAAGCACAAAGTGATAAAGATGTAAATCTAAAAAAAGTAGCGTAAAAGAAAAGCAGATGGCTTCGTCAACTTTTTATGAACCTTATTAGTTTTTGCACTAATCTTTTTAAGTGTCCAATTAAAACATTAATTTGGAACTATAAACCTCATCATCATATGAAAGCAGCTTTTCAACCTGTGTTCCTTGCCCTATTGGTTTTCATGGCGGGGAGTTTTCAAGTATTTAGTCAGGGGACTAATTACTTTTCTGAAAACCGATACGCGGATTATCCCATCATTTCTTTGAAAGAAAATTTCTTCGGTAACCCGGTTTATTTTATTGAAGGTGAAAAAATCAAGGCCTCAGAGGTCAGGGCTTATATGGAAATAATGCCAGGGGATGCCAATAAGTTTAGTCAGGTCAATTCCCGCATGGTAGCAGGAAACGCCTTGTATTTTGGAGGTTTGGGTGTAGGCCTTGGAGGTTTAGCCTATTTATTTTCCAATTTTGAAAATGCTGCTAATCCCAACCGTGTATTGTCCAATTTTCTGATTTTAAGTTTAGGAGGAGGAGTGATTACAGGGATTGGTGCCAATATGAAAAGACAGGGGGTCAGAGAGATCAATGGCCTTTTAGAAAACCACAATTATTTAATCAGACAAGAAGAAATACTTGGGCCTTATTTGAAAATGGATTTCAGACAGAATTTTCTGGGCGAAAAGATTGATATCTACGAAGGGCCAAACTTATTGAATAAGCAGCGGCTCAACCAGATCAAACAGGATTTTCCAGAGTTGCAATCCTATCTGCAAAGCGCAGAAAGGGCCCAGAATTGGAGCGTTGCTTTGGATATTGTAAGCTTGGTGTCCAACCTTGTTTTTATTTCCTATGTGGCTTTTCCGGAATTTCAGTCCTCTGCTCCGAGCAATCTAATTATACCTCTTTTTGTGGTGGATTTAGGGGTTGGCATATCGTCCAGTGTAATCCGTAGAAATGCCAGGAACAGAACCAGGTTGGCCTTGCAGCAATTTAATTTCAGAGACTGACCTCAAAAATTTGGCATTCAAGAAGTTTGTCCTTCGATCGAATAATTTTTGGATAATTTTGGAAACATTTTAAAAAAGAAATAACTTTGTGCCTCATTTGGAAAAAGCGATCAAAGATAAATAGTAATACCATGAAAAAAGACATTCATCCTAACTACAGAGACGTCGTGTTCTACGATACCTCTAGCGAATATAAGTTCTTGACCAAGTCTACCATCGAGACAAGTGAAACTATCGTATGGGAAGACGGAAAAGAATATCCTGTATACAAGATTGAAGTTTCTTCTAACTCACACCCTTTCTACACTGGTAAGAAGATGATTTTGGATACTGCTGGTAGGGTTGAGAAATTCAACAGAAGGTACGCGAAGAAATAATTTCACTTTACTGATCTGTAATAAATCTCTTGGTTAGCAATAGCCAAGAGATTTTTTTATTCTATCCCTTCAAATACCTCATCCAAATCCAGCACAAAGCCCTCAATGCATTGAGAGGGTACCTGGTCCCCTAAGGTAAAAAGTTTGGAGGGAACATATTTCCTGTGGGTAAGGGTATAAACCAGCAATGTTTTTTCATAAGGATGGATAATCCAGTATTCTAACACACCACTTTCCTCATAGACTTCATACTTATTTTGGAGTTCTTTTTTATTATTGGAAGGGGAAAGGATTTCCATAATCAGGTCAGGGGCACCTACACAACCCAAATCATCCAGCTTTTCAGGATCACAGACCACACAGATATCGGGTTGGACTACTGTATTGATGTCTTCATGCTTTCTGGATTTGACAGGTAGACGGACGTCGAAAGGGGCTGCGTAAACCTTGCATTCTTTTCTCTCCAGGAGGGCATACAATTTTGCAAAAATTCTTCCGGAGACCTCCTGATGAATCCTTCTTGGAGCTGCTGCGGCCTGCCTGAACACTTTTCCTTTGATCAGTTCTACCATATGGTCGATCTCCCAGGTCAGGTAGTCTGCATAGGTGTAGCGGCCATATTCGGTATAAGGCTCTTTGACAAGGTTGTTTTCTTCCTCATTTTTCATTGAATCTAAGATAGGAAAAAGGTTTTATTCATGACATCATTATAATTGAGAAAGATGGATGGGCATTATTCCAAATTCAATGGTTGTACAAATTGCACTTAAATTTTTTTCAGAATAACTAAAAAAAGTTGATTATTCTGTAATTTCATACAATTAGTTGAAAATAGTAGAGGGCATTCTAATAGAATGAGAATGCCCTCTTTCTTAAGATTCGAATATGAAAAAATACGCTTTATTAATTCTTCTGGTTTTAGGTTGCCAGAACAAAGAAAAATCAAATTACTCAAAAATATTTATTGACCTGGACAATACAGAATCTGCAAACTATTCTGATTTTTTTTCAGAAATTGAATATGTACTCATAGATATTCCAGACTCCATTCCTTTTGTAAAACCATGGAAGATTGAGTTTACTCGAGACAATATATTCATTAGTGACAGAGAATTGGGTAGTGTATTAATTTTTGATGATATGGGCAATTTTGAAAAAATAATTGGCCCAAGAGGAATGGGGCCAAAGGAATTTTCTTATTTAAATGATTTTCAGGTAAATGGCAAAAGTGTTTCTGTTTTAGATGGGAGTTTAAAAAAAGTGATCCGCTATGATTTAGATGGTAATTTCATGGAAGAGGAATTCATTGATATGCAGCCAAGGATTTTTTCTTCCAATCGAACTACTGGAGTTTACTATTTTGGGAATTCCCCGGAAATTGATAATTATACGATAGTAAAAAAAGTAGGATCAGAAATTGAAGGCATTAAAACACTAAATCAATATTTAGAGGGCATAAACTATGCTTCTATTCAAGGTTTTCAAAAAATATCCGACGGGACTTATGAATATATAAAATTAGACCCTAGTTACGAGATTATTTTTTTTAATGCTGACAAAAGTATAAATCGTTCAATTGAATTTGATTTTGGCAAATATAATTTTCCGGTTGAAAAAAGGAAATCAATTACATACTCACCAGAGAGAATTGACTTTTTAAATAATGATCAAATTGTTGAGTTTATATTTTCATTCCTATCTATAGATAAAACCTATTGGATGACGGTAAATCAAAGTGGTTTAAAATCAAAATACATAATAATGAATGAGGATTTTATACCTTACCGGATAATAGGCAACATCAGGAATGATTTAGATGGTTTAGTGACTGATTTCTCTCCATTTACCGTAGAAAACGACAACTTGGTAACTTTTAAAAGTGCTTTAGGATTATTAAATGATTACAAAAATTCATTTCAAAATCAAATTGGAGATTTTAAAAATGTAGGTCAAAGCAATCTTCATGAATTCGTAAAAGGCAATGCTGAAAAATTGGAAGGTGACAATTATGTAATTATTAAACATAAAAAATTATAATTCTTTCATCGAATTGATTCCATGTATTGGAATCTCACTTGATTAATTGGTGTTTTCAAAACAGTTTACCTTTATAAATTTTATTTATTCCAACCCCTCAAACAACTCATCCAAATCCAGCACAAATCCTTGGATACATCGGGAAGGAACTTGGTCTCCCAAGGTAAATAGCCTGGAAGGAATATATTTCCCGTCGGTAAGGGTATAAACCAAAAGTGTTTTTTCATAAGGATGGATGATCCAGTATTCTAGCACGCCGCTTTCCTCATAGACCTCATACTTATTCTGGAGTTCTTTTTTATTGTTGGATGGGGAAAGAATTTCCATAATCAGGTCAGGGGCACCTACACAGCCCAAATCATCGAGTTTTTCCGGATCACAGACCACACAGATATCGGGTTGGACTACTGTATTGATGTCTTCATGCTTTCTGGATTTGACAGGTAGGCGGACGTCGAAGGGTGCTGAGAACACTTTACATTTTCGTCCCTTTAGGGTTGCGAATAATTGGGATGTTATTTTGACTGAAATTTCCTGGTGAATTCTTCTTGGAGCCGCAGCGGCCTGCCGGAACACTTTTCCTTTGATCAGTTCCACCATATGGTCAATCTCCCATGTCAGGTAATCGGCATAGGTGTAGCGGCCATATTCGGTATAGGGCTCTTTGACAAGGTTGTTGTTTTCTTCCTCCTTTTGCATATCCCTAATTTAGTAAAAAAAGCCAAGTATTCATCATTTAGTTGTCGAGAGTTGGTGGGATTAATTCATATTCAGGCAAGAGTTAAAACCTTATGGGCTGGTTTTCCATCAGAATTTTTATTTTTGTGACATGGACAATCTAATTTTATTTGACGACCCTGCCATCAGGGGCGCCCTGCTGCCTTTTACTTTTACCAGGCCGGTGGCAGCCATTAGAGTAGGAATTCTTAAGATTTCTGAAAAATGGGAAAAATATTCCGGGATCACCCCTGGTTTTTTTACCCAAGATTATTTGTCAGCCAAGTTCCCCAAAAATGAAGCACCTGCTTTGATGGTCAATGGGGCAGTTTGTCCTTCAGCAGCCCTTTGGAAAAGCTTACAATCTTTGAAGAAAGGTCAGGCACTATTTCATCAGCAAGTGCTTGTGGCTGTACACGGGGACGATCCTTCCAACTTTCAAGTGGACAGGGCCAAGGCCTTGGAAACTGTTGTATTTGACGGGGAACTTACCCTTATTCAGAAAAATTGGCATATCTTCCAGTTCAATGGCCAGGAAATCAGGAATGATTTTAAATTATTGACCTCTGGAAGAAAATCTGAAGCCTTAGATGATCCACATACGATTACCTATAACCCATCTGATATTTTTATTGAGGAAGGAGCCAAAATCAAAGCAGCGGTATTAAATGCTGAGGCAGGCCCCATTTACATTGGGAAAAATACCGAAATACAAGAGGGTGCTTTGATCCGAGGTCCTTTCGCACTTTGTGAGGGTTCTACGCTAAATATGGGGGCTAAATTGCGCGGAGACACAACCATTGGGCCACATTGTAAGGTGGGTGGTGAGGTATCCAATTCGGTTATCTTTGGTTACAGCAATAAAGGCCATGAAGGATTTTTAGGAAACGCTGTATTGGGAGAGTGGTGCAATATTGGTGCAGATTCAAATAATTCTAATTTGAAAAATAATTATGCCCCAGTTAAAATCTGGGATTATACCAAAGGGGGATTTACCAATACAGGTTTACAGTTTTGTGGGCTGATGATGGGTGACCATTCCAAATGCGGAATCAATACCATGTTCAACACGGGAACGGTAGTAGGTGTAGGAGCCAATATTTTTGGGGATGGTTTTCCCCGTAATTTTATCCCATCTTTTTCTTGGGGTGGAGCAGCAGGCTTTTCAACCTTCCAAATGAGGAAATTTGAAGAAACGGCCATTGCCGTAATGAAAAGGAGGGGGCTAGAATTTGGTTCACAGGAAAAAGAAATACTGGAAAGGGTTTTTGATTTGACCCGACATTACCGTATTTGGGACAAAGAGGCTTGATAGATGATGTTATTTTCTTCCATACCTGGACTTGAAGAAGTAAAAGAGAAGATTGTTCTGGCTGTTCAGAATAACCATTTAGCGCATGCGCTCCTTTTTCATGGTCCAGAGGGATCTGCCAACCTCAAAATGGCATTGGCCTTGGCTACTTATTTGCATTGCGAAAACCCTGGGCCATACGATGCCTGCGGTACCTGCCCTTCCTGCCAAAGAATGGCCAAATTGATCCATCCTGACATGAATTTTGCCTTTCCTTTGCCGGGTACTGGAGATTCAAAGGCAGAGGATGAGGAAAAAAAGAAGGTAGATTTCACTGCTGCTTTCAGAGATTTTGCAATCAATAGTGCCTATGGCAATGTTTCGGATTGGATTTATCAGAATGGTTTTGAAAAAAAGCAGCTCAACATTTCAAAGGCTACTGCCAGGCAGGTTATCAAAACGCTATCATTAAAATCTTTTGAAGGGGGCTATAAAATCATGCTTATCTGGTCTCCTGAATATTTACACACTGCTGCAGCTAATGCCTTGTTGAAAATTTTGGAAGAGCCGCCGGAGAAGACCATTTTTATGCTGGTGAGTTCCCAGCCAGAGCAACTCCTGACTACCATCCTTTCAAGAACCCAAAAAATCATGGTCAGGGCATTTAGGGATGAAGAAATCATGTCTCACTTGGTTCAGGAAGATTTTTGTTCCCGAGAAGCAGCCACACAGATAGCGCCTTTGGCAGATGGGAATATGCGTGAGGCTTATCAAATGATTGATCAGATAGAAGACGAGAATACCCTGATGATTAGAGATTGGTTTAGGGCATGCTACTCGGTGCAGGTCAATGATATTTTTTCTTTTGTTGAGAGATTTAGCACCAAAGATAAAGAGGCACAGAAATCGGTTCTTTTGAGTGGTATGAATGTATTGCGCGAGGTGTTGTTGGATAAATCACAGTTACCTCAGCTTATGCGAAGTGCAGATCAGGACAGGGATTTCATACACAAATTAGGTGTACATGTATTGGATGAAAACAAATTAATGGGAATCTATGAATTGATGAATACGGCCCATTATCATTTGGAAAGAAATGCCAATGCAAAAGTGATGTTTACCGATTTAAGTTTTAAAATCACAAGGATAATGAAGCCTGTTCAAACATCCTCCTCATGAAAAAAACAATTGGCCGCAAAGAAAAAATATCCATTCCGAGCTGGGGCTTAAAAGAGGTAATGGCAAAAGTTGATACTGGTGCTTATACGTCCTCCATCCACTGCAGTTTTTGGGAAGAAAAAGAGGAGAATGGGCAAAAAGTACTGTATTTTACTGTATTGGATCCGACCTACAAAAAGTTCAATGGTGAGTTGCTTCATACTGTGGATTTTACCCGAAAGAAGGTAAGAAATTCCTTCGGGCAGGAAGAAATCAGATATAAAGTCAGTACAAAAGTCCTTATGTTTGGAGAGGATTTTGAGGCAGAGTTTACGCTGACCGACAGGGCCAAAATGAGGTCCCCGGTTTTATTGGGGAGGAAGCTTTTACAAGGGAGATTTATAGTGGATGTCCAGGAAATTAATTTATCAAAAAAATCTAAGAAATGAGAATTGCAGTTTTATCCAGAAACCCCCATTTATATTCAACTAGGAGGCTAATGGAAGCGATAAGGGCTGCAGGACATGAGGCCATGGTGGTTGATCATTCCCAGTGTGACCTGATTATTGAGCAGGAAGGGCCTTCAATTATTTATAAAGGGGAAAAGCTCATTGATATAGATGCGATCATCCCAAGAATCGGAGCTTCAGTTACTTTTTATGGCACAGCAGTAGTCCGACAGTTTGAGTTGATGGGTGCTTTTCCCGCAGTTGAGTCTCAGGCTATTGTGAGAAGCCGGGATAAACTCAGGAGTCTTCAAATATTATCTAAAGCGGGCTTGGGAATGCCTAAAACCGCCTTTACCAACTTCTCTAAAGGGGGAGAAAAAACCCTGATCGAACGAGTAGGAGGAGCGCCACTGATTATTAAGCTTTTAGAAGGAACACAGGGACTTGGTGTGGTTCTAGCAGAAACAAAAAAGGCAGGTCAATCTGTTATCGAGGCTTTCCATGGTCTCAAGGCGAGAATTATTGTCCAGGAGTTTATAAAAGAAGCCAAGGGTGCAGATATTAGAGCTTTTGTGGTCAATGGTAAGGTTGTCGGTGCGATGAAAAGGCAGGGTGCAGAAGGAGAATTCCGTTCCAATCTTCATCGAGGTGGAAAAGCTACTGTGATCAGACTTTCCAAAGCAGAAAGAGCGGCTGCGCTTGGCGCAGCAAAGGCTTTAGGTTTGGATATTGCAGGTGTGGATATGCTTCAATCCGAACGTGGGCCCTTGATCCTTGAGGTCAATAGCAGTCCAGGCCTCGAGGGTATAGAAAAGGCTACTGGTGTAAATATTGCCGGCGAAATAGTGAAATTTATTGAAGAGGCTGTCGAAAAAAGATCTAGAAAAAGAAGAATTAAGCATGAACAGAATAATCCGGATAGGCACTAGGGGAAGTAAATTGGCCCTTTGGCAGGCCTATCATGTAGCAGATTTATTAAAGGCTGCTAGCCTGCAAACAGAAATTGTCATCATTGAAACCAAAGGTGACAAAGTCTTGGATGTTTCCATAGCAAAAATTGGAAGTAAAGGGGTTTTTACAGAAGAACTTGAAGAGCAACTGGCTTCTGGTGCTATTGACATTGCCGTGCACAGTGCGAAGGATATGCAATCTTCCTTACCTGAGGGTTTTGAGTTGATCGCATTTACGGAAAGGGAAAAAGTCAATGACATCATTTTGAGCCATGATAAAGACATCGATTACAGAAATGCTGATAAACCACTCGTTTTGGGCACTTCTTCAACAAGGCGTGTGGCGACATTGAAACACTTTTATCCACATATTCAAACGGTGGAGGTTAGGGGAAATTTACAAACCCGTATAGCCAAAATGGAAGCAGGGCTTTGTGATGCCTTGCTCTTGGCTTATGCTGGGGCACATAGGATGGGATATGATGAGATGATTTGCCACGAACTATCCTTGGATGAATTTACGCCTGCTGTTGGACAGGGTTCGGTGGCCATCGAGTCCTCCGTTTCCCTTGATCCCCAAGTCCGCAAGTTGATTCAATCTGCCTGTCACCATGAAGATACAGGCTATAGATTGGTAGCAGAGCGCAGTTACTTGCGTGTATTGGAAGGTGGTTGTAGTATCCCTGTCTTCGCTTTGGCAGAATTGGAGGGAAGTCAGCTTAAAATAAAAGGTGGTATTGTAAGCTTGGATGGTCAACAAAGGATCGTTCATGAGTTGACCGGAAAAAAAGAAGAGGGGGTAGTGCTTGGCCAAAAACTGGCAGAACAGGTATTACAAAGTGGTGGTGAGAAAATATTGAAAGAAATTAAATCCGCATTGAAAAAATGAAAAAGAATTTACCTGTATTTCTGGCCATTTTTATGGGCCTTTTGGTTTCTTGCGCCTCAGAAAAAGATTACCTGATAAAAATCCAAACCAGGCATGGGGACATGTATGCGGTTTTATTTGATGAAACCCCTAGGCATAAGAACAATTTTATAGAATTGGCCCAATCAGGCAGGTTTGATTCTACTGATTTTCATAGAGTGATAGAAAATTTTATGATTCAGGGTGGAGACGTCTTTGGAAAAGAAGGTTTGCCACAAGATGCTTGGCCTACTGTTCCCGCAGAAATCAAGCCTGGTTTTATTCATAGTAAGGGGATGTTTGCAGCAGCAAGGCAAGGGAACAACATCAATCCAGAAAGACGGTCCAGTGGTTCTCAATTTTACATAGTG
The DNA here is from genome assembly GCF_000298295.1 of Cecembia lonarensis LW9. Classification (GTDB taxonomy): domain Bacteria; phylum Bacteroidota; class Bacteroidia; order Cytophagales; family Cyclobacteriaceae; genus Cecembia; species Cecembia lonarensis. Next base: position 15,063 of record NZ_AMGM01000048.1, read on the forward strand.
CAAGGTAAAGTGTACACCAAAGATGAGTTAGTGACCGATATGCGCCAACTTTCAGAAACGTTTTTAAAGTACATCCAATTGGCGAGTAATGCGGAATTAAAAGAAACCTACAGTAAACTTTATGATGAAGAGCGTTTTGACGAGCTGAATGACATGATGCTGAAGGAGAAGGCCAATTTAGAAAAATTCTACAGCATCAGTTTGGAGAAACCCATGACAGCGCAACAGGTTGAGGCCTACACCACAGTTGGAGGGACTCCCCATTTGGATGGAGAATATACTGTTTTTGGCAAGTTGATTAAGGGTTTGGATGTTTTGGATAAAATTGCTGCTGAGCCTACAGGACCAAGGGACATACCAGAGGAGAAAGTCTATATGACCGTCAGTGTAGAGTTATTGCCAAGAACAAAAATTGAAAAGGAGTTTGGTTATATCTATCAGAAATAAACCATGAAAAAAGTATTGATCACTGGAGCCAATGGTCTATTGGGTCAAAAACTGGTTTTTAAATTAAAAGAAGAGTCAACATACCAAGTTTTTGCCACAGGCAGAGGAGAGTCAAGGTTGCCAAACGAATGGGGTACTGGTTTCAAGTGGGAATCCTTGGATGTCACTGATTTGGATGAGGTCCTAGCTATTTTTGAAAAAAATAAGCCTGATTTTCTGATTCATACTGCAGCGATGACAAATGTGGACGAATGTGAATTAAATCCAGAAGCATGCGATGTGCAAAATGTAAATGCTGTCCAAAATCTTATCGATGCTTGTGAAGTTCATAGAACACATTTCATCCATTTGTCCACGGACTTCATTTTTAGTGGGGCAGAAGGGCCTTATGATGAAGATGCCCTTCCTGATCCGGTCAATTATTACGGATCCTCCAAATTAAAATCAGAAATGCTGGTCAGATCCTCTAATTTAAAATGGGCAATTGTAAGGACGGTATTGGTATATGGTATTGCAGCCGATATGAGCCGCTCGAATATTATTCTTTGGGTCAAAAAATCCTTGGAAAACGGGAAAAGTATACAAGTGGTAAATGATCAATGGAGAACGCCTACTTTGGCAGAAGACCTTGCAGATGGCTGTATTTTGTTGATGGAGAAAGAAGCCACAGGGGTTTTTAATATTTCAGGCAAAGACATGTTGACCCCATATGAGATGGCCATACTAACAGCAGATTATTTTGGCTTGAATAAGTCTCTCATACAGGAGGTTGATTCTACGGTTTTTACGCAACCGGCCAAACGCCCTTTAAAAACAGGTTTTATAATCAAAAAGGCCATGAATGAGCTGGGCTATTCACCCAAAAGTTTTACAGACGGAATTGGTATTTTATCAAAACAAATTAAATTAGCCGATTCTTAAGCAAAAAATTTTCTTTAAAAATCAACTAATCGATAGACTATGGCGATGAGTTCAGAGACCCAAGGCAGAGACCAATGGGGATCCAGTTTGGGTTTTATTATGGCAGCTGCCGGCTCAGCAGTAGGTTTGGGAAATATTTGGAGATTTCCTTACCTGACTGGTGAAAACGGAGGAGGAGCATTTGTTTTCGTATATGCTATTTGTGTGCTCCTAATAGGACTTCCTTTATTACTGAATGAAATTGCCTTGGGCAGAATATCCGGAAAGAACCCTATCGGTGCCATCAAAGCTACGGGAGGTAATAAATTCTGGCAATTAGCAGGGGTCCTTTGTATTCTGGTTTGCTTTTGTGTACTGTCCTATTATTCTGTGATTGCTGGTTGGACCATAGGTTACATTTTTACTGAGCTCATCAATATCCCGGTTGACTTCAATGAATTTCAAGACACGCCCATGTATGTGGTGCCTTTATGTTTTACTTTCATTTTGATGACCATTGGCGTTGTTTTAGGAGGGGTTTCCGGCGGTATTGAAAAAGCTGCTAAATTCCTTATGCCGATTTTATTTATTATCATTATTTTCATTGCAGGCAGAGCAGTAACCTTGGAAGGGGCTAGCGCAGGGATAGAGTATTACTTAAAACCCGATTTTTCTAAAATTAATGGGAAAGTATTTCTTTCTGCATTGGGACAGGCTTTTTTCTCCATGTCTGTAGGTTGGGGTCTGATGATTACTTTTGGGTCTTATTTACCTAAGAATAGCAATATTGTCAAATCTTCCGGTTGGATTGCGGGGATGGATAGTACTGTAGCTTTATTAGGTGGTTTGATGGTGTTCCCAGCATTGTTTGCCCTTTTACCTGGAAAAGATCCTGCTGGTGGTCCCGCATTGGTTTTTGAGGTATTGCCAGCGGTATTCGATGCTATGCCAGGTGGTAATTTCATCGGAGCTTTGTTTTTCCTTTTGTTACTAGTAGCAGCGTTGACCTCCAGTATATCTATGTTGGAAGTTCCTGTGGCCTATTTTATTGATGAGAAAAAATGGAGTAGGAAGAAGGCTGCCTGGACAATTGGAATTGCAGCCATGATACTTTCTGTGCCATCGGCTTTATCTTCTATTGATGGCAATTGGTTTGCTTCACTTACCCTTAAACTTGGAGGAAACGAGCAAGTTGGATTTTTCTCTATCATGGATTTCTTGTTCGGAACATTTGCTGTCGTATTGATCTGTTTATTATTGTCACTCTATACCGGCTGGGCTAAGAAAATCTCAGATTTCGCAAACGAACTTTCTTCCGGTGCTCCTAAATTCAAAGGTGTTTATCGAACCGCTTGGATTTTCTTCATCAAGTGGATTTGTCCAATTGTGATTGCTCTGGTTTTATTGGATACGCTTGGAGCATTTGGGACCCCCCAAGAAGGAGGTTGATCATTTTAATTTTCAAAAAAAAGAGAGGCATTGGCCTCTCTTTTTTTGTCAATGAACTTCATGAAAATGCATTTTGTATTAAAAATTATGTAACTTAGCGGCGCTACATCAACAAAATAAATTATGAAAGTCCTTGTGGTAGATGACGATGCCATTAACAGGCTTATTTTGAAGAAAATTTTCGAAAAGGAAAATGATACTGTACTTACCGCTAATGATGGTGAAGAAGCCTTACAAATCCTAATTAGTGAACCGGACTTTAATGTAGTCATCACAGATATTATGATGCCCAAAATGGATGGAATTCAATTATTGGCAGAGATAAAACTTAAAGATGAAATCAATAAAATCCCAATCATTGGTTTTACAGCGGGAGATATTGAATATTTCAAGAGCACAAGCTTGGTTTCTTTTGATAGGCTTTTAGCCAAACCTATGGATTTTTACGAACTCTATGGTATAGCAAAGGCTTTTGGTATGGGGGGATCTAATGTCAATTGATTGCAGTGGCATTTTTAACATTTATCCGTTTTTTTCGTTGGAATTTTTAATTACCTTCCTTCAAAATAAATCCGAATGAAAAAGTTCTTTATTAGTATATGCTTATTGATATTTGCCTTTGGAGCAAAGGGTCAGGAGTTTTCAATAGGTCCCAAGCTAGGTGTTTCCCAATCCAGTTTGGCCTTGAATGGAGAGGGGTTCACTTCGGGTGAAGACAAAATAGGTTATCATTTAGGTCTATTTGTAAGAATGGGTGGAAATTCCATTTTTGCGCAGCCCGAGTTTTTATTTACAAATACAGGTGGGAGCATCGTTCAGCAAATGCCTTCGGGAGCTGAAGAAGTTTTGCAGGCCAGTTTCAACAGACTCGATGTTCCTCTGATGTTTGGGTTTAAGTTGGCAAGCTTTTTCAGGATACAAGCGGGCCCCATAGCCTCAGTTTTAATTGATTATAAGTTAGAGGATGCCTTACAGAATGCGCGAGAATTAGACTATAGCAGTTCTACATTAGGGTATCAAGCAGGAATAGGTCTAGATATAGGTAACCTAATTTTAGATTTTAAATTTGAAAATTCCCTAGGTAGGATTGCAAGAAGCGTGGTAGGATTTGAGACTGATCAAAGACAGAATCAACTGATTTTATCAGCGGGCTTTCGGTTGTTTTAACAAATCATCAAAAAAAGCTCAGCCTAGGGGTCAGGCTGAGCTTTTGCTTTTTTTGTTCCTGTCTTATTTCACTTCAAAATTAAATTCGCTTGACTTACTTCCTTTTTGGAGCAATAGTTTAAACTTTCCTCTGCCAATATTGCCATATTCCCAAGAGGCTTGATTGAATCCTTTTTGGGCTGCATGTATCCAGTTATGGATTTTTTCATCTTTGGCATCTATGATTGTTATGGCTACATCACCTGCTTCCTGACTATAGAAAAGGATATTTTGCTTGGGTTTGTTGACAATACCATCCATCCATATGGCCATTCTAGGGTTATAGCGGATTTCTGAAGCCATTAAAACCATCATTTCCTGTTCGCCACTTTCTAGCCATTGGTATAGTGGGTTTAAATCAACAATGTACGCACTTCTGCCGTGGGTGCCAATTACAAGATCATTTTCCTTTTTTTGTATGGCCAAATCATAAATCGCTACGTTAGGAATATTTCCCTGAAAAAGGTCATAATTTTTCCCTCCATCCAAACTTAGGTAAAGACCATGATCTGTGCCCACATATAAGATGTTTTCGTGGTGATGATCTTCTTTGATTACATTGGCAGCCTCCTTTGGCAGACCTTGGGCTATAGAAACCCATGTTTTGCCATAGTCAGTACTTTTATAAACAAATGGGGTGAATTCATCATACCTATATCCAGTTAGAGTTGCATAGACAAGGCCTTCTAAATGTTGTGATGGTGTAATACTGCTGATCCACCGGTCTTGGGGCAATCCTTTGCTGATATCTACCCAGTTTTTTCCATGATCCCTGGTAATCCAGATGTTTCCATCATCTGATCCGGCATATAATACCCCAAACTCTAGTGGAGACTCTTCGATAACCGTCAACGAAGCAAAAGGGACGTTACCGCTTTTTTTGTTTTTTGTTAGGTCAGGTGAAATGGTTTGCCAAGTATCTCCTCTGTCCAGGCTACGGTATACATATTGGGAACCCATGTAAAATATGTCTTGATTATGTTTGCTGAGAATAGCGGGAGTTCGCCAGTTCCATCTGTTAGGATCGTTACCTATATCATGTGAAGGGGTAACCCTTTTTCTTTCTCCGGTTTCAGTGTTGATCCTGAAATAATTTCCAAACTGGAAGCCGGTATAAACGATCTCATTTGTTCTTGTATCTACTGCGACAACCATGCCATCACCTCCCATTAGTGAGGTCCAAACATCAGAGGGTTTTCCAGTAGACTTACCATACCATACACCATTATCCTGCATCCCTCCATACACGTTATAAGGTGTTTTTTCATCAACCATGATAGAATAAAACTGGCTGATGGTCAATTCGGTGTTAAGATGATCCCACCTTTCTCCTCCCCCATAAGACAGGTATAAGCCCCCATCATTTCCTAGAACCATATGTTTGCTGTCATTGGGGTTGATCCAAAGTGCCTGGTGGTCAGAGTGGACGTTGCCAACCGTATCAGTTCGAGCGAAAGTTTTTCCCCCATCTCTGGATACAAGCAAAGGTACTCCTAGAATAAACACTTCATTTTCATCTCCACTGCTTACTCGGATTTCTCCGAAATAATAGCCGTAGGTATTGTAAACCCTACTTAAGTCTGATTCATTGACCTTTTTCCAATTCTTCCCAGCATCTTCAGAGCGGTAGACTTCAGCCCCTTTGATAGATGAGCTAAACAAAGCGGCATTGGCATCTGTTTCCTTTCCATTATAATTTGCAATTTGGACTGGTGTAATTTGGCCTCGCTGCAGTAGTCTTTTGACTGTTTTTGCATCATATTTGGAAGCAAACCTATTGGACCTAAGTACACGCTCAAGCTTTTCATCTTCTAGTTTGATGACATCTTGAACGCTCATATTCTGAAAGTTACTAAGGCTCAACTCATTATTTCCAGATGTGCGCTCGGTCTGTCTTGGTGTCGCTGTATCATCATGAGCCTGATTGTCCAATAGGGCATAGACTATACCAGGTTGACTTTGACTGAAGTCAAAACCAATTCTGCCAACAAATTCGCCTTGAGGAAATCCACCTATAGACTTTGACCAAGTCTCTCCGCCATCTTCTGATCTCCAAATAGAAGAACCTTTTCCATTGCCAATAAAATCATGTGCCTGTCTAAATCTTTCCCAGGTGGCAGCCAATAAAATATCAGGATTACTGGGATGGACCTTAATGTCTATAACCCCTGTGTTGTCATCGATGTAGAGCGTTCTTTTCCATGTCTTCCCTCCATCAGTGGTTCTATAAAGCCCACGTTCCTCATTACTGGAATATAAGGCACCCATCGAACCTACCCATACAATATCCGGGTTGGTAGGGTGAATTTGTATCTGTCCGATATGCTGTGAAAATGGAAGTCCGATATACTCCCATGATGAACCAGCATCGGTGCTTTTGTAAACACCAGCTCCTGCGTAAGTCGAACGGCTGGAATTGTTTTCTCCAGTTCCGACCCAAATGATATTATCATCCGAGGGTGCAATAGCCATATCTCCAATACCTAATGCACCTAAATGGTCAAATATAGGGTTGAATGATTGTCCGTTATCTGTTGTCTTCCAGACTCCTCCTGAGGCAGCTGCGATGTAGTAGGTTTTGAAATCACTGCTCACTTCGATATCTACGACACGGCCACTCATATTGGTAGGGCCTATATTTCTTGCCGGATAATCTCTATAGGGCGTAACCTCAAACATTTCTTGATGCCTCTTAACTGCTTCCTGCATTTCTTTTGAGGAAGTGGCCTTGATTTGTTGGGCTTCCAGTGTTTGGAAAAGGAATAAGAACAGCATTCCAAAGCCCCCAATTTTTGATAGGGTAATAATATTTTTCATAAGATTTATTTATTTCTGATTCAATATAAAGAATGATCTCCTTACAGCCTTAAAATATTTATGAATTGGTCAGCTTCGGGATGATTGGATGATAGTTGTGGTTTGTTGGAAGGTTAATATTAAAGCGGGATTGTGGAATTATTTATATACAATTTCTATATTTGTTGAGATCAATCCTAAAATCATGAGCAAGTATTTGAGGTATACCAAGAACTTTTATTTCATGTTCACTTTATTTTTTGTGATTTGGATGGTGTTCATTGATTCCAATGATGTTTTCACTCAATTTAAACTTAGCTCAAAACTTAAAGAGCTTGAAAATCAAAAGGATTTTTACATTGAAAAGAAGGAGAAAATAAAGGAAGACAGAGAGGAGCTGATGAGCAATAGTGAGATGTTGGAAAAGTTTGCAAGAGAACGCTATTTAATGAAAAAGAAATCTGAAGATCTTTATGTGGTGGTTGAAGAGTAAGGCTTTATATTTTTTATTGGCATTTTACTTTGTATTTAATTTTTCCGCTACTGCCCAACGGGTTATTGATGAGGGCAATCGACCGCCCTTGAAGGACAGGATATATTATGGTGGGAATTTCGGCATGTCTTTCGGTACCATCACTTTCATAGATGTATCTCCTTTAGTAGGTGCGATGGTAACCAATAGACTTTCTGGAGGAGTTGGCGGTACTTACCAATATTTCAACGATAGGAGATTTATTGGTGGCAATAGTAGTCTTTATGGAGCAAGGGTTTTTAGCCGTTACAATGTTTTTCCCAATGTTTTCGCCCACGCAGAATATGAAAACTTAAATTTTGATTTATACAATCCGAGTTCTGATAGATTTGAAAGGTCCTGGGTTCCTGGTTTTTTAATAGGAGGGGGGTACTTTACCCCATTTGGACAAAGAGGCGGGGCTAATTTCACATTTTTGTATAACCTTTTGTACGATGTAAGGAGGTCTCCTTATAACGAACCTTTTGTTATCCGGTTTGGTTTCGTACTTTAAAACCTTAAAAGCTTTCTTTTAAACCCATGGAATCATTGATCAAAAAACTCAGTCAGTCTCATAGGGACTGTCCCCAATGTCCTTCACCAAAGGTGGTTCATACATTTTTCGAAAATGTGTTGGGCTTACTTTTCCCGGATTATGCATCCGAATTGTTGAAAGAGGAAGAGCAGATCAGTGAAAAAATAGAAGAACTCAAGCATACGCTAAGTAGGGTTTTGATAAGAAATAAGCACTTGCATGATGGTGATGGTGCTGAAATAGCCTATCAGTTTTTTAAACGCTTGGAAAAAGTATATGAATTACTTCTCCAAGATGTTCAGGCCATGTTTGATGGAGATCCGGCTGCCAAGTCAACCACTGAAATCATCCGCTGCTATCCGGGTTTTTATGCTGTGGCTGCTTATAGAATTGCCCATTTATTACATGAGATGGGCGTTACGCTGATCCCAAGAATGATTACAGAGTACGCGCATAGCAAGACTGGCGTGGATATTCATCCTGGTGCGAAAATAGGAGAAAGGTTTTGTATAGACCATGGTACTGGGATCGTAATAGGGGAGACAACAGTTATTGGAGATTGCGTCAAAATTTATCAAGGGGTTACGCTAGGTGCATTAAGCGTCGAGAAATCTGATGCAGATAAGAAGCGTCATCCAACTATTGAAGATTATGTGGTGATTTATGCCGGGGCCACCATCTTGGGAGGGGATACCATTATTGGAGAAAACTCCATCATTGGAGGAAATGTGTGGATTACCAAAAGCGTACCTAGCAATAGTAAGATTTATTATCAGGCCAAAATGTACAACCCTGGTTCTGATGAGACTGATACCTATATCATAAAAAACTGATTATGAAGCTGGTTGAACTAATAGGAAATACACCTTTAATTGAATTATCACATGTACCCATCAATCCTAAAGTAAAGGTTTTCTGTAAGCTTGAGGGACAAAACCCAGGAGGTAGTGTAAAGGATAGGGCAGCTTACCATATGATCAAAAGTGCTTTACAAAGAGGAGATATTCAATCAGGTGATCGTTTGGTTGAGGCTACAAGTGGAAACACTGGAATTGCACTGGCTATGGTGGCCAATGTCTTAGGGTTGCATATGACTTTGATCATGCCGGACAACTCTACCCGTGAAAGGATACTTTCCATGGAGGCATACGGTGCCAAGGTGATACGTACGCCAGCTGCTAAAACCATAGAGTATTCAAGAGAGTTGGCAGAGGAGATGGCTGAAAAAGAAGGATATTTTATGCTAAATCAGTTTGCCAACCCTGATAACTACTTGGCGCATTATGAAAGTACTGGTCCGGAAATATGGAGAGATACGGAGGGGAAGGTCACCCATTTCGTCTCGGCAATGGGTACTACAGGTACCATAATGGGAGTGTCTATGTTTTTAAAAGAAATGAATCCAAATGTTCAGATTGTTGGGACGCAGCCTACGGATGGTTCCAATATTCCAGGGATCAGGCGTTGGTCACCAGAGTTTCTTCCTAAAATTTTTGATGCCTCAAGGGTAGATCAAGTCATTGACGTAAGTCAACATGAAGCTACATTAATGACAAGAAGGATGGCTAAGGAAGAAGGTATTCTTGCAGGTATGAGTAGTGGAGGGGCTCTTCATGCGGCAATGCAATTATCTCAAAATTTAGATGAAGGATTCATTGTATGCATTACCTGTGACAGAGGAGATAGGTATCTTAGTTCTGATCTTTTTGGGTAAAAAATCTCCAACCTGTAAGTTGGAGATTTTTTATGATGGGTTGCCTTTTTTTAAACCTTATCCGGTTCAGGGTGAACCCATGGTTTCCTATAGGTTCTTCTTAATTTAGCCGTAGCTTCAGGGTCATTTACGATAATCATCTTTTGAGGATCGTAAACCAAGGGTCTGCCGTCAAGTTCCATAGAAATATTTGCCAAGATGCAAGAAGCTGTTGAAATATGACCTTCTTCTATATCTGCAACAGGGAGTTTATTTTCCTTTATGGCGGCAATTAAATTCAACATCTGTCTTCTTGTGGCGGGTGCTGCATTTAGTTCAATTCGGTCTTCTTTCAAGTCTTCCGGATATTCCTCTCTTTCATACAGGCAGTCATATAGGATTTTATCACCTTTCCCATAAGGGAAGTATTCTGCTTTCAAGGTACTGCCTGCCAACATGCCATGTTCTCCAAAAATCTTAAAGGCCCAAGGATACTCCGGATCAACAGGATTTCCCCAAGATCGATGTTGCCACACTACATTCATCTCATCGTATTCAAAGATTGCAGTTTGGGTGTCAGAAATATTGGATTTGCCCTCTTTTTGTACAAATATACCCCCTGAGGAGGTGATTTTTTTGGGCCAGCCCAAACCAAGGAGCCAGCGTACGGTGTCCAGCATGTGTACGCACATGTCTCCTGTTATTCCATTACCATATTCCATAAAGGTTCTCCACCACCTGATATGGGGAAGGCCATCATAAGGCCTTAAAGGAGCAGGCCCAGTCCACATGTCATAATCTAAAAAATCAGGCACAGGTTCCTCATCAGGATTGCCATTTGCCCTCATGTGGTAATAACAGCAAATCTCTACATGGGAAATTTTACCTAATTTCCCGCTTTCCAAAATTTCCTTTTTGGCATCTATCAAATGGGGGGTACTTCTCCTTTGCACACCTACCTGTACTTTTTTATTGTATTTTCTAGCAGCAGCCACGACAGCCTCCCCTTCGATAACATCCACCGAAATTGGCTTTTGCAAATAGACATGAGAACCCGCTTGGATGGCGGCAATCGCTTGGAGCGCATGCCAATGGTCTGGAGTTCCAATTACAGTGATGTCTAATTTGTGGTTTTTGAGCAACTCCCTGTAATCTTTATAAAGCGAAGGTGTTTTTCCACTTTTTGACCTTTGCGCAACTAAACTGCCAGCTTCATTGAGTAGGTTGGAATCCACATCACAAAGGGCTACTACATCACAATTGGCAATCTGCATGAGGCGGAAAAGATCACTTTTCCCATACCACCCGGTGCCAATTAAGGCCACTTTTAGTGGCTCTTCATTGTGGATAGGGTGCATGCCCATAAGGCCCATACTTGCCAACGCAAGTGTGGCAGCACTACTGCTTTTGAGAAAATCTCGACGGTTTAGACGATTCATAGGTCTTTGGGTTAATAGGTTTTGAACATTTATTTCAACAATTTACAAAAAGGTCAAAACCAAACCAATGCCTTTTGATGAATGGCAGAATAAAAAGAAAAACAAGACGCTTAAATTTTAAAAATGGGGATTGTCAACCGCCCTCAAGCCAATATAAATACCTAATCACTCTCCTTGTTGCAGCAAATAAGAAAGGAAAAAAAATTTTGTGCCACTAAAGAAGAAAAAGTTAGAGACTTACCTCCAATTTTTCTCCCAATAGATTTAAATCTTCCACTACGGGACCTAACAAAGGTATTCCCTCTTTTCTTCTAAGAGCCTCCAATTCCCTTTCCGGGTCTCCCGGGATAATTACTTTCTCATGGCCAGGTGTTGTGGCAGCATTTCTGAATCTGGAAATCCAATTGTCCATGTGCGTTTTAAATTCTTTTGCAGGCCTAAAAGCATCTACCCGCATGGCACCAAAAAAATGGCCGATCCCTTCTCCTACAGGATTGGGATCTGGCTCCAAAAAAGCCACAAATGGCGGTACCCAAGGACCATAATTCGCTCCGGAAAGAACTGCTGATAAAATATCTACAATCGAGCCTAATGCATAACCTTTGTGAGAACCATGTTCGCGATCACCACCCAAAGGAAGTAGGGCTCCACCTTTTTTAACGCCATTTGAATCCATGGTGGGATGTCCTTCTTTATCTTGCACCCAACCTAAAGGAGCATCTAAGTTTTTTCTTTGTAGGATTTCCAATTTGCCATTGGCAGCAGTAGTAGTAGCCATATCGGCTACAAATGGAGGCTGTTTGTCTGCAGGAATGGCAACAGAAATGGGATTGGTTCCCAACAAACGCTCTTTAGAAAAAGTAGGGCTCACCAATGGGCTGGCATTGGTCAAGGAAATTCCGATCATGTCATGGTCCAAGGCCATCATGGCGTGGTATCCTGCAATCCCGTAATGGTTAGAATTTTTCACAGCAACCCAGCCCGTACCTACATTTTTGGCTTTTTCTATGGCTACCTGCATGGCATAAGGGGCTACCACAAGACCAAGTCCACTATCTCCGTCTACTACGGCTGTGCTTGGAGTCTCGTGTACCACCCTAACCTGGGGTTTGCTATTGATCCTTCCCTTTTCCCAAAGTCGGACATAGCCTGAAAGTCTAGCAACACCGTGGGAATCCACCCCCCTTAAGTCTGCAGCAAGAAGCACATCAGCGGCCAGTTTAGCTTCTTTTTCTGTACAGCCAATTTTCAAAAGGATAGACTTTGTGAATTCGAATAACTGGGAATAAGAGAAAATCATGGGGTTATAATCAAATTGTTTCTTACCTGCTAAATACCGAGTGGAGGGAATCCTTGCCCATGAGCTTGGCAATAGCACCTTCCTTAAGCGCAAAGTTGGAACAAATTAAGGTGTCTACAGGCAATAGCGTTAAAATATATTTTATCAAACAAGAGGCAACTACAATCATATCTACCCGCATGGGAATCATTCCCGGGATTTTTAACCGTTCTTCTTTGGTGAGGGTAAGCAACTTACCGGCAATCTTTTCAAATTCCGTTTTTGGTAATTCAAATACTTGCTGATTTCTCCCTTTTTTTTCGTGAAGAGCAGCAAAATAAATATCTGTTAAAGTGTCAAAGGTTCCTGAGGCTCCAACCAATCCAGCAGGGCGATAGTCTTCTATAGCATGCTTTAAAGGCTCCAGTTTCTCAGTGAGATAAGCGGTAAGTTTATCGACTTCATCTTGCAGGATAGGGTCATGTCCGTGGAACAGGTCCAGCATCCTTTGTCCGCCTATTTCAAAGCTTTGTTTCCATAATACCTGCTGTTGGTTACCGATGATAAATTCCACTGAACCACCACCTATATCCATCATGAGGTAGGTTTCACCATTCAGTGAACCACTGAGTCTGATCCCTTCATAAATCATTTGGGCTTCCTCTTCTCCATCAATCACATTGACATAGATCTGAAACTTTTCTTTGATTTCTTCCACAAAATTGACCCCATTATCGGCATTTCTGACCGCACTGGTTGCAAATGCAAAAATATTTGCAATACCTTCACCATCAATGAGGTGCTTAAAGTGCTTCAACGTATGAAGAGCCCTTTTCTTTGCATCAGGATGGATGAAATTCTGGTTGATGCCTCCTTGGCCGATTTTAACCGGTACTTTTTCTTTGTAAAGGGTTTCAAAACGGTTTCCATACAACTCAACCAACACCAAATGAAAGGTGTTGGTACCCATGTCAATGATTGCTGCCTTGGTTGGAATCATGTCAGCTTATTTTTTGGTTGTGCGAATATAGAAAGTTTATTCAAAATGCATTGGAAATCACTTTTTAATCTCAGTAGATTGAAAATACTTTGATTCTAGTGGTAATTTATTTTTACCCTTATTTGCCCCTCCTTATATTTGGGACAAACCAAAATGACTTTAGAGCTATGGATAGCAATATCAAAGGTGTATATACCCTTCCTTCTAACAAGGATAAAATTGAGCTTTTGCAAAAAAAGAATGAAGAAGCACTACTGGGAGGTGGCCAAAAGCGAATAGCGGCTCAGCATAAGAAAGGAAAGTTGACCGCAAGGGAGAGGATTCACTTGTTATTGGATGAAGGCACATTTCAGGAAATTGACAAATTTGTAATGCATCGGGCCAAGGACTTTGGTTTGGATAAAGAGCATTATTTAGGAGATGGTGTGGTGACCGGATATGGAGAAATCAGTGGCCGATTGGTCTATGTCTATTCCCAAGATTTCACCGTTTTTGGAGGATCTCTTTCAGAAACCCATGCAGAGAAAATCTGTAAAATCATGGATATGGCCATGAAAAACGGTGCGCCTGTGATCGGGTTGAATGATTCAGGGGGTGCAAGGATTCAGGAAGGAGTGGTTTCTCTGGGCGGATATGCCGATATTTTTTACAGAAATACGCTAGCTTCCGGCGTGGTGCCACAGATTTCAGCCATCATGGGGCCTTGCGCAGGTGGGGCTGTGTACTCTCCGGCTATCACCGACTTTATTTTGATGGTAGAGAATACTTCCTACATGTTTGTGACAGGACCGAATGTGGTCAAGACCGTGACCCAGGAAAATGTCACTGCAGAGGAATTGGGGGGAGCCAGTACCCACAGCACCAAGAGTGGGGTGACCCATTTTGCCTGTGCCAATGAACTGGATTGTATCAACCACATCAAACAACTGCTGAGCTATATCCCGCAGAATTGCGAGGATGAGGCCCCGGTCTATGAATACGAGATTACGGAGGATGAGTCAAGACCACAATTGGATACTATTGTGCCAGACAACCCGAATCACCCATATGACATCAGGGAGGTTGTTGAAGGTATTGTAGATGAGGACTCATTTATGGAAGTACATAAGAATTATGCAGACAATATTGTCGTGGGATTTGCCAGGTTGGCAGGGAGAAGTATAGGGATTGTGGGTAACCAACCTCAGTCCATGGCCGGTGTTTTGGATAATGATGCTTCTATCAAAGCAGCCCGTTTTGTACGGTTTTGTGATTCCTTCAATGTGCCCTTGTTGGTTTTGGTGGATGTTCCTGGTTTCTTGCCCGGTACAGATCAGGAATGGAACGGGATTATTGTCAATGGGGCTAAATTGCTTTATGCTTTTTCAGAAGCTACTGTGCCAAGGGTGACTGTTATTACTCGTAAAGCTTATGGCGGTGCTTATGATGTAATGAATTCTAAGCATATAGGAGCAGACCTGAATTTTGCCTGGCCTACTGCTGAAATTGCGGTGATGGGTGCCAAAGGAGCAGCTGAAATCATATTCAAGCGGGAAATCGCAGAAGCTGAAAACCCAGAGGAAAAATTGCAGGAAAAAATAGATGAATACACTTCTAAATTTGCCAATCCATATCGTGCAGCCCATAGGGGATTTGTGGATGAGGTAATCATGCCTTCCGAAACCAGGGAAAAATTAATCAGGGCCTATAAAATGCTTGAAAACAAGGTGGATAAGCTGCCTAGGAAGAAGCACGGGAATATCCCTCTCTAAGTAATTATTTAATAAATAATCAGTTGATTGAGTTGTGGCTTGGATTATTGATTAATTACACGATTAAGCTGGTAACTGGTGTTTGTTATTTTAAGCACCCTAAAACCAATCGCCAATCCCTGAATTACTTAGTATTCAGTCACTCAATCAAGCAATTAACCAAATCAACCAATAAATACAAACCAATTCCTAAATATGTGCAGCTCTCAGACTTTCCTTTATAAATACCTCAACAATGCCTCTCCAACCGGATTTGAAGCATCTGGCCAGCAGATTTGGCTAGATTACGTGAAGCCTTTTGTTGATACTTACTTTACCGACCACTATGGTACTGCTGTGGGAGTGATCAATCCCGAGCATTCTTATAAAGTGGTGATTGAAGCACATGCTGACGAGATTTCCTGGTTTGTCAATTATATCACGCCAGAGGGTTATATTTATGTGAGAAGAAATGGTGGTTCGGATCATATGATTGCGCCATCCATGCGGGTAAATATCCATACCGATAAGGGGATTGTTCCTGGAGTATTCGGTTGGCCAGCCATTCATGTAAGGAAAGAAGGTAAGGAAGATGCACCTACTTTGGATAATATTTTCATAGATGTGGGTGCTCGGTCAAACGATGAAGTGTTGGAAATGGGTATACATGTTGGTTGTGTGATTACCTTCAAAGATGAATTACAGGAATTAAATGGCAAGTTCTTGTCAGGAAGGGCGCTGGATAACAGGATTGGGGGTTTTATGATTGCCGAGGTATTGAAAAAAATCAAGGAATCTGGTATAAACCTCCCTTTTGGTCTTTATGTGGTCAATGCGGTACAGGAAGAAATTGGATTAAGGGGTGCTGAGATGATTGCTGCCCGGATCAAGCCTAATGTGGCCATCATTACCGATGTCTGCCATGATACCACTGCTCCCATGTATAGTAAAATCAGTTCTGGCGACCAAGCTGCAGGGAAAGGTCCAGTACTTACTTATGGTGCTGCCGTGCATAAAAAACTGTTAGATTCGATTATTGCTACGGCAAAGAAAAATGATATTCCTTTCCAAAGGGCAGCAGCTTCCAGAAGCACGGGAACGGATACCGATGCTTTTGCTTATTCCAATGAAGGCGTGCCTTCCGCTTTGATCTCCCTGCCATTGAAGTACATGCATACCACAGTGGAGACTGCTAGCAAAGAGGATATTGAAAACGTTATTGCATTAATGTATCATTTCTTGGTGGAATTTGATCCGGGTTTTGATTTTAGATACGTAGTGTAAGAGACTAGAAGCGAGAAGCGAGAGGGTTAGACTTGATTTGTCGAATGACTTGATATTGTTGTATAGAAACAAGAAGCAAGAGTCAAGAAACAAGATAGATTATCGAACGCTCGTCGATTTTTCGATAAAGAGGCGAGACATTGGAATAATACGCAAATCGCAAGACAGATGGCTGATACAGTTTTTTGGGTTTTTGTTTTGACAGATACAGTTCAGAACAATGACAACCCGACAACCAAGACAACTAATCACCTATTAAAAATCAACCAATTCTTAATTCCTCATTCTTCATTCTCCATTAAAAAAAATGCCCCTCTTTACAGACCAAATGAACCGTACAGTCGACATCCCTGAGAAGCCTCAGCGGATTATTTCTTTGGTACCATCGCAGACGGAGTTGTTGGTTGATCTGGATTTGGAGGATAGGCTGGTTGGGCTGACCAAGTTTTGTGTGCACCACAAAGGGCTCAAAAAGCAAAAGACCATTATCGGTGGAACCAAAAACTTCCATTTCGATAAGATAGCTGCCCTTCAACCTGATTTGATTATTGGCAACAAAGAGGAAAACTATCAGGAAGGAATAGAGCTTTTGGCAGATAAATATCCGGTTTGGATGAGCGATATCTACACCTTGGAGGATGCTTTGGAGATGATGAAGGGAGTAGGGGCGATTACAGGAACTGCTGCTCAAGCAAAAAGATTGATTCATGAAATTAAGCAAGATATGGCCTCCCTTACTCAGGGAGCTAGGGGTACAACGGTGTATCTGATCTGGAAAGATCCACTGATGGCAGTTGGGCCACAAACATTTATCCACGATATGTTGGGCAGAGCGGGTTTTACCAACTTGGTCCAAGAGTCTCGTTACCCTGAACTTTCCATGGAGGATTTAAAAAACCTTTCCCCTGATTTTCTCCTGCTCAGTTCCGAACCTTTTCCCTTCAAACAAAAACACATTGATGAATTTGCTGCTCAATTACCGAAAACACATATTCAGTTGGTAGATGGGGAACTGTTTTCCTGGTATGGCAGTAGGCTGAGGTATTTTAGGGAGTATGTGGAAGGCTTGATTAGCTGAATCGCAGGAAATCTATTTTATTGTAAATTAGGAGGTTTGCCACTTTTGAAAAATGCCGTTTGTAAAAAAATAAAGCATTGAATCAGACTTTTGTAAAAAAATTAATTAATTTTTCAACCTAATAACAATCATCCATGTCCAATTGACGTGAATCCACAAATTCATAAATTGGGACCCGGTAAACATGAAATTGATATGAGATTAAAAAGTAATTGGATCTACTTGCTGGTTTTTTCTTTGGTTCTTTTAGGATGTGCTGCTGAAAAATCCGTGGAGAAGTTGGAGGAAATTGAGGAAATTATTATTCCTGACAATACCCTTACGGAAGATGAAAAAGCCATTGGTTGGATGTTGCTTTTCGATGGAGAAGACCCTGCTGGATGGAGGGCCTTCAATGGAACGGAATTCCCAGAGGGATGGACCGTGGAAGATGGAGCCTTGAAAGCCTTAGGGCTTGGTGGTGATATTGGTGGTGATATTGTCTTTGGACCTTTGGACTTTGAGAACTTTGAATTAGAGTTTACTTGGAAAATTGCCCCAGGAGGTAACAGCGGTGTTTTCTATCATGTGGTTGAAGGGCCGCAGTATAAAGCCCCTTACGAAACAGGCCCTGAATACCAAGTTATAGATCAGCTGGGATTTCCAGAGCCTTTGGAGGATTGGCAGTCCATAGCCTCTGATTATGGTATGTACCCAGGTGATGTTGAAGGTGTGGTCAAGCCTGCTGGCGAATGGAACGTTTCCAGAATAATATTCAGTAGGGAAAAAGCCAGTTATTGGTTGAATGGCAAAAAAACTTTAGAGTTTGTCCCTTATTCGGAGGATTGGGAAGCAAGGAGAAATAGTGGAAAGTGGGATGATTTTCCAGATTATGCCAAATTTAGAAGAGGATTGATTTCACTTCAGGATCATGGAAGTGAAGCTTGGTTTAAAAACATAAAAATAAGACCCCTATGAAAAAAACAATGCTAATAAGCGCCATGCTTTACATGGCCGTTTCTTTGTCATCTTGTCAGCAGAGCAATGAGATATCACTTTTCAATGGAAAAGACCTTTCCGGTTGGATAGTTTATGGAACTGAAAAATGGTATGTAGAAGATGGCCTTTTGGTTTCTGAAAGTGGCCCTGATAAAGAGTATGGTTATTTGGGCACGGAACAAAATTTCAAGGATTTTGAATTGAATGTAGAGTTCAAGCAAGAGGCAGATGGTAATAGCGGCGTATTTATCCGTTCTACAGTTGATGGCACTAAGGTGTCAGGTTGGCAAGTAGAAGTAGCGCCTCCGGGACAGCATACAGGCGGGATCTATGAATCTTATGGTAGGGGCTGGTTGATCCAGCCAGAGCCCGAAAAAGAAAGTGTTCTAAAGTATGGGGATTGGAATCATATGAAAATCATTGCTAAAGGTGATAGGGTGCAGTCTTTCCTTAATGGTGTAGAGATGGTTGATTTTTCAGATGAGAAAATAGGAGAGGGAGAAGGTGGAATCCTCTTGCAGATCCATGATGGAGGAGGAATAAAAGTGTATTGGAGAAATTTGGTAATCAAACCTCTTTAAAGCGAGTTTAAAAAATAGCATCCATGTCAAATTTGACATGGATGCTATTTTTTTTGTCCTGTATGTCAGTGATTTTAGTCCTATTTGAAAATATATATTAGTCCCTTCTTTGTGAATTGGAAAAAGCTCCCCACTTTTGCATTCCCGAACGGGGGAAAACAAGAAGGCAAGTCTGAAAGAAGAAAAAATATTTTCAGAATTTA
>NZ_AMGM01000049.1 GCF_000298295.1 Cecembia lonarensis LW9
TTTGTACCATCCCCCTAGCCAGAGGCAAGAGCAGGAGTGACAGTATAGAAAATATTCTCATTTCTGCCAGAGAAATCGCCGAAACCGATGTCAAAGAAGTGGTTTTAACCGGCGTCAATATCGGAGACTTTGGCATTCAAGATGGTAAAAGAAAAGAGAAATTTATAGACCTGATAAGAGCTTTGGACGAAATAGAAGGAATCGAAAGATTCAGAATTTCTTCCATTGAGCCCAACCTTCTTACCAATGAAGCCATAGAATTTGTAGCCCAGTCTAAAAAGTTTGTCCCACATTTTCATATCCCCCTTCAGTCCGGCAGTAATACTATATTAAGAAAAATGGGCAGAAGATACCTCAGGGAACTTTATGAAGACAGGGTTAGCAAAATCAAGACATTGATGCCACACTGCTGTATTGGCGTGGATGTTATCGTGGGATTCCCTGGTGAAACAGATGCGCTTTTTCTAGAAACCTATCAGTTTCTCAATGAACTTGACATTTCCTACCTCCATGTATTTACTTATTCAGAACGGGCCAATACCAGAGCTGTAGAAATGGACGGTATAGTTCCAATCAAAAAGCGGAATGAACGCTCCAAAATGCTGCGCATTCTTTCGGATAAAAAGAAAAGAAAATTTTACGAGGAAAACCTGGGCAAGACCTTTACAGTATTATTTGAAGAAGACCTGGAGGATGGTAAAATGCATGGCTTTACCGAAAACTATATCAGAGTTGCAGCCAAGTATGACCCTATTCTCATCAATGAACTGAAAACAGTGACACTTAATGAAATCAACGAACAAGGAACTGTAGAGGTTATTGAGCCAGAAATCGTTTACGAAAGCCATTAATTGATTTTTATGAATATTTTTTATAACTATTTAAATTTTTAAAGTATAAAATTTAAACAAAAACAACATAAGTTGGTTATACTATAAAAAGACAAAACTTATGTTACAATTCTTAAACCCAAGTGGAAGAATATCAAGGAGAAAGTATTTGCTTTTCTTTGTGATATTTTATTGGACCAATATCATATCATTGACAAAAATGTATGAAGCTTATACTATTGGAGATTTACTATCATTTGCAGCTTTTGGCATAGTCCTAATTACAACCATAGTGCTCTTGCTCATTCAATCAATTAAACGGCTTCATGACATAGGATTGGATTGGAAATATGCTTTTTACCTACTCATTCCACCACCAATCAACTTCATAGGTTTTATATGGCTGGCATTAAAAAAAGGTGAAAAAGGAAGAAATGAATATGGTGAAAGTCCTTTGATGACTGATGCCATTTAAGTAGGGCGTGCTGAAAAACGCCAATTGGAGAATAATTTCTTTAAATTTTGATGAATACCCCATTTATTAAGAGTAGTCTTTTTAAGCAGGTGCAAACTTATTCAATGATCTAGTTTGATTTGCGTGCACTTGAAAATTTCAAATTTTGAAATTTTCAGGCTAGCCTCAGGCATACCATCTTCTTCATTGGGCTCATTCGAAGTATAAGCATACATCTTCATTCGCCCGCTTTGAAGCTGGCATGCCTGAGACTTTTTCAGCAAGCCCTAAGTAGGCATCAAAATCCACCTTTATTCAGTCAACTATAGTGGTCAAGTACTAATCCTTAATAATTTTAATTTTCTCCTATTTTTTTCACTATATTAAAATCCATAAAGTGGATGAATCATGAAAATGGAATTTAGGCTAGAAAAACGTTTTTTTCTGTCATTTTTGACCTTGTTGACACTATTCTCTCTGGCATATACGCCCAATAAGAACAGGCTATTTGAAACTATAAACCCGAGAAAATCAGGAATAAGTTTTAATAATAAGCTTACTGAAAATCAGAAAAACAATATACTTACATATGAATATTTTTACAATGGTGGAGGAGTAGCTATTGGTGACATCAACAATGATGGGCTCGATGATATTTTTTTCACGGGCAACATGGTTGAAAATAAGCTCTATCTCAATAAGGGAGATTTCAAATTTGAAGACATCAGTAAATCCTCCGGCGTAATAGGTAAAAATTCCTGGACTACAGGGGCAGCCATGGTGGATATCAATGGCAATGGGCTGTTGGATATTTATGTATGCTATTCCGGAAATGGTGATATCGAAAGCAGGAGAAACCAACTTTTCATTAATCAAGGTGATATGACCTTCAAGGAGGCAGCGAAAGCTTATGGAATCGATGATCCATCTAATAGTACCCAAGCCCTTTTTTTTGATTTTGATAATGATGGGGATTTGGATCTTTTCTTATTGAATCACCACATAGAAGTTATCAATGAGTTGGAGTTTGACCAAGCTCGAAAAGTGAGGCATCCTTATGCTGGAGATAAACTGTATAGAAACGATAATGGCCAATTCATTGATATCAGTGAAGAAGCCGGCATCAAAGGAAGTGCACTAGGCTTTGGTCTGGACGTAATTGCTTCAGATATCAACGGGGATGGCCTGTTGGACATCATGGTCAGCAACGATTACATCGAACCGGATTATTTGTATATCAATAATGGCGATGGCACTTTCTCCGATGTCATGCCCGAAATGCTGAGACATATTTCCCACTTTTCCATGGGACTTGATATAGCTGACATCAATAACGATGGACTTGTTGATATCTTTACCTTAGATATGCTCCCTGAAGATAATAAAAGACAAAAGCTACTCTATGGACCCGAGAATTATGAGCAATATGCACTCATGATCAATAGAGGATTTTTCCACCAAAACATGCGTAACATGCTCCACCTCAATCAGGGAAATGGAAGTTTCAGTGAAATTGGCCAATTGGCTGGCGTATCCAATACAGACTGGAGCTGGTCTGCCCTTTTTTTTGATGTAAATAATGATGGACATAAAGATTTATTCGTCAGCAACGGCTACTTCAGGGATTATACCAATAGGGATTTTTTAAAGTTTAAAGGAGATTATTACTTTAAAGCTGCTGTAGCAAGGGAAAAAGCCGACACGCTACATGTGGTCACTTCCATGAGTTCTACCCCAATCCCTAATTATCTATTTGAAAACAATGGAAACCTCAAGTTTGAAAACGTTTCATCAATTTGGGGTGTTGATATTCCAAATTTTTCAAATGGGGCTGCCTTTGCTGACCTTGACAATGACGGACAATTGGACTTAGTCGTTAACAACGTCAATAGCCCAGCTTCTATTTATAGAAACAGGTGGAATGAGAACACTGGAAAAAAAACAAACTGGCTGCAAGTCCAATTAAAAGGTAATCTTCAAAACTCCACAGGAATAGGGGCAAAAGTAGAAATATATCATGATGCTAAATACCAAATGACCGAACAAATGCCAACCAGGGGTTTTCAATCTACTGTTCCCCACAAGGTTTATTTTGGTCTTGGTGAGTATAAAAATATTGATTCCTTAATCGTTACATGGCCAGGCGGAAAATCCCAGGTACTTAAAAATATTCCGGCCAATCAACTTATTACCCTCAATGAAACAGATGCCCAAAACCGCCTGCATGCCCTCCCTGAAATCAATTCCATTTTTACAGTGTCAGAAGAAGTGATTCCATTCCAACACATAGAGTATGGGTTCAATGATTTCAAAAGACAGCCTCTATTGAATGAAATGCCCTCTTATATTGGCCCAGTGATGGCCTATGGAGACATCACCGGAAATGGTTCGGAAGAGATTTTTGTAGGTGGGTCAAAAGATACACCTGGTAAAATTTACCAATGGAAAAATGACCGGTGGATGGTGTATCCCGGTTATCATCCAGAATCAGATTATACAGATGCCGGTGCTGTCTTTGCTGATTTTAACGGGGATGGCCATGTAGATCTTTATGTGGCAAGTGGGGGATATCATGATTATCTGACAACCGATGAGTTTCTTCAGGATAGGCTTTACCTAAATGATGGGAAAGGAAATCTTATTCACTCACCAGATAACCTACCGCGTATCAGAAGCAGTGCATCTTCGGTTGTGGAGGCAGATTTTAACGGCGATGGTTTCCCGGACTTATTTGTTGGAGGCAGAATTGTTCCAGGCAGGTATCCTACCACACCACAAAGTCACCTTTTGATCAATGATGGCAAGGGTTTTTTTAAAGATGAAAGCAGCAAATACCTCCCAAATAGTGGAAAAATAGGAATGATTACAGGTGCTATTTCATCCGATCTAAATAAAAATGGCAAAAAAGACCTGATACTTATCGGTGAATTTATGCCCATAACCATTTTAATCAATGATGATTACGCAAAATTTATCGATGAAACCGCTAAATGGGGTAACCCAGAACAAATAGGCTGGTGGCGAAGCATCGCTGCTGGAGACTTTAACAATGATGGTTATGAAGATTTCATTGTGGGAAATTTTGGCTGGAATTCTCAATTAAAAGCATCAAATGAATTCCCTATTAGCCTTTATTACGGAGACTTTGACGGTAATTCTTCCATAGACCCCATTCTGGTAAATTATGTACAGGGAAAACCTTTCCCATTCCCCAGCAGAGATGAGCTTCTGGATCAAATGTACAGCCTTCGAAGTAAATTTACAGATTATGCCTCTTATGCCAATGCCAGTATTGAACAGGTCCTAACTAGGGAACAGCTAAAGGATGCTGAGATATTGAAAGTCAATGAAATGGGGTCAATATATCTCCAGAATTCAGGCAGTAAACTGGAAAGCAAACTTCTACCCATTGAAGCGCAATTTGCTCCTGTACAAGCCATTCACCCCTTTGATTATGACGGAGATGGCAACCTCGATTTTATCCTGGCCGGCAATCAAAGTCAGATTCGTATCAGACTGGGTGTAATGGATGCGAACCAAGGGCAGTTGTTTAAAGGAGATGGAAATGGTAACTTTACCTATGTAAACCAACAGCAATCAGGATTCAAAATAATTGGCGATGTGAAAAGCATCATTCAGCTTCCTGCATTCCCTGAGCAAATTCATTTTGGAATAAACGGTATCGGGGTAAAAACCTATGAACGGAACAAATAATGCCTCCCTTTAGAAAAACATATCATTTAAAAGATTCAATCCTGACATTTGGGTTTACCATTATTGTTTCCTTTTTTGTTCTTTTTTGTGCCAATGATTCTTATGGACAGCAAAAAAAGATTGACATAGCGCTTTATGTGGACCACTTGTTCCATATAACTGAAGTGATGGTCACCGATGTGGCTTCACCTCCGGCAGCAGCCAGGTTTTATGCCTACAGTACCTTGGCTGCCCATCTTTCATGGTCTGAGATCCATAATTCACCAAATCACCAAAAACTACTTCCCAAAAGTTTGATCGGTGACTTGCAGCTTAAGTCACCTCCCTCTGGCCTCAATCCTGAATTTGTTGCAGTTTACAGCATGTTAGAGGTAGGCAAGAACATCATGCCTTCAGGAAAACTTTTGGAAGTAAAACAAGCGGATTTGGTAAAAAATGCCATAAAAAACAAGTGGTTTTCCAGAAGATCAGCGGCTCAACACTTAGAATATGCCCAATACATCGCAGGTGAGGTCATGAAATTAGCCAATACTGATGGTTACAATAAACTGAGTACCTTAACTAGATATTCCCCAAAAAAGGGGGAGGGCTTTTGGTACCCTACTCCTCCTGCTTACATGGCTGCTGTAGAACCTGAATGGAGAACCATTAGACCATTTTTTATCGAAAACAATAAAGCATTTAAACCAGCCCCTCCAGCTCCATTTAGCTTAGAAAAAGGAAGTTCTTTCCATACACAACTCTTGGAGGTATATGAGGTAACATCCGATTTGGATGAGGAAGCTGTTCTAATTGCTAATTTTTGGGATTGTAACCCGTTTATGGTACAATACTCAGGACACATGGCTATAGGGATAAAAAAAATCTCCCCGGGAGGACATTGGATGGGTATCACGGGAATAGCTTCACAAAAAGCCGGTTTGGATTGGGATGAAACCCTTTATATCCACACCTTGGTCTCCATGGGACTACATGATGCCTTTGTGAGTTGCTGGGAAGAAAAGTATGACTCGGACAGGATTAGACCTGAGAGTGCCATTAATAAATATATAGATGAATCATGGCGTCCAATTCTTCAAACTCCACCCTTCCCGGAATATACCAGTGGGCATAGCGTGATTTCTACGACGAGCGCAATCATTTTAACTGATTACTTTGGAGATAATTTTGAATTTATAGATAGTTCTGTAGTTTATTTTGACTTACCTGAAAGAGCTTTCCCATCATTTAATCAGGCTGCAGCAGAAGCTGCTGTCTCCCGCTTATATGGAGGCATTCACTTTAGAGATGCGATTAAAGAAGGCGTAAATCAAGGCAAAAGGATAGGTAATTTCATTTTAGAAAAAATTAATGCTCAGGTAAGCCTTGCAGATCAACAGGAATAGCAAAAGGATTTAAAAGCCGATCAACCAGTACGGCAACCTGTAAACGGTTAAGCCGCTGCTCAGGCTTGAATAGTCCCTTTTCAAATCCAGCATCCCCCCAGGCACCTTCTATATCTTTCAATTGAATTTTATCATCGATTTCACGTAATATTTCATGGAAGAACCTTAAGGTTAGCATTTCACCTGATGCTGACCAATAATTGATTAAATTGGTATAAAATGGCCTAAGCCCGTCTGCCAATTCAAATTCTGACACCTCTTTTTCAGGATAAAACCAAGTCTGATTGGCCCATTTATAGGGCACTCCAAAGCCCTTCAGGATCCCTGTTGCCCCAATCCTTTGGATAGCTTGAAAGTGCCTATGATCTGGTTTTACGTCTATAAATGGCATGATATAGGCATTAGATTTCAAAAGATTTTGCTGTACAGATCTTACTGAAACCTCCTGAAGGTTTTTACCCTCTGATAATGCTGTAGCGGCCAATGCACCGGCAGCCTGACCAATCCCAAGGACCACTGGCTGTAAACGACTGGCTCCATTTACAATATTGGAAACACCAATATTTTTTTCAGCCACAATAAAATGGGTAGATCCTACAGGGATTAGACTACCTAGGGGGATATTGTAGGATGGTACACGTATTTTGATAAAATCAATCTCAGGTGCTTCCGGGTTCATTTTATGATGATGATCAATGGTATAATCTCCCACTGCTATGCCTGTCCTATACAGGGCCTGATCTTGCCTGTAAGGATCTAAAACATGAGGAAGGGTCAACATACTTTCTGCCAGGGTCCTCCTTGACTCCCTGTGATAGGGGATAAATGGTAAGCCATCATGCGTAGGGTATTCATCGTCAGCAATACCTAGATGATTATATCCCAGTTCATGTTGGATATAATACACAAAACGCAAGGAATGCAATTTGGCCTCTTTCAATGCTTCATTTCTATCGTCAGGACTCAATTCAATGATGTTCATGTATATATCGTTGCCACAATTTGGCCAGTTAATCATGTATTTTCCGTTTGGTAGCCGGCCATAATTGAGCATTTTTTGACAGTCATTTGTCGGATCATCAAAAGAAGTAGGGTCAGCATGGTCACAGGCACAAGCAAAAACAGCTGGATCATACCCTTCAGGCCGGGGGATGGTCATATCCTTCCCTTTTCCAAAATCTTTCAAGGTAACCACGTAAGTTAGGTCTTGTACAATATCATTGGCCACTTCAGGAGCATAGGATTCTCCAAACCTTTCCTGACTGTCCATACCAACAAAGTATTCAAAATCCAGAGTAGCCATTACATCTCCCAACTCTGTCGCATCGATTAGCATTTTGGCATAAACTGTCCTCTCCTTGTTGTCCTGAAAATAAACAACATTCCACTTTCCGCCCTCGAACTTTACTTCCTTCCAAGTAACTTGATTTAAAACTGTCAATGAAGGTTGTTCTTTAACCCAGTCTTGAAAAAATCGATTTCCAACAGAAGGCTCAAACAGCGTATTGGACACCCAACCTGTTTCCACAGCTTCAGGTCCTCCATAATGGGCATAAAGTTTCTGCCTAAACTCCCCCCAAATACCGGATGGCATATGATGATTCCCATCAATAGCGGATACCCCAGCGGCAGTTAGCATACCTCCCAGCCAAGGGGTCTCTTCCAATATCAAGGTTTCTACCCCCATCAGGGAAGCTTGAATACCTGCTGAAACCCCACTAGCACCTCCACCAATGATTAATAGCTGAACCTCTTCCTGAGCAAATCCGGGAAATGAAAAACAAAGCAATAGAACGATGGATTTTATATATCTAAATTTCATTGTGTTTTTTTCCTTCTCAATTATAATTACACCAAAATCAGCTTCACCTTTGTGCAAAGTATATTTAATTATTTTTGAATGTTAATTTTATGGCCTAATTGTTCCCTAAGTGCTTATTTATAGCTTCTAATAAGATCAATTCATCCGAATCTTCATGATATTCCCAAAACATCATTCCTGCTAATCCTTTTTCTTTTATAAAATCAGCTTTAGCTTTAATTGAACTAGAATTTTCATATGTCAAAAAAATTGAATCTTTTTCATTCCATAAATAAGGGGCTTTACTAACACTGTCCCAATATTGCTCGTAATCAGGATTATCCAAAAATAATTGGATGTCTTTGAAAGAAAAATTTCTCCAACCTTGGGCTGACTGATAAAGTCCTGAGTTAATAGGATACACAGATTTCCAGGCCTTACCATAAAATGCTGCCCCCAAAACCAGCTTTTTTGCCGGCACTCCTGCTTCAAGATGTAGTAAAACTGCATCATATGCTGATCGCATACTATCGTTTGAAGCAAACAAATTGGCATGATGTCCTGTTTCGCTGGCCCAGACTCCTGTAAAATCATAGGTCATTATATTAATATAATCAAGGTGTTTTTGAGCTTCTCCGAGATTGTTAGCATCTACATAAGCCTTAAAACCACCAGAAGCAATGGTATTTAGGTAATATTTCCCATGTATTTCACCTAAACTATCCAATGCACTTCGTACAGACTCAAGCATCAAAACAAAATTCTCACGATCTTCTTCTCTGTATGGGTTATCATTACCAGGAAGACCTGGATACTCCCAATCAAAATCCAACCCGTCTAATTGATGCCTAAGTAAATATTCTAAAGCTGAATCTGTTAATCGTTTTATTCCTTCAGGTGACGATACAGCATTTGAGAACCCTTTAGACCAGGTCCAACCTCCTATCGAAATTAGTATCTTTAGATCGGGATTTACAGTTTTCAGGGAATTGAGTGCAGCCAAATTCAGACTATCCTGCTCAAATCTCCCATCGCCTTCTGTGACTCTTCCATCAATCAAATTTGCGAATGCGTAATTTATATGAGTAAATGAAAAGGGATCTATAGCGCTAATATCGAGATTTTTCCAGCCCGCTACATAGCCTATTACCTTAAATGGTGGTTCATTATTTGATAATTCGGTATTAGTGGAGCAACCATTAGCGAATAAAAAAATTAATAGAAATAGATTTCTCATTGCATATGTATCTAAAAAAAGGTGCCATTGGTCATGGCACCTTTTGAATTGAACAAATCATTATGGATTAATTTCCACCATCCCACCAAGTTTTGGTCATAAGGAAATCACCGCCTATTCTGGCTCTTGCAGCTTCATAATTTTCTGGATTAGCTCCTATTTCAGCCTCCCAATAACGAAGTCTCCTTGGAATTTCGTTGGCTTCAAACCTATTAGGATCTTGCGTTGGTTCCAATATTGGGAAACCAGTTCTTCTCCAATTAGACCATGACTCTATATCATTAAGCCAAGTAGCTGCCCAATACTCTTCGCCAATTAATCTTAATTTATCTTGGTTAGAAGCAGAAGCAAAGCCTCTCCCAGCTATATATGCATTGATTTCCTCTGCAGATCTGGCGAAAGAGGGATCAAATGCTACCCAAGCATTAATTGCTCCTGCCACTCCATTGGCAAAATGGGTATTTGCATCAGAACTAATCCAACCTAAAACTGCAGCTTCTGCTTTCATCAATTCAACTTCAGCATAAGAAATCAACCAATATGGGTCTTCCCAATCTAAATATTTCAGATTAAGCATGGAAAACATCCTGTTACCAACACCAGGGCTTGTAAATTCCTCAACTTCAGCGGGAGTCAATACATTTCTGATTGTGGTAGAATTATAACCATTTGGCATACCTCTCTGCGCCGCAGGATCAGTATTCCAGGTGGAAGGATCTGCTTCAGGATTACCTAAACCACCGGAAACAATCATCAACCTCGGATCATTGTTATCTTTCATCCAATCAATGAAAGTCTTACTTATTTTACAATCACGGGAATACTTGTAGGTATTCCAATATCCGTCATTTAAGCCATTCCTATTTACACCAAAAGGACCTGTTGTAAACTGAATTGTACCATTATCAGCGTTAGAGGTAAATGCTCCACTATTATTAGCCTCTACGAATACCTCTCTAGCTTTTTGAGGATCTACATTACTCATTCTCATGGCAATTCTCATCAAAAGAGAATTTGTAAACTTTTTCCACTGATCAATATTACCACCGTACATAAAATCCTGTGAAGCAATACTTCTGGCACTGTTTGAAAACATTTCTCTTGCTGCCTTCAATTTATCAACCATATCATAATAGATATCCCTTTGTTGATCATAAACAGGAAACCAGTTTTCCTCTCCCTCTAAACCTTTCCCAGCCTGAAAATAGGGTATATCCCCATATAAATCAGTCATTCTATGCAAATCAAATATCCGCATAACTGTGGCAGCGGCATGAACATTGGCTTCAGCAGGATTCCCCTCTGTCTTATTGATTACATGTGAATATAAGCGGATAACATCTGTGTAATGCCTTTCCATGTATGCACCACTATATTGCGCATTATAGAAATACTTATCACCACTAAAATACCCCGCTAAAGAAGATGTGTGCTGAATCATTGTTGCAGCATAAAGCATATTTGCCCTTGTATTTTCATACTCCCCTGCTATCCTTAAAGTTGCTAAGGAAAACAAATACTGCATATCCATGTCAGTAACGGCATTCGGATCGATATTCATATCGAATAATGCTTGTTCGTCACAAGACGAAAATGTCAAAGTTACAGCTAATAAAAGACCTGTTATTTTTCGTATAGCGTTCATAATTCTTTCAATTTTGATTTTACAGTTCCTTAGAAGTTCAAATTGACATTAAAACCAAAGTTTCTTGTCACCGGCATTGCAAAGAACTCTAAGCCCTGACCATTTCCTGATACCGTATAAGCAGATTCAGGATGAATGTTTGGAACATTAGACCAAAGCAAAGCCAGGTTTCTACCCACAACAGATATCGATGCTGACTCAAATGGTGTTTTAGCCAACAAATTTCTTGGTATAGTATATCCAAATGATAGTTCTCTAAGCTGAATAAAAGAAGCATCATAGACGATATTTTCAGTAACTTGAGCATACCTGCTGTAATAGTTATTCAGCCAATAGTTATCAGGGTCACCAGCTACAGCAGGAATATTCCAAGTCCGCGCCTCTCCATCTCTAGTGACTCCTGATACGGTTAGGCCATTTTCACGCCCCACCAATGTTTCTTGATGCAAACCATTTGAATAAGCGAAAAAGTTGGTTCCCGAAACTAAACTTCCGCCATATCTCATATCAAATAATACCATCAATCTAAATCCTTTATAAGAGAAATTATTGGATAAACCAGCTGATACAGGGTGTCTACCTTCTGCCAATGTTTCCAACCCGTCCGTCCAAACAGGTAAGCCGTCATCATCATACACTTTCTGACCATCAATTGTTAAATGCTTAAAACCTGCAATCATGCCCAAAGGCTGACCTACTATATGACGGATTCTTTCCCTTCTTAATCTGGATTCATCCAAGTTGATGAATTCAATTGGATCGCCTGCTGCATTATTACCCAAACTGAGAACCATACTTTGGTTGTTTGCATAATTCAAAGAGAAATCCCATTGGAAATCCCTGTTTCTAATGGCAGTAACGTTCAATAACAGTTCTATACCTCTGTTTCTTAATTCACCTATATTAACTATTGTAGATCCAAAACCAGATGTTGCTGAAATACCTGTTGCCAATATGTCATTGGTTGTAGTTCTTTCATAGTAAGCCACATCAAGACCTAATCTATTGTCAAAAAATCTCAAATCTGCTCCAAATTCATATTCTGAGGATAAATATGGCTGAAGTGCGTCATTTGGAATTGATCCATTATTAATTTGTCCAAGGCTTCCGCCCAAATGTCCTGCACCAACCAATCCATAAGTCAGGTTAAGAGCGTAAGGATTTGGCGCTCCACCACCCGTTTGCCCCCAAGAAGCTCTTAGTTTAGTAAAGGTTATGGCTTTGGGCATTTCAACTACATCACTAAGAACAAAGCTTGTGCTTACAGAAGGGTAAAACAACTTGCTGTTTTCAGGTGCTAATGTCGAAAACTGATCTTGTCTTGCAGTTAAATTCAAGAACAAGAAGTTTTTATACCCTAAATTTGCAGAACCAAAGAAAGAGTTAATTCCCCATTCCGAAAACCCATAACCCACTGAAGGATTTGCTACGTTTCTAACACTAGAAAAGAAAGGTACTACCAACTCATTTCCCCCACCTCGGAGACTTTCAATGGATCTTCTCATTCTATTTGCTCCCACCATAGCATCAACAGAGAAGTCTCCAAAATCCTTTTGTGCACCAATGAACAAGTCAAGATTATCCTCTCTAATAGTCCTTTTGGTGACATTATAATCACCAAGGGGCTTGTAGGCAGTTCCGTAAGGTTCGGAAGAGTCATCAGTCCTTGCTTGAAAATCTGTTCCCGCTCTCCCCATTACATATAACCAATCGGTAATATCATACCTTAAAGATGCCTGACCCAATACCCTATCTGTTACATCTTCTCTGTAAAATTGGTGCGCAGCCCAATACGGGTTGGTCTGAAAGACATTCTGCTGATACCTTAATTCTCTTAAGTCTTCTTGTGCTCCCAATTTTTCACCAGGGCCTCTCATTGCTGAAAAAGGTAAGTTCCCAGGCCTGTTAAGAACTGAAAAATTAGCATTTCCCGGTGAATCTGACAGTCTAGGCCTATTTTTTGCATTTTGATTTGAATATTGACCACTAAAATCAAGTGTTAATTTTTCACCTAATTTACTGTTTATATTAACATTGAGAACTTTACGCGTGAAACCTGCATTTGGCATAATATCCTCATTTTGCAAGTCTGAGTAGGCAAATCGGTAAGTACCCTTTTCATTTCCCCCACTCAAAGCGACAGAATTATTTATAGTTAAGCCTGTTCTGTAGAAATCATTAATGCCCTCACCAGTATGCGCGTATGGCCTTGAAACTCCGTCAAATTGAAGAGAAGGTACACCATCATACCTAGCCCCCCAATGACCTTGGCCAACTTCCATTGCTTCATCTGCAGTCAAAGGCCTAATACCATCTCTACCTGGCCCATAAACTCTTTGATAATCCGTAAGATCCCAAGCACGATCAAAAGTAATGTTACTGTTTAATGAAACACCAATACCTTTTCTAGCTTTACCAGATTTAGTTGTAATCAAAACCACACCATTAGCCGCCCTAGCACCATATAAGGCAGCAGCTGCATTACCTTTCAAAACAGAGATACTTTCAATGTCATCTGGGTTGATGGAAGCTAATCCATCACCGCCATCATTACCTCCCCACATTCCAGCATTGCCTAGATTTCCTGTTTCAATTGGCATACCATTCACCACATATAGAGGCTGATCATTTCCTGTCAAAGAAGAACCGCCTCTAATCACTACTCTGGTAGAACCTCCTGCTCCTGTGGCAGGGGGCGATACATTTACACCTGCGATTTTACCTGTTAATGCATTTCCTAAATTAATCGCTCTGGATTCAGTAAATTTGTCACCACTAACTTGGGTCACGGAGTACCCCAAAGCCTTTTTATCTTTTTCCATCCCAAAAGAGGTTACTACTACTTCGGCCAAGTCTGACATATCCTCATCAAGTGTCACATCCAACTCTGAACGATTACCAACCAAAACCTCTTGAGGAGAAAAACCAATAAAAGAAAACACCAGCGTAGTGGTATTGGTAACAGAAATCGAATACCTACCATCCAGGTCGGTGGTAGTACCAGTATTAGCCTGCCTATCCAGGACATTTACCCCTGGAATTGGCTCACCTGAAGGGTCCACTACCCTTCCAGAAAGCACACGCGATTGAGCAAAAGCTTCTTGCTGGAGGACAAACCCTACCAACAACGCGAACATCAATTGTACAAGTTTTTTCATATGATTAAATTAAAAGGTGGTTTTTTTGTTTTACATCCCCTATTCATAAAGAATTATATTCTTATGATTTGGACTGAAACAAACATTACTCAATAAAAACAAAAGATTTATGAAATTAAAAACCTCATAAATAACCTTTTGTGATATTAAATTTGAGCTAATTTATTTTAAAAAAAGATTTAAAGAAAATTTTTATTGATTTTTTTTACCTATCAATTGGTAATTATTAAATTTTTTAATTTTAAGGGCCGATACTTTTGTAAATATTTTAAAAAACAAGCAGTTCATTATCAAAAATGGGTTACACTTGTTTATTTTTTGTAGAATCCGAATAAAAACAGAAGGGCAATTTCTTAATAATACCATTTTTTATCCATGAAGAAACTGTGTCAGCAGCCAATTAAAAAAATGGATGTTTTTACCATTGATTAACATTAGGCTTATGGCCATATCGCACAAAATGTAGCAAGAACTAACTATATTCCACCTTTCTTCAGTTCCTTAACAGCATAATCTACAGCCCTTGCTGTCAATGCCATATAGGTTACAGAAGGATTCTGGGAACCCGTGGAAGTCATACAGGCCCCATCAGTCACAAAAACATTTTTTGCCTGATGTATCTGATTCCATCCATTTAAAAGTGAAGTCTGAGGATCTCTCCCCATTCGCACACCACCCATTTCATGAATATCAAGACCGGGTGCTTGCTGGGTATCCCATGCCCGTATGTTCTTACACCCCGCAACCTCAAGCATTTCAGTACCCTGCGCTAAAAAATCTTTAATGATTTTTTCATCATTATCATCATAATCAATGGATATGACTAGTTGAGGGATACCCCAAGCGTCCACATCAGAGGGACTTAACCGAACGTGATTATGCTCTTTAGGAATGGTTTCTCCCTGCATCATCATAAATACATGCCAAGGCCCTGGCTCTGAATTTTTTTCCTTGAAATCAGGACCAAAAGGCTGATCCTTAAAGCTTCCCCATGCACCTCTTCCTGCAGTATAAAAACTCATATAGCCCCTTAAAAAATCGGTTTCCTGTTTATGGACATTGCGGAAATTGGGCATCATGACCGCTGTAGGACGTCTACCGAAATAGTATTTGTCTTCATAGCCTTCAAATGAGGCGGAGATATTTCCCCTGTAATTATGAAATGCCACATACTTCCCTAGCAGTCCGTTATCATTTCCTAACCCATTTGGAAATCTATTGGAGGTACTATTGAGTAGAATTAGGTTCGAGTTTAAAGCCGATGCGTTTAAAAAGATAACCTTTGCAAAATACTCCACTACTTCTTTGGTTTCAGCATCTACAACCCTTACGCCTGTGACTTTTTCCTTATTATCATCATAGATTATGGAATGCACCACAGCATCAGGTCTTAAGGTTAAATTACCGGTGGCTGCAGCAGCTGGCAAGGTTGCGGAATTGGAACTGAAATAAGCTCCAAAAGGACAGCCTCTGTAGCATTGATTTCTGGCCATACATTGGCCTCGCCCCATTTCCAAGTGGTGCCGGGCAGGCTCGGTCAAATGCGCACATCGACCGATCATCACATGCCTGTCTTTATAAGATTTAACAATCCTATCCCTTATTACTTTTTCCACGCAATTCATTTCCCAAGCGGGCAAAAACTCTCCGTCGGGCAAGGTTTCTACACCATCATAATTCCCACTTATACCGACAAACCGCTCCACATAACTGTACCATGGAGCAAGGTCATCATACCTTATCGGCCAGTCCACAGCAAAGCCATCCCTTTCAGGTGCTTCAAAATCAAACTTACTCCAACGTTGCGTTTGCCTGGCCCAAATCAAGGACTTTCCACCTACCTGATAACCCCGAATCCAATCAAATGGCTTTTCCTGCTGATAGGGATGGGCGCTGTCTTTAACAAAAAAATGCTTTGTATCTTCCTGGTAAGCATAACATCGATTGACCACAGGGTCCTGTAATTTATCTGCCAAGGAAATTCTATTGCGACGGGGCATTTCCCAAGGATTTGAAAGCATTGTAGGATAATCCTTTTTGTGCTCCACCATTCTCCCACGCTCCAGCACCAAGGTCTTCAATCCTTTTTCACACAACTCTTTGGCTGCCCAGCCTCCGCTGATACCTGATCCTATCACAATGGCATCAAAGTAATTTGTTTTCTTGGCCATAACTTTATTCGTATCTCAAAGATTCTATGGGGTCCAACTTACTGGCCTTCCTTGCTGGAAAATAGCCGGACGACAACCCAACAAAAATACAAATTACGAAAGCAACAAATATCCACAACCAGGGTATTAAGAATCCGCCCGGACCAATGGCATTGGCCACAATATTTCCAATCCCAATACCAAGTATCACACCCAGAATTCCTCCTAAAATGCATATGACGATAGCTTCAATTAAAAATTGCTGTCTTATTCTTAAAGGTGTAGCACCAAGGGCTTTTCTGATGCCGATTTCGCGGGTTCTCTCTGTTACTGAAACCATCATGATATTCATAAGGCCTATGGCTGCCCCCAACAAAGTAATGAAACCGATAGTAAATCCCCCTATTCTTAAATAGCCTGCCACTTCCTCCAAACTCTCACCCACTGAGCGACTTTTGGTGATTTCGAAAGAATCCTCTTCACCCACTCTATCTCTTCTAATTTTTCTCATTAAACCTGTAGCCTGCCCCATTTCATAATCTAACTTCAATGGATCTGAGCCGCTTACTGTAACTGTATAACGAAAAGTGCCTCTTGTATCCAGCCTACTCGCATTTTCTACCGGGATAAAAATAGCCCTGTCCGGACCAGGACCTCCCCCAACACTGCCCTGTTTTTCCAATATACCTATAATAGTATAACGCCTGCCATACACGGTAATGTAATCGTTCAAGGGCTCTTCATCCTTCCCAAAAAGTGATTCCACAATATCAGTACCTATAATGCATACATTGTTACCATACTGTATTTCAGTGTTACTGAAGTTTCTTCCTTTCTCTATTTTGATGCCTTTGATATTAAAATACAAATCATCCACCCCGGTAAGCCTCACATTCGGGTTGGTTTTTTTTGATCCTTTCTTTACTTCTGCTGCTCCGGTAACTGTAATAAATACTGTAGAGGGAGCTACGGAAGCAAACTCATTTTGGAACTCAATGGCTTCCCTAAATTTTACAATTGGAAAAACCTTCTGTGCCCTGCCATCTTGAACTGCAGGACCACCTGAGGACCCCTTTGATCGTAAATCAAAATTACTCGCCCCCAATCCTGCAAAACTCTCCTCAATCTGCGCTTTGATTCCATCGATGGCTGTAAGCATGCCTACCAAGGATGTGATACCGATGGCTATGATTGTTCCAGTCAATATTGTCCTTAGTAAGTTTACCTTAACTGAATTGAGCGCTTCTTTGATGTTTTCGATCAGGTTCATAATTTGTCCGATAAGGAACAGTTTGGTATAGGATGTAGTCAAATAAAGACTAAGTATAAAAAACTTATCTGATTTTTTAAATCAAGCCAGAGATTTTTGGGATTTTTAATGCATACGGTCGCCTCTGACTTCCAATTCTTTTATGACTTCAGCTTCATAAGTCAGCCACTCCTGCCAACGTTTATTTACCTTTTCCAGCTCATGTATACTTCTTGCCAATTCTATAAAGTTGACGTAATGTCCGGCCTCAGACACCATCAGTTCATAATAAAACTTTTTCAGCTCATCGTCTTGAACGTGCTTTGAAAGCAATTTAAACCGCTCGCAACTCCTGGCCTCAATCAATGCATTCATCAGTAAATACTCAGACAGCTGCTGGGCTCTACTACCTCCTTTTTTAATAAACTGAGAAAGCTTTACCACATATTCATCCTTTCTTGGTTTACCCAGTGGGTAGTTTCTTTTTTTCAAGTGATCCATGACCCTTTCAAAATGCCCCCACTCTTCTGCTACGACTGGGGTTAAGGTATCTACCAATTCTGGAAAATCAAAAAAATTAACAATCAGGGAAATACAGGAAGATGCTGCTTTTTGCTCACAATAGGCATGATCTACCAGGATATCTTCAATATTCATTTCAGCAATGTTTACCCATCGGGGATCCGTCGGCAACTGGAGATGCAACATTTTTTGTTTTGTACTTTCTTCCCAACTCATAAATCAATCGAATAAGGGCCAGCTAATACCAATATCCAATACCCTTCTTAATCCTGTATAGAAAGGTGTGACGAAATAGCCTGGCTGCTCAAGCATATTTATATTTAAATGATTAAATCTTAATAAAATTCTTGTCCGGTTGATCCTGGCATTTAAAAAAAAGTCTATGACCGGATAGGCAAAAACATTAAAATCATTTTGGAGGAAAAACTGCTGCATGGCAGGATTATAATTCATCGCAAAATTATCCCCCCTGTATCTACCTTCTAGACCAATCTGAATAAAGAGATTTTCATTAAACAGTGGACTGTCGTAATAAATCCTGGAATTAATCACCCAGTCAGGAATCCTGAAGTTTTCAGCCGATGAACCTGATAGAATTGTATAATAAGCCTCTGATTCCCAAAAAAACTTTTGCCTGATATTGAAAATAGATTTAAACCCAGGAATCAGCATAAAAGCATCGCCTGAGGCCTGAGCTGCCTGTTGCGCTTCATTAAAAAATACAAAATTGTTCACCCTGTTAATGGTCACATTAGGCCGCAAAGCCCAACTTTTAAAATCCAGCTTCATCAACCCTTTAACCTGATCTACGCCAATATTGCTAAAGTTATTGGTCCATTGATGATGATTGCCAAAGTACATCATCTGCATGGAGGTTGGCTTGTAAATGGCCTTGGTGTAAGATGCCTCTAACCAAGGTGAAATAAACAATCCCTGTAACCTAAATGCCCCTGGAAGCAGGTATTCACCTTCGGCTTCAAATCTCCACTGTTCATTGATTTCTCCCCGTAATGCTCCACCCAAAAAGAGCTCATTGAACCTGTTGGGGGCTTCAAAGCTAGGACTTCTCATGCTACCGGTTCTGAACCTTACAAATGCATTGTAATACAATGGTCCGATGTCCCCTTTAAAACCTGCCTCATTTCGCCATACTGTAAATGTATTGAGGTTGCGGGTAGTATCCTGATTGTTGAATCGGTCCGGATTAAAGTTTACAAAAAATAAGGAGTCTGCTGTATTAAGATTGGCAAAAAAGGAAACCTCCTGTTTTTTCCTGTCAAAAATATGATAAACCTGCCATCCTTTGACAAGCTCATATTCATGGTATAGATGTACTTCTTGCCTTAAATCTGAGGCACGGGCATTTCTGAGCCAAACTTTGGCATCCTCATAAGCAAATAAGATGGAGTTTTCGTCAAATTCGGGCGGTATAATCCCCCCCTGCTCGTTGACCTTATGTTTCATTCTTGAGAAATTGGCCAATAAAAAGTACTTCTCATTCTCTGACTTATAATTGGTGTGGAAAGAATAACTGTTATTATCGGTTAAATTATCATCCCGAGCACTGGGATTGAGTGTTTTCCTGGCCCTGATGGTGTTCAGGTTAAACCCTACATTCCACCTTGGATTGACATTTCTAGCAAAAGCCAAATCCAACATGTTTCTATTACCTCCGCCCCAAAATGCATTCATCTGCGTATAAGGCGATTTGGTATCGTAATACTTCATGCTGTCAGAAGCATTGAAATAAAGATCATAGGCATGAAAACCTGATGTGGTCCCAATCATTTTTGGGACTTGGTAAAAAATCGGCATTGCTGCACTCCCAATATTGCCCAGATCCTGGTACATCCACCCTGATTTGGCTACAGGCTCATAATTGTGGAAATTATTTAAGATGGTATCGATTTCATATTTTTGTATCCTATTTTTCCGGACATCCTTTTCAAAAAAATATAAGGTGGTTTTGGGCCCAAAAACCATTTTGGTGGAATCATCGATAAGTTTTCTCCTGCCTCCTTCCTCTATTTGCCTGTCAGGATCCTGCTGTTGCTGCCCCTGCATTCCTGGAGGAGCTTGGCGCTGCTGTCCCTGCAAAGGCCGAATGGGCACAGGATTTTGGGCAAAGGCTTCAATTGCACCAAAAACTAAAACAAAAAAAACCGCAATTTTAAATCTCACTGTGCCTGTATTTTTCCGCTACTATATCTTCCACTTTTCTTTTAAGCCACATCTGGCAATCAGGATCCATCCTTACTTTGACGGGCAGGACAAAAATCGGAATTTCTGCCAAATATTCATGAAATGCTGGATTTTTTAGTTTGACTGCATCTTTTTCTGTAGTCAAAACCATGACATCGCCCCCATTGCCTACCGAATTACGGATTTTTGTGAGATCAGCCGCTTTATAGAAATAATGATCTCCAAAATTGAATCGTGCCACTACTTCATACTTGGCATTCACCTCCTCAAACAATAAGCTATCATTGGCAATACCTGAAACCAAAACAACTTTTTTCTTCTTTTCTTGTACATTTAAATCCATGGCATATGGCTCACCATAGACCATCTTGGCAAAACAAACTTTTGCTGCTGTAAACTTTTTGATTTTTGAGGAGTACGCATGTTTTTCCTGCGCGGTAACATCAGATGGCGTTTTGGTCACCACCACCAAATCTGCCCGACTTGCACCGCGAGCACTTTCCCTTAATGTCCCTAAAGGCAACACATAATCATCAAAAAAAGGTTTTTGAAAAGTCGTAAGCAATATGCTGAAATCGGCTTTTACATAACGGTGCTGAAATGCATCATCTAAAATAACCAACCGAGTCTCTGGTTTTATACCCATGATTTCAGGAATCGCCATCACCCTGTCTTCTCCCACTGCAACAGCTATTTCAGGGCCATATTTTGAAAAAATCTGAAAAGGCTCATCTCCTATTTCCCTAGGCCCTAAGACCCCATCTGCAAGTCTAAACCCTCTCGTTTTCCTTCCATACCCCCTACTAAGGGTAGCCATTTGAAATTGATCCCGAAAATTCTCTATCAGGTACTCCACCATAGGAGTCTTACCTGAACCTCCCAAGTTTAAATTGCCTACCACGAGCGTTGGAACGCTGAATTCAGTGCGCTTTTTAATCCCTTTATCAAACATCAAATTGCGCAGGGAAGTGATTCCGGTGTACATCAAATAAAAAGGATAAAGCAAGGGGCTATACCAGCGCATCGGTTAATTTTCTTAATTTTGGACAAAGTAAAATAAAAATTATGGTTTACAAGATTCAGGACATTGTTTCTTACCTCGAAAAAGTAGCTCCGCCAAGCTATCAAGAATCTTATGATAACTCAGGATTGATAACAGGCAATCTTTCAGATGATGTCAAGGGTATTTTATGCAGTTTGGACGCTACTGAAGAAGTTATTGATGAGGCCATTTCTTTGGGATGTAACTTGGTTATTGCCCACCACCCCATTATTTTTAAAGGACTGAAAAGCCTTACCGGAAAGAACTATGTAGAAAGAACCGTAATCAAGGCGATCAAGCATGACATTGCCATTTATGCCATACATACCAACCTGGACCATGTTGCACACGGAGTAAACAAAAAAATTGCAGATAAAATCGGACTCGTCAAAACCTCTATCCTACAACCCAAAAAAGCCCTTCTTTCAAAACTGGTTACTTTTGTGCCGTTTGAAGCCAAACAAAAAGTCCTCACTGCTCTTTTCGAAGCAGGAGCCGGGGAAATTGGGGCCTATGCCGGTTGCAGCTTTATCTCTGAGGGAATAGGGACATTCACCCCATCTGATCAGGCCAATCCACATAAAGGATCCAAAGGATCGCCCCACGAAGAGCCGGAAGCGAGAATAGAAGTATTGTTGCCATCATTTTTGGAAAAAAAGGTTTTAGCCGCCCTTAAAATATCTCACCCTTATGAAGAAGTGGCTTATTATATGCATCAATTGGAAAATGAAAACCAACTGGTAGGCGCTGGAATGGTGGGCGAATTAGCCTACCCCGTAGATGAGCTTGAGTTTTTGAAGTCCCTTAAGTCCAATATGGACCTGCAGGTCATCAAACATACCCAACTTTTGGGTAAGCCGATCCAGAAAGTAGCGCTCTGCGGAGGTGCCGGAATATTTCTTTTGCCCTTAGCTAAGCGTTCAGGAGCAGAAATTTTCATTACTTCTGATATCAAATACCATGAATTCTTTGATGCTGAAAATCAGATTATTGTGTGCGATATAGGGCATTATGAAAGTGAAATTTTCACAAAAGAATTATTGGTAGAGATATTGTCGCAAAAATTTACTAATATTGCACTCTATTTGACAAAAGTAGTTACGAATCCCATAACTTACCTATAGTACATGGAAAGTACAGTTGCACAAAAGCTTGAAGCCTTATTAAACCTTCAAAAAATAGATTCCAGACTCGACGCAATTTTTAAAGTTAGAGGAGCCCTTCCAGAAGAAGTTCAAGACCTTGAGGATGAAATAGCAGGATACGAGACGAGACTAGATAAATTCAATCAAGATATTGTCGCTCTTGAAGATGACATCAAAAGATTCAAAGAAAACATCAAAGAATCTGAGAAACTGATCAAGAAATACCAAGAGCAGCAGATGAATGTCCGAAATAACAGAGAGTACGACGCCATCACCAAAGAATTGGAACTTCAGGACTTGGAAATTCAGGTTTCC
Organism: Cecembia lonarensis LW9; assembly: GCF_000298295.1. Taxonomy (GTDB): domain Bacteria; phylum Bacteroidota; class Bacteroidia; order Cytophagales; family Cyclobacteriaceae; genus Cecembia; species Cecembia lonarensis. Next base: position 22,850 of record NZ_AMGM01000049.1, read on the forward strand.
AAAAAGAAAATCGGTGAGGCTCAGGCCAAAATCGAGAATAAAAACAAGGATGTTGATGAGTTGAAAGACCACTTGAAAGAAAGACAAAAAGATCTGACCAACAAGCAGGAAGAGCTCACAACCATCGTATCGGAAAGTGAAACTGAAGAAAACAAGTTAAAAGCCGATAGAGACAAAGCGGTTAAAAAAATTGAAGACCGGCTTTACAAATCTTACTCCAAAATCAGAAACAATGCCAAGAATGGTTTGGCCGTTGTCATGGTCAAAAGAGGAGCGTGCGGCGGTTGTTTCAATGTGGTACCTCCACAAAGACAAGCGGATATCCGTGAAAAGAAAAAATTGATCGTTTGTGAGCATTGCGGTAGAGTATTTGCAGGTGTAGAAGATGAAATCGAGGAAGAACCGGTAAAGAAAAAAAGAAGCAGAGCTTAATTAAAGAGTTTAAAAGCCCGAATAATTCGGGCTTTTTCTTTTTAACGACATTTTATTTTGATTTCAAACAATTCATTGCCTTACACGTATTTATTTCATAAATTACCGCAATGAAAAAGATTTTGATTACGCTTATCATGACTTTTATATACACCACTGGTTTTTCCAACAACCCTGGTGATAAGACCTTTTTGATTCTATTTGATAAGGCAGAGTTAAAAAATCACAAGACCACACCGGATTACATAGAGATGAGCCTGATGAATATTTTTAAGACCAGAGCTTATACGGGTAATTCTGATGCTGCAATTTTGGTTAAGGTTCCTTACGAAAATCTGGATGAATGTCAGTTGGGCTATATTTTTGTACGGCTAAATAATAAAACAGTGGTGCCATTACAGGATATTGCACTGAAAATTATTGATTTGGATCAATCAAAAAACACCTTCAACCACCTTCTTTCTTCTTTGGAAGATGACAAAAACAGTAAAAACAAAAAATCTTCAAAACCCCTTAAAACAACTCCAAGTCCTTAAGGTGCTCCCCTGAATTGTATTTTTCTATCCTGAATGTTCCTGATTGATTTTGATTGAGGACATAAAGGCCTAGATTTTGGTGCTTGAACAAGTCCATATATCTCAAATCATAGCCCAAGAGCAAACTGATCAACACACGCATAGCCCTTCCATGCATACAAACCAATATGACACCCTCGGGCTGTGCAAGTATCTTATCAATGCCCTTCTTCAATCTTTTGGCAACTATATTAGGACTTTCTCCCCCTTCTATGGCGTAATCCAAGTTCCCGGAGGACCATTGTGCTAACATGTGTTCATAGTATTTATTTTCTTCCGGCGTCATAGGAACGCCTTCATACCTTCCCCAAGAAATTTCATTGAGCTCAGGCACTGCTTCATGGGGTATCCCAAGTTCCAGGAAACCCTCAACGGATTGTTTGGTTCGCTGCAGACCTGTATAAAACACTTTTTCAAAAGGTACATTTTTATAAAATTCAAAAAATGCAGCAGCCTGACGCTGACCGTTCCTGTTTAACGGGGCATCTATTCCACTTCCCTGAACCACTCCTCTAAGGTTATAATCTGTCTGACCGTGTCTAACGAGGTAAATTTTTTTACTTAGCAAGTTTCTTTATTTTTGTTTGCGATCTCAAAGAAAAGGCATTTATCCCAAAATACATGATATTTCCTCCAAACCTTGACCTGGACACCCTAAACAACTGGGGAAAAAACACCATGACCGACTTTTTGGACATTCAATTCACTAAAATAGGTGAAGACTTTTTAGAAGCCACCATGCCCGTTGTAGACAAAACCAAACAACCCCTAGGACTGTTACATGGTGGGGCCAATGTGGTACTGGCGGAAACTTTGGGAAGTGTCGCAGCCACATTGACCATTGATAGTAAAAACCAATATTGTGTAGGCCTGGAAATAAACGCAAACCACCTGAAATCCGTAAAGAGTGGATTGGTGAGGGGAGTCACAAAACCCATTCATCTGGGAAAGAAAACACAGGTTTGGGAAATTAAAGTATACACAGAATCCGGTCATTTGAGTTGTATCAGTAGAATAACCATGGCCGTTTTGGATAAAAAATAACATGCAGAAAGCAGTTGATATAGCCGTTTGGGATTTAGAATATTATTTGGGTTGCCTGATAGCCACAGAAATGCAGGAAGGCAGACAAATAGCCCTCTGGAGAAAGCCCAAATCAAATATTTTGGAAATTTTAATTGACAAAAGTGAGCAGCCCAAAAGGGTTGAACTCAATATAGAGGAATTGCCCTCAGGGTTTATCGTTCATCCTTTTGAGGATCAAGTCGATGGCAAGGCTTTTTTCCTCGAAGCGGATAACTACTTTAAGATCGATCTTTCTGTTCCACTTGAGGAACAGGCGGATCGGGTAGATCCGCTAAGAAAAACACTTGATCCAGATCAGATCAAAGGGATCATACAAAAAAACCTGGGCCACACCGAGGTGGAAACGGAATTAAAAAGCAACAGGGCCTGTTCCAAAAAAGACTTTACGGACTTGGTAGAAAAAGGGGTTGAGGCTATCAAAGAGGGCCAACTCATTAAAATTGTACCGGCAAGATTGAAAAAAAAGGCATTGGGCAAAGGTTTTGACCTGATCAAATCACTTAAAAGTATATTGTATGCTTACCCTAATGCATTTATCAACTTTTTCCACATACCCGGTGTGGGCACTTGGCTTGGTGCTTCCCCAGAAATCCTAATACAAACAAAAGGGGATGCCTTTTATACCATGTCATTGGCAGGAACACAAAAGGCCAAAGGGGATAATCCCATGAAAAATGCTGCCTGGACACAAAAAGAAATTGAAGAACAGGCATTGGTGAGCAGGTATATTGTCGATTGCTTTAAGAAAATACGTTTGAGAGAATATGAAGAAATAGGCCCAAAGACCGTATTGGCCGGTAATCTATTGCATTTAAGGTCAGATTTTAGGGTAGATATGAAAGCGACAAATTTCCCTCAGTTGGGGTCAGTGATGCTGAAATTGCTTCAGCCAACATCAGCCGTTTGTGGGATGCCAAGAAATAAAGCTTTTGAATTCCTCAGAACATACGAAAAACTGAACCGTTCTCTATTTGCCGGGTTCATTGGGCCAGTTAATGTAGAAGGAGAAACTTCCATTTATGTAAATTTACGCACCGCTAGACTCACTGAAAAGGAAGCCTATCTGTATGCAGGAGCGGGTGTAACAGAAGATTCTGTACCTGAAAAAGAATGGGAGGAAACTGAAATGAAATGCGAAATCATCGGAAAACACTTAAAATAAATCTCCATTGATTATTCAGCCAATCCTCGATCTGGTGGCCTTATGTGCCAAAAAAGGCATCAAACATGCTATGCTTTCCCCAGGTTCACGCTGTGCGCCTATTACCTTGGCATTAACCAGACATCCTGAAATCCATAGCAGGACCATTTCAGATGAAAGAGCTGCGGCTTTCGTGGCATTGGGAATGGCCCAGCAACTCGAAAAACCAGTAGTATTGGTTTGCACTTCAGGATCAGCTGCCTATAATTATGCCCCTGCAATCGCCGAAGCTTATTTTCAGCAAATCCCCTTGATTGTTCTCACAGCAGACCGTCCACCTGAATGGATTGATCAATGGGATGGACAGACCATTAGGCAGTCAGAAATCTATGGTAAACATGTAAAAGGCTTTTTCCAGTTTCCTGATGAGTTTGGACATCCTGACAAATTATGGCATGCCAATAGAATGGTCAATGAAGCCATAAACCTGACCAATCAATATCCCGCTGGACCGGTTCATGTCAACATCCCCTTAAGAGAACCTTTTTATCCAGAAACAGGAGAAAACTTTGTATTTGACAAAGAAGTAAGGTGTATTGACCATTTACAAACCAATGGTCAGCTTTCGCAGGAAAGCAAACAAAAGCTGGAGGGTGGTTTAGCTAATTTTAAAAAGGTACTCATCATCGCAGGCCAGCAAAAGCCCAATCCCAAAATTCAAGAAGCTATTAACCAGATAGGGGAAAAAGGGCTGGCAGTAGTAGTCACAGACTGTATTTCCAATCTTCAATCTGCATCTACCATCAATTGGCACGACCACTTTATTGGTAACAACCGGGTAAATGCTGAACTTGAGCCTGAATTGATCATATCCTTTGGGAAATCCATTATTTCTAAAGGGCTGAAGCTTTTTCTCAGAAAATCCAAAGCCCAGCACTGGCACCTTCAGCCTGAAGGCTACAGCCCTGATACCTATCAGTCCTTGTCCAAAATCGTAGTCTGCCAACCACTAAGCTTTCTAAATTTCTTCCTGGAGCAGGGTAAATCTGATTTGGATTATGTGAAGCAATGGTTGAACCTTGAAAATAAGGTAAAAAACAGCTTTACAAGCATTTTGGAAAATGCGGAATTTGGGGAATATAAGGCAATAGCTTCCTGTTTAAAACATATCCCCTCTCAATCAAAACTACATTTGGCCAATAGCATGGCGGTGAGGTATGTAAATTTTCTCGGTGAAAGGAAGCAGGAGATTATCTGTAACCGAGGTACAAGTGGTATTGATGGCAGCAACAGTACAGCTGTAGGTTGCGCCTTTACCACCAAAGACCCGGTTACCCTGATTACCGGGGACATGGCCTTTTTCTATGACAGGAACGCCTTTTGGCACAATTACCCCATGAATAACCTAAGGATAATCCTGCTCAACAACCATGCAGGGGGCATATTCAGGTTAATTGATGGACCGGCTAAACAACCCGAACTGGAGGAGTTTTTTGAAACCCGGCAACGCTTAAGTGCTGGCTACCTGGCCAAAGACTTTGGCTTCGCATACCACTTGGCCAATGATGAAAGAAGCCTGGAGATGGGTCTGAAAGATTTTTATGCGAAATCCATTCACCCAAAAATTCTGGAAATAGAGACCTCCAGTTCAAAAAATGCCGAGGTCTTGAAATGGGTAAAAGGGAAGATGACAGAGGAGTTAGGTGATATTTAGGGCTTGCTGAAAAAGACGACGCTTAATAAATGGGATATTCATCAAAATTTAAAGAAATTATTCTCCAATTGGCGTTTTTCAGCACGTCCTATTTAACCCTTTTTCTTAACTAGCAAAGCGGACAATTCTTCAAGTGACTTGTTTTTGGTTTCCGGAACTACCCAAATGACAAATACAACACCCACTGCCGCAAAGACACCATAGATCAAAAATACATCAGCTGAAATCAAAATTTTAAAACCACAGATTTTAAACCTCCCTCAACCTCAAAGCCAAAATCAGCCCCAGGCCCAAAAGTCCAACAAAGACCATCAACATCGCCTGCACTCCAAACAAGGAAGATAAACTCCCCAAGCCTGCAGCAAGTAAGGTGAAAACTCCTATCATAGTATTGGAAAGAGAGACATATAGGGGCCTTTCCTTTTCAGGAGCAAAGTCAACGAGATAAGTTTTTCTACTCAATCTGGCGCCTCCATGGGCCATCACTTGAACTAGGAAGAGTGCAGCAAAAACGTAAATGTTCTGCAAACTATCCGGCCAAAAAGGAAACAAGGCCATGAGCGAAATATTGAGCATCCCAAGGATAGAAACCCAAACCATCAACTTGCGACTGGAATGATCTGCAAATCTGCCCCAAAAAGGACTGCTGATAACATTGGCTATACCGGCAGCGATCACCATAATCCCCAGATTATTGACCTCACTACCCAGTTCCTCCTTGCCTAAAACCACAAAAAATGGCTGTGCCAACGGAATGGCCATCAGTAGCCCTCTGGTAACAATAAACCTCCTTAGGTTGCTGGCTTCCTTCCAAAATTTCCAGGCATTTTTGAGTTCCTTGACAGGTGTCCTCCCACCCTCGGTCGCCCCTTTTTCTTCAAATATCAAAGCAAAAAGGAAAGCTGAAAGGCCCCACAAAATTGCTCCCGCCATCACCAGCCAAAACAACATATTTTGATCCTCTTCGCCTTCCAGATCCTGAAGTATGAAAACACCGGCCACCAAGGTCAGTATGCCACCGATGGTGGAGCGCATGGCCAAAAGCTGTCCGCGTTTGCCTTTTGGAATGGTCTTTCCTATTACATCCTTGAAACTGATACTTGCTACTCCACTGGCCAAACTGAAAATCAGCAAAAGGCTTAAAATTAAAACCCCAGCAATGTTCCCCTCAGTTTCTTTAACTACAAAGGCCATAGCTGCCAAAGCCAGGGCCTGGATCAAAGCAGGAATCACCCAAAACCATTTTCTGATGGCATAAGCCCTGATTTTTGCGGAAACAAACAGCTGTGGCAATAATGATCCTGCATCCTTAATAGGCACCAAAGCCCCCGTAAAAAGATTGGGCACTCCCAAAGCTGCCAGAATCCAAGGCAGAGTTGTCCCCGGACTGACCAACTGCTCTGCCAATTTGGAAAGGGATCCACTGAATACATTTTTGAAAAAATTACCGGGAGTTTCTTTACAAGATTTTTCAGAAATCGCCTCACAGACCCGCTCTTCCCCTTCGTCGGTAATCAGTTCGTAGGCTTTGGAAGCTAAAGTTTGCTGGAACATGGCAAGTTGGTTGGATTCTTACAAATATAGCCCGAAAAATGGGAGGATTTCACCCGACATTGGGACGGCATTTGTTTGAAAGACACAAGATGTAAGACACAAGACACAAGAAAGACCATCTAGAAATTGAAATATGCTTCGCGATATAAAATAGAAATAAGCCTCCGCCGATATATTGGGAGCATGTAAATAATTCTTAGAATAAATATCTAGGAATATCTGGATAAGGAAAAAAGAAAGATGATGCAACTAATCACCATTCACACATTCAACTAATTACTCTCACTTCAACTTTGCGATCGTTGCGTTAATCGTTGCGCACATTGCGTGAAACCTTAACCTAATCTCATTAAGAAAACTATCCAATTTGGAACAATCGCTCATACCCCACCACCCGCCTTAGCTTTTTATCCAAGGTCCAAAGCTTCAACTCATTTTTGGCAACGGCATGAAAAATCACGGCATCAATCAAACCAACTCCTTGATTCACCAAGTTTTCTTTCTTTGACAGTAAACCTGACTCAATAATATGGTAAGGCTCATCCAAACTCGGAATAAGATTGGCCAACTGTACAATCATCTCCACCTCTCTTTTCCCCTTTGCTCCTTGAAGTAATTCCGCAAAGATCAACTCCAACCCAAACACCCGATTATCTTCCAGCAGTTCTTGACATGTCAAAAAGACATCTGGATTACCTTTCAGGTATTCAATCCAAATAGAGGTATCAAAAACGACACCTCTCATCGACGGTTCAAATCTCTTAATTCTTGAGCAGAATACTTAAACTCTAAAGGCTCACTCATTATAGAAGTTCCTATTTGCTTGAGTTTTTGAGAGCGGATGTAAGAAACTAAGGCTACCTTCAAAGCCTCTGTGATCGTATCAGCCTTGGAAAGCTCCATAGCTTCTTCAATTAATTCTTGGGGAATTATTGCTGTAACTTTCATAATATTAAGTTTTTACACAAATACGATAATGTATCGTATAACAGCAAGTATTTGATATTATTTTTTGCTCCTTGGCTAGGTTTAGCTTAAAAGACAATATCTCAGTAAGCTAAATCAACCCCAACACTTTAGCCAAACAAACCTTGACTTCAGCTAATTCAAGTTCTGTAAGTATTCCAATTTTCTTCACAAACCTTTTTTCAGACAAGCTCTTTACTTGAAAACAATCTGCAAAAGAGGTTTTTGATAATCCATTGAGATGATTAGGCTTTAGGAGAACCATCCAACTTTTTGGTTCCTTAATCCCATCCGTCAACAGAACAACAATCTTCAAAGGCAATATCCCAAGGGAATCAGCATTAACGATGATTGCTGGCCTGGTTTTTTTATTTCTTGACCGACTTGCGGTTCAAAATTCACCAGCCACACTTCTCCATTTTTCATCCTTCAATGATTTCAGTATCAATATCACCCCATTCCTCAACTTCTTGCTGATAATATGCTTTAGTCTCAGGATCAGAGGCCTCTTTTTCCATGGTTGTGTAGATTGTCTTTTTGTTTTTTCGGGCTTCCTCCATTTTCAATTGAAATATGGGTTTGGTAGCAGGTCTGATCATGATTCCATCCCCATGATCTTCAATTACCACCTCGGCAAGCTCATATTTGTCAATCAATGCTTTAGGCAAAATAATACCACTACTGTTGCCGATTTTTCTGATTTTAGTTTCCATATCCAAATTTACGAAAAAGTAATAACATGTTATAACTTTCATAAGAACATAAATATTTTATCACTCTACTCTATTTCTATTATATTTCGCAGAGCATATTTCAAATAATATCCATCCATATCGCAACGCTAATATCTATTAATATCACCATTAATTTTTATCAACCCCAAAACCTTACCCAAAGCAGCATTCTTATTCCCCTTTTTCCAAACGGCATACAACTCCGTTTTTTGTTTGATCTTATCCAATTCGATAAACTTCACCTTTAAATCATATCCCTGTTTCAAAGATGTAGGCACAATAGCCACTCCCAAGCCAGCCTCTACCAATTTGAAAATGGTCAGGGCATGAACAGACTTATGGGTGATCTTTGGAGTAAATCCCCTATCCTCACAGATAGACATGATCTTATCGTAGTAAATGGAAGAATAATCCTGAGAAAAGAGGATAAAATTTTCCTCCTTCAATTGCCCAATATGCTTAAAGTCATCCGCCGACAAAGGATGGTCCTTAAGCAATACCAACGAGAAAGTATCCTGATGGACCAATCTCATCTCTAGAGCTTCTGGAACCCGCGCCAGTCGTACAAAGCCCAAGTCCAGCTTGTCCTTTTCCAACATTTCGATCTGCATGGCATTGCTAAGTTCTTCAAGCGTTGTTTGTATGCCGGGAAAGGTTTGGGAGATTTTGACGAGAAGTTCAGGGATTACCGTATGTGCCGCTGAACCTAAGAATCCAACCCTTAACTCCCCAATATTCCCAGCAGCAATTTCCTTGATTTGGGTTTTGGTGAGGTCAAGGTGGTTGAAGATATAATCCACTTCTGTTTTAAGGAAATGCCCGGCAGGGGTGAGTTGGACTTTTCTTTTGGTCCTCTCAAACAACTGAACTTCAAGGATCTCCTCCATCTGCTTGATCTGACGGCTGAGACCTGGCTGGGAAATAAATAAACGCTCCGCTGCACGGCCAAAGTTGAGTTCTTCGGCAACGGCACGGAAATATTCGAGGTGGCGGAGTTCTATGTTCATATTTGTGTACCTATATATCTTTGATGCATATTAAATCTCAAAAGATATCGATAGATATTATGATATTGACAGATATTTAGATATGATTAAACTAAGGTTTCTTAAAACCGATTGTTTTGCGTTCTGTCATGGATGGTCTAACCAGCTCTTCAATAATCTGGTAGATGTTTTGGATATGCTCATTATGCTCACTTTGGTTTTGACTAAGCTCATCAATTTTTCTGATCAGTCCTTGATAATTCGCCGCCCATTCTCGCATTTTCACAAAAACCCTCATAATGGAAATATTTACCTGAATGGCCGTTTTACTTTTGAGCACAGAAGATAACATGGCCACTCCTTGTTCAGTGAAAACATAAGGAAGATACTTTCTGTGCCGCCCACGGTCACTCTTTAAGGTCACAAATTGTGACCTTAAAGAGTGAGGGACGTTTTGTTCTTTGACAGTTACTTGTAAATCTTCCCACTCTTCGTTGGTAAGCTGAAACATAAAGTCCTCTGGAAATCTGTCCATGTTTCTTTTTACCGCTTGATTAAGCACTTTTGTTTCCACTCCATACATTTCAGCTAAATCGCTATCCATCATTACCTTTTGATTTCTGATCAAATGAATCGATCTAGTTATCCTTTCTTGTATGATTAAATCTGAGGAATTGTCCATATAGACCGCGTTTAAAAAACTTACTTTAAAACCTAATAAAATGCAATTCCAATTTAAGCATCCTCTGTCCACCAATCAAATACAAGTAATAAAATATCCGTTTAATATTTATACCTAATAGTAATTAATTAATGATAATATTGGTATTTATAATTATCAAAACAGTTCTGTAATTTTGAATTGACTTATCCTCGTTGCGAGCGTGGCGTTAAGTCGTTGCGAGCGTGGTGTGAAAAAAGAGTTCATGCAACGGCTGCAAAGTTGAACACTAACAACGTTATTGGTTCATTTTTTATGTAAAACAGCAATTGATACAAAAGTTATGTTAGAAATATTTGAATATGGTCAAGGCCATCTCACCGCCTCCATCGCCCTCGGCATCGCCAATAGGAACATAAAAGGCATCCTTAGCCCTGAAACACGAGAAAAAGTAAAAGCCAGTGCGGCGGCAGTCGAAAAAATCGTAGCCAATGGCCAACCAGTCTATGGTATCAATACTGGCTTTGGACCATTGTGCACTACGCTGATCTCCCCCGATCAGACACGAAAACTCCAGGAAAACCTGCTTAAAAGCCATGCAGTAGGTGTAGGCGAACCTATTCCTGTGGAGATTTCCAAATTGATGTTGATCCTGAAGTTACATGCGCTAGCAAAGGGCTTCTCTGGTATACAAGAACAAACCTTGGACAGGATACTTTGGCATATTGAAAATGATATCATTCCAGTGGTACCCAAACAAGGTTCGGTAGGCGCATCGGGCGACCTTGCTCCCCTCTCACATTTATTTTTACCGCTGATCGGATTGGGAAAAGTACATGTAGGTGGGAAAATACTATCGACAGCAGAAGTCCTCCAACAGCATCAGCTGTCCCCCATCCACCTTGGCCCTAAAGAAGGTCTTGGACTGATCAATGGCACGCAGTTTATTGCAGCGTTTGGAGTGAAAGTTCTAGAGCGCTTTTACAATATCCTTGCCCATGCAGACATTACAGGAGCCATGATGCTGGAAGGTTTGCTAGGTTCTATCAAACCATTTTCTGCCGAACTCCATCGACTCCGACCCTACGCAGGCAATCAGCATGTAGCCCAGACCATCCTCAACCTCTTACATGAATCTGAGATTGTGCATTCCCATGCGACCTGTGCACGCGTGCAGGATCCTTATTCCTTGCGCTGCATGCCCCAAGTACATGGAGCTTCCCGCAATGCATGGCTGCATTTGAAGCACATGCTGGAGACCGAAATCAACTCTGTAACCGACAACCCGGTGGTCTTTGATGAAACCCA
>NZ_AMGM01000050.1 GCF_000298295.1 Cecembia lonarensis LW9
AAGCAGCAGGTTTTCAGGTGTTGGAGGGGCTTTTAGAAGTGTTTTCAAGGGCACTCAATCACAAGTATTACCAAACCGAGTTGTTTTCAGGGAAAGACAAAAGTATCCTGCGCTTGTTGCCTGAGGAGTTTCCTCTGGAAGGTTGGGGAGAACAAGTCAACCCCTATCCTCTGTTACGTGCTTTGGTGGATTTCATATCAGGAATGACAGATAAATATGCCCTTTCTTTGTATAGACGAGTCAAGGGAATTTCCCTTCCTGGGACTTGATTTGGAATTACAAATAAATCCGTTTGCCTTCCTTATGGCTTAGGAAAGCGGTTTCAATGATTTCCAAAACCAAAATGGCTTGTTCCATATTGACTTTAAGTTTTGCCTGTCCCTGTATAGTATCAGCGATATTTTGGTAGAAATGCCTATAATCTCCACGTTCGGTAGGATAGGAGGTGCTTACATTTTCCAGGTGAATTGTACCCCAAGCATCAGAATTTTCAATTCCCCAGTTTGGACCCTCTGGTTTTCCACCTGCTTTGAAGGCTTTTTCCTGAACATCCAGCCCATATTTGACGTAACTTCCCTTCTCTCCCAAAACCAAAAATTTTGGTAGGGGGGCATTCACCATCACACTGGCAGTTAATCTAGCCTTCATCCCCTTGTACATGAGGGTAACGTCAAAAAAATCATCCGCTACTGCACCTTTGCGCTGCTTGAGGATTTCGGCATATATCCATGTAGGTTTTCCAAAAAGCATTACAGTTTGATCGATCAAATGTGTGCCCAGATCGTAGGTAATGCCATTGCCAGGCACATCTTTTTCCCGCCAATTATCCACCAACTGAGGTCTGAATCTGTCGAAATGGGATTCAAAATGTACGATTCTTCCCAAGACCCCTTCATGCAGCAGCTTTTGTATGGTCTGAATATCGCCATCCCAGCGGCGATTTTGGAATACGGAGAGGACCAAGCCTTGTTTCTCGGCAATTTGATGTAGCATCCTGGCTTCATGAGCATTCAACGTGACTGGCTTATCCACTACCACATGCTTACCTGCTTCCAAAGCCATCTTGGCTTGAGCGAAGTGGAACTCGTTGGGCGTAACAATGATGATCAGATCAGCAGCATCGGCTTCCAGTAGGGCTTCAAGACTTTTGAAAATGGTCACTTGTGAATATTTTTCTTTTGACCTTTCCTGGTTTCTCTCTACTACGGCCACCAGTTCGAGGTCTTCACAAACGGTAATCAATGGGGCATGCATTTTTTCTCCTACCGACCCAAAACCTACCAATGCTGTTCTGATTTTTTTCATCTTTCTTAATTCTTCATTTTTGCATTAATGCTGATGCCCTCCAGGCCCATGCACATGACCATGGTCGATTTCTTCCGGATCAGCCTCCCTAATAGAGACTATTTCTCCTTTGAAATAGAGGTCGAGCCCTGCTAAGGGCGAGTTAAAGTCCATATGGACGCCTTTATAGTCAATTTTGATAATTTCACCACGCAGTTGGTTGCCTTGGTCATCCTGCATGGGGATTACCTTTCCTACCTTTAAGAGCTCTTTTTGCTTCTTGCCATCTTCTTTGAAGTTAGACTTGGGTACGATTACACGTTTGCTTTCATCGTAGTCCCCATAAGCATTTTCATAATCAATGAACGCCTCAAAACCTTCTCCTGCACTTTTTCCTAGAATGGCCTCCTCTAATTTTGGCAAAATATTCCCTGTTCCAAATAGGAAGTAAAATGGCTTTTCCTTGGAAACACTTTCAAAAAAGGTTTTTCTTGTTTCACCATCATCGACATGAAGTTCATAAGACAGTGCGACAACTTTATTTTTTTCTACAATCATTTGTGAGAGGCATTAATTGAATAAACTTTGATCATTTAACTATCAAAGATAACTTTTTCCAAAATAATCCGGATTAAATTGCCCACTTCTTGCCGGCCAATAATCTAAACCTTTGTTTTCCGATTGAAATACAAGACTGCAGCAAAGCTAGCACCTAACGCATTTAGTTTTGTTTTTTGCTCATTTTGATTGATTCTGGCCCAGCCGTATCCTATCTTGGTCTCTAAGGCTACACATTGATTCAAAAAATTAGCCATGCCAAACTGAAACTCAGTAAGGGAAGTGCTGCTGTTTGATTTAGAATTAGAAATTGAACCGTGTACGTTGCTGTGATATGTCGTCCAGTTTCTGCCAAAACCAGTCAGAAATTGGGGGAAGATGTAGGTGTTTTGTGTAATGGGGATCATATATCTTGCCATGGGTCCGATATGGCCGGTCAGACTTCTGTTTTTGTAATTCATATCCATACCCCAAGAATCTTTGTTTTCTGATTTATAACCTGAAAAATTTAAATTGGTAAAATAACCCAAGCCTATCCTATTGCTTACCATAAATAAGTGAAAGAGGGAAAGGTCAGCATCGTAAGAGCTCGTTTTATAAGCGCCTTCATTCTGGGGATAGCTTTTGACGAATACAGATTGAACGCCAAATAATTGACCACCCTTTTCAACTTGGGCAAAAGATGATGTTGAAATCAAGGTGATCGTAGCAATTAAATAAAAGATTTTTTTCATAAATGAGGCCTTTAGTTTTTTGGGCCAATAACCATATAAAAATTGAATAAAAAAATAGGTGATAAACTTTTAGGTGAAATTATTTTTTCCTCAAAAAAATGCAGAGAAAATGTGTTGAAGCCATTGATTTATTAGAAAAATCGATGGATTTAAAAATCATACTTAAATCCATCCTGCCCCCAAAGCAACAGAAATCAAAATCAGCATAATAGCAACAGTCACCTGCAGAAATTTCAAGGTCACTTTTTTCAAAAGTTTATTCCCCAAATAAGCCCCTGCTATCGCAGAAAGGGTGGCAATCGTTACAACTTGGATATTGTCAATGATGTCTGTTTGGGCAAATCTAGTTGCATAGACACTTAGTCTGGTGAAATCCACAAAAGTTGAGACGACCACTGCAGTACCGATAAAGGCCTCTTTGGACAGACCAGCCTTGATCAAAAAAGCCGAACGTAAGGCTCCTTGATTTCCGGAAAGCCCTCCGAAAAATCCGCTCAATGCGCCTCCTATGGGGAGTTTTTCTTTTCCGAATTGTAGGTTTTGGAAATAGGGGATCAAGTCCATCAAAGCAAAAATGATCAGTAATATGGAGATAATTAACTTGACCGGCTCGACAATAAAAATACGGCCAAACATCTCATAGCTGAACAGCGGCTCCAGTTCAGTGATATTGAGCAAGACCCATGAACCCGCAAAAGCAGCAATGACCGCTGGAATACCAAATCGGATGAGGACTGCTTTGTCGGCATTTTTTCCTACCAGAAATAGCTTGAAGATATTATTGAAAAAATGGACCACCCCAGTTAAGGCGATTGCCAGGTCAACTGGAAAGAAAACCATGAAAACAGGTGTCAAAATCGTCCCCAAGCCAAACCCCGAGAAAAATGTCAGGATGGCAACGAGGAATGCGGTAAGGGAAATGATGATGATTTCCATTTGTTATGGTCTAACCTTTGGGGTCTTTTTTTGACCCCGAAGGTTTTTTAAATTAATAGCTCTTATGATAAGACCCTTGAGTACGCCGCGGCGCACACAAGGGTCAGGTGTTGCTAACCTTTGGTACCGTACGCACGGTATCGAAGGTTTTGATTTTTCACGCAACGAGCGCAACGGGATTCGCAACGAACGCAACGTGGGTTTTACCTATATTTGATGTTTTTCTTCGCTGCGATCGTTGCGTTTCCGTTGCGGCCGTGGCGAGAAACAATTTTCTTTTAACATTTAAGACCTTCGAGTACGCCGCGGCGTACCCAAAGGTCAGGGGTTGCTAACCTTTGAGGTCTTTTTTCAGACCTCGAAGGTTTTTCGAGAAAATCATAAACAGCCCAAAATTGATTTCTGAGCGAAGACCTTCGAGGTTTTTGAAACCTCAAAGGTCAGTCTACGGTATACTCAATTTTCTGCCCTTGTTTCAATTCATCTGAAGCACGACTCAATAGAATATCTCCTGTATTCAATTCTCCAAAGATTTCTGTTTTGCTATTTTTGGAAATTCCGGTCCGCACATCGACCCATTCCATGATCCCATCCTTTACACGGATCACAAACTTTTTCTCTAAAGTCGTGGCAACTGCCGCAGCTGGAACTACAAAGGAATCCTCGGCTCTATTTAAGAGCAGCGCAACCATGGCATACATGCCTGGCTTCAAGACTCCTTCCTTGTTGTCAAATTCGTATTCCCAGATTTCCGTGCGTGTTTGTGGATTGATGCTTCCTGATTTTCTTGCGAGTTTGGCTTCAAATGCCCGATTACTCAAGCCATCGGTTGTAAAACTGAGTATTTCAGAATCCGGAGCCGTTTGAACATATGCTTCGGGTACATGTACGCGCAACCTCAAGCGATCCGGCCTTTCCAAGGTCAGCATGGTTCTGTTCTGA
Source organism: Cecembia lonarensis LW9 (assembly GCF_000298295.1). GTDB lineage: Bacteria > Bacteroidota > Bacteroidia > Cytophagales > Cyclobacteriaceae > Cecembia > Cecembia lonarensis. The sequence goes on from NZ_AMGM01000050.1 coordinate 4,455, forward strand.
TTTTGGTTGACAAAGTCTCCGGCATCTACATCTCTTGAAGTGATGATGCCATCGAATGGAGCACGTATGTTCAGGTAATCCTGCTGCTCTCTGTAACTCTGGGCCATCAACTTTGCAGCCTGCAAAAATGCGCTATCTGCCTGATAAGTGTTTTTAAGGGCAATGATATCAGCTTCAGAAATGGCTCCCTGTGTTTTTGAAGCATTAAGGATTCTTATATACCGGTCCTCAGAGGCACGGTATTTGGCTTCTGCTTCCAATAGTTTGGTATTGGCTTCTGCAGTTTTACTTTTTATCTCAGGAGCATCAAGGGTCACCAAAACCTGACCCTTCTTAACCTTGTCGCCTATGTCTACCAAAACACGCTGCACATAGGCATCTAACTTGGTGTGGATTTCGGCTTTTTCGTAAGGCAAAAGTTCTGCCGGCAATTTCAACTCCGTTTCCACCGCTTCTCTTGCTAATTTAAAAGCACTGCGGATATCTTCTGCTTCGGAAGTTTGTTGTTCACCTGAATTACAAGAAAATTGAAGAAATGAAATTCCTATGAGGAAATGGTATATTTTTCTGTTCATGGTTACAAGATTAGGCTTCAAAATAGGTACTGGTTTTATCCAAAGGATTTAGAGAGGGGCTGATAAATGTTTTTTTCCCTACCATTTGGCGGTATACCAAGGGAAGGAAAAGCAAGGTGCTGATCATGGAGAAGAATAGGCCTCCTATCACGGCTACGCCCAATGGTGCAATCTGATCTCCTCCTTCTCCAAAACCCAAGGCCATGGGTGTGATCCCCGCAATCATGGCAAAGCTCGTCATCAGAATCGGACGGATCCTGTTGCTGGATGCTTGAAAATGGGCATTTGTTTCTCCTGCTTTTCGTAGATCCTCCGCATTGGTGACATATAGAATGGAGTTCGCCACTGCTACACCAACCGCCATTATCATTCCCATGTAAGATTGTATATTGAGGGTATGACCTGTTAGGAGGAGAAGAAGAATGGAACCGGCAACAACTGCAGGAATGATCGCCATGGTAGCTGTAGCGGTTTTAAATGATTGGAAATTGGCAGAAAGCATCAAAAATATTACTATGATAGCGATTAAGAGGCCTAATTGAAGCTCCTTTAGTGTCCGGCTCAAGAGGTCTACTTGACCTTTTTGTAAGATTTGAATGCCTTCCGGTAATTCCCCTAATTCCCCTATGGTTTTATCCAAAATCTTCACTGCTGTACCCAAATCCTTATCGTGAATATTGGCGGTAAGGGTAATGAATCGTTGTTGGTTTAACCGGTCATATTCTGCAGGAGTACGCGTCGTCTCAAATGTGGCTACATCTCTCAAAAACACTTTCCTTTTACCATCATCGGCAATAGGAACCATTTCCACATCTTGTTGGCTGGCCACCAAGTATTGTGGATACTCTACCTGTACCTGATACGCGACTGCCGAAGCTGGATCCCGCCAATAGTTGGGTTGTGTAAACCTGCTTGATGAGGTTGCTGTCACTAGGGCTTCTGAAATCTCCTTTACCGTCAAACCTAACTGACCTGCCTTTACCCTGTCAATATTGATTTTCATTGTAGGATAATCCAGAGGGCTAGCAATCTGTACATCCCTGAAAATTGATTCCTTGGAAAGTTCATTGCGCAGGCTTCGGGCAATTTCGTTGGATTGTTCTAAATTTTTGCCCAAGACAGCCACCTCAATGGGGTTGTTAGCGCCTAGGTTTAATACCTGATCCACTAAGTCGCCCGGCTCAAAAGATATTTTAGCTTCCGGCATTTCGGATTTTACCTTTTGTCTGAGCTCTTCTTTGAATCTTTCGATAGGAGTTTTGGCATTTTTGCTCAGATTAATGCGGGTTACAGACTCATGAGGGCCACTGGTCCACAAATGAATCAGATTGACAGGAAAGCTGGAAGGCTGCGTACCTACAAAGGCCGAACTGATCTCGATATTACCCTTGCCCACTACTTCTTCAGCCAAGACCAACAGTTTTTGTGTTGCCTCCTCAGTACGCTCCAAGCGTGTTCCCGTATCCAGGCGTAACCGGACTACGGCTTGTCCGGCGTCTACTTTGGGGAAAATATCCAATCCAATTAAGCTAAATCCCCCCATAAACAAGAGGAAAGCTACTCCAAAATAGAGGAATAAACTCAGTGAAGGTCTTTTCTCCAATGACTCTACTCTTTTCAAATACTTGGTTTTAAATCTATTGAATCGACTGTTTTCATCTTCATTTGTATGATGTTTCATCAACCAAACAGCCATTACCGGTACAAAAGTCATGGAAAGTAAAAAGGATGCTATCATCGCAAAGCCCACAGCCATAGACATGGGTAAAAACATACCCTGAGGTACCCCTGACATAAATAGGGAAGGAGCAAAAACTGCCAAAATACTAAATAGGATAAGAAGCTTGGGAGTCACGATTTCCTTACAACCATCCAAGATGGCCAAGGCTTTTCTTTTTCCCATCTCCAAATGCCGATGGATATTTTCGATGGTTACGGTGGCCTCATCCACCAAAATTCCCACCGAGAGTGCCAAGCCCCCTAAAGTCATGATGTTGATGGTCTGACCTAGCATGTTCAGCAAAACCACAGAGGTCAACAGTGCAATCGGAATGGTCATCACCACAATCAATGCGCCTCTTCTATCGCCCAAGAAAAGCAAAACCATCAAGCCAGTTAAAATGGCCCCCAAGCTGCCCTCAAAAAGCACATTTTTAAGCGAGTTGATGACATATCCAGATTGGTCAAATTCATAGGAAACGGCAATGTCGCCTGGTATAGATGCCTGCATACGAGGCAAGGCTTCTTTGACATTTTTTACCACTTCCCAGGTAGAGGCATCCGCTCTTTTGGTTACCGGGATATATACTGAGCGGGCACCATTTACAAGTGCGTAGCCGGTTGTTACGTCTGAGGCAATCTCAATATTGGCCAAATCTTTCAGGTAAACAGCAGGTCCTGTACCCAAGGTCAGGGGAATATTTTCGAAATCCGTGATGGTTTCTGCTACTGAGTTGGTCGGCGTTAGGAGCATTTCATCTCCCATGCGCAGGTTTCCGGCAGGAGAAATCACATTGTATTGTGCCAAAGCTGCTACCACTTCATCTGGGGTAAATGCATAGCGCTGTATTTTTTCAGGGTCCAATTTGACGATGACCGATTTTGCACTTCCTCCGAAGGGAGGAGGAGCTGATACCCCCGGTAGGGTAGAAAACATAGGGCGTACGTTGAAAAGTGCCAAGTCAGCAATTTCTCCCAAAGTTCTTGTATTGGAAGAAAAAACCAATTGCCCAACGGGTACCGAACCTGCATCAAATCTCGTAATGAATGGTGGAACAGTCCCTGGAGGCATAAATGCCCGTGAACGGTTGACATAGCCCACCACTTCTGCTGCCGCCTGACTCATATCTGTGCCTTCATGAAATATAATTTTGATCAGGGCATTACCTTGTACCGATTTAGACTCAACGGATTTCACTCCGGTAACATACAAGAAGTGATATTCATAATAGTTGGTCACAAAGGACTCCATCTGCTCTGGGGATAGACCTCCATAAGGCTGGGCCACGTAAATCGTTGGCAAACCAAAAGTTGGGAAAATATCAATCTTCATATTGCGGATGGCGAGGTAAGAAAATACTCCTATGGCCAATACCGCTACCATGACTGTGATGGGTTTGCTTAAAGCTCCTTCTATAAGTTTCATATATTATCTTTCCAATTGGGCCAAAAATATTTCCATATCACCGCTGACTGCAGCATAGTACAGCAATGCTTTCCACATTTCAGCCATGACTTTGATGCTTTCGGCCTCTGCCTTGGCCAAGTCAGCCTGACCTTGCACCAGTTCGTTCAGATTGATCAGCCCGGCATCGTATCTGGCTTGAAGCGCTTGATAGCTGTATTCCGCAGCTTGCACATATTCCGGTGCCAATGTGGCTGCTTCCAATGCTTTTTCCAAAGTCACTTTGGCAACTGTTCTGTCTTTTTCCAGCGATCTTTCTATCTGCATTTCATAAGCCTCAGCTGCTGAAATCAGGGAATTTTGTCTTTGTACCAATTTGGAGGTGCGGGAAAATTGCAAAATCGGGACGGCAACTTGAAATCCTACTCCATAATTGTATTTGGAGAAGGCTAGACCGTCAGTAGGATTGTTAAACCCTCCTTCAAATAGAATAGAAGAACCACGGGCAAAAGTTGTAGCCCAAACATTGAAGTCTGGCAATAGGGAACGGTTGAGTTCAGTCTTTTGGGCATTGGCCAAAAGGGTTTGTACTTTGGAACGCTCGAGTAGGGGATGGCTATCCATTGGTTCTTCCGTTTGAATCGGGACTTGTCTCTTGAGACTGGTGTCCAGTGTGATTGGTTTTTGGTCCTCACCTAGTAGTTCCCGAACCCTTGCCAACATGCTTTCAGCTGTTTTTTGGGCATTGAGATATTCTATTTTGGAACGGACGAATAATGATCGGAACTGTGCTGAATCTACCCCTGGGCGGAGACCATTGTCCACCAAGTTTTTGGATAGGCTTAAGTTGGATTCGTAACGGTCCCTGTTTTTCCTGGCTGCTTCCGCAATGGATTCAGCAGCCCAATAGTTTAAATAAGCTTCTGTAAAGCGCACCTGATGCTCCAAGATGGCAAGTACCTCTTGATGTCGGGCAAGTTCCTGACCAAATTTGGCAGATTGGATTTTGCTTTCTCTTTTCCCAAAAGTAAAGGGGCTCCAGTTTAGTAAGAGCGCAGCTGCAGAACCGAAAACCATATCAAATGAGTTTTCCAGTACAGGCGGACCTGAAATAGGCATTACCTGTCCGGGTAAAAACATACCCGTGATATTATTATTGGTAGAATAGACCATTTGGTAGGAGCCGTCCAAGCTTGGAAGGAAATCGGAACGCTCGTATTGTACCAGTTTTTGTGCGGCTTCAGTTTCTAAGCGTTTGGCCTGTAGTTCGGGATAATTTGCCGTGCTGATTTCAAGGAGTTCCTTGAGTTGACTTTGAGCTTGTGCCTGATAGAGTATCAGAAGAAACAAAAAGCCAGTTGTGGTTTTTTTTAACATAGGTTGATGGCTGAAAGACAAAACATAATTCACCAATTACAAAAATAACCCATGTATATACAGGGATTGTGGTAAAAATGGATGGGAAAATGGTAAAAATGAAAGTGGGGGGTGGAACCTTTGAGGTCTTTTTCTGACCTCGAAGGTTTTTTGACGACTTTTACTCCATTAAAAGATCCTCAGGTAAATATTTTTCCACATTCTCTTGATGCGCAATCCTGAATCCCTCTAAACCTCCAAACCATTCTAATGCTAATTCCCTGCTTACTTTTGATGACCTGTCGGAAAGATAAGCTTGAAAAGATGAAAATCTCCATTCAAAAGGACCTTTGGTTAGCTGATGCTTGACTGGGTTTTGATGAATGTAGATGATAATTCTGGTGAGGTATTCTTCAGACTTAATTTTCTTTCGTTTGAACTTTCTTTGAAAGAGTGATCCGTTTCTTGAAAAGACTTTATTATAGCTCTTGGAGTAAGAATTCTGAAAGTCGGAAAATGCTTTTACAAGTTGTTCATCAGAGATGTCAGAATTGACTTTTACTAAGAAATGGTAGTGGTTTGGGATCAAACAATAAGCTAAAGTTCCTACTTTATTCCCCAAATAGGTGTTGAATTTCTCCAAGAAATAAAAATAGTTATCATCTGATTTGAATAGTTTTTCATCTCCATTAGCCTTATTGTAGATGTGGTAAATTCCTTCAGGTTCAAAAATATCTGTCATATTGATAAAAACTTAATGGGCAGTAATTTATTCAAATCTTCTCAAAACTAAAAGACCTTCGGGGTTCCATGAAACCCCAAAGGTCAAGTGGTCGCCAACCTTTGAGGTCTTTTTTTGACCTCGAAGGTTTTCATGGCACTATGAATAAAATAAGGTTTTACCCTTCAACAAAGACCTTCGGGGTTTTTGGAAACCCCAAAGGTCGGGTTGCTGCCAACCTTTGATACCGTACATACGGTATCGAAGGTTTTCTAAGTAAGAATATCATATTTGAAAACGATTATCCTTTAAGTAAAGACCTTCGAGGTTTGAAAAACCTCAAAGGTCGGCCCCAAAAGTTTACCCAAAATACCTCCCCCTAAACTGATGAGGGGTTTCGCCGGTGTGTTTTTTGAAAAACTTGACGAAATAGGAGGCATCGTTAAATTGGAGCAGGTCGGCGATTTGGTTGATGTTTTGGTCGGTGTGGAGGATATTTCTTTTGGCTTCCAGAATCAGTTGGGAATTAATGTGTTCGGAGGCTGTCCTACCTGTTTTTTTCTTACAGGCTTGATTGAGGTTTTGAGGAGATGTTTGTAGCAATTCCGCATAATCTGCCACTCGGTGCAGCAAAGGGTATTTTTGGGACAATAAGCTTAGGAATTTATCGCAGAGAGGATTTTCTTTTCCAGAAGTAGAAGGTTCCGAGGCATGGTTGGCAATTTTGGAAAAAAGCACGCGCAAGTATCCTTTGATCAAATCTTCTGAATATTGATCAGGGTTTTGATAGGCTAATAAGATGTCTTCGAAAATTTGGCCGACGATAGTATCCTTCCAAGCAGGAATCCTTGTCAATTCTCCCATTTGCTGTATTTGATGCAGGATCTTCACTTCTTTAACAGCATCGATAAATTCTTCCTTGAACATCATCACGTAGCCTTTGGGGATGGCTGTAAACTGCCAGAAATGCAGCTGTCCAGGTTTTAAAAAGTAGAAGTCAGGAGTTTGTATCTGATAATTTTCTGTCTCTATCCAGTGAAAACCTTCCCCTTCTGCGATTAAAATCAGTTCGAAGTAGCCTTCGTGTTTATGGGGTTTGGTCTTTTTGATTAAAGGCTTGAATCTGGAGATTTTAAACAGCTCTTGGGATTCAAGCTTGTTTTTGGTGGATATGGGGGAGGAAGGAATCATAGGCTTACAAAATTTGAGTAATTTCCAATATATTCCAAACTTATAATCTTAGAGAAGGTTCTTTGGGGTGATGAATTGGATTTTTAGATTATTGAGGCGAGGTTAGATCGGAAGTTTTTTTAATTTTGACCTAAAGCATACCTTTCGAAAATGACAAAAATCATCCCACTCTACCCAACCTCCATCAAGTTGAAAATCAATCTTGAAAACATGCCATTCCCTATCTACAGGAAGGTAGTAATACCAGCTGATATCACTATGAGTGAACTGCACCTGATCATTCAAGTAGCTATGGGCTGGGAAGATTGCCATTTGTTTCAGTTTAGTGACAAAAAAGAGCGGCCTAAAATAACTGCCCAAAGGAAAATGGAAGGAGATGATTTTTGGGGAAGTCCCCACGGAGATACCTATGATGCGGATGAATTGTTCCTTTTGGAATTTCTAGAACATACTGATGGGAAAACCTTCTGGTACTGGTATGATTTTGGGGATGATTGGTGGCATAAGATTTCTATTCAAAAAGTAACCCAAAAGGACTTGGACGGATTTGATGGCGACACGCCTCTATGTACTGAGGCTACAGGGCTATGCCCACCAGAAGACTGTGGTGGTCCTTGGGGTTTTGCCCAGCTTGAAGAAGCCATCAATGAACCCAAGCATCCTGAGTATAAAAACTACAGAGAATGGTTGGGAATCAAGGGAAAGAAAAAAATAGATTTCGAGAATGTAAGTATTGAGGCTATCAATAATAATTTGGATTTGCTGTGGAATGCATGGATTGATGAAGAGGGGGATGAGTAGGTTTTGAATTTCGGTTTTCTTGCATAAATTGAGGTGCAATTATTTTGAAAAATTTTGAACAAAACTTTTTGAAAGATGAATAATCAATTATTTAAAAATACGAGCACAAGGATGCTTAGTCTTAATTTAGGAACAAGTTCGATTGGTTTGGCCATTCTTGGAAATGAGCCATCATGGTTTTCAAACCATTTTACGAAAACACCTGAACACAGATTTTCTGATCCGCTGCTAAAAAATCTTGAAACTTTAAGATCAATAAAAAAACTAAAAGCTGGGTGGAATGGACCTGAGACAGGTCCTTTTACTGATGACTTGATCCAAAAAGTGTTTACAATTTTACACTCGCTTCCCTTTCAACCTGAAGTTTTTCCTACAGGGAGAAATAGCATTCAGTTGGAATTTGAGCAGGGAGATGATTATCTTGAGTTTGAAATTTTTGAAAATAAAATTTTTTCCTTAATACAGTTTGGTGGAAAAGATGAGGAAAGGGAAGTATCCGAAGAAGAAGTTTTTAAGCTAACAGAAAGTTTTCATGCTACCACAGAACATTTCTGACGAAGAAATTTTATTCAGGGCCATCAAACCATTTCCTAACTGGTGGAAAGTTGATATTAACCGTCCTTCATCTGCTGCTTTTAAAGACTCAAGAGGAGTTTCTGTTGACCGTGATGCCGGTCGACAAAGTTCCCGAGTTGTACAAATTTTAAGAGCTAGGTTTCCAAAACCTGACAGGTTTCTGTTCTTTTCAACCCTTGTACTTCCCCTCTTTTCTACTAATTTTACAAGTACACCTTTTTAGAATCAACATTCGATATGCCCACTTTACACTGGATAGGCAAGGAAAAAGTCATCAACCACCATCAAGAGGTACCTTACAAAGTCCTGGATAAAAAATACGATTATAACTTGGAAGAGGGCGAAGCACCCTCGGGTAACAAAATCATCCATGGCGACAACCTCGAAGCCCTAAAATCGCTTCTGCCAGAGTACGAAGGAAAAGTAAACTGCATCTATATAGACCCTCCCTATAACACCGGCAACGAAAACTGGGTGTACAATGACAATGTCAACCATCCCAAAATCAAAAAATGGCTGGGAGAAGTCGTGGGCAAGGAAGGTGAAGACCTTAGCCGGCATGACAAATGGCTTTGTATGATGTATCCAAGGTTAAAGTTGCTACATAAGCTTCTTTCTCAGAATGGTGTTATTTTAGTTTCAATAGATGAGTTCGAACATGATTATTTGCATTTAATTATGGACGAGGTATTTGGCCGGTCAAACAGAGTAGAAACATTTGTTTGGAAAAAAACTTATGGGGGAGGTGCTAAGAGTAAGCATATTGTAAATCTCCATGAATACATTCTTTTTTACTCAAAAGATATTTCGACATTAGAAAAAATTGAATTGCCTCCTGACGATTCTGTATTAAAATATTATAAGTATAAGGATGAGAAATTCCAGGACCGAGGACCATACAGACTACAGCCATTGGCTACTACAAGTATGGACGATAGACCAAACTTAAAATACCCAATAGTTTACGATGGAAATGAAATATGGCCTAATAAACAATGGCAATGGAGTAAAGATAGAGTGGAATTAGCACTTAAAGAAAATGAGCTTTCAATTGAGTGGAATGAAAAGAAGAAGTCTTGGACAGTTAACTATAAACAATATCTAAAAAGCAAGGAGGGGGATTTAAGAGGGAAAAAAGTTTACTCCCTGATTGAAGGATTCTATACACAGCTGGGTACTAACAGACTAACATCTTTATTTGGGAGAAAAGTCTTTAATTTCCCGAAACCTGTTGAATTGTTGGAATATCTATTACAAGCAACTACTAAAAAAGACTCGATAGTCCTAGACTCCTTTGCTGGTTCAGGTACTACTGCCCATGCGGTATTGAAGCTTAACCAACAGGATGGCGGCAATCGGAAATTTATCCTGGTCGAGATGGAGGACTATGCCGAAAGTATCACCGCAGAGCGGGTGAAGCGGGTGATACAGGGCTATGGAGAAGGAAGCAAAGCCGAAGTGGGCACAGGTGGGAATTTTTCCTATTATTCTCTCGGAGAGGCCCTTTTCGATGAAGACCATAACCTGAACGAAAGGATTCCTCTTTCCCAAATCCGAAAATATATCTGGTACTCGGAAACCCGCTCCTCACTTTCGGAAGAGAAAGCTGAGGATACAAGCTATCTATTGGGCAAGCAAGAGGATACCGCCTATTATTTTATCTACGAAAAAGATCGACTCACTACCTTGGATTTTGAAACACTTTCTGAACACATCACAGAACGAGCAGATCAATATATCATCTATGCGGACAATTGCCTCTTACCTCAGGAATTGATGACCAAGCATCAGATCGTTTTTAAGAAAATACCTAGGGATATAACGCGTTTTTAGCATGGAACTCAAAGCATATCAACATAAAGTACTCAATGACCTGCGGGAGTATCTTAGCTATGTGCAGGAGCATAAAAAGCTGGATAAAGCATTCAATCAGTATTGGGAGGATAAGATCGGTCCTTATGATCCTTTGAACAATACAGGTATGCAGCCTTATAAAAATACTATTCCCAACGCTGCCAATGTCTGCATGAAAGTACCTACAGCAGGAGGGAAAACCTTTTTGGCTGTAAATGCGCTCCGAACAATTTTTGATGCCTTCGACCCTAGAAAACCCAAAGCTGTGGTATGGCTGGTTCCTTGGAGCAATCTCCTTGATCAAACGGTCAATAACTTAAGTAATCCGGATCATCCCTACAGACAAAAGCTCAACGCGCTTTTTCATCATCGGGTGCAAGTGTATCAGAAAAGGGAGTTGTTGAATGCTTCCAATTTTAACCCAACTGTAGTTGCTGAGCAGTTGAGCATCATTGTGATGAGTTTCTCCAGTCTTCGCTCCAAAAAGAAAGAAGACCGAAAAGCCTATCAGGAAAATGGATCTTTGGCGCCTTTCGTCGCCCAATATGCGGATACCAGTCATTTATTGGAAGATATCGATGAGACAGCGCTGATCAATGTCATCCGAAGCCTGAATCCGGTCCTTGTGGTAGACGAAAGCCACAATGCTGAATCGGACCTCAGTGTGGACATGTTGCGGAATCTTAATCCATCCTTTGTATTGGATCTCACCGCTACCCCAAAGAACAATTCCAATATCATCAGCTTAGTGCCGGCCATCGAATTGAAAAAAGAGCACATGGTCAAGCTTCCTGTCATCGTGTACAATCATCATGACAAAACGGAAGTGGTCAATTCTGCCCTGCATTTGAGGTACAAGCTAGAGCAACTAGCCATCGCTCAGAGAGCAGAAGGAGGCAAATATATCCGACCCATTGTACTCTTCCAGGCACAGCCAAGAACAGGGGAAGAAAATACCACATTTGACAAATTGAAGGCCCAGTTGATTAGCTTGGGAATTCCCGAGGAAGAAATTAAGATCAAAACTGCCGAGAAGGATGAGCTTAAAGGTATAGACCTGATGTCCGAGTCTTGTCCTGTTCGTTTTATCATTACCATCAATGCCCTCAAGGAAGGATGGGATTGTCCGTTTGCCTACATATTGGCTTCCTTGGCTGATAAATCTTCAGCGGTAGATGTGGAGCAGATTTTGGGAAGGGTATTGCGTCAGCCTTATGTGATGAAACATGCTTCTCCTCTATTGAATATTTCCTATGTACTTACCGCATCCATGAAATTTCACGACACCCTTCAGAACATCGTGAAGGGTTTGCAAGCATCGGGTTTTAGTGATAAAGATTATCGGAAAAAAGACCTGACTTCCGAAGAATCCCGTGCCAAGGCTACCAATCAAAGTTTGGAAGGTTTTCTCTTTCCGGAACAACAGGAAATACCCTCAGAGGAATCCCTGGACGCAAACAGAATCGCTTTACCCACAGATACTGACGTTACAAATGAGAGTATGGGCATTGTCCAAGGCATCATAGGAGAAATTGAAGAAATTGCCATTGAGCAAAACAAGGAAATGGAGGCGGCGGTGTCCCAGCAGCTATCGAGTCCAATTGACCCGCATATTTATTCAGAAATGGGAGAAAAAGTCAGAACATACGGAATTCGGTCATCTTTGAAAGAATCGGTAGCCGACGTGAGATTGCCCCAATTTCACATACAAATCCCCAATAATCCACTTTTCGAAATGGGCGGAAGTACGTTATTGAACCAGGAATCACTTTTGTCCAATTTCAAATTGAGCAAATACGATACCTTGCTGGATTTTGATCAGATTCAAGCAGAGCTGTACAAAGTAGACATCCAAGAAAGCAAAAAAGATGAATATACTCCCTCCTTCACCAAAATCGAGGATTTGGTTGTGAAGGAGCCTATGATGGAATATATCTTGGCCAAGCCTAAAGAAAAACAGATCAAGGATATTGTTTACCAGCTCAATGAAATGATTGGCAACTTGTATCCAATTCCAGAACAGGAAATCAAGCTGTACATCACAAGAATTTTGGAAAGCATGAATACGGATCAGTTGCGGGACATACTCGCCCGACGCTTGGTCTATTCGGAAAAAATCAAGGCAAAAATCAAATCTCATGCTGATGCTTATGCCGAAGAAAAGTTCAATGACCTGATTACTGTTGGGAAAATAGAAACTATCGCAAGCTGGAAATATCCAGAAAGAATTGTTCCGGGAAAGGTAGGCCCTTCCATCAGTAAGTCGCTCTATGAAGCCGAAGGTAGTATGAACGGGTTTGAGGTCAAGGTGATGACAGCTATTTCCTCTCTTCCCAATGTCAGCTATTGGCACCGTAACTTAGGTAGAGGAAAAGGTTTTGCGATCAATGGTTTTAAATCCAATCATTATCCTGATTTTATCATCGGCACTAACTCAGGAAAAACCATTCTTTTGGAAACCAAAGGAGATGACAGAGACAATTCAGATTCTGAGGCAAAAGCCCGTTTGGGTCAAAAATGGGCTGAATTGGCAGGTAAGGATTTCCTTTACATGATGGTTTTTGATCAAAAGGAGGTTAAAGGCGCCTTTTCTTTTGATAAGGCCAAGGATTTGATCAGACAGATGTGATGGATAAATTTGAAACGTATCAAATTGCCAGAAGTCTTCAATCGACACCTTCCTGCTTTAAGGTGTTGATTGATTTTTATCAACAATTTAAAGGCGTAAACAACAACAAGGTTTTTCTTGATTTTTCACAGATAAAATTTTTGGATGCCAATATGACTGCATTTTTAGATGCAGTGATTTACCGATTGAATTGCGATTGCGGGCATGAATTTTATGTGGATGCACAGGATATTGATACTCGATTTGAAATTTTCAGAAGAAATGGATTTTTGAGCAATGATTCGGGGCAATACACTTCATTTGGCAGTATGGAATCTTCAATCAAGTTAACGCGATTTTCTCCAGTAGATGACGAAGCCTATTATGTTTATTTGGATAGTCAGCTTTTTGACCATACTGCTTTCAGAAATATTCCAAAGATAAAAAAAGACCTAATCAATCAATTTTTGGAAGTATTTTCAAATATCCACTTACACGCACAAACAAAAGACCCTGTATTTGCATGTGGCCAATATTATCCGAGCAAAAATTTACTTAAATTTACTCTTGTTGATCTTGGAGTAGGCTTTTTGGAGCCTATTTCAAACTTTACAAAAAACAAGGTCAATGAGCCAGAAAAAGCCATTTTATGGGCACTTGATGGTAATACAACAAAAACAGACCATCCTGGAGGTTTGGGGCTTAGTAGCATCAAAACCTATTGTGAGAAAAATGGACACTCTTTCCAAATAATTACTGATGGTTACTGTTGGGGGAATAAGTTAGGATCCTTATCTTTAAGAAAACTAAGCCACTTTCCTGGAACTACGATTACTCTGGAGTTTAACTGTAAGTGAAACATTTACAGTTATTTCGAGTATTTGTTTTAGAAAACTTTTAAATTTGCAGTCCTTATGATAACAGTAAAGAATATAATCGGTAAATCTATAGCGGTACTTTCTTCTGATGGGCTTAAACTCTACAATGCAATAGTTGAAGATTTAGCCCAAAATAATCCTATTGTAATAGATTTCGACGGTCTCGATCAGATTACCTCTTCTTTTTTAAACGCTTCTATTGGCAAAATCTGGATGAATGCACCTGATTTGGCTGAATCTTTAAATTTTAAAGGCACTTCCACTTCATTGAAACAAAGAATTGAACTAGTCAAAGAAAATGCCTTAAATAAGGGAAAAAGCCAATTGAGGGATGAAGCTATTAGAGAATATATGCAGGAAGCATAATTTTTTTTATTATGGCTGGTGATATACAGCAACTTTCAATGCACCAAATTGACTCGCGCAAAAAATATTTTTTGGATTCAAACATTTGGATTTTTGCCTTGGGAAACATTACCAATCCGAACAGGAAGGAATCTATTTACATTGAATTTGTTGGAAAACTACTAGATAAGGGGCTTGTAATTCATTCCCACAGTGTAGTAATTGCTGAAGTTTTTAACGCTATATCCCGAATTAATTTTAAGAACTATAAAAATCATCTTCTTTATGATCCAAATAATCGGTTGAGTTCTACTCAAATTGAAAAGCTGGATTTCAAAAAAGATTATAGAGGTACGGAGGACTATCTTTATAATTTAGGACTATTCAAATCTGAGTTCGAAGTTTATGCCAATAATATCAAATTGATCGACAAAGATTTGGATTTAGATATTGGCTATCTTGTCAAGAATGTGGACGGAACGTCAGACTTCAATGATTATCTATATTATGAAATGGCGCTTGATCTGGGATTGACGATTGTTACTGATGATGGGGATTTTGATTATCAAGGCATTGATATTTTGACTGAAAATCAAAAGCTATTATAAGGAAGTGTTCATTTTTATTAAATTCACTCTTCACCTTTTTCTTGAATTAGAATGGCCCTATTTCCAACCAAATCCCGACTTGCCCATATCGTCTTTGAACATGATGATAGGGCATCAAAAACCTTTGATGTGGTACTCTTAGTAGCCATTCTGTTAAGTGTGGGAATTGTTATATTGGATTCTGTCAAAGAGCTACATGATGCCTACGGTACTTATTTTTATGTTTTAGAATGGGCTTTCACGATTCTATTTACCATAGAATATGGTTTGAGACTTTGGCTAAGCAAAAGGAAGCTAGGATATATTTTTAGTTTCTATGGATTGGTTGATCTCTTAGCGATTATTCCTACCTATTTGAGCATTTTCTTTATAAATACACAGTTCCTGGTTGTGATTAGATCATTAAGACTATTAAGAGTTATTATGGTATTAAAACTCGGTAGGTATTTGAAGGATGCTGAGTTTCTTTCTGATGCCTTAAGGGCCAGTAGAAATAAGATTCAGATTTTTATTGCGTCTATGATTACAATAGTATTGATAGCGGGTACTGTAATGTATATTGTAGAAGGCCCTGAGAGTGGATTTACCAGTATTCCTATGTCTATGTATTGGGCAATAGTAACATTAACAACCGTTGGCTTTGGAGATATCACACCTTTAACACCTATTGGAAAGTTGATGGCTTCTATTATTATGTTGATGGGTTATGGCATCATTGCAGTACCGACTGGAATTGTTACTTCGGAAATGACTCAGGCCAAAAGTCGCAGAAAACTGGCCACGGCTAGGTTGTGTCGAAAATGTGAACAATTAGTCATGGACAAAGAAGCATATTTTTGTAAATATTGTGGAGAAGAATTGCCGGAATTAAAGTAGCAAACTAATCCTCCAAACTCAATATTTCCTGAATATCTTTGATATGGCCGAACAAAAGTAAAATATCCCCCTCCTCGATTTTAGTTTCTGCTGTAACTACTCCAGTGACTTTTTTACTTTTTGATTTTACTCCAAAAATATTAGGTTTTTCTTCCATTTTGATAAGTGTAAGAATGTTGATGTTATAATCTTGTCGGATTTTCGTCTCTGCAATCGTAAGTCCTATATATCTTTGAGGGGCTTTTACTTCGATGATATTGTAGTTATCCGATACATCTAAAGAGTCAATAACTCCCTTCATTTGAAGACTTTTGGCCATCCGTTCGGCAGAGTCTTCTTCAGGGTGGAGGATTTCATCAACACCAATGGCCTGGATGACAGTTTCATGCACTTTATTGATAGATCTGGAAATCAGTCTTTTTATCTGCAATTGTTTGAAAAGTGCCGTGACCATGATAGATGCGCCAAAGTCTTCGCCTATAGCAATGATAACTGCATCAGCTTCTTTACATGGGAGATTTCTTACCGCATGAATATCGGTAGCGTCCATAGCTATTGCATGGGTAATTTTATCTTTGACAGCTTCAACTTTATCCTCACTGGCATCTATACCAATGACTTCATGTCCATAACTGGTAAGCCTTTTGGCCAGGTGACCGCCAAAATTCCCTAACCCTACGATGATATATTTCATAATGATCTTTTTTTGATTATTAGGTAATAAAAACCCCCTCTTCTGGATATTTATATCGTAATGTTCTCGCTTTTCGTACAAATGCTACAAGCACCGTTAAGGTGCCGACCCTTCCTAAAAACATAATTACTGTAACGACAATTTTACTTCCAGTGGATAAATCTCCAGTGATACCCAGGCTTAGTCCTACAGTTGAAAACGCAGAGAAAATTTCGAAGGCAACACTGATCAATGGCATTTGGGGATCAAAAAGAAGCACCAAAAATACCCCAAATCCAATCACTAAAAAGGACAAAACGATAACTGCAAATGCTTTTCTGAGAGTTTCTCCTCCAATCTGCCTTTTAAATATTTCAACTCGGTCTTTTCCTTTTGTAATACTAACCACATTCAATACTGCTACTGCAATTGTGCTTGTTTTCAGTCCTCCTCCTGTAGATCCTGGGGATGCACCTATCCACATCAGAATAAGATAAATCAGAACAGTTGGCAAAGCTAATGCAGACATATCTACAGTATTAAATCCAGCAGTTCGAGGCGTGACAGTCCCAAAAAAAGCAGTTACAAACTTGCCGTAACCTGAGAGACCTGCCAGCGTATGATTGGATTCAAAAATCCAATACGTCACAAAACCAATTAAAAGTAAAATACCTGTAGTATAGACAATCAAACGTATGTTGACATTCACCACTCGGGGAGCATGTTCATATTCTTTTTCTTTGGTAATCATTTTGGTTGTATCTACTACCACATGCTTAAGGTAATTGAAATATCCAAGCACCACAGGAAAACCGATACCACCCAAAATAATGGTGAATGCAATTATCAAATGAACTGTATATTCTTCTCTGAAACCAACCTCGTAGAGTCCATCACCAAGAATGGAAAACCCCGCATTGCAAAACCCTGAAATGGCGTGAAAAACTGAGAAAAATACCTGGTCTCCTGTGCTATTAAAAAGCCCTTGATCGATGATTTTGAAAATCAAAAGGGCGGCAACCCCTTCCGTGATTAAGGTGAATAAGATGATTTTTAACAAAGTGGAATTGATAGCGCCAATATTATCTTCGTTGATATAATCTTTTAAAAACAGCTGGTTTTGTAGGGAATAAGACCCTTTGAAGAAAAAACCAAAGAATGAAGTGAAGGTCATCATTCCCAAACCGCCAACCTGAAAAAGGATTAAAATAATGAATTGGCCTAGAAAAGTGAAATCAGAAGAAGTGTCCAACACGATTAATCCCGTCACACACACCGCTGAAGTAGAGGTGAATAATGCATCTATTAAGCTGATTCCTTCCTTGGTGGCATTAGGGAGGAGCAACATCCCAGTACCAATAGCGATTACAACCAGAAAACTCAAGATAAAAACTAAGGCAGGATGGATCTTTAATTGATTAACCGATAGGCTGAGCTTGCTCAATTCAATTAAGAAGAGAATAAAAATGAGGAGGTTGACGAAAATAGATTTGATAGGGAGATTCCCAATAACTATTGTATTGTCAATGTTTATAGCGCCAAAGTTGGCCAAGGAGACAATAAGTAAAAATAAGATGATGGTAACTTCAACAAGGTATCGGGCTATACTATACTTTTCGCTTTTGGAAAAGAGACGGATAATAAATCCTACTGACAAAAAAAGTAATAATACATAGTAAACCTTTCCTAAAACTCCGTCTTGGACATTCTCTCTAAATCCCAAATCGTATACTAATATCCCAAAAGCAATTAAGCTTAAGATCTGTAGCATCCGGTTGTTTCGATCAAAAACCTTCTTGATCAAAATAACTCTATCATCTGGACTGTTAAAAATTGATTTCAACTTAATGTACTTTTAAGAACTGTATCAACCAATCTCAAAAATACACTTTCAATACCTAGAATGATATAAAAATAAAAGTTTATTTGTTTCTAGTTAGAAAACTGTAGTTTATTTGAAGATGCTTTTCTAATAATTTTCTACGAAATGGTTGATAAATATTATTAATAGAAAAAAGGCCAATCGGCCCATTTTAAGAATTACTTGAAGACGGTTTTTCTTCCCCCTCAATAAACTGTTTCTGGATTTCGTCTACTTCTTCAGTTTTTGCATCCGTAAGCTTTTCATCAAAAAACCTGCCCTGAAAAATCAATATAATAGCAACACCTACAAAAATAGCAGCATCAGCTACATTGAAAATGGGCCATAAGGCTGTGTAACTTCCACCCCAAACCGGTATCCAATCAGGCAGATACCCTTCCCAAATATCGATATAAAACATATCGATTACCTGACCATGAAACCACGGGCTTGGAGCATTGTAAGGGGCGTTGTTTAACCAAACACCATAAAAAATACTGTCAATCAGATTGCCTATCGCTCCACCAAGAATCATAGAAATACAAATGATGTATCCCTTATGCATTTTCTGCTTGATGATATGGTACAAATAGTAACCTATACCAAACATGGCCAATAAACGGAAGGTGGTCAAAATCAATTTCCCATACTCCGTCCCCAGCTGCATGCCAAAAGCCATGCCTGGGTTGGTGGTATAATGCAACTTAAACCATTCGCCAAATACCTTGATCTGACCGGGAGTACCAAAGTCCATTTGATAATGGACCAACATTTTTACTGCTTGGTCCAAAATGATTACCAAAAAGGCAATGCCGAAGTATTTCAAATATTTCATGAATATCTTTTCAAAGTCACAGATTTAAGGAATTTTTCAAACAATACCCCTTCTTTGATTGTATTTTTTTAAGTTCTAGACTTTTTCAATTTTTACTTTCAATTCAAAATCGTCCATGTCCAATAAGGTAGCATCTTCTAAAGCACCATTTTGTTCCAACGAAAGCGCCTGGGTTTCTGTTTGAATATAGCCTGCAAAATTTGTCAATGCTGCGTCCACTAAGGCATCATGTTTGGCTACTTTGATGTGGATTTTATCCTGTACTTCCAGCCCCATGTCTTTTCTGAGATTTTGGATCCTGTTTACGAGGTCTCTGGCAATACCCTCCTGTTTTAATTCCTCTGTTAAGGTAATATCCAAGGCTACGGTCAATCCTTGATCAGAGGCCACTGACCAACCTGGGATGTCCTGAGAACTGATCAGTACTTCCTCAAGAAGAATTTCCATGGTCTCTCCTTCTACATCAATGGCAATGCTGCCCTCTCTTTCAATAACAGCAATTTCTTCTTGTCCCCAGGTTTTAATTGCCGCCACTACAAACCGCATTTTTGGCCCCAATTTCTTTCCTAAGACAGGCAAATTAGGTTTAACATCCTTTACCAAAACCCCTGAGGTATCATCTATGTATTCAATTTCTTTGATATTGACTTCGGACTTGATCAACTCTTCCACATGCTGCAATTGCTTCCTGGTCTTTTCATTCAATACTGGAACCATAATCCGCTGAAGAGGCTGTCTTACCTTGATACCGATTTTTGGGTTCTTCCTTAAAGAATGCACCAATGAAGAAGCTCTTTGCGCCAAATCCATGCTCTCCTCCAGGTCTTTGTTGATTAGGGAATTATCAGCAGAGATCCAGTCCGTCAGGTGAACGGATTCAGCGGCATTCCCGATTGCAGTGGTTAGGTTTCTATATAACCAATCCGCATAGAAAGGAGCAAATGAAGACATCAATTGGGTAAGGCTCAGCAGACATTCATATAAGGTTTCGTATGCCGCCTGCTTGTCCCCATTCATTTCTCCTCTCCAGAATCTCTTTCTCGCCAGTCGAACGTACCAGTTGGACAACTGGTCCACCGTAAAATTCATGATTGCCCTTGTAGCTCGGGTAGCATCATAGTTATCCATGGCTGCTTCCACCTCAGCAATCAGGGATTGTAACTTGGAAATGATCCATTGATCCAATTCTGCTCTTTGCGCTACAGGAACTGCCTTTTCTTTCTCATAGACAAATTCATCCAGATTGGCGTAAAGGGCGAAGAAGTTGTAGGTATTCTGCAAGGTACCAAAGAACCTTCTCTGTACTTCAGCTACGCCTTCCAGATTGAATTTCAAGTTGTCCCAAGGATTGGCATTGCTGAGCATGTACCATCTGAGTGCATCTGGGCCATATTCTTTTAGGGTTTTGAAAGGATCGATGGCATTGCCCAAGCGTTTGGACATTTTATTGCCATTTTTATCCAAAACAAGACCATTGGCAATGACGTTTTTGAAAGCAACTGAATCAAACAGCATTCCTGCTATAGCATGCAAAGTAAAAAACCAGCCCCGGGTCTGATCTACTCCTTCTGCGATATAGTCTGCAGGATAATTGGCTTTAAATATGTCTTCGTTTTCAAATGGGTAATGCCACTGGGCATAGGGCATAGCACCGGAGTCAAACCAGACATCAATTAGGTCTGTTTCTCTGAACATTTTCTCCCCTTTGGAAGAAACTAAGACCACATCATCCACGTAGGGGCGGTGTAAATCCATTTGTTTTCCTTCCCATGGAGATTTTTTCATAAAACCTTGGGCAATGGATTTCTGGATTTCTTCCTGAAGTTCTGCTACTGACCCGATACATTTTTCCTCTGTTCCATCTTCAGTTCTCCAAATAGGCAGGGGGGTGCCCCAAAATCTGGACCGGCTGAGGTTCCAGTCCACCAGGTTTTCCAGCCAGTTGCCAAATCTCCCGGTACCTGTCGCCTCAGGCTTCCAATTGATGGTCTTGTTCAAGGCAACCAATTTGTCTTTATAAGCTGTAGTTTTGATAAACCAGCTTTCCAAAGGATAGTAAAGAATGGGTTTATCTGTTCTCCAGCAATGCGGATAACTGTGCTCATATTTTTCGACCTTGAAGGCCTTGTTTTCATTCTTAAGGATGATGGAGATGATGATGTCGGTGTTTTTAAAATCCGCTGCATTTTCATCATCATTGGTATAATTCTTCACGAAGAAATCATCCGGGCCAAACACCTTATGGGCAGTGATTTGATGTTCCTTCATTTTTGCCGCCAGGTATTCTCCTACGACTGCGATGAATTTTCCCTGCTTGTCTACTACCGGAATGTCGTTGTCCTGTTCATCTTTGACGAAGATCCCTGGAACATTGTTCTGTACCAAAGTCCTAAAGTCGTCTGCACCAAATGCTTTTGCCAAATGGACAATACCTGTACCATCTTCGGTAGTCACATAATCTCCTGCGACTACGGTGAAGGCAGGGTGAGGAAGTGTCAGGGCCTGAATAGGGAATAGTTGCTCATATTCCCATCCAAGCATTTCTTTGCCCTTGAACACCTCTACTACTTGGTATGGAATCAGCTTGTCGCCGGCTTTGTAATCCTCAAGTGCAATCTCTTTGGCTTTAGGATTGAAATAGGCGTTCATCCTGGCTTTTGCCAGGATGGCAATCATAGGTTCGTGGGTATAAGGGTTGAAAGTCTTGACTTTCACATAATCCAGGTTTTCTCCTATCGCAAGGGCAGAGTTGGAAGGCAGCGTCCAAGGGGTAGTGGTCCAGGCGAGGATGTAGGTGTTTTCCTGTCCTTTCAATTTAAACTGAGCAGTAATGGAGGTGTCTTTGACGTCCCTGTAACATCCGGGTTGGTTCAGTTCATGAGAACTCAATCCTGTTCCTGCCGCAGGTGAATATGGCTGTATGGTGTATCCTTTGTAAAGGAGCCCTTTTTCATGAAGCCTTTTCAAAAGGTGCCAAAGAGATTCTATGTATTTGGCATCAAAGGTGATATAAGGATCGTCCAAATCGACCCAATAACCGATTTTTTCAGTCAGGTCATCCCACTCGTCTTTGAAGCGCATGACCGTTTCCTGGCATTTCTTATTATATTCCTCGACGGTGATTTTTTTTCCGATATCCTCTTTGGTAATGCCCAATTCTTTCTCCACTTGAAGCTCTACCGGAAGACCATGCGTATCCCATCCACCTTTACGCTTCACTTGGAAGCCTTTCAAGGTTTTGTATCTACAAAAAATATCCTTCAAAGTACGGGCCATCACATGGTGAATGCCGGGGGTACCATTAGCAGAAGGTGGTCCCTCAAAAAAGGTGAAGGTTTCCTCCCCATCTCTGTTGCTAACGGATTTGTTGAAAATATCATTGGATTTCCAATAAGAAAGGATGCTTTCTCCTATTTCTGGATAATCTACTTGTTTGAACTCCTGGTATTTTTTCACGGTACCCCTTACGATTTATCTTATTAATATTACCTGATAAAGGTGATAATGCTTTTGATTTTCAGTATTTTAGATCAATATTCAGCTGTCTTGGCTTACTGCTTAAAAGCCCTTTTGATGAATAAGGCGCAAAGTTAAGATATTTTGAGGAATAGGCAGATTTTGAGGGGTATAAAAGTGCAGGCAATGAGGACTAGGCTATTGAAAAAATACTTACCTTGAATGGTTATGAAATAATGATTTATGAAAAAATCCATATTGAACCCTGAGGAACTTCAGAAAATCTACTCCCGGATAGATCAATTGCAGTCAACAAGCCAGGCAAAATGGGGGAAGATGAATGTATCGGAAATGATGGCCCATTGTAACTTGGCCAATCAATCCATCATGAATGCTCCTCCTGCTGTTACTGCCCCTACTTTTAAGCAGCGTTTGGGCAAGATTTACTTCTTTTACCTGAAAAAAGAGTTCCCAAAATTTGCCAAAGGACCTAAAAGGTTTGATATGCAGGGCAAGGTCGATGAGAAAACCTTCGGGGAAGAAAAATCAAAGATGCAGTATATTCTCAAGAAGTTTGAAAAAATAGAGGGCAATATGCAGGGAATGCATCCAAGATTTGGTCCATTGAATCATCAGGAGTGGGGTATATTTGTATGGAAACATATGGACCATCACCTGCGTCAATTTGGGGTTTAAATTTATTGTTTGTTAAGAATTTTAAGTCTTTGCGACTTAGTACTTTATTCTCCCAAGCCTGATTTGAAGTCAGCAGTTTTATAGAGTTGGTCTGGTCTTTGTTTTACATCAGGCTCAACCAACTATTTAACATTATGAAAAAGTTACTTGTAATTTCAACAGTACTGTTTTTTGCCACTGTATATCAAGCCAATGCACAGATTGCTGCCGGGATTTATCGTTTGAGTTCTGCCACCTTTGCGTCAATCGGTACAGATCCTGACAATAAAATGTTTGGTGAAGCTAGGGTTTCCACTGGAGGTAGAGTTGGGATAGAAGGTACCTTTGGATACAATTTTGTCCAAAGTGATGAGGTCAATTTTTACAGTGGGTTTCATTTAGGGACAGAGGGAAACAGAGATGGTTTCTACCTCGGCGTGCCATTAGGTTTATTGGTTAAGCCTTTTAACCCCAAAAATTTCGGTTTTACAATGGAAGCCAGCCCCATTTTCCCCACCGAAAGAGGAAACTTCTTCCGTGCCGGGTTGGGACTTAAATATACTTTTAGGTAGTTAAAATACCCTCCAAGGGTTTAGATCCCTTGGAGGGTATTATTCAGCTCAATCCAAAAACCTCCAGGTACTTGTAAAGTCTTTTGGGATATCTCCTTTCATCCTTGCCCTGAGCAGTTCTATTGGGGTATAGTTTTGGGTGATGAAATAATCGTGGAATTCTTTTTCGGTCATTTGTCCACCTTCTACCATTTCTTGCCTTAGCCCATATACCTGTAAGCCGCCTATCATATAGGCCAATTGGTACAATGGACCATATCTGCCTTCAAAGGACCTTCGTACCTCTGCTTCTGCATTGGCCCGCTCATGCCCAACGGCATCTACCAGGTAATCGATACACTGCTGAGGTGTCCATTTGCCCAAATGGTAATTGAGCGAAAAAACGATTCTTGCAGCCCTGTGCATTCTCCAAAAAAGCATGCCGACTCTATCTTCTGCATTTCTTGGAAAATTTTTATCCCATAAGTTGAATTCCCAATACAAGGTCCAGCCCTCTACCCAAAATGGGGTATTGAAAACCCGGCGGTGGGGGAAATGCCTCTGATTCATGAATTGTTGTAAGTGGTGTCCAGGAATCAGTTCATGTTGTACAGTTGCCCTTGAAAAATGGGGGTTGTTCCCTCGCATACTCATCATTTTTTCTTCATGGGTCATGGTAGAGGTGGGATAAGAAATAATAATGGTTTCACCACCTAGGAAGAAGGGACTAACTTTTTGTCTTTCAGCGGACATCATGGTGGTTCGCCAGGTTTCTTTAGCCATATCAGGGATGGTCAGGAGGTCTCTTGATTCTAAGAATTCAATGGCTTCATCGGCCATTTCTGCCACCATTTGAGGCCATTCACCTGCAGGGACATAAGTATTTTTAACATGTTCCAGGGCAGCTTTCCAATCTTTGCCATAGCCCAGTTCCTCTGAAGCTTTCAGCATTTCTGCTTCGCACCAGGCATATTGTTTTTCTCCTTCTTTGAGTAATTCTTCGGCAGTATAAGGAATCATGTTGTAGGCCAGTTCTTTCTCAATGGCCAATTTTCCAACAGGTTTGCCAATAATTCCTGAGCCATCATCCTTCACTACTGTATTCTCAAAATGGTCCTTTAAGAATGCGGCATAAGCTTTAAGCACCTCATTCATGCTTTCCATCGGCTTTTTCATCCACCAGGTAAAGTCAGGATCGTAGTCATAATAAAAGTTATAGGCTTCCTCTGTACTTTTTCTCAGGGCTTCGACTGTCTCAGCAGCCAACTCTGCTTTTTGCCATGAATCAAAGGGTTTAGACTTTTTCATGGCTTCCCATTTTGCTATGATGGCTTTTTCTGTTAGGGAAAAGGTGGCGGCCAATTCTTGGGATTGAGGTTTCACCGCCATGCGCCTGACCTGATAGAATTTTTCCAAATTATCCTTAAAATCTACTACATGGCTGACCTGCTTGAAGTCTTCATAGGCTAGCCCATGAAAGAATAGTTCTTTTTCCAAATGGTTTTTAAAAAGCTGCCAGTCCATCTTCCCATCAAGGGAATAAGCATCATACGGCATTTTATTTAGGGCGTCTATCCAATCATTGTAAAGCTTGGTGAATCTCAGGAATGACTCCTCGGAAAGCGGATTATTGTACTTTCGGGCCAAAGCGCCCCGGTCGGCTTGGTAGCTGCTGATGGCGGGGTATAATTCAGTAGCCAGCGAACTCCCGATAATTAAAACGCCTAGTAGAAAGGCAAGTATACCTTTTTTCATGATGGATACGATTTGAAGATGGTTAGGTGAATATAAAGTAGAAATAATTTCCCATTCATATTTCAAAAAGTAATTTCCGTTTTTCATGGGCAAAAAACCAATACCCTGTTGACCAATGGTTTGTTGATGTTGATGGGTGGTGTGTAAATAGAAGCTGATTAAATTCTTTAAGGCCATTGGGATATTTATGCAATAAGTCAACCATTGTCATTTATGGCATGGAATCAAAATAATTGAAGAAAAAAACTATATTTTTATCCCTGCAGATTTAAAATTATTTTTTAAATCTGCAGGGATAATTCAAGGATTAAATTATATCGGTTTTGACTTTTTGGTTTTCAAATCCCTATATCGTCGCTATATCATCTTTGACCTATACTCCTTTGGGGTTTCACCCTGAACTTTTTTAAATGCCCTGTTGAAATAAGAAAGATTCTGAAAACCGCTTTGATAGGCAATCTGCGAAATTGACCATTCACTTTCATGCAAGAGTTGACAGGCTTGGTGAATCCGTACCTGTGTCAAAAATTCGGTAAATGTCTTTCCCGTTCTTTCTTTGAAAAACCTGCAAAATGCTTCTTTGCTTAAGTTGGCCACATCTGCCACTTCACTTAAACTGATTTGGTTTTGGCTTTGGGAAAGGATAAATGACATCACCTGTCCCATGCGCTTACCTTCGGATTCTGTAAAATCTTTATGGGGAATAAGCCTGTTTAAAGCGGTGAGTTCCTGTGATTCTTGTAGGACATTCAAAATTTCCAAAGCCACAAGTATTTTTTTAACCCCTTTAATCCGGGATAATTCCTCAGGTTGTTTTTGAGGTTGTTTTTGGTACTCCCCTGTATAGTAAAACAGCCCTTTGTCTGTTGTAGCCACTGGTTCAGACCAGCAAATTCTTCCACCTCCATGAGGCTTTTTCCCAAGGCTTCGAAATCAAAAAACAAGGTATGTCCCAATGACTGCTTGTCTTCATGAGGATCAAAGTACTCTGCATCTGAACGGAACACGTGCGGCATATTGGCTGAAAACAAAAACATGTCACCAGGCTCAAACCGCCCTAGGTAGTCCCCTACCATCAGTTGCCCTTTCCCCTCGATGATCAAGGTGAGCTGCCATTGAGGATGCTGGTGTAGCTTGTCATAAAAATGTTTACCCGCATCCACCTGGAATCGGACAAATTCTTTATTGGGTTTAGGGATTTGGAATGAGATGATTTTTTTCATGAGGTAGTAGAAAAAGGCAATATACAGGACCCAATATGTAGGAAAGAAAATGAAAAGCAAGTGTTAGAATCTTTTTCCAGAACCATATGGCTTTAATTTTCCATCACTCTAAATTATTTTGTAAATTTAGGTATGCTAAGGGAGGATAAAAATATTGTCAAAGAACCAGACCTTTCTTATGGAGGTTTGTACAGTTATGCTGATTACTTAGAATGGAATTTGGATGAAACGTTGGAATTGATCAAAGGCAAAGTTTTCAAAAAAACAGCAGCTCCAAATAGATTGCATCAACGGCTTTCTCTGCACATTGCTTCAGAGTTTTACCAATTTTTAAAAGGCAAAACATGTAAAGTTTACGAAGCACCCTTTGACGTACGTTTACCGCATAAATCTTTAAGAAATGAAGATATCCACACTGTTGTCCAACCGGATATTTGCGTGATTTGTGACCCGGAAAAGCTAGATGTTGCAGGTTGTTTGGGAGCCCCTGATTTGGTTGTTGAAATTTTATCTCCTGGTAATAATCAAAAAGAATTACAGATTAAATACGCACTCTACGAGGAATCAGGTGTAAAAGAGTATTGGATTGTTTATCCCGTTGAGCAATCTCTGATTATCCACTTGCTGGTTAATGACAAATACAAGCCCAGCAGGCCCTTTACGGTAGGGGATGTAGTTGGTTCTTCCTGTGTGGAAGGTTTTCAAATGAACCTTTCTGAACTTTTTCAAGAATAAAAAACCGGGTGCTTTGGAGTAAGTGGAAGAAATCACAAGTTGGTAGCATCAATAATACCTAAGGGTTTGAAGGATTAACTTTTGATATCATATTGTTTTTTTAATTTTTATTTCTAATAAAAATATCAATATTATACCATTAAGGACTAAGCCAGTATGGAAAACATTGTTGAATAGGGCTTAATTTTGAAAAATAAAACTAATTATAGATTCTATGAACTGGCAAGGCGTATTTCCGGCAGTAACGACCAAGTTTCACCAAGATGGTAGCTTGGATATGGACATGTTTTTCAAAAACCTGGATGCCCAACTGGAGGCGGGTGTTCATGGAATCATTCTTGGGGGTACATTGGGGGAATCCTCAGTATTGTCTTTGGAAGAAAAAATCCAATTGACAACCGAAACCGTCAAATATATCAATGGCAAAGTTCCTGTAATTCTCAACATCGCAGAAGGTGCTACCAAAGATGCCATTTTCTGGGCAGAAAAGGCGAAGGAAATGGGCGCTTCCGGATTGATGCTTTTGCCTCCCATGCGCTACGCCGCGGACCATAGAGAAGTAGTCACGTATTTTAAAGCTGTCGCTAATAGTACAGACTTACCCATCATGATCTACAATAATCCTGTGGACTACAAGACCTTGGTTACGATAGCCATGTTTGAGGAATTGGCAGATTGCGCTAACATTCAGGCCATCAAAGAATCCACCAGGGATATTTCCAATGTGACCCGTATGCGCAACCGATTCGGTGACCGGTTTAAAATTCTTTGTGGGGTAGATACTTTAGCTATGGAGGAACTGGTCATGGGGGCTGATGGTTGGGTAGCCGGTTTGGTTTGTGCTTTCCCTAAA
Source organism: Cecembia lonarensis LW9 (assembly GCF_000298295.1). GTDB lineage: Bacteria > Bacteroidota > Bacteroidia > Cytophagales > Cyclobacteriaceae > Cecembia > Cecembia lonarensis. The sequence continues at coordinate 32,585 of NZ_AMGM01000050.1, forward strand.
GAAACTGTAGCGGTTTATGAATTGGTGAAAGCAGGAAAGTATGATGAGGCCTTGGCCATCTATCGTTGGTTTTTGCCCCTGTTAGAGTTGGACATTCATCCAAAATTGGTGCAATACATCAAGTTGGCTGAACAAATGGCAGGTATTGGAACGGAATGGGTGAGAGCGCCGCGTCTGACATTAGTAGGAGAAGAGCGGGTCAAGGTTGAAAATATTATCAAAAGAGGCTTGGAGCATAGACCGGTGGTTTGAGAACTGGATTTAAGACTCAAGACATAAGACTCAAGACATAAGT
>NZ_AMGM01000051.1 GCF_000298295.1 Cecembia lonarensis LW9
CGTCATTACCTCCACCATGACGAGTTTATTGGTAGGGTTTACCCTCACGCCTTGGATGGCTTCCCGCATAGGCAAGTCTGAATACCCCGAGTAGCGACTCGGGGCTAATGCCCTTTCGGGATTGAACCCCTGCCGGGGTTTGGAGGAATTTCGGGAAAACGTGGTTGCTTTAATTATAACCTATACAGAATTCAAACAAACATCTGCTGCAACAGCCCCTTCTTCCAAGTGCGCAAGCCCTGGATTTGGCTGTCAAGCGATTCAAGGTTTTGGTCAATGGTGTTCAGGAAAACTGCGATTTTTTCCTGTTCTTCAAATTCTGGTAAAGATATTTTGATACTTTCAATATCAGATGAACTTATGTTTGGCTGTGCTCCTGCCACCAATAATGATTTCAGCTGATTTTTAAACATGGTGGAAAACACGAATTGAATTAAAAATGCATAACAAAGAGATTTTGATTTTCTTTTGAACAGACCAACACGCTGATTCAAGTACGCTTTATCGTTTAGATTGTAAATGCTGGATTTTCCTGTGGTTGCCCCAGACATTGCAATTAATAGATCCCCTTTGTTAATTGTGAAATTCACGTCGTTTTTAATTGTGTCATAGAATACAAGGTTTTCTGTTTCAATGAAGTTATTATTGTTTGATATGTTCGAAATTCTTATCACAGGAATCCCTGTTTGTTTAAATTTTTCGCTTTTGAAGGCAAATCCACCTTGAACTTTCACTACCTCCCCCAACCGCTTCTCCTCCCAATCCGGAAACTCACTCCCATCATCCTGCTTGAAACGGATCTGCTGGCTGAACAGCTGCTGCATCACGCCCTTTTTGTAGGCTTCCAGCTTTTCCTTCTTTCGCTCCAGCAACTCGATCCGCTCGTCCACCGCTGAAAGGAATGACGCGATCTTTTGCTGCTCGGGTAGGGAGGGGACAACAAGCTTAAGGCGAAGCAGTTTATTCACGGATAAACCAGGTTGCGCAGAAGATTCAGACAATTTGTTCAGATTCATGTAATCAAGCTTGTATGCAAGCCACTTAGTAGAATTTTCACCATTTGCTTGCCCAGCAATTGCATGCTCTGAAATATAATTATGACCATTTACAAGCTTTATGTTTCCGCACAAAGCCCCCTGTCTTCCCACAAGCAAATATTCCCCTGAGTGCGTAAAGGAATCTGTGTATCCACGAAGTCCATTCCCTCCGTATACAGGGTACTCTCCAACTTCAGAAATCTGTTGAGAGGTGATTCCGTTTCCACTTCTGAACTCTTCGAAGACATTTTCAAGTCGGACCTGCTTCCACATAAGTTCAAATTTGGGAAACCTGAGTTTGGGATTTAGAACTTGTTCTTTTTTCATCAAAACGGCGTTTTAATTCCCAATTCCTCCCATAAGCTTATCCCAAGTGTAGTCCTGTCAGGTTTCCAAAACCTGACAGGACTTGTATTGCAGCTCACTATTCTGTACGTCTTCATATTCCTATCGAAACAAATTGATATATTCTTTAAATGCAAAAATCCTATTGCGTTTGAATCCGGTGAGCTCCTCCAAAATCCCCAGTTCCTGGAAGTCACGGATCATTCGGTTGGCTGTTGAGTTGTGCACATCGAGCATCTTTTCCACTTGCCCTACATCCACGATGGGCTGTCTGTACAGCGCTGTAATCAAGCGCTTGGCATCTCCCTGTTTCTTGCCCAGCTTGATCAGTTCCTGAAACTCATATTTTTCCCTCAAGCTGATGATTTCCTGAAAGGTACGGATCCCGGATGCGGTGGTCTCGATCACCCCCTTTAGGAAAAAGGCGATCCATTCTCCCATGGCATCTTTTTCCCGTACCCGCATCAGGTTGTCATAATAATCCCTCCTGTTGCGTTCAAAGTAATCGGAGAGGTATAAGGTAGGATATTTTAGCAGCCCTTTGTCTAATAGATACAAGGTAATCAAGAGCCTTCCTACCCGTCCATTGCCATCCAAGAAGGGGTGGATAGTTTCAAACTGATAGTGGACCATAGCAATCTTTACCAGATGAGGGATTTGCAGCTGATCATCATGGATAAATTTTTCGAGATCACTCATCAGCGCATGCACTTCCGTGTGCACAGGAGGGACAAATACCGCATGCTTTAAGCTAGGTCCGATCCAGTTTTGGCTGTTGCGGAATTCTCCCGGCAGCTTCTCTTGTCCTCTAACCCCATCAAGAAGCACAGCATGTGTCTTTCGGATCAGACGGGTATAAATAGGCAGCTTCTCCATATCCTGAATGGCCTGGTTCATGGCTTCTATATAAGCATGCACCTCCTGCCAGTCATCCCTACGCTCCGGATCCAGGTCTTCTTCTTTGGCCAAGGCCTCTTGAAATGAAGTCTGTGTTCCTTCGATTTTACTCGACACAGTAGCTTCCTTCGTGACGTGCATTTTGATAAAGAAATCAATGTCAGGCACCAGGTCAGAAAAAGCATCCAACTTGCCCAAATTCCTGTCAGCCTGGCTCAATAATGTCAAGATAGCAGGGTCACTCAGCACCCATGACTCATGGATGAGATTTGGGCTAAAACTCCTGTATTCGATCTGTTTTAGCCAAGTACCTGCTTTGAAGTTCTTGATATCTTTCATTCCCTATGTTTTGCTGCAAGTATAACTTATCATATTTGCACAAAATTCAATATCTGCAAATATAGGTGTTTATATTTGCACTTAATTAATTTTCTGCAAATACAGGTTTTTATATTTGCAGGAACTCAGACAAAGACCTGCTAGGTTTTCAAAACATGGCAGGTCTAATCTAAAACGGCGCTTTAATTCCCAATTCCTCACAAAATGCTTTCAGTACCGCATCGTTGCTTTTCAGTGCTGCGTCCAGTTGCTGTATCTCAGCAGCGGTGGCGTCAAGATCCACAGGCTCTTCTTCCTCAAAGGTGTCCACATAGCGGGGGATGTTGAGGTTGTAGTCGTTTTCAGCGATTTCTGCTAAAGATGCCACGTAACTGTATTTGTCGATGGTTTTGCGCTCGCGGTAGGTCTGCACGATTTTGTCCACATCTTCTTCCCGCAGCTCATTTTGATTGCCGACCTTGATGTAATTACCCTCTCCGCTGGCATCGATAAAGACCACATTGTCGTCCTGCTCCCGGCATTTTTTCAGCACCACAATACAGGTCGGGATGGTGGTGCCGTAGAAGATGTTGGCAGGTAGTCCGATCACGGCATCAAGGACGTTCATCTCTTTGATCATGTACTCCCTGATCTGTCCTTCTGCACCTCCACGGAAAAGCACTCCGTGAGGGAAAACGCTGGCCATAATGCCGTTTTCCGCCAGTTGGTACAGCATGTGCTGCATAAAGGCAAAGTCGGCCTTGGTCTTGGGGGCCAGTCTTCCGTATTGGGAGAAGCGCTCATCGGTATGGTACAAGGGATGGTCGTCTCCTTTCCAGTGGGCGGAAAAAGGTGGGTTGGCCACCACGGCTTCAAATCTATAATCCAGATGCTGTGGGTGCATCAGCGTGTCTTCCTGTGCGATGTTGAACCTGCGGTAATGGATTCCATGTAGGATCATGTTCATGCGGGCCAGGTTGTAGGTGGTACGGGTGAGTTCCTGCCCGAAAAACTCGCTGACCTCCACTTCTTTGGCCACCCGGAGCAGGAGGGAACCTGAACCCGTCGTGGGGTCATATACGGATTTGAGTTTGTCTTTACCAGTGGTCACGATCTTGGCAAGGATCTTGGACACCTGCTGTGGGGTGTAGAATTCCCCGGCGGTTTTGCCTGCACCTGCGGCAAACTTGCCGATCAGGTATTCGTAGGCATCTCCCAAAACGTCCGACTCGATGTCCTGCAACTTGAAGTCGATTTTGCTCAGGTGGTTGAGAATTTGGACCACCACTTCGTTTCGGGCTTTGGGGGTACGTCCGATTTTGCTGGAACTGAGATCAATGTCAGAAAAGAGGTCGTTGAAGTCTTCTTCGGAGTCCGTACCCATGGTGCTTTGCTCGATGTGGTTGAGCACGGCTTTCAGGTCTTCCAGGATGTAATTGCTGTCCGTCTCGGTGGAGGCATTGCCCTTGGCCGTCATGGATTCGAAGAGTTCCTCGGGTTTCAGGAAGTAACCCAAGTGTTGCAAGGACTCTTCCTTGATAGCGTCCAGCAGTTCGGGGTCAGTAAGTTGGAGGTAGTCCTTCACTTCCTCTGTTTCAAGCAGGTCGTTGGCGTAGAGGTACTGTCGCTCAGACAGGTATTTGTAAAATATAAAGCCCAGGATGTAATCGCGGTAATCGTCTGCACTGACTTTGCCCCGGAGGACATTGGCGATATTCCAGAGCTGGCTTTCCAGCAGTTGTTTTTGATCTTCTGACATAAAATTTTGGTTTGCCAAGTTTTGTCTCTATTTAAAAACATTTCGTTGGCTAAGATATAGCAAGAACGCAGCTTTTGTTTCAAAAGAATTTTTTCAGGAGAGCAAAACTTCTGCTGGTATATTCAATTCTTTATGGAATATTTTAGCTAGATCCAAGGTAAGGGGTTTTTTCCTATTCAAAATCATGGAGATATAGCTTTTGCTTCCCACTTTGCCTACAAGGTCTTTGTTTTTTATTCCCAGTTCTTCCATTTTAATTTTGATGGCATCGATTGGATCTGGTAGGGGAATGGGGAAATTTTTATCCTCATAATCTTTAATTAGAACAAGGGCAACTTCTACCTTTTTCCCTTCAACTGAATTTGGTTCTACTCCTTTATCAAACATTTCATTGACCCAGTCAAGGTATAGTTCGTATTGTTCATCAGATTTTATAACATTAAGCTCCATTATGCTATTTTTTGTAGGATACGGTATTTACATCTATTTTATCATATTCTTTATGGGTTCCAAACCATTTGATTTGTATTACTCTAAAATCAAATACAATTCGGACGACCAATCTGAATTTGTTACCCATAATATTGAAAACTACCCGATTATCGCCCACCAAGCTGGAATTTCCATATTTCGCTTTGAGTTCATTGAAATTGTTAAATTCAGATCTTAAAATTTCATGGTACCACTCAAATAAGGCATTGGACGCAGCTGGGTATTTTTCAGCATATTCCAAGATAGTTTTCCTTGTGATGATATTAAACACGCTTAAATCTATATAAAAGTTCACTAATAGAAAACAAATTTTACAAAAAACTTATTCTATACTTCGGTATAAAACCGGTCTAGCTTTTTGGAATAAAGAACATATACAAAAGATTTTCCCATGTCATAAAAATAAAAAAAACCGCTTAGAAAATCTAAGCGGCTTGGGAGTGGGCCCACCTGGGCTCGAACCAGGGACCCCCTGATTATGAGTCAGATGCTCTAACCGACTGAGCTATAGGCCCAAACTATTTTCAATATTTCCAGTGACCCCCTGCCCCGATAGCTATCAGGGGAGTCAGATACTCTAACCAACTGAGTTATAGACCCGACTTCTACAAAACTTTTTATTACTAAACAGCCTTGCAAATGGGACTGCAATGTTACATATTTGGATTTAAATAAGCAACTTGAAAATTCATGAAAATACCCCAGAATGTTGATTTTTTTATATTCGATTTAGGCAATGTTATCATCGATATTGATTATGATTTCAGTATCAATGAGTTGAAAAAAATACTCCCTGAACACAAGCATAACCTCACTTCGCAATTTTTCCCCTCCCAGTTTCATAAAGATTACGAAAAGGGCCTGATCAGTTCAGCTGAATTCCGAAATGAGGTCAGGAGGCTATATCAGGAAGATTGGACAGATGATCAAATTGACCATGTTTGGAACAGCCTTTTGAGAGTTATACCCCAAGAAAGGATTGATTTGGTCAATAGGCTAAAAACAGATTTTGGTACAGGGATTCTAAGCAATACCAATGCCATCCACATTGATAAAATGGGTGAAATCCTACAAAAACAGCATGGTGAAAAATCTGTCCATGAACTTTGTCATCATGCCTTCCTGAGTCATGAAATGGGATTGGCCAAACCAGATGAAGCCATTTATGAGGCAGTATTGGATGTGATTAAGCTTCCTGCGCGTAAAGTCCTATTCTTTGACGATTTGGAGGCAAACATTAAGGGAGCTAAAAACGTTGGTTTGCAAGTACACCACATCACCCATCCCAAAGGACTGGTAGCGTTTTTTGGACTTACATAAAGTAAAATTATTTTCATGTATAAACCCAAGGAGTATTTTGTACACTGCTTATTGTTGGTACTGACGGTCCTGGCCACAACCTTGGCAGGTGGGGAGTGGCTTTATGGCAAATCTATTTTAGGAAAAGATGAAAGGGCTTTAGACTGGGAATATTTTATTAAATCCATGCAGTTTTCCATCCCTTTTATCGGTATTCTTTTTGTCCATGAGATGGGGCATTTATTGACTTCTATACGACATAAGGTCAAATCCTCCTTGCCTTATTTTATTCCTGGGTGGCTGGGCTTTTTGGGAGCACCATCTATTGGGACTTTTGGCGCAATCATCCAAATGAAAAGTTTTGTCAACAGCAGGCGAAAGTTTTTTGATATTGGGGTAGCTGGTCCATTAGCGGGTTTTATTGTTGCTTTCGCGGTGCTTTGGTATGGATTTACCCATCTTCCGGAAGCAGATTACATTTATCAAATCCATCCTGAGTATTTGGACCCTGATTTTAAAGGCCATGCTGAAGAAGAAGGTTATATCAATTTGAGACTGGGCTATAATTTCCTCTTTTTTCTCATGGAAAAAGGATTGGCTGACCCTGAAAGAATGCCCAATATGTATGAGGTGATACATTTTCCCTTTCTATTTGCTGGCTACCTCGCACTGTTCTTCACTGCGCTGAATTTGTTGCCCATCGGGCAACTCGATGGGGGACATGTGATTTTTGGTTTATTTCCTAAGCAACATCAACTGATTTCTCTGGTCTTCTTTACCGCTTTTGTGTTTTATGCGGGCTTGGGTATTATCAATCCCTATCAAGACATCAGCCAGCTACTGATCAGAATACCTTTGTACATTGGTTTTCTTTATATTCTCTATAGAAAGGTGAGACTTACCAATGATACCAAATGGACCATTATTTTACTGATAGCTGCCTTGCAATATGGCCTGAATTTTATTTTCCCAACTTTGGAAGGTTATTCCGGGTGGTTACTTTTTGCCTTTTTATTGGGCAGGGTGATGGGTATTGAACATCCTGAGGTGAGTGGGACCAGAGAAATGAATCAGGGTAGAAAAGTGATTGCCTGGCTGGCCATTTTGATATTTTTGCTCTGCTTCACCCCTCAACCATTTATTTTTGAGTAAAATTCTGTTTAACTCATTACAAATATAATCCATGGATCAAGCCAATAAGCACCTTTAGTTTCCAATGGTGAATTTTTATCATGCAGCTCTGAAGTTTTTTGGTATTTTAGGGGGTTAAATTTATGTTGATACTATGCGATTGATAAAATCTTCTTTAACTGTTTTCTTGTTTTCAATCCTCACCGCTGTTAGCTGGGCAAATGATCAGCCCAAGTGGTTGAGGTATCCTGCCATTTCACCGGACGGAACCCAAATTGTATTTACCTTCAAAGGGGATCTATATAAGGTCTCTGCCACAGGAGGAAGGGCTACACAGCTTACTTTTCATGAAGCCCATGATTTCATGCCTGTTTGGAGTAAAGATGGGAAGAAAATCGCCTTTGCCTCTGACAGGTACGGCAATTTTGATGTCTTCATCATGGACGCCGAGGGGGGAAATGCCAACAGATTAACCTATCATTCCAATGATGAAATGCCATACAGCTTTTCGGCGGATGACCAAGATGTGATTTTTGGTGGTGTGCGTCAGGATTTGGCAGAACATAGACAATATCCAACAGGATCCCAGCCAGAACTCTATAAAGTACCTGTGAAAGGAGGTAGGGTTGACCAGGTCTGGACCATTCCAGCGGAATACGTTCAAGTTAGTAAGGATGGTAAAAAGATGGTTTACCATGACAAGAAGGGAGGGGAAAATGAATGGAGGAAAAAGCACCAATCCGCTATAGCAAGGGATGTTTGGGTCTATGATGCCGAAACAAAAGTCCATACCCAATTGACCAAGTTTTATGGTGAAAACAGAAACCCGGTTTTTTCGCCTGATGAAAAATCCATTTATTACCTCAGTGAGGCCAAGGGCAGTTTCAACGTGTTCAAAATGGATTTGTCCAATCCTGAGCAAAATGTAGCCCTGTCAGCGCTGGAAAAATTTCCGGTAAGATTTCTTACCATAGCCAATAGTGGCTTGATGAGTTTCTCTTATGATGGCGAGATCTATACGCTGAAAGAGGGAGAAAATCCCCAGAAAGTAGCCATTGAAGTCAGAACCCAGGGCATCAAAAACCCAGATAGTTTTATCAGTATCAATGGAGGCGTAAGGGAAATGTCCATTTCACCGGATGGAAAAGAAATTGCCTTTATAGCCAGGGGAGAGGTTTTTGTCACCTCAGTAGATGGTGCCATGACCAAACGCATTACCAATACCCCTCAACAGGAACGTTTTGTGCAGTTTGCCCCTGATGGGAAATCTATTCTTTATGCCTCTGAAAGGGATGGCAAATGGCAGATTTTCCAGACCAAAAGGGTAAGGGAAAAAGAAGAACCCTTTTTCTTTGCCAGTACGCTTTTGAAAGAAGAAGTTTTGGTGAGCAATGAGCACGACAATTACCTGCCAGAACTTTCCCCAGATGGCAAAAAATTAGCCTATGTGGAAGGAAGACGTACGCTCAAAGTGCTTGATTTGGCAAGCAAGACTACCGTGACTTTGATGACGCCCGATGAGTTTTTCCACATGCAGGATGGGGACAAATATTTTACCTGGAGTCCTGATAGCAAGTGGTTGTTGGCGGAGTTTAGGCCGACCATGGCCAATGGAGAGGTGGTGCTTTTGGATGCTACAGGGAAAAGGCCCATGGAAAACCTTACCAAAAGCGGCTATGGAGACAGCAGACCTAAATGGGTCAATTCGGGCAAACAAATGATCTGGTTCAGTAATAGGGATGGATTGAAGGGTTTCGCCACTAGTGGAGGTTCACAAAATGACGTTTTTGCATTGTTCTTTACCAAAGAGGCTTTTGAAAAGTTTCAATTGAGCAAAGAAGACTTTGATTTGCAAAAGGAAATAGAGAAAGCGGCAAAAAATGGTGAGGAAAAGAAAGACGATAAAAAGGAGGAGAAGAAGGTAGAGGACCTAAAGATAGACTGGGAAGACTTAAGGGACAGAAAAGCCAAGTTGACCATTCATTCTTCCAGTTTAGGAGATGCTGTTTTGGACAAGGAGGGAGAAAAACTCTATTATCTGGCCCGATTTGAGAAAGGGTTTAATCTATGGAGTACCAACCTTAGGACCAAGGAAACCAAAATGGAACTTAAGCTGGATGCCGGTTTTGGAAGGATGGAGTGGGACAAGGAAATGAAAAACCTTTACTTATTGGCAGATGGAGGCATTTCGAAAATCACCAATGATGGTAGCAAGAGGGAGCCTATCAAAATTGCCGGTGAAATGACTTTGGATACTGATGAGGAAAGAAAGCACATGTTTGAGCATATCAAAATCAGGACCAAGGGAGCGTTTTATACCTCAGATTTCCATGGGGTAGACTGGGATGCTTTGACGGAAGATTACCAAAAGTATCTCCCTTCCATTGGAAACAGTTACGAATTTGCTGAAATGGTTTCGGAAATGATCGGTGAGCTGAACGTTTCCCATGCTGGGGCAAGATTCAGTAGAAGTATTCCTCAGGCTGATGCAACCGCCTCCTTGGGTATTTTCATGGATTATTCACACAAGGCAGAGGGGATAAAAATTGCTGAAATCATCAAAGATGGCCCATTGGACAAATCAAACTTAGGTCTGACTGCTGGAATGCTTATTGAGAAAATTGATGGAGAAAGCATCACTTTGGACAAGGATGTGGCACAGTTCCTCAATAGAAAAGCCGATAAATTTACGCTATTGGAGGTTTTGGACCCTAAAACCAATACCCGTAAACAGGTGAAAGTAAAACCGATTACCCTGGCTCAGGAGAATCAGTTGTTGTACAAGCGATGGGTCAGAAAAAACCAGGAAGAAGTAGATAAACTCAGTGATGGAAAACTGGGCTATGTGCATATTCCCGGCATGTCTGATGGCCCTTACAGGACCACTTATGAAGAAATGATGGGCAAATACCATGACCGAGAGGGGGTTATAGTGGATACCCGCTTTAATGGTGGAGGGGATTTGGTAGCAGATTTGGCTATGTTTTTTACAGGGGAGAAGTTTATCACTTATGCCACTGAGGATAGGGATGTGGGTTATGAACCTACATTCCGATGGACCAAACCTACTTTGGCCATGTTCAATGAGGGCAACTACTCTGATGGTCATTGCTTTGCCTGTGGCTATACAGACCTAAAAATCGGTAAGACTGTTGGGATGCCGACTCCAGGTACCTGCTCATTTGCCGGATGGGAATTGCTGCCTGATGGGGGAAGATGGGGCATTGTCCCGATTTCTGCTAAAAATATGGCAGGAGAATGGATGGAAAATAATGAAACCAAGCCTCAGTTCCAGGTAAAGAATATGCCAGGAAAAATTGATCAAGGTGTAGATCAGCAATTGGAAAAAGCAGTGGAAGAGCTGCTAAAGGACGTGCAGTAAGTTTTCTTAAAAAGCTTTTGTTTAAGCCTGATGATCTAGTAAATTGATTGTCAGGCTTTTCTCTTATTCGAACTACTTTATAAGTTCGATTGATCTTGCTAAGTTAAAAAGATGGTATAAAAATTTATGGAATTAAAAATCTATCAAGTAGACGCTTTCACAGATAAAGTTTTTGGAGGGAATCCTGCTGCTGTGGTTCCTTTGGAACAATGGCTTCCTGATGAAATCCTGCAGCAAATTGCTATGGAAAATAACCTCTCCGAAACCGCTTTTTATGTCCAAGAAGGCGAAAGGTATCTGTTGCGCTGGTTTACCCCAACGGTTGAGGTGGATCTTTGCGGCCATGCCACTTTAGCCACTGCCCATGTTTTATTTCAGCATGAAGGCTTTGAAGGAGAAGCTATTACTTTTTACTCCGATCGATCGGGAATATTGAAAGTTTCCAAGGAGGGAGATGATTTGATTCTTGACTTTCCCGTGGATGATGTCAAAGAAATTCAATTAACCACTGATTTGCTGGATTGCTTTATCCCTTCCGCACTTCAGGCTTACAGAGGAAAGTCCGATGTGGTTTTGGTTTTTGAAAAAGAGGAAGATATCAGGTCCCTTCAATTTGACCTTTCCAAGATTGCCAATATTCCAGCTAGGGGAGTCATAGCCACTGCCCCTGGGCAATCAGTGGATTTCGTGTCCCGTTTCTTTGGTCCTCAGGTAGGTGTTGCTGAGGACCCTGTAACCGGTTCTGCCCACACCACCCTTATTCCAATTTGGGCAGGGAAATTAGGGAAAGGGATTCTTACTGCCGAACAATTGTCGGGCAGAGGTGGTAAACTCAGTTGTAAGCTGCAAGGTGACAGGGTGGCAATTGGTGGAAAAGCGGTAACCTATTTGGTAGGGAGGATTTTTGTGTAAGTTTAGGCTTAAAAAATTTGTACCAAGTACTATTAACCTTGTACCATGTACCATGTGTCATGTACTAAGTAACGACAATAGCTTTAATGTCATAATAGTTACAGATTACAGGTTACATACGTGGTACTTTGTACTTCGTCCTTGGTACATAATAATTAAGGCACCTTATACACAAAAGCATTCACATTCATTCCAGCACCTACAGAGGCAAAAACCAAGTAATCCCCGGAATGGAATTCGTGATCAGGCATTTCTCCTCTGACTATCATATCGTACAAAATCGGTACGGTGGCCACAGAGTTGTTTCCCAATTTAGATATGGTCATAGGCATTACTTCTTCAGAATTGATATTATCTGCTCCAAATAATTTAAAGACCCTTTGGAGGATGGCTTCATCCATTTTAGCATTGGCTTGATGGATAAGGACTTTCTTAACATCATGGATACCAATCCCTGCTTTTTTTATTGTCTCAACGACCAGTTTGGGAACTGTATTCAATGCATATTCATATAATTTTCTTCCATTCATTTTCATGAAGAGGGTATTGTCCTCAAACTGGGGATGATAAGAAATATCCATTTTCAAAAAATGGGCCTCAGAATAGGTATCTGAACGTGTTTTATGACAAATAATGCCCTGGGGATCCTCGCTTTCTCTGGCTTCAACAATTACTGCACCTGCACCATCCGAATAAATCATGCTATCAATATCATGTGGGTCAGCAATTCTGGACAGGTTTTCAGCACCAATGACCAGGACCCTTTTTGCATCTCCTGATTTAATGTAGTAATCGGCTTGAATGACTCCCTGTACCCAGCCCGGGCAACCAAAGGGCAGGTCATAGGCCACACAGTCCGGGTTTTGAATTTTCAAATGATGCTTGACCCTGGATGCCAATGCAGGTACCAGGTCGGACTTTTGGTTGTTATGTAGAATATCTCCAAAGTTGTGCGCAACGATGATATAATCTAGGGTTTCAGGATCAATTCCCGAGGATTCAATCGCTTTTTGAGCAGCGAAAAAACCCATATCTGAGGTATTGTATTGGGGGCTGAGGTATCGTCTCTCTTTAATGTCTGTTATTTCCTGAAATTTTCTGATAATTTCCTCATTGGCTTTGGGAATACTTTCTCCTTTTTCATTTACAAAATTTCGTTTCAGAAAATCATTATTTTTGACCACGATATCTGGAATGTATTTTCCTGATCCAGTAATGACAGAATAAATAGGCATACTCAAAGAAATAGATAAGATGATTGTATGGTTGTTGTTTGAAAAGTAGAAAAAAGAAGTGAGAAGCAATAAAAATTCAAGGGATATTTGTTCAAAAAATTAAAAAACTTGCAATGGATCTCCATTGCAAGTGAGTTTTTAGTAATTAAAAATTTGGTTGATGAATTATCTTTAAATAGGGCTTTATCACCATGTGACCTTTTGGGAATTTTGTTTATTATTAGTCATAATATGTCCTAAAGCTTATCTGCTTTGGGTAACTTTGTAATTCATTACCATTTGAATGTTCAGTATGTATAAAAATTTGGGAATATTGACCCTTGTATTTTTCTTGATCATGTCCAATGTGGGAGCGCAGGACGTCATTAAATATGATGTTTCCATTGCAGGAATTTCCATAGGTGAAATGGTCGCAAAAAAAGAGCGGAATGGAAGTCAGACGCAATACGAATTAAAAAGCCAGGTAAGTTTTTGGTTTTTTGGAAAAATTAACCTCGATTATCTTACCCATGCTGTATATCAAGGAAGGCAACTGATTAATGCCAAAATGACTTCCAAAACCAATAGGGGAGATTTTGAAAGTAACATTCGATGGACAGGAGACCAATATAAAATTCAGTCCAGCAACTATAAACACGAGTTGGATACGGCCATTCAACGACCATTTTATTACAGTGCAGCGGTATTTTATTTTGAAGAACCAAGCCAAGCACAGGAATTCATGGCAGAAGCTTATGGGCTGCCTTCACCCATCAAAAAAGTTAAAGATTATTATGAGGTGAATGTCAATGGAAATAAAAACCGGTTTTATTATGTCAATGGGGAGTTGGATAAAGCCGTTATGGAGTTTCCCATAAAAAATTACGTGATCAAGCGAAAGCAATAAAAAAAGGGAAGAAAAACCCTCCCTTCTTTAAGATAATCTATACCTATGAAGAAAATTTACATTGCAAAGGTATTTTGTTTAAAATTACATTCGGTTAAGCCTGTGTAAAGCTTTTATAATCCCAATATTATTTTATCGCTTTTCCTCCATCATGACTTCACGATTCTTTAAAATGTCCATGGCAAACAATCCCATGGCTTTTACTCCTGTCTTGATGGTAGGTTCAGGCACCGGGGCGAAATAGGGACTATGCAGCCCTGGAATATCCAGGCCTTCTTTTTTGGCTTTTTCTAAAAATTCTGGATCATTGGCTCCCAAGTAAAACATGCTGATAGGAATAGCTCTTTCCTGCAAGCCAAAGCGGCTGAAATCCTCTCCAATCATTTGTGCTTCTACAGCTACAACTTTGTCCTCTCCAATGTTGTTCTTAAAGACTTCAACCATTTGTTGGGTCAACTGATCATCATTGATCAAAGCTGGCGTATGAGGCTCCCTTATCCAGTAGCTGGGCATTTTACTTTCAGAAAGCCCAGCAGCTTTTGCATAGAATTCACTGATCCTTTTGACACTGCTGATCAGTTCCTCTCTAGTCTCCGGAGAATAAGACCGCAGGGTAAGTTGCATGGTCACCTCATCAGGTATGATGTTATGGACAGTGCCTCCATGAATGGAACCTACGGTCACTACAGCAGGTTCGGTAGGAGCCAGCCTTCTACTTACAATGGTTTGGTAAGCCTGGATCATCTGGGCACTCAATACGATGGGATCTATGCCTTTATGTGGCGCAGCCCCATGAGCACCTTCTCCATAGACTGTCACATTCATCATATCCACTCCAGCCATTAATGCACCACTCTTGTAACCCACCGTTCCAGCAGGTAAAAAAGGATCATCATGTAAGGCAATGGCATAATCCGGATGGGGAAATCTTTCATAAAGTCCATCATTCAGCATGTTCCAGGCGCCCATACCATTCTCTTCTGCGGGTTGCCCGACCATAAGCAGCGTTCCACGCCAACTGTCTTTGTATTCCATCATCAACTTAGCTGTACCGATAAAGACAGACATATGGATATCATGTCCACAAGAATGGGCTATATAGGTTTCCTTGCCATCGTTGCCTATCCCTTTTTTGGTGGATGCATAGGGCAGCTCTGTCTTTTCTTCCATGGGTAAAGCATCCATATCTGTTCTAATCAAAAGCACAGGCCCAGGCCCATTTTTCAACAGGCCAACAACGCCATAGCCTCCGATACCTTCGGTAACTTCATAGCCTATTTTCCTCAATTCCTGGGCTATTCTGGCAGAAGTTTCTTTTTCCTGAAGGGACAACTCCGGATTTTGATGCAAGTGTTTGTACAAAGCATCTAGCTCCGGATATACTTTTTCAATAAAAGCATCTATTGTTTGAGCCATTATTACGGGTTGGAAGGTAAATAAAGCAACTGTAATGACTATTGCGAACTTGATTTTCATGTGAGTGAGGAGTATTTTATGAAATTCAAATAAAAGAAATAATTCCCTGAATAAAGAGATATGTTTTATTTTTGAGGAGGAATAAAAAGTATAAAATGCCCCTGATCAAAACATCCACCTATAAGAATCCACCATTTTTGCTTTTTAATGGGCATTTGGAAACCATAGTCCCCAGTATCTTCCGGAAAATTGAGGGAGTAAATTATAAAAGGGAAAGAATTGCTACTCCTGATGAGGATTTTTTGGATATAGACTGGTCTAAAGTGGGGTCAGAGAAATTACTGATCATTTCCCATGGACTGGAAGGAAGTTCCGAAAGGCACTATGCCAAGGCTTTGGCCAAGCTATTCAACCAACAGGGCTTTGATGTCCTGGCATGGAACAACAGGTCTTGTAGCGGTGAGATGAACCAAAGACCGGTATTGTACCATCACGGGGCTTCCTATGATTTGGAGACGGTCATAGACCATATAGAAAGGACCCAGACTTACAGAGAATATTACATGGTAGGTATCAGTATGGGAGGGGCACAGACTTTGAAGTATCTCGGAGAAAAAGGACTTGACCTGAATCCCAAAGTTAAAAAAGCAGCTGTTTATTCTACCCCTTGTAACCTTCCTGATTCGGCAGCTACCTTGAGGTGGAGGAAAAATGCTTTTTATAAGAAGCGGTTTTTGGACAAACTGAGGGCAAAAATGCAAATCAAAGGACAACAGTTTCCAGGGTTGGTGGATTTGGATTTGCTACAAAGGGTAAAGGATTTTGATACTTTCGATACCCATTTTACCGCCAAAGTCCATGGGTTTAAGGATGCCAGGGATTTTTACCATTCCGTCTCTGCAGACCAATGGATGCCTAACATTCAGACTCCTACCTTGATAATAAATGCACTCAATGACCCTTTGTTGTATGACCGATGTTTTCCTGTTAAAATAGCAGAAAAATCCGACCATATTTTTTTGGAAATGCCCAAAAGGGGTGGACACACGGGTTTTCAAATCAAAGGAGAGGAGTTTACTTGGGCAGAGATGAGGTTTTTGGAGTTTCTCAGAACCTGATGTATGAACAAAATCTTTTAAATTATTAAAAATAATCTATCAGCACCTGATTAAAAAATTCATAAAAGTTTTGGCATGGACAGTCTTTTCATTATTTATAGCTTTAGTGTTTATTGGTGGTTTTCTGATTTACAAAGTAAAATATGGTTTCCCGGTAAGATTTGAGACTTTAATCCCTGAAATAGAATTTCCAAAAGAAAGAAAAATCAAAGTGCTTTTGTTTTCAAAAACAACAGGGTTTAGACATGATGCCTCGATTGATGCTGGGAAGAAAGCTTTTTCAGAAATGGCTGTCAAAAATGATTGGTTTCTATATGAAACCGAAGCCGGAGGTGTCTTTAATGAGGAACAGCTTCCCAAATTTGATGTGGTCATTTTTAATAATTCAACAGGTAGGGTTCTTAATGATGAACAGCAACAACTATTGGAGAATTATGTTGAAGAGGGGGGAATGCTTTTGGGGATACATGGTGCAGGTGATGATTCCCACCGATGGGACTGGTATGAGGAAAATTTAATTGGGGCTAAATTTTCACATCATCCTATAAAAAATCAAATTCAGGAAACTGATTTGTTTTTGGAGCCTGATATAAGCCCTTCATTGAAGAAGGGTTTGCCAGATACCTGGGCGCATGCCGATGAATGGTACGTTTTTTTTAGCAATCCAAGAATTCAAGGATTTAGGATTGTTTATACCATTGATGGAGAAAAGATTGATCCCGATGGAAATTTCTTTTTGATAAGGAGTAAAAACTTTGGAATGGGAAAAGACCATCCTGTCGCATGGTATAAGAATATTGTTAAAGGAAAAACGTTCTATACTTCTATAGGCCATGATGCGTCTGCTTGGGAACATGATGCATTTATACAGATGCTGGAAAATGCCGTTAAATGGTCAGTGGAATAGAGAGGTTTTAAGGATTTTACCAACCTTCACTGTAATGTGTTTTTATCAATTCCTGCTTGTTTTAGAATAGCTAAAAAAGTTCCTTTTTTTAAATCTTTGCTACCATGCACAGGTACTATGATGGTTTTATTTGTTGTGGAATTGAAGTAAAGGTGGTGAGATCCTTTAGATCTTTTAAAAACAAATCCATGTTGTTCCAAAATCCTTATCAGATTCCTTGGACTTAAATTCATATTTCCTCTAAAGTCAAAGAGTATTCTAGGGTATTTCGATCATCAGGTATAGTTTCACCTCGCTCTCTCAATTCTTCGATGTATAATTCAATAGCTTCTTTAGCCATTGAAATTGCCTCATCAACAGTTTCTCCATAGGTGATGCAACCTGGAAGAGCTGGTACGGAAACTGTATAACCACCTTCTGCTTCTTTATTTAAATGAATTTTATAAGTCAACATACATTAAAATTTAAGCCTAATTCAAAACAACTTTAGTGAAAAGTAGCAAAAAAATAGTTGGAATTAAAACGTTTTTTTTACCGCAGTTCATTTTTAAACAAGTCAAAACCTCTTCAAAACCAAATCACTCACTGTTTCTCCTATGGCCAATGAACTCGTGGCAGCAGGAGAGGGGGCGTTGAGGATATTGATGGCATTTTCATTCTCTCGGATACAGAAATCATCCAATAATCCACCTGTCTTGTCACAGGCCTGGGCCCTGACACCAGCACCGCCATCCACCAAATCGGACTCCTTGATATCCGGGATCAATTCCTGCAGGGCCTCCGTAAAAGCCTTCTTCGAAAAGGAACGGAACAATTCTCCCATGCCGGTTTTCCAATATTTTGAGGCTACCTTCTGGAATCCAGGCCAGGCCAACGTTTCGCTCAATTCGGCTAAGTTGACCTGGGAACGTTTGTACCCCTCTCTTTTAAAAGCCAAAACCGCATTTGGACCTGCTTCAACTCCCCCTTTCATCATTCGGGTAAAGTGAACGCCTAAGAATGGGAAATTGGGGTCGGGTACCGGATAGATCAGATTTTTGACCAAATATTCCCGTTCCTTTTTGATTTTAAAGTATTCCCCTCTGAAGGGGATAATGCGGACATCGATGGGCTCCTCCTGTGTCATTTGGGCAATTTTGTCTGAATACAAACCAGCACAATTGACCACAAGTTGGGTAGCAAATTCCTGATGTTGGGTTCGGATATAAGAAACCCCATTCAAGGTCTTGATGCCTTTTACAGTCTTATTCAGGAAAATTTCACCTCCAAGGGATTCAAATTTTTTGGCATAATGTTGGGCTACCACTTTGTAATCCACAATACCTGTCTGGGGCACATGAAAAGCGGCCACACCTGCACAGTAAGGCTCATATTCCTTGAGCTCATCCAAGGTAATCTTTTTTGTACCCTCCAATCCATTCTGCAGGGCCCTGTCATACAGTCCATTGAGGATTGGGATTTGTTCCGGCTTAGTGGCCACCACCACTTTACCGGTCAATTCGTAGGGAATATTTTCTTCATCACAGAACCGGATAAGTTCATGATATCCATTGATACAATTGATGGCTTTGAGCGACCCTGGTTTGTAATAGAGTCCAGAATGGATGACTCCTGAGTTGTTGCCGGTCTGATGTTTGGCTACTTCTTCCTCTTTCTCCAGTATGGCTACTTTAAGCTTTTGGTTTTTCTGTTTTATTTTTAGTCCGGTAGCGAGTCCAACTATCCCCCCGCCAATGATGATGATGTCGTATTTCATAAATCAATATTCTTAGGACAAATATACATGGCTTCTTAAAAAAAGAAGAGGATTTAGGAATGCTCTTTTTTTAGCGCTTTTGAATTCCCATATTTGCAGCCATAAAGCATCTGTTTGTAAAGGTGCCATGTTTCATTTATCAAAACATTAAATGTCTAACCAACAAATCAAGATTACCCTTCCTGACGGTTCAGTCAGGGAGTATGAAAAAGGAGTTTCAGGGCTACAGATTGCAGGTAGTATCAGCGAGGGTTTGGCCAGAAACGTACTTGCAGCGAAAGTTAACGGGGAGGTTTGGGATGCTACCCGTGCTATTTATCAGGACGCTAGCGTACAGCTTTTGACCTGGAATGATGCAGACGGCAAAAACACTTTTTGGCATTCCTCAGCGCACTTAATGGCTGAAGCCTTGGAAGCGCTTTATCCCGGAGTCAAATTTGGTATTGGGCCTCCAATAGAAAACGGCTTTTACTATGATGTGGATTTTGGAGATAAGCCACTGGAAGGTGCTGAACTGGAGAAAATAGAGGCCAAAATGATGGAATTGGCCAGAGAAAAGAATGAATATATCCGCAAGGAAGTATCAAAAAAAGATGCCATCAGCTATTTCACAGAAAAAGGAGATGAATATAAGCTGGACCTGATTGATGGACTAGAGGATGGGTCCATTACTTTTTATGAGCAGGGCAACTTTGTTGACCTTTGCCGTGGTCCCCATATTCCCAATACCGGTTTTATCAAGGCAGCGAAGCTTTTGAATATTGCCGGTGCTTATTGGCGAGGGGATGAAAAAAATAAAATGTTGACCAGAATTTATGGGATCACTTTCCCTAAAGCGAAGGAATTGCAGGAATACCTGCACATGCTGGAAGAGGCTAAGAAGCGTGACCACAGGAAATTGGGCCGGGAATTGGAATTGTTTACCTTTTCTGAGAAGGTGGGTATGGGTTTACCGCTTTGGTTGCCAAAAGGAACACTTTTAAGGGAGCGTCTTGTAGCTTTTATGAAGCGTGCACAGGACAAATCCGGTTACCAGCAGGTAGTCACGCCTCATATTGGTCATAAGGCTTTGTATGAAACATCTGGTCATTACGAGAAATACGGAAAAGATTCATTTCAGCCCATAGCAACGCCAAATGAAGGGGAGGAGTTTTTGTTGAAACCCATGAACTGTCCGCATCATTGTGAGATATACAAGCACAAACCGAGATCCTACAAGGACCTTCCGATCCGGTATGCGGAGTTTGGAACTGTGTATCGTTACGAGCAGAGTGGTGAGTTACATGGATTGACCAGGGTCAGGGGCTTTACACAGGATGATGCCCATATATTCTGTAGACCTGATCAGGTAAAGGAAGAGTTTATTAAAGTGATTGACTTGGTGCTTTATGTGTTTAAAGCCTTGGGTTTTGAGGATTTCACTGCACAGATTTCCCTTAGGGATCCTGATGATAGGGATAAATATATAGGTTCCGATGAAGCTTGGAACAAAGCAGAAGCGGCTATTATTGAAGCAGCTGCTGAAAGGGGTTTGGAGACTGTCACCGAATTGGGTGAGGCGGCATTTTATGGTCCAAAGCTGGACTTTATGGTCAAGGATGCCTTGGGCAGAAAATGGCAGTTGGGTACCATTCAGGTGGATTACAACCTTCCTGAACGCTTTCAGTTAGAATACATTGGTTCGGATAATCAAAAACACAGGCCTGTGATGATCCATAGAGCACCTTTTGGTTCTTTGGAGCGTTTTGTAGCTGTTTTGATTGAACACTGTGCCGGTAATTTCCCATTATGGCTTTCTCCTGATCAGGTAATCATACTTCCGATTTCTGAGAAGTATATTGCTTATGCAGAGCAGATCAAATCTTTGTTGGAAGATCAGGACATCATGGGTGCCATTGACAACAGGGACGAAAAAATCGGGCGGAAAATCAGAGATGCTGAAGTAAAGAAAATACCATTTATGCTGATTGTTGGGGAAAAAGAACAGGAAGAAGAAAAAGTTTCTGTTAGAAAGCATGGTCAGGGTGATTTGGGCAGTTTGAGCCTATCAGAATTTGTAGCCCATTTTAAAGGGATCATCGAAGCTTCATTGACAAAATAAATTTTACAGTGAAAAAGCTTGAGATTTTTAAAATCTCAAATTTATTCCGATATTTGCAGGCAATTTCATTAAAACAACCATAAAATTTTGAGAGGAAGAACACCGTTTAGACAGAGACAAGAAGAACCCTACAAAGTCAACGAAAAAATCAGAGCAAGAGAGGTTAGGGTAGTTGGTGATTTCGTGGAGGGCGGTAATGCCGTTCTTTCATTATCTGAAGCATTGAAAATCGCTCAGGAAAATGAGCTTGATCTTGTGGAAATTTCCCCAAATGCCAGTCCACCAGTCTGTAAGGTGATTGACTACGCTAAGTTTAAGTATGAGCAGAAAAAAAAGCAGAAAGAGATCAAAGCAAATGCTTCTAAAACTGTTTTAAAAGAGATAAGGTTTGGGCCAAACACCGATGATCATGATTTCAATTTTAAATTGAAGCATGCGATTAATTTCCTTAAGGAAGGTGCTAAGGTTAAGGCTTATGTTCACTTTGTTGGTAGGTCTATTGTCTTCAAGGAAAGGGGAGAAATGTTATTATTGAAATTTGCACAGGAGTTGGAGGAATACGCTCAAGTTGAGCAGCTTCCGAAGTTGGAAGGCAAACGTATGTTTTTGTTCCTAGCTCCTAAGGCTTCTAAGAAATAATTTTCAACAAACAAATACAGTTATGCCTAAAGTAAAAACAAAATCAAGTGCCAAAAAAAGGTTCAAGTTAACCGGAACCGGCAAAATCAGAAGGAAGCATGCTTACAAAAGCCATATTTTGACTAAAAAATCTACCAAGAGAAAGAGAAATCTGACTCAAATGGGTATGGTTCATGAGTCTGATGAGGGCAGAGTGAAAGCCATGCTTAGAATCGGATAATCTGATTCTTTTTCCTTTAAACAATTAAGGTTTATTTATTCACCAGACGCTGAGGTTAAAAAGTCCGATAGGCACCTAGGGTCAAAAAAATTAAAATTATGCCAAGATCAGTAAATGCAGTTGCTTCAAGAGCAAGAAGAAAAAAAGTCCTTAAAGCAACCAAAGGCTATTTCGGAAGAGGTAAAAACGTTTGGACAGTAGCCAAAAACAAGTACGAAAAAGGTTTACAGTACGCTTACAGAGACAGAAAAGCCAAGAAAAGAGAATTCAGGGCTTTATGGATTCAGCGTATCAATGCAGGTGCCAGACAACACGGTATCTCTTATTCTCAATTTATGGGTATGTTGAAAAAAGGTGAAATTGAATTGAACAGAAAAGTTCTTGCAGACTTAGCCATGAATCATCCCGAGGCATTCAAAGCTGTAGTTGAAAAAGTAAAGTAAGAAGGCATTCTTACTTTAATTAAAGGGTCCCAAAGATTTGGGGCCCTTTTTTGTTTGGTTATTTTATAAAAATTTCCTATCCATATCTCTATTTTTAGTATATTACAAAAGCGGCTATAATATCGGGTTTGTATTCAACTTATAGCTGCTTCTTCCTATTAACCCTTTGTGGATTTGGAGTTGTGGAACTTGAACCTGGTGATAAGATCTGTGGTCATCCCTGTGTAGAGTTTGTTTGCGGAAAAAGAATAGAGTACGTAAACGCAGAACATGGGTAAATAAAGATTAAACAAAAAAGCCCCAAAAGTGGGGCTTGTGAGTAGCGAGGAGGGGAGTTGAACCCCTGACCTCAGGGTTATGAATCCTGCGCTCTAACCAACTGAGCTACCTCGCCAAATCGGAATGCAAATATGAGGGCTTGCTTTATGAATTGCAAACAAAAAAGTGTAAAAAATGTGAATTTTTATGAATTAAAATAATACGATCATGGTGAAAAATAAGTTTGTTGCTGATTATCAAATCAATACTTCTAGGAAGATTCTATTTCCTTATTTGAGTACTGCAAGCGGGCTTGCAGAATGGTTTGCAGATGATGTTTCTATCAACGAAGACAAGGATTATATTTTTCACTTTGATGGTGAAGAACACCATGCCAGAATCGTTGCATTAAGAGGTAATTACCATGTGAAATTTGATTTTTTTGATCCACATAATCCAGAGGAGAAAGATCATTCATACATTGAATTTAAATTGGAAGAAAATGAATTGACCCAAACGCTGTTTTTAAAAGTCATCGACTACAGTGACTCCTATGATGATGAGGAATTGGAATCTATATGGGGAAACTTAGTGAACCATTTAAAAGAAATCATTGGTGGTTAATATGGCTTTTTTTGAGGGAAAATTGAATAATATTATCAACTTTGCCGTTACCAAGTTTAGAAGGGCATAGTTGCGAATGAAAAAACTGGATAAGTTAATACTGGGTTCATTTATAGGACCCTTCTTTTTGACCTTTGTGGTGGTGGATTTTATTCTGCTTACCGTAAATATGCTGAAGTATTTTGACGAAATATTTGGCAAAGGATTGGGCTTTATGATCTATGTTGAGCTCATTTCTTACTTTGTTATCAGTATTTCACCAATGGCCTTCCCTTTAGCTGTCTTATTGTCTTCCCTGATGACTTTTGGGAACTTAGGGGAACACTTCGAACTCACAGCCATCAAAGCCAGTGGGATTTCTTTACTGAGGGCGTTGAGGCCTATTGCAGTTTTTGTAGCGGTGCTTACCGTATTTGCCTATTTATCCAACAACTATCTAGTACCTAAAGTCAACCTAAAGACTTTTAGTCTACTTTATGACATAAGGATGAAGTCCCCTGCTTTGGATATAAAGGAAGGCGTTTTTTATGCAGGCATCCCAAACTACAGCATCAAGGTGAATAAAAAACTGGATGATGTACGGTTAAGGGATATTATTATTTATGATCATTCATCCGGACAGGGTAATATTAATGTTATTTTGGCAGATTCTGGTAGAATGGAACCTTTTTTCAATGATCGTTATATGCGTCTGACCTTATACAATGGTATCAGTTACAAGGAGTCCAGAGCTTCAAGAGGAATCAGCGAAAAACCAGTCGATTTCAGTAGAACTAATTTTTCTGAAAATGAGATGATTTTTAACTTGGAATCATTTCAGCTCAACCGGACCCCTGAGGACCTGTGGTCCACCAATAGGTCAATTATGAACATTGCCCAATTGAGACAAGGCCTGGATTCTATAGCCGGTGAAGTAAATAGCATCATTTATTACAATTACCTGACTACTGAAACATCCTACAGCTTTTTTGGAAGAAACAATAAAATAAAGCCCCCTGCAGATATTACCGAACGTAAATCTTTGTATGATTCCCTTCGAGAAGAAAGGAAGAGGGTACGGGAGTTGACCAAATCAACCCTGGAACAAAGAGACACAACTTTTAAAGCAGCTATCAGTTCTCAGATTGATTCCACACTTTTCCCTATGGATTCTATGGCACTAGCCATTAAAAATGATGACAATGTGGGAGCAGAGGAATTTCCTATTTTGGATTCTATTTCGACAAATTTAAGTTTCTCGGTTCCAAAAGAAGTCCAAATGGATACTTCTGCCAACATACCCTTGCAAAAAAATATCCAAGAAGAGCCAATTGCTTCAGATACAGCTCTTATCATACCGGCCTCAGTTGTGCAGGTTGCCAGTAAAATTACCGAGTTTACGCCTGAAATGAAGGCGAGATTTGACTCCCTTATACAAGATGGGAATTATAAAACCAGGGCTGCAACTGTTGCGATGAATAATGCCAGGACCTTAAAGAATAATTTCAGTAGCAAACTTGGTCAAATCAGTAATCTGGAAAGGGAGTATAGAAGGTTTCAGATTGCATGGTTTCAAAAATATACTACTGCAGTTGCTTGTATGGTTATGTTTTTGATAGGCGCACCTTTAGGTGCAATCATTAAAAAAGGCGGATTGGGCATGCCCGTGCTGGTTTCCATTATATTTTTTATTGTTTATTACATGCTCACCATCACTGGGGAAAAATGGGCAAAGGAGGGTGTAACGGACCCCTTGTTTGGAACCTGGTTTTCCATAATCGTGCTTTTACCCTTTGGATTATTTTTTCTCAAACAGGCACGTAAAGACGCACGATTGTTTGAAGTTGATTATTACTTGGAGTTTTTCAAAAAAATGAAACTGTTTTTCAGAAGAATCCTCGTTAAAAGCCATTAATTGCTTTTAAAATCAAAAGATACATATTAACTTTGCAACTGTTTTAAAACAAAATAATTTAACTAGACATGTATTTAACCTCAGAGAAAAAAGCAGAGTTGTTCAAAAATCATGGCAGGTTAAAAGCTGAAACTGACACTGGATCACCGGAATCCCAGATTTCGTTGTTTACTTACAGGATTAAGCATTTGACTGAGCACTTGAAAATCAACAAAAAAGACCATGCATCAAGATTAAGTTTGATGAAGTTGGTTGGAAAGAGAAGAAGATTGCTGGATTATTTGATCAAGAATGATATTGAAAGATATAGATCAATAATCGCAGAACTTGGAATACGTAAATAACTACCTACATGTAAGGTTCTCAGGGAGAGAACCTTACTTTTTTATTTTCCCCTTGATATTAAGCCTTACTTTTAAATCTTTACTACATTATTTCTTAACAAAATTCTATGTTACCTAATTTGATTACAAAGTCCATTCATCTAGCGGATGGAAGAGAAATTACAATTGAAACCGGTGCCTTGGCAAAGCAGGCAGATGGTTCTGTTGTAGTAAGAATGGGAAAGGCTATGCTTTTAGCAACAGTAGTTTCCAAGCCGGAGGCGCAAGAAGGGGTGGATTTTCTACCCATGTCTGTTGATTATCAAGAGAAATTTGCCGCTTCAGGAAAAATTCCTGGTGGATTTTTGAAAAGAGAAGGCCGTCTTTCAGATTATGAAATCCTTATAAGCCGTATCGTTGACAGGGCAATTAGGCCAATTTTTCCAGATGATTATCACGCGGATACGCAAATTAACATCACCTTGATGTCTGCAGACAGTGAGGTGCTTCCTGATTGTTTGGCCGGACTGGCCGCTTCTGCAGCTTTAGCAGTTTCTGATATTCCCTTCAATGGTCCAATTTCAGAAGTGCGTGTAGCCAAAATCAATGGGAAACTAAAAATAAACCCTAGTCCTGCAGAGCTGGAGTCAGCTTCTTTGGAATTCATAGTGGCAGGTTCCAATGATTATATTTTAATGGTAGAGGGTGAGGCGGACGAAATTTCTGAAGATGAAATGGTGGAAGCCCTTCAATTCGCCCATGAAGAAATTAAAAAGCACTGCTTGGTTCAAATGGAATTGACAAAGGCGGTAGGAAAAGAAGAAAAAAGGGCTTATAGCCACGAAAAATCTGATCCGGCTTTATTTGATAAAATGTATGCTGAACTGTATGACAAGTGTTATGGTGTCGTAAGTAAGCAAATCGCTAATAAATCAGAAAGATCAGAAATGATCAAAGCCATCAAAGAAGGCTTTATTGAGAGCCTTGGTGAAGAGCATGAATATGAGGCATCACTTATTGGGCCCTATTTCAGTAAAATCCACAAAGAAGCTGCGAGAAACCTTACTCTGAATGAAAAGAAAAGACTTGATGGTAGAAAATTGGACGAGATACGTCCAATTTGGTCAGTAGTAGACTATTTGCCTTCTGCCCATGGTTCAGCTGTTTTCACCAGAGGTGAAACCCAATCAATTACTACCTGTACATTGGGAACCAAATTGGATGAGCAGATGGTAGATGGTGCCATGATTTCAGGTTACAATAAATTCTTTCTACATTACAATTTCCCTGGTTTTTCAACCGGTGAGGTAAAACCTAACAGAGGTCCTGGGCGTAGAGAAGTAGGCCATGGCAATTTGGCGATGAGGGCTTTGAAAAAGGTTATGCCCAAGGATGAGGAAAATCCATATACCATCAGGGTGGTATCTGATATCTTAGAATCCAACGGCTCGTCTTCAATGGCCACCGTTTGTGCAGGGTCTTTGGCAATGATGGATGCCGGTGTTCCAATCAAAGCTCCTGTTACAGGAATAGCAATGGGCATGATTTCAGATGCGAAAACAGGAAATTATTCCATCTTATCGGATATCCTTGGTGATGAGGATCATTTGGGGGACATGGATTTTAAAGTGACCGGTACTTCCAAAGGTATCACTGCCTGTCAGATGGATCTTAAAGTTGAAGGCTTGGATTATAACGTTTTAAAAGAAGCATTATTCCAGGCAAGGACAGGAAGATTACATATCCTGGACGAGATTAATAAAACTTTGGATGCACCAAGGCCGGATCTTAAGCCACATGCACCACGTTCCTTCAATATGAGTATTCCAAAAGAATTGATCGGTGCGGTAATAGGCCCAGGAGGAAAAGTAATTCAGGAAATTCAAAAAGATACTGGAGCTACCATTGTTATTGAAGAAAAAGACAACATGGGTAAAATCAATATCTTCTCTAATGACGAAACCTCTATGAATGGGGCCATCACCCGCATAAAGGCCATAGTGGCTCAACCGGAAATAGGGGAGACATACACTGGAAAAGTCAAAAATATTATGCCTTTTGGAGCTTTCGTAGAGTTCATGCCAGGTAAGGACGGCCTGTTACACATCTCCGAAATCAAATGGGAGAGGCTCGAAAACATGGAAGGTGTACTTGAGCCTGGAGAAGAGATAATGGTTAAACTTATTGATGTCGATAAAAAAACAGGTAAATTCAAATTATCCAGGAAGGTATTATTGCCAAAACCTGAGAAATCAGATAAAAAAGATTAACAATCATAAGGATTTGATTACTTTGAACTTTAATCTCAACTATTACTGTTACTACTAGTACCCTAACTGAAAAATAATATCCCCGAATGAGGCAGCTAAAAATTAGCAAACAGATTACCAACAGAGAGAGCCAGTCTCTGGACAAGTACCTTCAGGAAATTGGTAAAGTGGACCTGCTTACTGCAGATGAAGAAGTTGTACTGGCCAAGAGAATTCGCGAAGGTGACCAATTGGCATTGGAAAAACTAACAAAGGCTAACCTAAGGTTTGTCGTTTCCGTTGCCAAGCAATACCAAAATCAAGGTTTATCTCTAGGAGATCTTATCAATGAAGGAAATTTAGGTCTTATTAAAGCCGCACAGCGATTTGATGAGACCAGAGGTTTCAAATTCATTTCCTATGCCGTATGGTGGATCAGGCAATCTATTCTTCAGGCTTTGGCTGAACAGTCGAGGATTGTCCGCTTGCCATTGAATAGGGTGGGTTCCTTGAATAAGATCAGCAAAACTTTCAGTGAACTGGAGCAAAAATTTGAAAGAGAACCTTCTCCTGAAGAATTGGCAGAAGTACTTGAAGTTACAGCGGGAGAGGTGGTTGACACCATGAAAATTTCTGGCCGACACGTATCTATGGATGCACCTTTTGTGCAGGGTGAAGAAAACAGTTTGCTGGATGTATTGGAAAATGACGGTGATGAAAAGCCTGACGATGGTCTGATGACAGACTCTTTGAGAAAAGAGGTACAAAGAGCACTTTCAACCCTTACTTCTAGAGAAGCAGATGTAATAACCCTCTATTTCGGATTAAATGGAGAGCAAGCCATGACTTTAGAGGAGATAGGTGAAAAATTTAATCTTACTAGAGAAAGAGTTAGGCAGATTAAAGAAAAGGCTATTAGAAGGTTAAGACATACATCTAGAAGTAAAACTTTAAAACCATATTTAGGGTAATTATACCTTTTGGTATCATTGATTACAAATTAAAGGGGAAATTTCCCCTTTTTTTGTAACCGCAAAGTTAAACTTACTTTATTCCTGTACTCTATTTTCAAATTAAATATGGTTTTCGAGATTAGGGAATTTTAACAAGTTTAGTCTTTGTTGTAATCTCTATTTTATTAAAATTTGCTAACATTAAAATTTACTTAAATGTCAACTGAAATAGAAAAAGCGAAAGTTTTGATTATAGGCTCAGGACCAGCAGGTTATACAGCTGCTATCTATGCATCAAGGGCAGGTCTTAATCCCATACTCTATACAGGTGGTCAGCCGGGAGGCCAATTGACCATCACTACCGATGTTGAAAACTATCCTGGATACCCTGATGGTATTATGGGGCCGGAAATGATGGAAGACTTTAGAAAACAGGCTGAGAGGTTTGGTACTTCTGTAAGATATGGTGTTGTAACACAGGTTGATTTTTCAGCACGTCCTTATACCATTACCGTAGATGACCAAAAGGAAATACTTGCCGAGACAGTTGTCATTTCCACAGGTGCTTCTGCAAAGTGGCTTGGGATCGAAAGTGAAGAAAGGCTTAACGGAAAGGGCGTATCTGCCTGTGCTGTTTGTGATGGTTTTTTCTTTAGAGGGCAGGATGTAGCGATTGTCGGGGCGGGTGATACCGCATGTGAAGAGGCATCTTATTTGGCAAATATCTGTTCAAAGGTTTATATGCTGGTAAGGAGGGATGAAATGAGAGCTTCTCAGATTATGCAAAAAAGAGTAATGAATAATCCCAAAATAGAAATTCTCTGGAATACGGAAACGGATGAAATTTTAGGAGAGGAAGAGGTGAATGGTGTACGGGTACTCAATAATCAAACAGGGGAGAAGAAGGAATTAAAAGTTTCCGGTTTCTTTGTAGCCATAGGCCATGAACCTAACACGGCTATTTTTAAGGATATGATTGATATGGATGAAAATGGCTATATAAAAACAATTCCTGGTTCAACAAAAACAAATGTAGAAGGGGTATTTGCCTGTGGTGATGCCCAAGATCATATTTACAGGCAGGCTGTTACGGCCGCCGGAACAGGTTGTATGGCTGCCTTGGATGCTGAGAGATATCTGGCTGCGCAGGAATTGGTTTAATGTAATCGAATGAGATTAGGTTTTTATACACTATTATTTCTATTGCTGGTGTGCATGGGCTCAATAAATGTCCATGCACAAACTTTTCCCAAGATTATTAAAAAACCCAAACAGGTTCAAAGTACTGATTTGCCGATAAATAATCCACTCTTAAGGGATATAAGACTTTTTGACGCTCAAAAATACCTTCAACATGTGGTGAGAGAAACAGATTCTTTGTTGTATAAAGATTATGTGAACCTGAAGAAGAGGTTAAGTATAGTGTCTGAAGACACACTTTCACTGATTTGGGCTCCTACCAATCAATTGGTGCAGGTTTCTGAAAAAATTTTAATTGACAGCATTTGGGTTACTGCTTATGAATATTTTTCATCTTGGGATAGCCAAAAAATTAATATTTATGATTTTGACCCCAAAGATTTTAAAGACACCGTATTCGTTAAACTCTATGATAATTTTTTTGGCACAGATTGGAAACTTCCACTGAATGAGACTCAGATTACTTCTGAATTTGGATTCAGAAGATACCGCTGGCATCATGGTACTGATTTAAGGTTAAGGGTTGGAGATCCTGTTTACAGTGCCTTTGATGGCATTGTCCGGATGAGGTCTTATGACCGTAATGGTTATGGCTACTTTGTGGTAGTTAGGCATAAAAATGGATTGGAAACCTTATATGGACATTTGTCCAGAATTTCAGTTGATGTCGGCCAGGAAGTAAAAGCAGGTGATATAGTTGGTTTGGGAGGAAACACAGGCAGAAGTACGGGGCCTCATTTACATTTTGAGGTAAGGTACCAAGGGCTCTCCATCAACCCAACAGAATTGTTTGATTTCAATGTTGGTAAATTGAAATCTGATGTCTACATGATCACATCTTCCAGTTTTGAACATGTGGTAAAAGCACAGGAAGCAGTATACCACAGGGTTAGGAGTGGGGAAAACCTAAGTGTTATCGCAAGAAGATATGGTGTAAGGGTGAGCACGATTACCCGACTGAATGGTATTTCTACCAATTCTGTATTGAGAGTTGGTCAACGTTTAAGGATTAGATAGAAAAATAAAAAATGAAACTGGATATTTTGGTAATTGCCGCCCATCCTGACGATGCAGAATTAGCATGTTCAGGCACCATTGCTTCCCATATAGCTAAGGGGTATAAGGTGGGCATTCTCGATCTGACTCAAGGTGAAATGGGGACGCGAGGAACACCTGAAATTAGACTGGAAGAATCTGAAAATTCTGCCAAAATTCTTGGATTGGTTGCTAGAGAGAACCTTGGATTCAAGGATATATTTTTTAAAAACGATGAAGCCCATCAGTTGGAAATAATCAAAGTCATCAGGAAGTATCAACCTGAAATCGTATTAGCCAATGCGGTTGGTGATAGGCACCCTGACCATGGTAAGGGAGGTAGTTTGGCATCTGTGGCTTGTTTTATGAGTGGTCTTAGGAAAATTGAAACCGAAGATCAAGGAGTCGAGCAAGAAGCTTGGAGGCCAAAATTTGTTTATCATTATATTCAAAACAACTATATTAAACCTGATTTAGTAGTGGATATAACTGCTTTTTGGGAAACCAAAATTGCAAGCATTAAGGCATTTAAATCTCAATTTTACGATCCGAATAACAAGGAACCGGAGAGTTTTATTTCTTCCGAAGGATTTTTAGATTTTATCGAAGCCAGGGCCAAAGAGTTTGGTCATAGTATTATGGTAAAATATGGCGAAGGATTTACCGTAGAAAGAATGATCGGTGTAGAAGACTTGTTTGACCTTAAATAGGCATAAAAA
>NZ_AMGM01000052.1 GCF_000298295.1 Cecembia lonarensis LW9
AGTTTATTTCTATGAAAAGTAAAACTACCTTGTTATTTACAACAGGATAATAGCTCTCTATTCATAATGCACACAATGGTAGGGTCAAATGAAATTCTTAAGTCTTACCTTGACTCGTTTAAAACTTTCAAGGCATCAAGGTTCAATCATTATACGATAAGATCGTTTTAGAGCACATCTTTTATGGATGCTGTTTTATCAAAAACACTTTTGGCATATGGGCATAAGGGAATGATTTTAAGCATGTTTTCCCGGGCAAAGTTTACTGCCGCCATGAGCATTTGATTACCTACATTTTTCCCCTTGAATTCAGGATTTACCTCGGTATGGTCAATAATAAAACGCTCCTTTCCTGCCCAAGAGTAGGTCATTCTCCCCGCTTCCTTTCCATCTTCCGAAGCTTTGAAATAGCCTTTGCTTTCTCTGTCAATTTGCTCGATGTTCATGATAAGTGTATTTATTTTTTCCAGTTAGGGTAAGGGACAAATTCAGTTTCCCCAGACACTTTGGGGAATTTTTGGGCGATCCAATCGGCTTTTGCTTTAGCCAGCCTTTCTTTGCTGGAAGACACAAAGTTCCAATCAATGTATCTTTCTTCCGGGAAAACCTCTCCTCCGAAAATATAGACAGTTGTGTTTGCCTTTATCCCAAATTCACAAAGCTTGGCATCCTTGGCGATAAGGATGTGCTTGGGTTCATATTCATTCCCTTCACTAGAAATGCTACCATCAAGAATATATAGAGCACTTTCTCCATAAAGCTTATCCCCAATACTCAGATGCTTGGCTTCTTTACTCTTTATTTCAATAAAGTAAAGAGAACTATACACGGGCACAGGAGACTTCTTTCCCAAGGCTTCTCCGGCAATCAGTTTATATTGAACGCCATCTTCTTCCCAAATAGGGATTTCTTCAGCAGGAATATGGGTAAAAGAAGGCTCCGTCTCTTCAAGTGCTTTGGGTAATGCTACCCAAATCTGTAAACCATGGAGGCTTTTGTCTGTATATCTCAGGTATTCAGGACTTCTCTCTGAATGCACCACCCCTTTTCCGGCTGTCATCCAATTGACGGCACCAGGTTTAATTTCAATCTCACTGCCAATACTGTCCCTGTGCATGATCGCCCCTTCAAACAAAAATGTAAGGGTGGAAAGTCCTATATGAGGATGTGGAAGCACTTCCATGTTTTCCCGCGCACTCATTTTAACTGGACCCATATGGTCAATGAACACAAAAGGTCCCACGGACCTTTTCTGCCGGAAGGGGAGCAGCCTACCGACCATAAAATTGCCTATATTGGTAGCTCTTTCTTCAATGATTAAACTGATATTGGACATAAGCTATAAGTTACATTATTCCTCCAAATAGCCAAACTTACCCTGATTGAAATCATCAATGGCCTGAATGATTTCCTGATGGCTGTTCATGACAAAAGGTCCATGTGCTGCAATAGGCTCATTTAAAGGTTCCCCGCTCAACACCAACACGATCGCTTTTTCAATTGCTTGGATAGTGAAGTCAGTCCCTTCATTTTCCAACAGCACAAAGTGATCCGTTGGTACATTTTCGACCTCATTTACCAAAACACTTCCTTCAATGACCAATACGCCTGTACTAAAATGGCTCGGGAAACTGAATGTTGCCTGTCCTCCTTTTTCCAATTTTGCATTCATCATATTAACAGGAGAAAATGTACTGGCGGCTCCCTTTTGTCCTTGAAACTCCCCTGCAATGATTTCAATCAAACCTGCATTATCAGGAAGATAATACTTACTGATCTGTTCGTTGGAAATCCCTTGGTATTTGGGAGTGGACATTTTGTCTTTGGAAGGAAGGTTGACCCAAAGCTGCACCATCTGAAAATCACCACCTGCTTTGCTAAAGTTTTCTTCGTGGTATTCTTTATGCAATACCCCTGAAGCAGCAGTCATCCATTGCACATCCCCTTCTCCGATTACACCACCTCCTCCACTACTGTCGTGGTGGGCAACCTTTCCCTTATAGGCTATCGTTACAGTTTCAAAACCACGGTGAGGATGAACACTTACGCCTCTTGGCTTATCGGAAGGAGGAAGATGGAATTTGGAATTATAGTCTAACATAATAAAAGGATCCATACGTTTCATGTCCATGCGGTAGGCACTTGGAATAAAATTATGGACCCTAAACCCGTCCCCAACAAAATGAGGCGTTCTTGGAGGTACTACCAACTCAATATTTCTCGTCTTCATATCATTTATTTTATTTCCTAAACAAAATTAGGGAGAAGAAAACGCTACTGCATTGACCTATGGTAAGAAGTATGATCTACTTGAAATTTTGCCTGGACAGCCCTTTTCTTACCCTACTCAGGCTTTCCGGTGTAATCCCAAGATAAGAGGCTATCATCCATTGGGGAATTCTTAAGGTTAAGTCAGCATATAAGTTAATAAATTCAATATACCGTTGTTCTGCACTGGCCCCAATCAATAAATTGATTCTCTTTTGCAAATGTCGGATATGGTTCTGCAATAGGTATTCATTGTATGTTCGAAACTCCGCACTGATGCTAGAAGCCTTTTCGATAAATTCCTGATCAAAAACGACGAGCTGTGAATCCTCAAGCACATCAATGGAAAACTCGGAAGGTGTACCAAAATAAAGACTTCCCCGCTCTGACATGAACCAATTTTCAGAAGCGAACTGGACGATATGTTCCTTCCCGTTTTCGTCTGTGGAGAAAAGCCTTAAAAGTCCTTCTTCTACAAAAAACATATGCTTACATACCTGTCCTGCAGTTAATAGCACATCATTTTTCTTTAATTGTCTTCGAGAAATAAGCTCATCCAGCAAGGGGAGGTGCTCTTGTTTTACATGTACTGTTTGACTCAGGTATTTTAAGAATGGACTATCCATGGCATAGGCTTTAATAGATTAATTTATTAAAAAAAACATCACTAAAAAAAGCAGGCCCTATTCGGTCACGCCTTTTACTTGAAGTTAAATTTCTTCTCCTGTTTCATGTAAGTATTTTTCTAATTTTAAATCTTGAACGCCATACAAACAAAAAAAACACTCAGCAACAATGTCATCTTAAGAAAACTAAAGATTGCTTTGAACATGAGAGACGAAGATATTTTAGAGGCCTTGGCATCGGTGGATTTTAAGTTTGGAAAGCACGAACTTAGTGCCTTATTCCGTAAGCCCAACCAAGCCCAGTACAGACCTTGTAAAGATCAAGTCTTGCGTAATTTTTTAAGGGGCTTGCAGAAGAAATATAGGACTGTTTGAGGGCTTTAATTGGAAAAGTTAAGTCTAATAAATCCTAGCTCATCATCAACATTTGTAAAGTACCAGAGTTTCCCATCTTTGGCAAAGTACTTCACACTTTCTGAGTTGAACTCAGGAACTTCTCCTTCTGAGATCAGGTTGAAGTCTTCGTCAAAAACTGTAAGGAAAACTTTTGTTTCTTTAGTTTGAGGAAGAAAGGAATTCTCCTGTTTAATATCAGAATACACTCTTTGGGCAGATAAGCGCAGGTATCTTTTATTTACCTGGTCCCAGACTGGTGGACTGAATTTTACCTGCTCTAAAAATCCTTGATAGGTATTTTGTAAAATATCAACTGAAACTATCCCTTTTTTGTCAACTTGTTTGACGCTTTTAGGAGTCAAAGTAGGCTCATATATGACTTTTTTCACCTGCTGCCCTGCTGCATTGAAAATGTAAATTTCATTGGAAAAGTCATGGCTAACCATAACATAACCGTTTTCTGAAGTAAGATGTACCATGGGATCTAAAAAGAAGTATCTCCCATCATCATCAAATTCCAAAATATTGTTTTGATATGCTTTTTCCATATCTATCTCAAGCCTCTTCTTTGTATTGGTTTCGACTGACATTACATCCAGATGAATGCTTCTATCAAAACTAAACGCTAGTCCAAAAACCTTCATCGAATCGCTATATTCCAAGACCAATTCATTTCTGAGCATTTGAAAATCATCCCCATCATTTACTTTCGACCAATCTGCGCTTTTTAAGAGCCTACCGTTTTTATCGTATACTCCAGATTTTACGGACCCCTTAATAAAAAAAAGTTCATCCTTCAGCGCATAGATATAAATGATATTGCTTGTGCCGTTTGGACCTTCTTTGTCAAATGGGATGTTTTGTACATATTCCAGTTGATCCAAGTTGATTACATCTATTGAGTGATCAAACTTATTGAATAAATAGATTGCGCTCTCCTCCATATTTAGGGCCGAATTGGTGATATTTCTGGACAGGTCCAAATTTTTCTCTTTCCCGTCAATCAATACAGTATCCAATTGATAAGAGAAATTATTCTTTAAATCAGCTGTCTCTTTTTTCCCACATGAAAAGAGAAACGCTAAAAATAAAAAGGCATAAGCTGTTGTGTATTTCATAAATCGTTGTAACTATAAACTAAGATATAACATTAACAGTTTCCAAAAAACTTAATTTTAGTTAATCAATCTTTAA
Source organism: Cecembia lonarensis LW9 (assembly GCF_000298295.1). Classification (GTDB taxonomy): domain Bacteria; phylum Bacteroidota; class Bacteroidia; order Cytophagales; family Cyclobacteriaceae; genus Cecembia; species Cecembia lonarensis. The sequence continues at coordinate 4,485 of NZ_AMGM01000052.1, forward strand.
TCAAAGCTTATAAACTGTGAAATAATCCTTTTCGATCTCCCAATCCGGCTTCTCCATGGCCCATAGTTGACCATGGCAAAGTATGATGTTTTTTGCGAAAATTTTTGACAAAAAAGAACATAAAAAAAGCGGGACCTATTCGGTCTCGCTTTTTACTTGTAGTTCAATTTCTTCTCCTGATTCATCCAGGAATTTATACTCCGTCACAGGGAGGGAAGAGTCTTTGATCAGTCTTACCCATTTAAAGTATTTGAAAAACCACCTTACCCTTTGTGAAATAATTCCATGCGTAAAATAGGCATAAAGGTAAGGGTGTAATCCGATGTGGATATTTGAAACGTTTTGGATCGTTGCAATATGTTCGAGATCTTTTTCTAGTTTATCAGCCACCAATATAGATGCCTGAATTTTACCTGTGCCACCACAGGATGGACAGGTTTCTTTGGTGACAATGTTGACTTCCGGTCGCACGCGCTGCCTCGTGATCTGCATCAGACCAAATTTGGTCAACGGCAGGACGGTATGTTTGGACCTGTCATCTTTCATCGCCTCCCGCATCGCATCATAAATGGCCTTTTTATTATCGGCCTTTTTCATGTCGATGAAGTCTACGACGATGATGCCCCCCATATCCCGGAGGCGCAATTGTCTGGCAATTTCTTTTACTGAGACCAAATTGGTTTTCAAAGCCGTATTTTCTTGGTCACTTTCCTGATTGGACTTGTTTCCACTGTTGACGTCTATGACGTGAAGGGCTTCAGTATGTTCAATAATCACATAACCGCCCTGTGGAAGACTGATAGTCTGCCCAAACAAGCTTTTAATTTGCTTCTCGATTCCAAAATTTTCAAAGAGCTTAGCTTTTCCATTGTAAAGCTTAACAATTTTTTCCTTTTCAGGGGCAATAGATCTGATATAAGACCTGATTTGATCATAGATCAATTCATCCTCTACGGTGATTGCATCGAATGATTCATTGAGCAGGTCTCGAATAATCGAGGAGGCCATACTCATTTCTCCAATAACTTTGTCGCGTCCCTTGGCTTTGGCCAGTTTTTTCATCCCATCTTCCCAGGTGCTCAGTAGGTTTCGAAGATCCTTGTCCAGTTCTGTGACAGACTGACCTTCAGCCACTGTTCTGATGATAACACCAAAATTAGAGGGCTTGATGGAGGTAATTAAGCGTACCAGCCTCTTCCTTTCATCTGCCGAACGTATCTTTTTGGATACATTGACGGTGTCTGAAAAAGGAACCAATACCAGGTAGCGACCAGCGATGGAGAGCTCACAGGATAGTCTTGGTCCTTTGGTGGAGATAGGTTCTTTCACTACCTGCACCAAGACCTGATTGTTTTTTGAAAGTACATTGGAAATTTTTCCAAGCTTTTCAATATCTCCTTCTTTTTCTAAACCCTTTCAGGTTGAAACTCTGGTAATTATTGTTCTTGACCAGCTTTGTAAATTTGTTTAGGCTATTGATTTGAGGTCCCAAGTCCTGATAATGCAGGAAGGCATCCTTTTCATAACCTACATCAATAAAGGCTGCATTGAGCCCATTGACAATTTTACGCACTGTGCCCAGATAAATATCACCGACCTTAAACTGGTTTTCTCCACCTTCTGAGTGGAGTTCGACCAAGCTTTTGTCTTTAAGAAGGGCAATCCGACTACCGTTTTGAACAGAATCAATTATTAGTTCTGTGCTCAATCGTGTCTGATTTTAAGATTTAAATGAACGTTTACTTTAAAAACTCAAAAAGAAGAAGTGTATTACTTCTTCTTATGTCTGTTTTTTCTAAGTCTTTTTTTACGCTTGTGCGTAGCGATCTTATGTCTTTTTCTTTTCTTACCGCAAGGCATAGTTTTAAAGATTTAAAGTGGAACAATTATTTTAGAGCTTTTCCAAGTAGCTTTCCACACTGGCCAAAACCATAGGATCAGTGGTCATGCTTTGAACTTCCTGAAATTGCCTTTTTGCTTTGTTAGTTTGTTTGGACTCAAAGTAGCTGACAGCCAAATAGAACTGTCCCTGAAGGTGGTCTGGATGATAACGCACCAGTTCTTCAAAACGTTCCGCGGCCCTTTTGTATTGACCTGATTGCATGGATAATACGCCCATATTGAAAAGCCCATCCTCATTGGTTGGATCTTCTTCCAAAATCTCCCTCAACATGGTAATACCTTGCATAGGGTTTGCAGATGACACATAGGTCATGGCCACTTTGGTTTTTAGATCCAATCGCTGCGGGTTGACTTCCAATACCTTATTCAGATAAGTTCGGCTTTTATCAGCCAAGTATGCTACTTTTTGTTCATTTAGAGCAAATGTATAGGCCTCATAATACGCCTCACCAGTTTTCTCCCAGGTTTGAAGGTTATCCAATTTCAATGCTGCCTGTTCTAAGAAATAAGCGGCAGAATCAAATTTACCTACCTGAGCGTAAATCAGTGCTAAGGTATCAGCCAATATTGCAAATTTTTCCTTGTCCGTTTCTCCCTTTAATTTACTCGCTATAGCATCAAGGGTCTCCCTTGCCTCTTCCGATAAAGGGGCATCATGAAGTGTTTCTACCGAAGGGCCGGAAATATTACCTTGATCCACTATTTCGGCATTTCCTTCTTCATTGTCCACTACAACTCTAGGAAGAGAATATAGCAGACCAATGACAGCAATACCGACAACAAGTATGATAATTTGGGATTTTTTCATAAGGAAAGAAAGCTCTCAGGATTAATCCTGAGGAGCTAGTTCTTTAATTTTTTTGCTGTTCTTAATTTTCTCAATGAAAACCTTAGAAGGCTTGAATGCCGGAACATAATGCTCGTCAATAACGATAGCCGTATTTTTGGAGATGTTTCTAGCGATTTTCTTAGCCCTCTTCTTGTTGATGAAGCTTCCAAAACCTCTTACATAAATATTCTCTCCCTCCGCCATGGAATCTTTTACTACTTTGAAGAACGCCTCAACGGTCTGAGTCACATCGTCTTTCTGGATTCCAGTCTTTTCGGAAATCTTGGTGATTACTTCTGCTTTAGTCACTGTTTGCTGAATTTAAATTATTATCGAATAAGCTTAACGACCTATTAACCAACTATTTTTGGGACTGCAAATTTATACGAACCTATTCAATATAAAAACAAAATGTACAAATTTAGATTGAATTGTTTAACATTGTCTTAATCTAATAAGTAACGTAAATTTTGAGTCCTAAAGTATTTTCCGAAAGAATCTTAGAGTGGTATGGTGTTCACAAGCGTGATTTGCCTTGGAGAAACACTGAAAATCCATATTTCATTTGGCTTTCTGAAATCATTTTACAGCAAACAAGAGTAAGCCAAGGATTACCTTATTTTGAAAAATTTGCTGAAAATTATCCTTCCATAGAGGCATTGGCCCAAGCCCCCGAAGAAGAAGTCATGCGTTTATGGCAAGGCCTTGGTTATTACAGCAGAGCAAGAAACCTGCACGCATGCGCTAAGGAAATCTTTGAAAACAGACAATCCACATTTCCCAAAACATACCGAGAACTGTTACAATTAAAGGGCGTGGGGAGTTATACTGCTGCTGCCATAGCTTCTTTTGCTTATGGAGAACCTGTAGCGGTGGTAGATGGAAATGTCTTTCGTGTTTTGAGCAGGGTATTTGGCATTTCAGAAGATATAATGAGCAGCAAAGGGAAAAAAACCTTTGAATCATTTGCCAATATGCTCATTCCGAAGAATTCTGCTGCAGCCTACAATCAGGCGATTATGGAGTTTGGCGCCCTACAATGTGTACCCAAAAGCCCTGACTGTAGGTCCTGCCCCCTAAAGGAAGGTTGTTTTGCTTATCAAAAAAGCATGGTAGATCAATTGCCCGTCAAATCCAAAAAACTAAAAATCAAAGAAAGGTTTTTTCAGTACAACCACATAGTATGTGGGGCTTATACTGTTGTAAAGCAACGAGGCAAAGGAGATATCTGGCAAGGACTTTTTGACTTTCCACTAAAAGAAGTAGCATTAACAACCTCTCTATCAGAACGGGCACCTTATGTATTTGAGCCTAACGACAATATTGAGACACAAAGTGTCTTAGAAGATCCCCATATTTATAAACACATACTGACACATCAAAGAATTTTTGCCAACTTTGTGAAGTTCGTGATTAGGGAACAACATAAAATCAACTTAGAGAAGTGGGCGCAAGCCAAGGGTTTTTTGCTAGTGGATGAAGACCAACTGGAGAGTCTGGCAAAACCTAGGTTGATTTTGAGGTATTTGAATGAAGAAAAATAATCCCTAAATTTATTCATGAACTTTTTGTCAAACGATTAAACAATACAGATTATGGCCGGAGTAAACAAGGTAATTTTATTAGGTAATTTGGGGGCAGACCCAGAAGTAAAGCATTTGGAAGGAGACAAAGTGGTAGCCAACCTGAGATTAGCGACCACAGAAGCCTACAAGGACAAAAGTGGTAACAGGGTAGAAAACACCGAATGGCATGATTTGGAGCTTTGGGATGGACAGGCAAGAATAGCAGAGCAATACCTTAAAAAGGGCATGCAGCTCTATGTAGAAGGTAAAATCAAGTCAGATACCTGGCAGGATGAACAAGGTAATAACCGTAAAAGAACGAAAATACGGGTACTCAGCTTTACCATGTTAGGGGGCAGGCCTGATAATGCAGGTTCACCTCAATCTAACACGGGCGCCTATACCGGATCCACGCAATCCATGCCAAGTACTTCTGTACCAGCGGGTCCTGCTGATGATGATGATCTTCCATTCTAAAGAATTTTTTGAAGTTTTGCTTAATAATTGATTAATTTTGCAATCATCAGTCATTTAATTTGATGGACGACCCATACCCGAGTCTTATGCTACTGGCTGAAATCAATCAGGTTTCAGCCAGCTATATATTGATTAATGTAATCATTTTTGTAATCCTGCTACTGGCCTCAGGCTTGGTTTCAGGCTCCGAAGTAGCCTTTTTCTCACTCAATGCTGAAGATATATCCGAAATGGATGACCGCTTAGACAAGCGGGCGGCTAAAGCGATACAGCTAATCGAGTCACCTAAGAATCTCTTGAGTACAATATTGATCCTGAATAACCTGATCAATATCGGTATTGTCACCTTGACCACTTTCTTTACCTGGAGTTTGTTTGGACTCAACGCAACAGGTATTTTAATTATCATTGGTCAAACCGTTGGGGTAACTTTTGCCATTGTCTTTTTCGGGGAAATTGTACCCAAGGTATATGCCACTAAAGCTAAAATGGAATTTTCACTATTCATGGCGCCCTTCATTTATTTTTTTTCCATATTTCTCAAACCCCTCTCTTTTTTCTTGATGACATTAAGTAATATCATTGAGAAGCGCATAGAAAAAAAAGGATATTCCTTATCCGTAGATGAACTGAATCAGGCCCTTGAAATTACTACAGAAGATACCACTGATGAGGAAAAAGACATTCTTAAAGGCATTGTCAACTTTGGAACTCTTTCAGTGAGGCAGGTAATGCAATCCCGAATGGACATTACGGCTGTGGATTTTGAAACAGACTTTCATGAGCTGATGGATAAAATCAATAAAAGCGGCTATTCACGTATTCCAGTCTACAAAGAAACCATCGACCACATTGCTGGTATTCTTTACATCAAAGATCTTTTGTCTCATATCGAACAAGATGAAAATTTTGAATGGCAACACCTGATTAGAAAAGGTTTTTTTGTACCGGAAAACAAGAAAGTAGATGCCCTACTAAAGGACTTTCAAAAAAAGCGTGTACACATGGCCATTGTCGTGGATGAATATGGAGGCACATCTGGTTTGGTAACCCTTGAGGATTTGATTGAAGAGATTATTGGAGAAATCAACGATGAGTTTGACGATGCAGATGAATTCTTCTTTAAGGAAATTGATACCCATACCTTCGTATTTGAAGGCAAGGTCTCTTTGAATGATTTTTGTAAAAAACTGGATATTGACCAGCAAATATTTGACGATGTCAAGGGAGAAAGTGAATCCTTAGGAGGACTGTTATTAGAAATCAATTCTAATCTCCCAAAAAATGGGTCGAAAATCAGGTATGCTAATTTCGAATTTACCATCCTCGCTGTAGATGCCAAACGCATAAAAAAAGTAAAAGTACACCTACTTTCTGAAGACAAAGAAACCCTAGGTCACAATGAAGATTAACACTTTTTTATAAAAAATAATATTTTTTTATCTGTAAAATAATGAAAATTTTATTTTTCGGCTATCCTTGTTGGTTTCTTTCACGATCCTAATTTTTTTAAAATACTTTTGAAAAGTTTAGAAAAAAATTCGGAAAATCACATTAAACCATATATCGAATAATTCAATGCTTATTTAAAAATTATGGTTTAAATTTAAACCTCATTTTTATTGTTTGGCATATTTTTAAAAAAACACCATTATAAATACAGCCCACAAATAATTTTTATTTTAAGCAATTTACTCAATTTATTGATGTAAACTATTCATAATAAATCCCTATTTATTGCCTTCACTTTAAAAAAAGGAAATTTTTTTGTAAATTTTGCAACCAAAAAATGAAAAACCTATTAAACAAAATATAAATGAATCAAGGACTTTATCGTGATGTTTTCGAACACGATTCCTGTGGGATTGGGGCGGTTGTAAATGTAAAAGGAATAAAAAGCCACGAAACCATCAGTGATGCGCTGTACATGCTCAGCAACATGGAGCACAGAGGGGGGAGGGGATCTGATCCCAAAACAGGTGATGGCGCAGGCATCCTCATCCAACTACCCCATTTATTCCTGCAAGAAGTCACCCGAAGGGCTGGTTTTGAGCTGCCTGAAACAGGGAGCTATGGTGTAGGCATGACCTTTTTCCCGAGAAACAAGCAGTTGTACAAGAAATCCAAAACTTTGCTTAATAAAATCATCACAGAGTTGGGATTCAAGCTTCTCGGTTACCGGGATGTTCCTGTTGATGAAACAGTACCAGGTTCAGGTGCTCTTGAAGTGATGCCCAATATAGAGATGGTTTTTGTCGCTCACCAAGATGGTCTTTCAGATATTGACTTGGAGAGGAAGCTCTATATCTTAAGAAATTATGCTTCCAAAACCATTAACAGCACCGTACCAGGTGTGAATTCAGCATTTTACTTTGCAAGTTTTTCAGCTTTCACACTGATCTACAAAGGGCAGCTGCGTACTGATCAGGTATTGCCTTTTTATAAGGATTTGCAAAACAATAAAATAACCTCAGGATTGGCCATAGTACATTCCAGGTTCTCTACCAATACTTTTCCCAACTGGAGACTGGCGCAACCATTCCGATACCTGTCCCACAATGGAGAAATTAATACCATTCGGGGCAATCTTAACAAAATGAAATCCAAGGAAACACTGATGCGTTCCATGTATTTCACGGATGAAGAGTTGGGAAAAGTCATGCCCGTAACAAATAAGCAAAATTCGGATTCTGCCAATTTGGATGCCTTAGTGGAGTTACTCACACTGAGTGGAAGATCCTTACCCCATGTGATGATGATGCTGGTGCCAGAAGCGTGGCAGGACAACCAAATGATGGATAAAGACCGTAAAGCATTTTACAAATTCCATGCAGCTTTAATGGAGCCCTGGGATGGTCCTGCAGCTTTGATTTTTACTGATGGAAAATCCATTGGAGCCACACTAGACAGAAACGGTTTAAGACCTTTACGTTACTTTATCACCAACGATGACCGATTAATCCTTTCTTCCGAGGCAGGCGCACTCCCTATTAGAGAAGCCACAATTACCGAAAAGGGCAGAATAAGCCCAGGAAGGATGCTTTTGGCAGATCTGGAGAAAGGTAAAATTACATTCGATGAAGAAATTAAATCTTCTGTATGCGATAACAAACCCTATGATAATTGGGTAAAAGAAGAGCGTCTCAAGCTCCGGTTGATGCCGGATCCGGTACAACTCGATTACCCGTATAGTACAGAGGAGATCAAGCAGCGTCAGACAATATTTGGATATACTTCAGAAGAAATAAAAGTAGTGCTTTCGCCCATGGGAGAGTCAGGTTATGAGGCTATTGGCTCTATGGGGGCAGATACGCCTTTGGCAGTGCTTTCCAAACAAAGTCAGCACATTTCCAATTACTTTAAGCAACTCTTTGCACAGGTCAGTAATCCTCCCATCGATCCGATTAGGGAAAGATTGGTAATGTCCTTATTTACCAGAATCGGGGAAAGTCATAATATTCTGGCAGAAAGCCCCAGACATACGCGTCAGATTCATATTTCCCAACCGGTACTGCTCAATGAAGATTTACAAAAATTAAAGCATTTGGATGAACAGGGATACAGAGCAGTTACCCTTTATGCCCACTTCGAAGCTGATCATGAACCTGGCAGGATGTTGGAGGCATTGAACCAACTCTGTAAAGAAGCAGAAGGGGCGATATATGCAGGGAAAAATATCATTATCATTTCTGATCGCAACAGTACAGACAAAAAAGCACCTATCCCTTCCCTTCTGGCAATCGGTGCCGTTCACCATCACCTGGTAAAAAAGAAAATACGAACCAGAGCAGGGCTGGTAGTGGAAGCAGGGGATATCAGAGAAACCCATCACTTTGCCACCGTAATCGGATATGGTGCTTCTGCCATCAATCCTTACCTGGCTTTAGAATCATTGATTCATTTGAAGGAGAAGGCTGCCTTGGGAAAAGAAATTTCACAAAAGCAACTTTTCCTGAATTACCAAAATGCCATTGGCAAGGGGCTATTGAAAGTTCTTTCGAAAATGGGCATCAGTACGCTTCAATCTTATCAGAGCGCTCAAATTTTCGAAGCCATTGGTTTAGGGCCGGAAGTGATAGACCGGTGTTTCAAAGGGACCATCAGCCGTATATCAGGAATTTCTTTTGATGAATTAGCGGAAGAAGTACTGATTCGGCACCGTGCAGCATATCAAGCAGAAAGTCCAGTTTTGGAAACTGGAGGTGTTTATCAATGGAAAAGAAGGGGCGAGAAGCACCTTTTCAATCCGGAAACCATCCACTTATTACAAAAATCAACAAGGCTAAATGATTATGGCCTATACAAAAAATTTGCACAGAAAATCAATGATCAAAGCAAAGATGCCCTGACACTCAGAGGGCTTTTTGAATTCAAAAAAAGAATTTCCATTCCATTAGAAGAAGTGGAGTCGGTTGAGTCCATATTAAAACGTTTTGCTACTGGCGCCATGTCATTTGGCTCGATTTCCCATGAAGCCCACTCCACATTGGCTATCGCTATGAACCGTATTGGAGCAAAGAGTAACAGTGGGGAAGGTGGTGAAGATGAGATAAGATTTGAAAGAAGTCCAAATGGGGACTGGGAAAGATCTGCTATCAAACAGGTAGCTTCGGGAAGATTTGGTGTTACCAGCAATTACCTGACGCATGCAGAGGAAATTCAGATCAAAATGGCACAAGGCGCCAAGCCTGGGGAAGGCGGTCAATTACCTGGGCACAAGGTGGATGAATGGATTGGAAGGGTGCGGCATTCTACCCCCGGAGTTGGTTTGATATCACCACCTCCACACCACGACATCTATTCTATAGAAGATCTGGCCCAGTTGATTTATGACCTTAAAAATGCCAATAGAAAAGCACGGATAAATGTCAAGCTGGTCTCCCAAGCAGGGGTAGGTACAGTAGCTGCAGGTGTGGCCAAAGCCCAGGCAGATGTGATATTAATATCTGGAGCAGACGGAGGTACTGGAGCCTCACCCCTCAGTTCTATAAGGCATGCCGGCCTTCCTTGGGAGCTGGGCTTGTCTGAAGCACATCAAACCTTGGTGAAAAATAATTTAAGAAGCAGGGTGGTACTCCAAACAGATGGACAGTTAAGAACAGGAAGAGACATTGCCATTGCTACCCTTTTGGGTGCGGAGGAGTGGGGAATTTCTACCGGAGCCCTGGTTGTAGAAGGTTGTATCATGATGCGTAAATGTCATTTAAATACTTGCCCGGTAGGCATTGCCACACAAAACCCAGAGCTCAGAAAACTATTTACCGGTGACCCTGACCATGTGGTCAATTACTTTATGTTCCTCGCACAGGACCTAAGAGAAATTATGGCATCCTTAGGATTTGCCACAGTTGACGAAATGGTAGGACAAAGTGATGTACTCAAATCTTCTAGTCACCTTGATCACTGGAAATGGGATAAAGTTGACTTGTCTCCTATTTTCCACAAAGTAGAAGTGCCTGATCATGTAGGCATCTACAAGCAAATTGATCAGGAGTTTGAGCTCAAGAAAGTATTGGACAGAAAACTACTCAAGGAAGCCCTACCGGCTTTGGAGCAGGCCAACCCAGTCAAAGGTACATTTAAAATTAAAAATACAGACCGTTCGGTGGGGGCCATGCTCTCAAACGAAATCTCCAAAATCTATGGTTCACCAGGTCTTCCTGAAGATACCGTGCATTTCAAGTTCACCGGTTCAGCAGGACAGACTTATGGAGGCTTCCTTGCCACGGGACTGACTTTCGAATTAGAGGGCGAGTCCAATGATTACTTTGGAAAAGGACTTTCCGGTGGAAAACTTATCGTCTACCCCAGTCGAAATGCCCGCTTTATATCGCATGAAAACATCATTATAGGCAACGTGGCCTTTTATGGAGCTACTTCCGGAGAAGCTTTTATCAACGGAAAGGGCGGAGAGCGGTTCTGCGTAAGGAATTCAGGTGTAAAAGCGGTTGTTGAAGGCATTGGTGATCATGGTTGTGAATATATGACAGGTGGACTCATGATAAATTTAGGAGAAATAGGGAGGAATTTTGCAGCCGGAATGAGTGGCGGAATTGCTTATATACTCAAAGAATACCTGCACTTGGTCAACCAGGAAATGGTAGATCTTGATCCATTAAACGAGGACGACTTTGTGACAATAAGGGAAGCCTTGGATAAACATGTTGCTTGGACCAATAGTGAACTGGGTAAAGCATACCTGGAAAACTGGAACGAATATCGGGAAAGGTTCATCAAAGTTATTCCAAGAGACTTCAAAGAAGTATTAAGAAAAAAAGCATTAGAACAATCTAAAACATTGGTGTCATAAGAGATGGGAGCGAAAGAAGGTTTTTTACAATTTAAGCGGGAATTACCGGCATCACGGGAACCAGAAGAAAGGATCCATGACTATAAAGAAATTTACAAACCATTTGATGGGGAAAAATTAAACCAGCAAGCCGCAAGATGTATGGATTGCGGCATACCCTTTTGTCATCAAGGTTGCCCTTTGGGTAATGTGATTCCCGAATTCAATGAGGCGGTGTATAGGAATGAATGGGAAGAAGCATTTCTCATTCTTAAAAGCACAAATAACTTCCCGGAATTTACCGGAAGAATTTGTCCTGCTCCTTGTGAGGCCTCCTGTGTACTAGGGATCAACAAAGATCCAGTAGCCATTGAGTTGATAGAAAAAAGCATTGCTGAAAAAGCTTATGAAATGGGCTTTGTTCAAGCGAGACCACCCAAAAAAAGGACTGGAAAATCTGTGGCAGTCATTGGGTCAGGACCGGCAGGTCTTGCCGCAGCCGATCAACTCAACCAGGCTGGTCATGAAGTTACTGTTTTTGAAAAAGACCAAAAGCCTGGTGGCCTTTTGAGGTATGGTATCCCAGATTTCAAATTGGAAAAATGGGTGATTGACCGAAGGCTGGAAATCATGGAAAAAGAGGGTGTGATTTTCAGCAATGGTACCGAAGTGGGGTTCAATATCAAAGCTGAAAACATCCTGAGAAATTTTGATGCCGTCATTCTTGCTACTGGCGCCCAACAACCCAGGGCGTTAAACATTAAAGGCTCTGATCTGAAAGGTGTACATTTCGCTATGGATTTTCTGGGAAAACAAAACCAAGTGATCGCAGGAGAATTACCGGAAAACCCTATTTCTGCCAAAGATAAACATGTGGTAGTAATCGGGGGAGGGGATACAGGTTCAGATTGTATTGGCACGTCAAACAGACAAGGAGCCAAAAGTATCACACAATTGGAGTTACTGCCCAAACCACCGCAGAAAAGAACAGAACTAAATCCATGGCCTGAATGGCCCATGACATTGAAAACGTCGAGTTCTCATGAAGAAGGTGCTGATCGGGTTTTTTCTATTTTGACCAAGGAATTTGTGGGCAATGAAAAAGGAGAAGTTACCGGATTGGTTTTGGTGGATTTAGAATGGAAAGAAGAGGAAGGAAGAATGCAATTTGTAGAAATTGCCGGAACAGAAAGAACAATCCCCTGTGATCTGGCATTTATTGCTATTGGTTACACTGGACCGGCTCAAAATGGTCTGTTAGGTGCCTTTGGCGTAGAAACCTTGATGAATTCCTTACCTAAATCCAAAGCCTATCAAAGTACAAACAAAAAAGTATTCCTTGCCGGAGACATGAGAAGGGGACAATCTTTGGTTGTTTGGGCTATCTCAGAAGGTAGAGAAGCAGCAGTCAAGGTGGATGAGTATTTGATGGGAAGCTCAGCCTTACCCAAAAAAGATGAGGGATACTATGAAATTGAAGAAGATTTATTCCAAGAACATTGACCGCAATAAGCCTAAGATAAAAGAGTAAGCAGAAGTTAGTTGATTGAAATGGCCTTTTTTAAATATAGGCCTACATCAAAAGAGCAGGTTCCTGACCTGCTCTTTTTGGGTTTTGACACAAAAAAATCCCGGTCATCGACCGGGATTTTTTCAATCAATCAACCAACCTAATCTATTATGAAAATTTATTTATCTGTACTTTTTTTACTTCTATTGCGAACTTGTTTTTGCTTTCCTTTTTGGGAGGATCCTTCCACATGTGGGCCTTTACCTTTTCGCATTTCAGTCCCTCGATGACCTCTTGGCCCTTGAGGGCCGTATTCCCCCCTTTGACGGTTACTTTCTCTCATTTCAGCCCATTTTTCTGCTTGCTCAGGATTCAGGATGGACTCTACCTCTTTGATTTGCTCTTGCATTTGTACACGTCTTCCTTCCCTTCTTTGATCGGCTTCAGCCCTTCTGGCGTCCATTTCTGCTTGTCTTTCCTGTGCATTTTTAAGGTTAATATGATAGATCCTATCTTTTTGTTCATCGGTAAGTTCAAGCTGCTCGGCCATTCTATTGGTCATTCTTTCAGCCCTCTGTTCTGGTTTTGGCATTTCTCTTGGCCCTCCACCTCTCTGGGCAAATACGCCTAAGGAAAGAGAAAACATTACGACAATCAATAATATCTTTTTCATGGTTTTGTCATTTATAAGGTTAATGTTTCAATCAGCCAACTATTTTACGTCCCCGGGCAATTGCGCTTTTTTTAACTGATTTTGATAATTAGACCAAAGTAATCAGTCATGGTTTAATAAGCATAAGTGAATATTCTGTTAACAAATCTTAAATTGCCACATGGAAAAATTTTATTATTTTGGTTATGCCAGTAATCTCGATGTGGAGACCCTGAAAAGCAGATTAAAATCAGAACCAGTAAATTTAGGTGTTGCTGTCCTTCCACATTTTGGCTTTAGATTTAACTACCCAAACCCTGACGGATCAGCCAGAGCCAATATTATTGCCTCCAAAAATGAATCAGTATACGGCTTGTTATTTGAAATAGATGAAGAAGATAGAAGCTACTTTCTCAATTCAGAACCTGGCTATGAATTGGTAGAAAAGGAGGTATTTACTGCAAAGGGAAAGCTTTCCGCATTCACATTTGTATCTTCAAAAAATGAGTCTGGCATATTTCCACATGAAAATTATTGGAAAACAATACTTAAAGGTGGAAAAGAAAATGGCCTTCCCAGAAGCTATCTTTCCCAAATAATAAATCGGGCAGGATCAAGTTCGCTCCTATAAAAAATTAAAGCTCATAATCTCTATCCTCTATCAACCACTCACGCTTTGAAGGCTTTACATACCTTGGGCGTATCAACAGTCTAAGGCTTGGATCAAAGGCCAAATATTTCCAAGCCCAATTGATAAATATCTGTAGCTTATTTTTTACACCCAAAATGGCCATCAAATGCACGAATAGCCATACAAACCATGCAAAAAAACCCCTGAACCTAATAAATGGCAAATCTGCTACCGCCATTTTCTTACCAACAGTAGCCATAGAGCCTAAATCTTTGTAACGAAAGGCGCTCCACGGCTTGGCTTTAAGATCTGATTTCAGGTTTCTGGCGAGGTTATCAGCTTGTTGGATAGCGACTTGGGCAACTTGTGGATGACCATTGGGGAATTTTCCTTCTTTAAGAAGACATTGATCTCCTATGACATAAATATAATCCTCCCCAATAAGTCTATTGTATTCATCTACAAGCATCCTTCCATTTGGAGCAATTTGATCAGCGTCTATTCCTGGCATAAGATTAGCCTTCACCCCGGCTGCCCAAAGCAATGTTATGGTTTCAATAGATGGCTTTTCCTTCAGTTTTACAGTAAACCCATCATAATCTTCCACCATAGTATTTAACATGACTTCTACCCCCAGTCTTTGCAGGTATTCCAGCGCTTTTTCCCTTGACTTTTCTGAAAGTCCGCTGAGAAGCGTGTTTCCGGCTTCGATTAATATCACCCGCATATTCTGAAAACTAAGTTGGGGATAGTCTTTTGGAAATACTGTATTTCTCAATTCCGCAATAGATCCTGCCAGTTCAACTCCAGTTGCACCACCCCCCACGATCACTACATTCATGATCGGTTTTCTTTCCTTTTCATCTGCTATATTAACAGCGCGCTCATAATTAGAAATGATTTTATTCCTGATATATAAGGCTTCTGAAGTAGTTTTCATTGGGGCAGCGTAACGGTGGATGTTCTCATTTCCAAAATAATTGGTGTTAGCCCCTTGGGCAAGAACCAATATGTCATATTCCAATGTGCCTAGATTGGTATAAATACGTTTTTCTCTTTTATTAATTTTCTTCACAATGGCCATCCTGAACAGTACATTGGAAGAACTATGAAATAATCGTCTTAAAGGAAAAGAAACAGCATTTGGGGGTAATGCGGCGGTAGCCACTTGATATAAAAGTGGCTGAAAAATATGGTAATTATTTTTATCCAGAAGTACAACCTGATAATCTGTAACTGATAATTTCCTGGCCAGTTTGAGTCCTGCAAACCCAGCTCCGATAATGACTATTCTTTTTTTATCATTTTTGGGAATATTTGGAATAACAGTTGTCGGGTCTTGGGCTTCTGAGGTCATATCGTCAAAGTTTAAAGTTTGATTAGCAATTTTTAACCGAGGCACAGCGCCTTGGATTGGTTCGGCCTTCATTTACTTGGAGCCTTTGATAGATTCAACGGTATTTACAAAATAATGATTTTTAAAATCCAGATTAGCGGCTGTTTCCGAATAGAATCCACACAATTTAGCTTTAAAATTTGTATAAATTTTGATTATTGGTGCATAATGGGCCTTGGCATGGAAGCGATTAGAAAAGATTTATTAATTTTACCGAGCTTTTAAAATCTGTCAAAAAATGGGAAGAGCATTCGAATTCCGAAAAGAGAGAAAGTTCAAAAGATGGAGTAAAATGTCTAAGGTTTTTACCCGCCTAGGCAAAGAAATAGTGATGGCTGTAAAAGCCGGGGGGCCTGACCCTACCAACAATTCAAAATTGCGGACGGTTATCCAAAATGCCAAAGGGGCAGCTATGCCAAAGGACCGTATAGAAGCAGCAATAAAAAGGGCCTCAAATAAAGACGAAAAAAACTACGAGGAGTTGGTATATGAAGGATATGGTCCATTTGGGGTAGCCGTAATTGTTGAAACTTCTACGGACAATACCAACAGAACCGTAGCCAATATAAGGCATTATTTTACCAAATCAGGTGGTTCTTTGGGAACATCTGGCTCAGTAAGCTTCATGTTCAATAAAAAAGCCGTTTTCCGGTTTGCCCAAAATGAGCTGGATATGGAAGAGCTGGAACTGGAACTGATTGATTTCGGTTTGGAAGAAATTGCAGAAAACGAGGGTGAAATTTTTGTTTACACAGCTTTTGAGGATTTTGGAAAAATGCAAAAAGCCTTGGAAGACAGAAATCTTGAAATTATCAATGCCGATTTTCAATGGTTCCCTGCCACTACCGTGGAATTAACCGATGAACAGGAAGAAGAAATAAACAAAATGATAGAACGTTTGGAAGAAGATGATGATGTGAATCAGGTTTTCACTAACGTTGCTTAAATAAAATTGACTGTAGGTGCGATATCTACAGTTTTTCTTTTTTAAATACAAAAAATGAATTTTCCCAAAAGACGTAATATCCAAGAAGACCTGCGACAAAAGTTAATCATTGTGGGAAGCAAAAACCCGGTAAAAATTTCCTGTACGGAGGCCGCCTTTCATCAGGCATTCCAAGGATCTTTTTTAGTAGAAGGGTTGAATGTAAGTTCTGATGTTTCCGATCAACCTTATGGTGATGAAGAAACGTTTCAAGGTGCCTTAAACAGAGCCAGGAATTCCAAAAATGTTTTCCCTGAAGCTGACTATTGGGTGGGAATAGAAGGAGGTGTGGATTTAATCCAAGACGAAATGCATGCTTTTGCCTGGGTTGTGGTTTTAGATAGCAATGACCATATTGGCAAAGCAAAAACTTCCACATTCTTTCTTCCAAAAGCAATTGTGGATTTGGTATCAAAAGGTATGGAACTGGGGGAAGCAGATGATAAGGTTTTTGATCGAAGTAACTCTAAGCAAGAAAATGGCGCTGTGGGAATCCTTACCAATGGTGCAATTGACCGCAAAGAATACTATCAACAAGCGGTCGTCCTGGCACTCATTCCTTTTTTGAAAAAAGAGCTCTATACTGTTTAACCTATGCCTTATAGAAAAAAACTATTGGTCATTAAAGCCGATAGGTGTTATTTTTGCAGATTCAAATAAAACTTTAGTAAAATGTTACAGGAATTAAATACCGATACTTTACAGGAATTAGTAGAAAACAACGATAAAGTAATTGTGCAGTATGGCGCTACTTGGTGTGGCAGTTGCCGTATCATGAAACCTAAAATGAAACGGCTTTCAGGGGAATATGAAGGTGTGTCATTTGTTTATGTTGATGCGGAAAAACTTCCTGAATCTAGAAAATTGGCACAAGTCACCAATTTGCCCACATTTGCAGCTTTTAAATCCGGAAAACTGATCAATCAATCTCAAACCAATAAGGAAGAAGTACTTAAATCACTGATCGATGAGATTGCCAATAATTAAGCATATACTAGGTTTTATTGAAAACAATGACGAAGATTGGGTTCATGAAACTATCGAGCTTCTTGAAAGCATGACAGAGATACCCTCTTTAAAAGACGAGGAAATAGAGGTGATGGGAGAATTACTCTCAAACCTTTATGGAAGTTTGGAGGTTAATCAAATGATAAAAGAAGGGGTGGATAAAAAAGAGGCCATGAATGCCTTTATGAAAAGGGTTACAGGTGCCATTGATAAATAAAGCCAAAAGTTGTTTGATCACCCATTAAACACACTGAAGCTTATTAAGGGATCTTTTGGATCCCTTATTTTATTTGTAGGTTTTTCAAAAATCCTGTAAGAGCCTTTCTCCAATCCGGGTCTGCATCCCACTCAGGCCCTATATATAATTCATCGCGCACAATAAGTCTGATATAATACTTAACCACAATCCTGGTTTTTTCTTCAGGGTTATCAATGGATAGCCCCATGGATTGCATCAAATCTCCTTCTTTACCCTCCAGCCTCATCAGAACAAACTGAATCCTATCCCTCACCAATTCAGCATCTCCCCTTGGATTGGTCAAAAACTCATACTGATAGGGGTAATATGCATCTAATAGCTGTTCTAAGCCAGACTTTTCAGCTTGTTGTTCAGCGATGACAGCTTGTTCACTTTTTCCGAGCAAGTCATACCGGTAACTCATTAGAAGCCCCGCATCACCGGCAGCACCGGACAGTGGAATACCCAGTTTAAAAGCATCAAGATTTAAAGGATTTCTATTAAAAAACCTCCTTACACTTTGCAGGCCTGCCTCAGAATTAGGGAATTCCGGTACTTCCAGGACCAAAAAATTCCTGCTTTTAACCTGTTGTCCCATGGTCTGTAATGATTGTTGCAAACTCTCCAGGTTTTCTGCTTCCATACCCCAAATGCCCATAGCAGGAACCAAAGCCGCATTGCCGGTAAAAGGTGCAATATGAAGGGATATTTGACTATTATTTTTCCGGGTAATGAGTACGATAGCACTTATAAGTCTTTTAGAAAAAGCTGAAGCATACCCCGCTTGTACTTCTTGGGAAAGTGTAATATCTTCTAATTCATAGTAGCCAACAGGGTCTCCCCCGATCGCCAACAAACTTTCATGAATACTTTCTGCAATATCCTGCCATTCAAGGGAAGGTCTCGCCTGGGGAGAAGAAGAAACCAAAATCACAGATTTACCCTCTAAAAAATAATCTGGAAGGCCACTTTGACTAAAAGCATTGAAAAATTGAAAGAAAATTAACAGCAACACTGAAAGATATTTCATAAGTCTTTGAATCTGGATATAAATCCTTTGCTAATTTTACGAATATACATAACGATAAAAAATATATCTCAATATGAATAATTTAATAAGAATTTTATGGGTAATTTTTTTACTCACCCCACTCATCTGCAAAGCCCAAAAAATTGATGAAGAACAATTAATTCAAGATATGGCCTATTTGGCATCGGATGAACTGGAGGGAAGAAAGCCCCTTTCGGAAGGAAGTCTTAAGGCTAGGGCTTTGTTCAAAGATAGGTTTACCGAACTGGGCCTGACTTCCCAATACCGGGATTTCACACAATATTTCAGTTTCAGAAACAGAAGGGATGGAAAATTATATGAAAATGCTGCAAACATTATAGGTTTCATTCCAGGGGAAAGCACTGAAAAACTCATCGTGATTACGGCCCACTATGACCATTTGGGCAGGCAAGGAGATAAAATTTTCAATGGGGCAGATGATAATGCTTCTGGAGCAGCCGCCTTGTTGGCTTTTGCAAGCTATTTTATAGAAAACAGACCTCAACATTCCATGATGTTTGTTGCGTTGGATGCCGAAGAAATGGGGCATCAAGGAGCAAAAGCCCTGGTAGCAGACTTCCCGTTCCCTTTGGACCATGTTGTCCTAAATATCAATATGGACATGATCAGTAGAAATGAGAACAATGAACTTTATGCAGCAGGAACTTATCATTATCCTTTTCTCAAACCACTTATCCAGAAAGTGTCCGAAGGAAGAACCCCCAATTTATTGTTTGGTCATGATGAACCTGAAATGGGAAGGGACGATTGGACCTTGGCATCAGACCATGCACAATTTCACTTGAAAGGAGTCCCTTTTATCTACTTTGGGGTAGAAGACCACGAAGATTACCACAAAGAAACAGATACCTTTGAGAATATACAGACAGATTTTTATATAAATGCGGCAAATCTTATACTTGATATTATCATGTCCTTGGATAAAGATTTGGTACAGTAAACCTTCGTTTTATCTGTAATTGAAAATATAATTAAACAACATAAATAAACAAATAAAATATAAAACAATTCCGATAAAAATTATTCTTTATGTTTTAGGTTGTTAACCTTAACCTCCCCTTAATTTACATATTTTCACTAACTCCCTGAGAAGCATAAAAATTCTAGTTCTAAAAATCTTTAATATTAGATAAAACCAAGAAAATGACACAGGGAATAAAATTTGGTTTGGCTTAATTATCCACTTTTTGATCGAGGGTGAATTCTGTAAAAAACTCATTTACAGAAAGATATCCACAAAACGGCAAACCGCTACATTTTGCTAAAGTATTGGTTAACAACTATTTAACCCTAACTAAAACTGCCTTGTGGATAAGTGTGAATAATTGTGGATAAAAAATGGTCAAAAAATTTGACCATTCATTTTGTGCATTTTTCAAGCTTTTTGATAAACGGTGGAACATGAATTTCGAATATCCGTTTATGGTTTTGTTATGGGTTATTACTGAGAATTCGGAATATTATTCTAAAGTTAACTTGAATGAGAGACACTTACCTCTCAAACACAATCAGTAAGAGAAAAATCTAAGTTTAAAATTTTATATTGATCATAAAAATATTTACATATCAAACATCATCATGCAAATGATTTTCAACTTTAAGCTGCATCTATATTCTTTCATGTTGACCTCTGCAATATTATGGTTGAATATTGACCAAAAGCCTGCTTCAAAAACCGAGTTTGCCATCATAGATTTTCAAGAATTTGAAAAAATGACCATGGCCTCTTCGGAAAAACTCAGGGTATATAACTTCTGGGCAACTTGGTGCGCACCTTGTGTCAAGGAAATGCCATATTTTCAACAAATTCAAGAAGAAGACCAAGACATCGCATTGATATTTATTTCCATGGATGATGGCAGAAAACCTGAGCGCGTCACAACTTTTATGGAAAGAAGAAAAATTACCTCTCCTGTTTACTTACTCAATGATGTAGATTACAACAAATGGATTGATAAGGTGAGTACGGATTGGTCAGGAGCCATTCCGGCTACACTATTTATCAAAGCAGACGGAAGCAGATTTTTTCACGAGGGGGAAGTTAGTTACGAAGAATTAAAAGCAATGATCCAAAAGTTAAAACAGTAAAGAACCATGAAAAAAATCAGTGTATTATTTTCCGTAGTATTGTTAAGTTTAGTGTTTAACAAAGCTTCAGCACAAGACAGTCAAGGATATGACATAGGCGATAAAGCCAGTGATTTTAAATTGGAAAGTGTAGACGGTTCCTGGGTTTCCCTAGCTGGATTAAAAAGTGCAAAGGGTGCAATAGTAATCTTCTCCTGTAACACATGCCCCTATGTTGTGGCTTATGAAGACAGGATGATTGATCTGCACAATAAATATGCCGCGCTAGGTTATCCTGTGATTGCCATAAACCCAAATGATGATCAAGTTAGTCCGGGCGATAGTTTTGAAAAAATGAAAGAGCGCTCCCAAGATAAGCGCTTCCCTTTTGCTTACGTTTATGACAGGACCCAAGAGGTAATCAAAGCATATGGTGGAACCCGTACCCCCCATGTTTACATTTTAAACAAAGAAGGTGATGACTTCATTGTGAAATACATCGGGGCCATTGACAATAATTACCAAGACGCCTCAGCGGTAACGGAAAACTATGTAGAAGAGGCTATGGATGCCATTATGAACGGAAGAACTGTGGCCACCGAAACGACCAAGGCCATAGGCTGCACTATCAAATGGAGCAAAAAAACAGAATAAAACTTTTGACAGCTATCATAAAAAAACCCTTGAATGAAATCCAATTTCTAATTCAAGGGTTTTTTATTTTTTGTTTTTGGTCAATCCAAATCAACTAGACTGCCTTTGCCTTATCTAAACGGTCAATAATGTCTGCATAATCCAGCTTATCCCAATTTTGGGTAATCAATGGATTGGACATCACCCCATCCATGATATTTTGTTGCAGTTTCCCAATAGTATAGGCCTCAGAATAGGACATGGTAGAAAATGTCACCATGGTGTATAATGGAATCCAATCATTGGGATACAATTCATGTAAACGTGCTTCAATGCGCTTCCTAATCAGAAACTTGGGATCGGCTACATCTGCTTTCATTTCTTCGAAATTTTCCATGGCCAACCTACAAATGGCGTCGGTATTAGGCTTCCTTGATTTTTGAAATTTGGCAAATACCAATTCCCAGGCATTAGCACCCAACTTTTCAATCAGATTATCAAGTATGAGACAGTCTTCAAAACCTGAATTCATCCCTTGCCCATAAAATGGCACCATTGCATGGGATGCATCACCTATTAGCAAGGACTTATTTATCATCCAAGGATAACATTCAATGTTGATCAATGAAGCAGTGGGATTATTGAAATATTCTGACACCAAGTTTGGCATCTTCTGGTAAGCATCATCAAAATAAGTCTGAAAAACCCCCTCCACATCATGTTCATCCCTGATGTTTTCAAAACTTACCCTCTCCCCTTCAAAAGGTAGGAACAAAGTACAGGTAAAAGATTTGTCAGGATTTGGTAAGGCAATCAACATGAAAGAACCTCTTGGCCATATGTGCAGCGCATTTGGATCCATGGCAAACTCTCCCTTTTCAGTGGGAGGGATACTTAATTCCTTATATCCATGAGAAATATATTCCTGCTTGTAATTGAACCGGACCTGCTTCAACATAGCGGTTCTTAAGGAAGAATAGGCGCCATCAGCACCCAATATAACCTCTGAGCCTACTTTTTCTTGCTGACCCTCTTTATCCCGAATATGTAATTCATTTGTTCTAAGATCAACATCTTCAATCTTGCTTTCAAAATGAATATTCACACCTTCTATTTCTGCCTCATTCATCAACAACTGATTGAACCTTCCCCTTGAAATGGAATATATGGCCTGTCCTTCCTTACCATAAGGAATAAATGTGGTTGCCCCATGTTCATTATGAACCTGTCTTCCATACATGGGTATGGTAAGAGGAAGCACCTTTTCTCTAAGGCCTGCTTTTTCAAGTGCACGCCACCCCCGATCACTAAGCGCCATATTGATAGAACGCCCTTCCTCTTTATAGGCACCGGCTCTATTATCAGCTCTTTTTTCGTAAACATGAACATCCATTCCCCTTTTTTTGAGATAGATGCTCAGCAAAGATCCTATAAGGCCTGCGCCAAGGATACTTACTTCATTTTTTTTCATGGTTTGAGAGGTTAATCCCTAAGCTATTAAGCAAATTTCTGCAGGGATTGTTCTAATATTTTTGCGAATTGATAGATATCTATAAAGCTGTTATACAAGGGAGTAGGTGCCAGCCTAATGACATTAGGATTTCTCCAATCCCCAACTACCCCGTGTTTGTAGAATTCGTCGAAGACACTTTTGCCTCCTTTATGGATCAAAAGGGATAACTGACATCCTCTTTCATTTGGAATTTTGGGTGTTATTATTTCCAGAACGCCGCTATCTCCACTGATTTTCTCAATTAAGAACTCCAGATAGCCGGTCAAAAGTTCACTTTTGGCACGAAGCCTATCCATACCTGCCTCTTCGAAAATATCCAATGAAGCTTGGTGGGCAGCTAAGGCAAGTACATTGGAATTGGCCAATTGCCATCCATCTGCACCATACATGGGCTTAAATCCCTTTTCCATTCTAAACCTTTCCCCCTCATCATGTCCCCACCATCCTGCAAATCTGGGAAGTTCCTGATTTTCTGCATGACGTTCGTGCACAAAAATACCGGAAATATTTCCTGGACCAGAATTAAGGTACTTATAACTACACCAAGTAGCGAAATCAACTCCCCAATCATGCAATTCAAGTTTGGCATTACCCACTGCGTGGGCGAGGTCAAATCCTGCTCTTGCACCCACTTGATGCGCTGCAGCCGTAATGGCTTTCATATCAAAAACCTGGCCAGTGTAATACTGAAGCCCTGCCATCATGACCAAAGCAAGATTCTCTTTATTCGCTTCTATTGCCATTAAAATATCTTCTGTCCTCAAAGTATATTCTCCTGCCCTTGGGGAAAGTTCTACTATGCACTTTTCAGGATCCAAACCATGAAACTTGACTTGGGTCTCTAACATGTACATGTCTGAAGGGAAAGCACCAGCCTCTGTAATGATCTTGTACCGTGTCTGATCAGGACAGTAAAAAGACACCATTAAAAAATGAAGATTGGAAGTCAGGTTATTCATGGCCACTACTTCATGCTCATGTGCCCCTACAATTGCGGAAAGAGCCGGCTTGGATTTTTTGCGCACATGATACCAAGCATCCTCTCCGTAAAAATGCCCATCAACGCCTAGCTTGGCCCAGTTATCCAATTCTTTATTAATGTAGGTAGCTACCGTTTTGGGCTGAAGGCCTAAGCTGTTTCCGCAGAAGTAAATGGCTTCTTTACCATTGATTTGCGGAAAATAAAACCTATCTCTAAATCCACTCAAGGTATCTTGGACATCCATTTGCCGGGCAAAGGATTCTGAAAACTCATATTGGTTATTGCTCATATGCGCTTTAGGTTTAATAAATGCGCTAGGAGATCAGAGAAACCCCAACGCTGAACCAACTCCAAACTTACCACATTTCTGCATCGAAAAAAAAGCCTGAGATTTCGGTGATTGATAGATGAATCTTTATTTTGCAAAAAAATCAAGCCATGAGTAAGCAAATCATATATTCTAAAGAGGCACCGGCCCCAATTGGACCTTACAGTCAGGCCATTAAAGCCGGAAACACATTATTCGTATCAGGACAAATACCCTTGGATGCCGACACGGGAGAATTGATCAATGAAAATATCACAGAAGAGACCCATGCGGTCATGAAAAACCTGGAAGCAGTTTTGCGGGAAGCAGGTTTTGGCTTCGAGGATGTGGTAAAATGCACCATCTTCATCAAAGACATGGGACAATTTGGAACCATTAATGAAGCTTATGGACAGTATTTCAAAACCAATCCTCCCGCTAGGGAAACCGTGGAAGTGAGCCGCTTGCCAAAAGATGTCAATGTGGAAATTTCCTGTATTGCAGTAAAAGCCTAAAAACCATCAAGGGCTAAAACCGAAAAGCGTTTTAGCCCCAATTTTAAGCTATCCACTTGCAATTTTTTTGGCCATTTGATAAAAAATAAATTAGTGGAATATGCCATTTTTCCCCAAACATAGTGAGGTACTGGTTTCTGCGCTTAAAAAAGAAGAGGTACTGGAAAGGCTGGACGTGGTTACCAGGGATCCCAATTTTCTGGAATATGAATCCAGAAATGAAAGTGGCTATCAGTTTAACGGCACATTGGGAATTGAAAGTTTCAGAATTTCTCTTGTCATTACCAAAGCCGACAGTTTCCTACCCCTGATCAAAGGGAAATTAGAAGACACACCCTCTGGTAGCATCTTATTTTTGGACTATACCCTTTTTCCAGGATCTGTGTTCTTCTTGGGATTTTGGTCATCAGTAACCATCCTCCTCTTTTTCTTTTTTGGCTTTATGGCGGACAAACCTGGCTTTGCACTTATCAGTCTTTTTGTTGGAATTGGAAACTATGTTTTTGCTTGGAAACATTTCATGAGGAAAATCAAAGTCTCTCAAAAAATCTTCCATGAGCTACTGAACCTCTAAGATCAAAGGCTCCAGACATTTCCAATTTCTGACAAAGGGACGCATCCTCTATATTCTCCTGGGATAGGATCATAATTGAGATGGTTAAGGCCTATTTCCTCGGAAGAAAAATACCCCCAAAGGACCATAGACTTCAGGTTGCGATAAAAACCAACAGGTTGCTGATCCCCTACGGCAGAGCCCCAGATTTTTGGATTGAACTTTGGAGAAGCTGCTTCCATTTTTTTAAGGAAAGCATTCCTATCCTCTTGCCCCAAGTCAGCAAAGACTTTGCCCTGACTTTTTCTGCAATCTTCATTGAACTTTTCCATTTCATCAACCAAATTTTGCTGTGCTGAAGCATTATAGGTCTTGGCGAAAATCAGGTCTAAAAAGATATCTGTTTTGACATCCAAACCACCTGGGGTAGCTGTCCTTGGCAGCAAAGTATCCACAAAAGCAGAAATAAACTTAGCTTGTTCCTCATTGAGGAAAAGCGGTGCCCATTCCAATCGGCTTTGCTGCTTACAAGATTGGAGCAATGAAAAAAGTGAGGGAACCCCTAATGCGGAACCAGTAAGGATTGCGGTTTTCTTTAATGCATTTCTTCTGTTCATAATCTCAAAGGTTCATTTTCTTTAATTCAGAAACAGCATGGTCGGCAGCCCTTGCAGTAAGCGCCATATAAGTCAGAGAAGGGTTGACACATGAAGATGAGGTCATACATGCCCCATCCGTCACGAATACATTTTTACAGGCATGGACCTGATTGGTGCCATTTAAGACGGAAGTTTTAGGATCTCTGCCCATTCTTGCAGTACCCATTTCATGAATACCAAAGCCTGGTTCATGCGCATTGTCAAAATCCACGATATCCTTTAATCCAGCCTTTTCCAACATAACCTTGGCATCTTCCCTGATCTGTCTGTTCATGGCCTTTTCATTTTCCTTGAACTCACAATCAATGGAAAGTGTGGGCTGACCCCATTTATCCAAGACCTCATGATTGAGGTATACTTTGTTTTCATGATAGGGAAGACATTCTGCAAAACCGGTGATAAAAAACTCCCAAGGACCTGGCTTCATTAAACCATCCTTGAATGCGCCACCAAAATCCTCCAGGTTTGCTCCAGCTCCCCAACTACTTCTACCCCCTCCACCTTGGAACCCAAATCCTCTCAGAAATTTATCAGATTTGGTATTTTCATCTAGGTTGACATAGCGGGGAATATAAATGCCATTGGGTCTCCTTCCACTGTAATACTGATCCTCAAAACCATCTACTTTCCCCATTGCTCCAATTCTGTAGGTATGGTCCATCAGATTATGTCCTAATTCACCACTATCATTGCCCAGACCATTGGGAAAACGATCGGAAGTGGAATTCAATAAAATCTGCGTAGAACTCAATGCCGAAGCGTTACAGAAAATAATCTTACTGTAAT
>NZ_AMGM01000053.1 GCF_000298295.1 Cecembia lonarensis LW9
AACTTGCCAGCATTTAGCAGTTAAGGTATTTAGGAATTCATGAAGAACAATATTGTTGTCGGGTTGTCTAACTGGAGCTTTGATAGTTTGGGAAAGTGATTTTGTACAGGGTTATAAATTGTGCCAGAGGCACAACCTATCGTTAGCAAAAAAGCGGTAACCATTCCCCTCCGTCCTGTAGGGACGGCCAATGTGTTCTAGGTTGTCAAGTTGTCGTGGTTGGAGCTTTGAAGGTCGGAGTGATAATGTAGAATGAAGAGTGATGAGTGAATTCCGTGGTTGTCGGGTTGAAATGACAAGTTAAATCTTTTGACAATAGCTGCCCAGATCTTTTGGGACACCTGTTATTTTGAAAGACTTCCTAAAAACCAATCTACCTACCGCTTCATACTTGATACATTGAGCAAGGTACAATAACCACTATCGCTTCAAGACCTGGTCCAAACTGACTCTGAGTAACTGTCCCATATTTTCACAGGCTAAAAATTCTCTGTTTTTGTAATGGTGGGCCAATTCCTGCTTGAGCGTTTCTATGTTTTCAGGTGTGGAAAGGATGTCCAACTCCATGCTTTGCAGCAGGTCTTCGATTTCTTTGGGAGAGCTTTTTAACCTCGTTGCAATCAGGGCCCTTTCTTCCCTTTGGTATTGCTTCATGGATTCAGGGGTGATATGCTTGATGCCCAATTGGATCAAGGCATTGTTTTGCTTGAAATATTGGGGGAGGTAAATGGACTTTTTGCCTTCATAAGACTGCTGATCAAAGTCAATGGCCCTGATCCGATAATGGATTTCTTCAAAATCGGGTGTAATGTCCACCACAAAATTGGAAGAATGCATGTCTCCCAAAAGTCTGACAAAACAGCGTTCATTGAATTTGACAAATTCTTTGGCCAATCTAATGGGGTTTAGTACATCTTTGTGCACATATTGCCGCATGAACTGTTCTCCTGGGATTCCTGCGATGTGTTCCTCAATGAGGGTGTTTTGATGCACCAGGTAATTGATCCGATTGGGAGAAAGGAGGTGTTCGAGTTCCAGACCATAGACCCTGGAAGCATCGGCATTTTTTACATAAAAATAGTCAAAGTTATCATTGATCCTATTGACAATCCTCACTCTAAAAGGCTGGGTATTGCCGTATACGCAAAGGTCAACCCGGTCTACATAAAGGTGCTGCATCACGGACATGTCTCCCTCGGCCTTGAGCAAAGAGTAGATTTTTTTGACATTGTAATGTATTTCTTCCCGGTCTGATTCGGAATAAAACACCGTTTCCCACAGCGTGTCATTCCCTTTGTAATCATAGAGCGGAATGGAAGAA
The DNA here is from genome assembly GCF_000298295.1 of Cecembia lonarensis LW9. Lineage (GTDB taxonomy): Bacteria > Bacteroidota > Bacteroidia > Cytophagales > Cyclobacteriaceae > Cecembia > Cecembia lonarensis. Next base: position 1,322 of record NZ_AMGM01000053.1, read on the forward strand.
TTGTAGCGCAGCAAGTCGGAATAATGAATGGGGAAATCTACTTCCCTGCCATATTTGCGAAGATAAGTCCTCAGATTGGGACTGATGGAATAAATCTTTTTCTTCTTGCTGATCAACGCCATGGCTAGCTTTTTAGGAGGATGCCAGTTCCTTTTCTTCCGGTGTCAGGTACCTGTCAAATATAAATGGACCGAAAGGGAGGATGGAAGCAATCAGGGCAAAGAGTGTTTTACTGAAATCCCAAGTACATCTTCTCGCTGTAGGGAATACGACATAGATATAGATCACGAAGAGTATACCATGGGCCCAACCTACATAAGTAACAGCAATAGGCATATCCATTACATATTTCAAGGGCATGGCTATAAATAGCAGGATCAAAAAGGAAGAACCCTCTAAAATACTGATCCATCTAAAACGTTTGAGCCATTTGGCCATTTTTTCGGTATTGCTCATATTATTAATTCGTAACGTTAAAAAGGGTTTTGAGGGCGCCCCAAAGCGCCTTTTTTAATTCCTTACTGGTGTAAATCTGATCCAGGCTGTCAGCAAATAAATATTCTGTTCCTTCCACCATCTCCCTTTGGTAGTTTTCTTTTTTGTGGTGCATCAAAGGATGACTGATCCTTCCAAATACAATCACTTTTGAGGGATTTAGCGCATCCACCTGATCCATAGAGGCTGCATTGATCAAGCCTTCATGGCAAAGGGCGATATCTTTCAGGGAGCAACCTACCGCATCCAAAATCTTGAAGAGCAATTCCTTCAGTTCCGCCGAAAGATCCGGACTGTCATAAGCTATAAGGACACCTTTTTCAAAATTACCCTCGTAAGCCAATTCCTGCATTTCTTCTTCAATTATAGCAGGACTCAGCACTTCTTCAGTCGGAATGTCTTCTATGGCTTGGTTTTTTTCACCCAACTCCAAATAAAGACCTTTTTCCTCGGGTAAAAGGTAAATTGGGCTGTCCAAGAAAAGGCTTAAATGATGGATGCTCTGTTCTTCCATGAATAGGGATTTACATGCTTCGTGCTTCTTTCAGGTTTTCTTGGGCCAAAAGAAAATCAGGGGAAAGGGATAGGGATTCATTGAAAGCTTCAATCGCCTCCTCTTTATTTTTCTGCCCCATGTAAATCATGCCTTTCAGGTTGAGGGCAGCTGCTTTCAAACTTACCTCTTGCGTATCATTGTTGTTCGTTGGGAAGCCGATTAGCTCATCGGTAGATTTTCTGTCCCTGATGATCATATTTACAGAATTGAGGGCTTCTTCCTCCTTATTCAGGCTGAACTGCATGTAAGCACTTTTGTACAGCGAGAATAGATTGCCGGTTATCAGGTAATGTCTTTCAAAGTGGGGAAGGGCCCTGTCCATGGCACCTAACTGCTCCAATGAGTAGGCTGCGATTTCCAGCGCAGTAGCACTTTGGTCATTTTTTTCCAGTAGGTCAAGGGCTGCTACGGCTGCTGATGTAAACTGTCCCGCATCAAAATAAAGCGTGGCAAGCAATTCCGGATAACGGTTGTTGTTGGGATTACGCTCTATCAATTCCAGGAGTTTCATCCTGGCAACAGGCAGGTCATTGTAGCGCATGGCCAACTGATACACCCGCTGGTCTCCTTCGTTTCTTTTTCTTAGGGTCTCAGTTTCCTGAGGGTTGGTGTTTTGCTCCTGAGCATAAGCCACAGTGCCCAAACATAGCAACAGGGCCAATAATATGTTGATCTTATTCATAGGGTAATTATAATAACTTTTTTAATCCTTTTCGTTCGGCTAATTTATACAATAAGTCCAAAGCTTCCGCTTTATTGTTTTGAATTTGTCCATTCAAGATAGCTTCCTTGATTTCTTCTTTCAATTCTCCTACCACTTTGGAAGGTTGGAGGTTAAAGATTTCCATTATTTCCTCTCCGGAAACCGGGGGTTGGAAATTTCTCACCTGGTCTTTTTCCTCTACCTCTATGAGTTTGGCTTCTACTTTGTCGAAATTGGCCAGGAAACGCTGCACCTTGTTATTGTTTTTGGAGGTGATGTCTGCCCTACATAAGGTCATCAGGTCATTCACATCATCCCCGGCATCGAACAATAGCCTACGTACGGCTGAATCCGTCACTTTATCCGAAACCAGCGCAATAGGCCTGAGGTGTAAGCGCACAAGCTTCTGTACATATTTCATGCGTTCATCCATAGGAAGTTTCATCCTGCGAAAGATACCTGGCACCATCCTGGCTCCTTTGTCCTCATGGCCATGAAATGTCCATCCTGCTTTTGGATGAAAACGCTTGGTAGCTGGTTTGCCTATGTCATGCAGTATTGCCGCCCAGCGTAGCCAAAGGTTGTCTGTATTTGGGGTGATGTTGTCCAACACCTGTAAGGTATGGTAGAAATTGTCTTTATGGGATTTGTCGCCTACGGAATCGACACCCTGTAGTTCCACCATTTCCGGGAAGAACTGGTGGAGAAGTTTACTGACAAAGAGTAACTTAAAACCATAGGACGGTTTTGGGGTCATGATGATTTTTGTCAGTTCGTCCATAATCCTTTCAGCTGACACAATCTGCAAACGGTGTGCATCATGTACTATGGCCATAAATGTATCCGGCTCAATATCGAAATGCAGCTGTGCGGCAAAACGGATGGCCCTCATCATCCGTAAGGGGTCATCAGAAAAGGTAATGATCGGGTCAGTGGGCGTCTTGATGGTTTTGCTTTTGATATCACTTATCCCATTAAAGGGGTCGATCAATTCCCCGAAATTATGGGCATTGACAGATACTGCCATAGCATTGATGGTGAAATCCCTGCGCTCCAGGTCCTCTTGCAGCGTACCGTCTTCCACAATCGGCTTTCTGGAATCATGTCGGTAAGATTCACGTCTGGCGCCCACAAACTCCACTTCCCAATCCTCTAGACGGATATTGGCTGTTCCAAAATTTTTGAATACCGAAAGGGGTACGTGTTCTTGATAGCTGTCGGCCACTTTTTGTGCCAGGTTAATGCCCGAACCGACACAAACAAAATCTATGTCCTTGCATGGACGGTTCAGGATCAGGTCACGCACGTAGCCACCTACCACATATGCTTCCAGACCCAATTCGTCTGCAATCTTTCCGACCCGTGTAAATATGTCTAAACTTTCTAGATGTGCTTTGAAATTCATGATTTATGGATTTTGATATCCCCTTCAGGACTCAAAAACATTTCTTTGGTACCGGCGCTCAGCAATGGGAAAAATTCCTTGGTCTCAAAGTCAAATTCCTGTGTTTTTCTGTATTGTAGGATCAAAGGCTGGGAATAAGCAAAAAGCAATTTATTCCAAAAATCTTTTTTCAGTACAGCAAACCGGACATTTCCATGCTCTATGGGGCCCTTTTGTAAAATTTTGTTTACTGGTGTATGGTAGATGGTCGGCTTGGTCGCAAATTCAATGATATCCAATGAGACTTCCGAAAATTGATGGGCCACAGTTCTTATCTGGAAGAGGTCAAAGAAAAGAAAAATGCCTTCATATTGATCCTTTTCGGGAGACCAATGGTCCAGGCTGATCAATTCAATGATGGAACCATGCCCTTCTTTGATACGAACCCTGCCATTTTCCTTGATAAAATCGATTGCTGCTTTGATTTCCACCTTTGATTTTTTTCAAAAATAAGTCAGAATATTGAGATATGCAGGAAGTCTGGGGATTTTAACCTGAATTCCAAGATATTTTTAGGGAGAGGTCAGGTTGCAGCGCGGGAAAAAAGTCGGATTTCGAAAGTCGGATTTTGAAAAAAGTGGGACCTTGGAAGGATAATGTAGAATGAAGAGTGATGAATGAAAAATGTGGGAGCTTGGTAAATTTGGGTGTTTTGTTCTATATGGAAATCAGGACGCAGAAAGCGTCCAATACTGAAAGTTATTTACCCCGGGTATAACCCGGTGGTTGAAGCTGTTTTAAGAACACGGTCCTCCCAACTCCGGTAGGAGTTGAATTAAACAGGATAAGTGGTTGAAAAAATCAAGTGCTTCAATGCCTTTTCTAGGGGTTTTGATTTCCGAAAATTCAAAGGTCAGTTGTTGAGGTGACATATGTCATAATTTTTTTAGGGGATGTCTCTTAACTTGAAGATCAAACCAATAGCTACGATTACGACCATGTCAACATTTATCATTCCATTTCGACAAATCAGAAATAAGGATATTGCCAAGGTAGGCGGTAAGAATGCTTCATTAGGGGAAATGATCTCCGAACTTGGTGCTTTGGGCGTCCGCATCCCTGATGGCTTTGCCACTACTGCGGAGGCTTTTCGGATGTTTTTGGAGGAAAATCGACTGAAGGATGCTTTGGGGGACTGTTTGGCCCAACTTCAGACAGATGATATGGGCAATTTGTCTGAAGTGGGGAGTCAGTGCAGGGCCCTAATGTCTGGTGGTGTTTTTAATGAAGCCATGCAACGAGATTTTTTGGAGGGATACAGAACCTTAGGACAGGGCCAAGTGATTGCTGTGGCAGTCAGAAGCTCTGCTACTGCTGAAGATTTGCCTACGGCAAGCTTTGCGGGACAACATGACAGCTTTTTGAATATTGAAGGAGAAAAGGAATTGCTGGCAGCCATACATCAGTGTTACATTTCCCTTTTCAATGACAGGGCCATTAAGTACCGGGTGGATAATGGTTTCGATCACATGGAGGTAGCCCTATCTGTTGGCGTACAGAAGATGGTCAGGGCTGACCTTGGCAGTGCCGGGGTTGCTTTTACCATTGACCCGGAAACCGGTTTTGAGAATGCCATTTACATCACCTCAGCTTGGGGTTTGGGAGAAAATGTGGTGCAGGGAGCTGTGAATCCAGATGAATTTTATGCCTTTAAACCTGCAATAGAAAAAGGGAAAAAATCCTTGATTTTCAAAAAAATGGGAGCCAAAGAGCATAAGATGGTCTATGCCATAGGAGGGGAAAGGCCAGTAAAAAATATCAAGACCAGTGCTTTGGAGCGGCAGAGTTATTCTCTGGAACCTGAGGAGGTAGAGCTTTTGGCGGATTGGTGCTATAAAATCGAGAAGCATTATGGCATGCCCATGGATGTAGAATGGGCCAAAGATGGCCTAAGTGGTGAACTTTTCATTGTGCAGGCCAGACCAGAGACCGTTCATGGTGAAAAAGACGGAATAAAGGTCAAAGAATATAGTATCAAGGGAAATGGAAAAGTGCTGGTCAAAGGCAAAGCAGTAGGCAATGCCATTACCTCGGGTAGGGTATGTATCGTAAAATCCCTGGCTGATGCCGGTAAGGTACAACATGGAGACATCATTGTGGCGGATATTACCAACCCAGATTGGAATGCCATGTTGAAAAAAGCAGTCAGTATCGTCACCAATAAAGGAGGGCGTACCAGCCATGCGTCCATTGTGGCCCGGGAACTGGGGATACATGCGATTGTAGGTACGGGCAATGCCACAGATAAATTGCAGGATGGTCAAATCATCACTGTTTCCTGTGCGGAGGGAGACGAGGGGATTGTTTATGAGGGCAAGCTGGATTGGGAGGTAAAGGAACTGGATTTTCAGGCATTGGCACCTACCAGGACTAAGCCTATGTTTATTCTAGCAGATCCCTTCAGGGCTTTTAGGCTCTCCTTTTATCCCAATGAAGGGGTGGGGCTTTTGAGAATGGAGTTTATCATCAGCAATACCATAAGGATCCATCCCATGGCCTTGGTCAAGTATGATGGGTTGCCGGAAAATAACGACAAAAAGGCCATAACGGCCATCACCCAAAATTATCCTGATAAAAGGCAGTATTTTACCGAAAAGCTTTCAGAGCATATTGCCATGGTGGCAGCAGCTTTTTATCCCAAGGATGTTATCGTCAGGATGAGTGACTTCAAGACCAATGAGTATGCCCAACTCATAGGCGGTAAGGGTTTTGAACCTCAGGAAGAAAACCCCATGTTGGGATTTAGGGGGGCTTCCCGGTATTACCATGAGCTTTACAGGGAGGGCTTTGGATTGGAATGCGAGGCCATGAAAATTATCCGCGACGATTTCGGATTGGACAATGTGAAATTGATGATCCCTTTCTGCAGGACGGTTGAGGAAGGCAGGAAAGTATTGGAGACCATGAAATCCTTTGGACTGGAAAGGGGGAAGAATGGTTTGGAGGTTTATGTGATGGCAGAACTCCCAAGCAATGTGATCCTAGCCGATGAATATGCAGAAATATTCGATGGCTTTTCTATTGGTTCCAATGACCTTACCCAATTGACTTTGGGTATAGATAGGGATTCTGAAATCGTTTCGGATCTTTTTGATGAGAACAATGGAGCTGTCAAAAGCATGCTGGCCCAAGTGATCAGAAAAGCCAAAAAAGCCAATAGGAAGATTGGGCTTTGTGGACAAGCCCCCAGTGATTACCCGGAATTTGCACAGTTTCTGGTGGAGGAAGGCATTGATAGCATTTCTTTCAATCCGGATGCCCTTTTGCGGGGTATAGAGAATATCAGCAAGGCAGAGAAGATTGATCAAAACCCAAAATAACCATGAAAGAAGCCAATTTAAAAGATTATGCCAAAACCTATGAGGAGTTTGACTGGAGTAAGGAAACGGCCACGCTCAGTGGTCTTCCTGATGGAAAAGGATTGAATATTGCCTATGAGGCCGTGGACAGACATGCGTTAGGACCTTTGAAGGATGTGCTGGCAATCAGATTGGTCCGAAAAGACCATAGTTATGAGGACCTTACTTATGGTGATCTTAAAAAACGTACCGCTCAATTTGCCAATGTGCTGCGCAGGTTGGGCATTGCAGAAGGGGAAAAGGTTTTTTCTCTTTTGGGCAGGGTTCCTGAACTCTATGTCACAGCCTTGGGCAGTTTGAAATTCAAGGCAGTGTATTGTCCATTGTTTTCTGTTTTTGGCCCGGAACCTATTTTTCAGCGACTGAGTAAAGGGGAAGGGGCAGTTTTGGTGACCAATACCCAGTTTTATATCAAGAAAGTAAGGGACCTATTGGACAGGCTTCCAACATTGAAATACATTTTGCTCATTGATGTGGCGGAAGATTTGGATGACAAGGCACTCTCTTTTTCCAAGTTGATGAAAAAGGTATCTGATGAATTCACCATTCCGCCTACCCAAGAAGAGGATCCTGCTTTGTTGCATTTTACCAGCGGGACTACAGGGATGCCCAAAGGTGCTATTCATGTGCATAAGGCAGTATTTACCCACTACATTACCGGTAAATATGTCCTTGATTTTCAACCGGGAGATGTGTTTTGGTGCACGGCTGATCCAGGTTGGGTGACGGGCACTTCTTATGGAATTATTTCGCCCTTAGTCAACGGAGTCACCAGTATCGTGGATGAAGAGGAGTTTGACGCCATGCGCTGGTATGGCATTTTGGAAAAAGAAAAGGTTAACATCTGGTACACAGCCCCTACAGCAATCCGGCGATTGATGCGGATGAATCTGGTGCCTAAGGAAAAATTTGATTTATCAGCTTTAAGGTTGGTGTTAAGTGTAGGGGAGCCATTGCATGCCGAGGCTGTGGTTTGGGGCGAATCAGCCTATGGTGTCCCCATTTTGGACAATTGGTGGCAAACTGAAACAGGAGGCATTATGATTGCCAATTTTCCTTCCCTCAAAGTCAAACCAGGCTCTATGGGTAAACCCTTGCCCGGGGTGGAAGTGGGTATTGCTGATGTGGAGGGAGAGGAGCTGGTCTTGTTGACCAATCCGGAAGCCCAAGGGCATTTGGTATTAAAAAAGGATTTTCCTTCCATTTTCAGGGGCTATCTGCATGAAGAAGAACGCTATCAGAAATGCTTTATGGGAGATTGGTACCTCAGTGGGGATTTGGCCAAAAAAGATGCAGAGGGCTATTTCTGGTTTGTCGGTAGGGCCGATGACATCATCAAAACCTCAGGACACATGGTAGGGCCCTTTGAGGTGGAAAGTAATCTGATGCGGCATCCTGCAGTGGCAGAGGCCGCGGTCATTGGAAAGCCAGAACCTTCCATCGGGGAATTGGTCAAGGCTTTTGTGGTGCTTAAAGAAGGGCATGCTGCCAACGAAGACCTAGAACTTGAGTTGATCGGTTATGCAAGAAAAGTAATGGGACCTGCTGTAGCGCCCAAGGAAATCCAATTTGTGGAGAGCCTTCCTAAAACCAAAAGTGGTAAAATTTTACGGAGGTTGCTTAAAGCCAGAGAATTGGGGTTGCCAGAAGGAGACTTGTCCACCTTAGAAAAAAACTGAGAAAGCATGAAAAAGACTAAAACATCAAAACGGATCAGCAAGGCGGAAGGAAAGCGTTTGTTGCATCAGATGCAATTGATCCGGAGGTTTGAGGAAAAATCGGCAGAAGTATATACTGAGACCAAGATTCGCGGATTCCTGCACTTGTATGTGGGAGAGGAGGCTGTAGCGGTGGGTGTGATTCAGGCATTAGATGAGGATGATTATATCCTGAGTACGTATCGGGAACATGGGCATGCTTTGGCCAGAGGCATGGATCCAGGGGCTATCATGGCAGAAATGTACGGTAAAGTTGAGGGCTGCGCTATGGGTAGGGGAGGCTCTATGCACCTGTTTGATAAAAATATCCATTTTTATGGAGGGAATGCCATCGTTGGAGGGCATTTACCATTGGCAGTGGGTATGGCCTTGGCCTCTAAGAAACAGGGCAAAAAGAATGTAACCTGTTGTTTTTTCGGAGAAGGAGCTGCTGCAGAGGGAGAATTTCATGAGTCCATGAACCTTGCCGCCCTTTGGGATGTACCGGTCTTGTTTTTGTGCGAAAACAACCTTTACGCTATGGGTACTGCCCTGAAATATACCCATTCAGAGCAGCAGTTGGAAAAGAAGGGGCCTACCTATGGGATTGAGACAGCAACCGTCAATGGCATGGATCTACTGGAAGTGATGGCAGCAACCCAAAAAGCGGTGGATTACATCCGGAAAACAGGTAAACCTTATTTTTTGGTTTGCTATACCTATCGCTTCAGGGCCCATTCCATGTTTGATGCAGAACTCTACAGGGACAAGTCCGAAGTGGAGGAGTGGAAAAAGCAGGATCCTATCCTTCAGTTTAAAAAGTTTTTGCTGGAGGAGCAATTGATCACGGATAAGGAAATAGCAGCTATGGAAGTGGCAGTAGAAAAACAGGTACAGGAAGCGGTGGATTTTGCTGAAAAGGGCAGCTGGGAGCCTGTAGAAGATTTGTGTCGGTATGTGTACACTGAAACCCAAGGATCATGAGCAAGACCATCACATTAACCTATAGAGAGGCCTTGAAAACAGCCATAAGGGAGGCTTTGCAAAAAGATGAGCGGGTATTCCTGATGGGGGAAGATGTTGGGCATTATGGGGGTGCCTTTGCGGTGAGCAAAGGCTTGCTCAAGGAGTTTGGTCCTGAACGGATCATGGATGTGCCGCTTTCTGAGTCAGGGTTTACCGGAGCAGGAATCGGGGCAGCATTGGCAGGCATGAGGCCGATTGTGGAGATCATGACGGTCAACTTCAGTTTGTTGGCCATGGATCAGATTTTTAACAATGCCGCCACCTTACTGCACATGTCAGGAGGTCAGCTCAATGTACCGGTGGTGATCCGCATGGGTTGTGGTATAGGCCGGCAGTTAGCTGCTCAGCATTCCCACTCGTGGGAGCCGTTTTATGCGCATGTTCCGGGAATCAATGTGCTGGCCGTTGGTACGCATGAGGATGCTCGGGGCATGTTGCTCAGCGCTTTGGAAAGCCCTGACCCGGTCATTATTTTCGAATACACTTCGATGCTGAATTTAGAAGGGGATATTCCGGAAAATGCGGGGGCGGTTGACATCAGAAAGGCCAAAATAAGACGGGAAGGAAAAGACCTCAGTCTGATTACCTATGGTACGGGGGTGTATAAATCATTGGAGGCTGCAGAAATTTTGGAGAGAGAAGGAATAGACGTAGAGGTGGTTGACCTTAGGGTTTTGAGGCCCTTGGACGAAGAAACCTTCTTGGCTTCAGTGGCCAAAACGCACCGTGCCCTGTTGGTAGAAGATGCCTGGCGGTCTGTTAGCATTTCATCAGAGGTAAGTGCCAGGATAATGGAGAAGGCTTTTTTTGAGCTGGATTTACCAGTGGAGCGTTTGTGTGGCGTGGAGGTACCCATTCCATACCCCAAGCATTTGGAAGACGCATCGGTACCGCAAGTGCAGGATATAGTAGATAGGGTAAGAAAAATCTTGAGGCCATGATTTCATTTAAAATGCCGAGTTTGGGTGCGGATATGGAAGACGGCACGCTAGTAGAATGGAGGAAGCAACCGGGGGATCTTCTGAAGAGGGGTGACATCATCGCAGATGTAGATACCCAAAAAGGGTTGATCGAAATTGAATTTTTCGGAGATGGTGTGTTGGAAAAGCAATTGGTAGAAGAAGGGCATAAGGTTCCTGTAGGCACTGTGTTGGCATTGATCAGGCCGACGGGTGATGCGGGGGAGCTAGAAATGCCTGAGGCTGCCCCTAAAGCCAAACAGGAGGCGGTACCCACGGAGCCGCCCACTCAGGAGAAAAAAATTACTTCCCCTCCGGTAGCGGAAGAAAAAGGAAAAAGGATCAAGATTTCTCCTTTGGCCAGAAAAATAGCTGAAATGCAGCAAGTGGATATTAGCCAGGTAATAGGTACGGGGCCTGAGGGCGCCATTGTCAAGGCGGATATAGAAAAATGTTTGGTGGAGATGAAGATGGCCCCTGAAAAAGAAGTGGTGGATAAACCAGCCGAGGTACATCAGCAGGAACCTTTACAGCAATCAGCCATTCCTGAATCAGAAGCCATCCGTAGGGCTGTGGCAGCAGCCATGAGCCGTTCCAACCAAGACATTCCGCATTATTACCTGGAAAAACGCATGGATATGTCCAAGGCTATGGCATGGCTGAAGGAAGCCAATAAAGAAAGAACTGTACAGCAGCGTTTATTGCCTGTCGCACTTTTCATCAAGGCCGTGGCCAAAGCCCTGGATGATGTTCCAGACCTGAATGCCGTATGGGAAAATGGACTGCAGCGGAAAAATGAAATCAATATAGGCTTTGTGGTTTCACTTCGGACAGGAGGCATTATGGTACCCGCGATCTTAAATGCAGATACACTTTCCATCGATGCCATTATGGCCTGTTTGAATGATATTATCCCGCGGGCAAGGGCATTTAAATTGAGAAGTTCTGAATTGAGCCAATCCACCTTTACCATTACCAGCATAGGTGAAGGGGGAGGGGATAAGGTCTTTGGAGTCATTTATCCTCCGCAGGTTGGTATTGTAGGATTTGGCGAAATCAGGGAGGAAGCCGTGGTACATGAAGGGATGATCGGCATCAAACCAATAGTAGATGTGACCTTAGCGGCAGACCACCGGGCTACGGATGGGCTTGTTGGTGGTAAGTTTATGGCAGCATTGAATAAGTATTTACAAAACCCAGCATCATTATGAACAAAGAAGAAATCCAAAAAACCATATTTCAGTTACTCAAGCGTATAGCGCCGGAGCATGACCCCAGTACGCTGATGCCGGACGAAAATATACGAGAGGCCCTCAATATTGATTCATTCGACGCACTACAGTTCATTGTGGCCATCAGTGAAAAATTAAAGGTGGATATTCCCGAGGAAGATTACGGAAAAACTGCTACCTTAAAGTCATTGATGGCGTATTTAGAGAAAAAAATATAGCCTTAACAAATGAATAAACCCCTATAACTATGAGTAATGTCGCTTTTAAGCAAGTGGGCGTATGGATAGACCATGGCAAAGCCCATCTTATTGGTTTCCACAAAGGAAAAGCTGAATGGATTGAGACCATAGATTCCCCTTATGAGAGTATCAAAAGGGTAGATGGTGAAGTAAAAGATATGACCCGGTTTTCTCAAAATCCCGAGCATGCTTCTAACAATGAATACAAAAGGCACAATATTTCCCAAAATGAAATCAATGAGTACCTGCGCCTGATGGAGCAAAAACTTCAGCCCTACGATGATATACTCTTATTTGGACCTGGCACGATGAAGGAAAAAATGAGGAATAGGTTACGGGATAATAAGGCCTTCAGTGGGAAGTGGCTCTCTGTAGAAACTTCTGACAAACTTACTGAAAATCAGCTTTTGGCATTTGTGAGGGATTTTTACGTAAAAGCCACCCCTTGATCAGATCAATTTCTGAAAACCATTTTTGATTTTGGTTACCGCATCAAAGGAGTCGTCTATGTTGATGACTCCTTTTCCCATTTCATGCCAGAAGCCATCTCCACATTCTATAAAATGACCGGATTTTTTGGGCTGCTGTTCCTGTGCTTTTCCATAGTCGTAGTCGGGCAGGAAAACGTAAGAGAGAAGTTCCTTGGTGTTATCCCAGTCTCCTTCCTTGATTTCTCCATTGACGCTGACTTCCACGTTTCTGAGCAGAAATTTCACCTGTAGCTGAATGGCTATTTCCTTATCATTTTCACGGATCAGGTATTGGAGCTGTAATGGCCTTTCTTTCTTACTGCTTTCATAGATGGCCTGAATATAATCCTGGGCAAAAAGTTGCCATTCCTGTTGATTGAGGGGGACAGTACGGCTGATTTTACCATGGCTGTCTTTGGCCAAAATACGTATGCCTCCATCTTCATTGCTCTTATTATTGGACCATTTGGATTTGGCATAAAGCGACTTTAATGGGGTTTCCCAAACCTTGGGGATTTCCCCGTGAAAATGGAAGTTATCATCCGTGGTGAATCCTTCGTCAAAGATTTCCTCTTCGGTAAGTTCTTCCCTGTCTGTATAGATCAAATCCAGCGTGGTGTCCAAAAAGTTTTTTCCGAAGCCTATTTTCAATTTAAACATGTGACTATACGGAGGTGGAATCACTCCAGAGTCAAAATCTATTTCCAATCGGATAAGGTCTTCGGTTTTTAAGTGCATGGTTATGGTTTATTTTTTATCGTTTTTTTCCTCCAAGTTAAAAATGGATTTCAATTCCACAGCATCTTTAGGATCCATTCTTTTGGCAAGGACCAAACGTAATTGTCTCCTTCTTAAGGCACCTTCATACAATTCCACTTCTTCCGGTGTTTCGGGAAGGACTTCTGGAACTTCTATGGGACGGCCATTTTGATCCACTGCTACAAAAGTAAAGAAAGCCCTGTGCGTTTGTATTTTTTTATTCGCAGGAATGTCCTCAGCCCACACTTCGATGAAAACTTCCATGGAAGAATTAAAAGCACGGGTTACCTGTGCCTTGAGGGTGACGACATTGCCCAGTCCAATTGGATGCTTGAAGGAAATGCTGTCTGCAGATGCAGTTACTACAATTCTGTTGGAGTGCTTTTGTGCCGCGATGGCAGCTACAATATCCATCCAGTGCATGAGCTTTCCCCCCATCAGGTTATGAAGGGTGTTGGTATCGTTAGGTAAGACCATTTCGGTCATTACCACTACTGATTGCTGGGCAGTTTTTTTTCTCGTCATAAAAGCTAATTTTACACAAAAATACAGAATTTTAATCTAAGAGTAAATATTTTTAATGGTTGAATCAGTATAAAATTTTGTCATCTCCAGCCTTCAGCACCCAGCAGGGGGACAAAGGCGAAGTTATCAAAAGCCTCCTGTTCAATTTTAGTGGCTGTTTTCTTGGTCAGTCGGAGCATTTTTTGGGTATTTCTGTCCCCCACAGGAATAACCAGTATGCCGCCGATTTTCAGTTGTTTGAGCAGTGATTTAGGGACTACCGGTGCCCCTGCAGTGACCAATATTTTATCAAAAGGTGCCATTTCGGGCAGACCTTGTGATCCATCGCCATGGTAAAAGTGGAGGGGAATGCCCAGTTTGCCCAGGAATTTTTTGGTTTTGTCGTAAAGTTTTTTCTGGTATTCTATGCTGTGTACTTCAGCACCCAAAAGGTGCAGGATGGCACCCTGATAACCTGAGCCAGTCCCAATTTCCAAGACTTTGTCACCTGGCTTTATATCCAGCAACTCGGTTTGAAAAGCCACGGTATAGGGTTGGGAAATGGTCTGTCCTTCCCCTATGGGGAAAGCTTTGTCTTCGTAGGCATGTGAATCCAGGGCTGTGTCGAAAAAAAAGTGTCTGGGGAGTGTATTGATGGCTTCCAATACTGCTTTGTTTTTAATGCCTTTAGATTTTAATAATTTGACCAGTTCCCGTCTTTGACCTTTATGGCGGTAGCTGTCTTCCAGTTTCAACATGCCTTTGAAGAATTTTAATGCAGATGCTAAGTTAAGGGATTAATTGGCTTAAATTTGAACCAAAGAATTGCCCAGACGTTTATCGTCTGAATTATCGCAAAATAAATTGAAAAATGTTTACAGGGATCATAGAAACTTTAGGCAGTATTGTCAAAATAGAAAATCAGGGCAGTAATGTACATTTTGATATCCAATCTCCCATTACGCATGAGTTGAAAATTGACCAGTCAGTTGCCCACAACGGTGTTTGCCTCACCGTGGTGGCAGTGGATGGGGATGTTTACCGGGTGACGGCTATTGATGAGACTTTGAAAAAAACCAACCTGAAATCTTGGGCTGTTGGCAAAAAGGTAAATCTGGAGCGCTGCATGCCTGCGAATGGACGCTTTGACGGGCATATTGTGCAGGGGCATGTGGATCAGATCGGGAAAGTAGAACGGATTCAGGAGGAAGATGGCTCATGGCTTTTTGATTTTTCTTTTGATCCTGGGGCGGGGAATATTACTGTGGAGAAAGGTTCCATAACCATCAATGGAACGAGTCTTACCTGTTTCAATTCAAAAAATGGGAGATTTACAGTGGCCATTATTCCTTATACTTATGAATATACCAATTTTCATACATTGGAAGTTGGAGATGAAGTGAACCTGGAGTTTGATATCATAGGGAAGTATATTCAGCGGATTATTAGGGGGTATGGGGAATGAAGAGTGGAGAATGAGTGTAAGTGGAAAATGTTAATTGTTAAAAGTTAAGAGTTCAGTGTTTTAGGAATCGTATAAGGTACGCTGAACTTTGAACTTCTTCTTTAACGATAAAAGGCCAGTCCAGTCTAGTGTCTAATCTCTAGCATCTCGCAATACCTGGTAATTAATACTTGGTACAAAATAATTTGCTTACAAATCCTCCAGCTCCTCTTTATATGCTTTGATAGAGCGGTAAATCGCTGAAGCGAGATATACCTGTCCATCTTTGGAATTCAAATAGCGTTCTTCGTTTATATTGGAAAGGAAACCCAGCTCGATCAGCACAGAAGGCATGCTCGTCGTCCAAAGTACGTAAAAAGGCGCTTGCTTGACGCCCCTGCTGGATCGGTTAACCCTAGTTGAAAAATCATTTTCAATTTTGGAAGCCAGAGAAATACTGTTGGACAGGAAAGCCTTGTGGGTAAGGTTAAACATCATGTAGGATTCAGGAGAGGTAGGATCAAAACCCTCATAGTTTTCTTCGTAATTGTCCTCCAGTGTGATTACCGCATTTTCCCTTTTTACAATTTCAAAATTGGCTTCAAAGTTTTTGGTACCCATAACAAAAGTTTCAGTACCATAGACGCCTTTGTTACCTGCAGCATTACAATGTATCGAAATGAAAAGGTCAGCCTTGTTGCGGTTGGCAATATTTGACCTTTCTTTTAGCTCTAGGAAGACATCAGATTTCCGGGTGTAAATCACTTCAACTTCCGGTAGGTATTCCTGAACATATTTACCAACCTGCAGGGCCACAGCTAAAGCAATGTCCTTTTCTTTGGAAAAAGTGCCCAGTGCTCCGGGGTCTTTGCCACCGTGTCCGGCATCGATAACAATACGCCTTAATTTATACTCGGGTGCTTTGGATCCAGTACTTGAAAACCCGCTTAGCAGGAAAAAAACAGTCAATAATGAAATTACAAGAATATTTTTACCGTTAAAACTTCGCATGCGTTTGAATCCTATTAAATTTGCCCGGGTGAAATTTATAAATTTTTAAACAAATAGAGATAAATAAGTGCGTAATACTTGTTCAGGATTTTACTTCCTTCTTCTGACGCTCTGGGCTTTTTTACCCCAAAATGCCTTTTCTCAGGATCGAGGTAGGGTATTGGAGCCAGAAAGAAGAATTGCTGCACCTGATAGTATCTTGAATCCAGACACCTTGGTTTTCCCTAATTTGGATTCCCTGCTCATTATTCAAGACACGTTACCCAAAACAGATACCACCAAAGTGGTACCTGAGAGTGATATTCAAACCACTATCAATTATTACGCCGAAGACAGTATTATTACGGATTTTACCCAAAATAAGGTTTACCTATACAATGATGCCTGGTTTGAATACGGTCAAATCCGGTTGGATGCGGACCTTATCATAATCGATTGGGAAAACAGTGAACTTTTTGCATCCGGTATTACCGATAGTTTGGGAAATGTCCAGGGCAATCCGATTTTTAAGGAAGGCAATACCACGTATGAAATCCGTAAGGAGATGCGTTACAATTTCAAATCCCAAAAGGCCATCATCAAAGATGTGGTTACCGAACAGCAGGATGGATTGCTCAGGGGTACTACCATCAAAAAAGACCGGGACGGCAGTATTTACCTGGACAAGGGCTATTATACTACCTGTAACCTAGAGACTCCCCACTGGCATATATCAGCCGGGAAAATCAAATCCATCAGGGGTAAACAGGTGGTTACAGGGCCTTTTAACCTTTATTTCAATGACATACCTACGCCGGCAGGACTCCCCTTTGGGATTATTCCGGATACACCTGACGAGAAAGCCTCCGGAATTGTATTTCCATCCTATGGACAGGAAAGGGTGAGGGGCTTTTTCCTGAGGAATTTCGGGTATTATTTCGCTTTCAACGATTATGTACATACCCGGGTGACCGGCGATATCTATTCCTTGGGCGGTTATGGGGCCAAGGCAGCGACCATATACAAAAAGCGCTACCGTTTCAATGGTTCTTTTGACCTTGATTACCAAAGGTTTCAAAGTCCGGAGACCGAGCTCAACCCATTGGACTACAATACCATCTGGGTGAGGTGGTCTCACCAACCCGAGTCCAGGGGTAATTCCAGATTCTCTGCATCCGTAAATGCCGGTACGACCAACTATAACAATGTGGTCATCAACCCGACTAATTTCTTGACCAACGTCAACTCTGAATTTTCATCCAATATTGCTTACAGTAAAACTTTTCAGGGTACCCCTTTCAGTATGTCTGCCAATTTAAGGCATTCTCAAAATGTACAGACTGATGAGGTCAACCTGATTCTGCCTGATATCGCAATCAACATGAACAGGCAGAACCCTTTTCAGAACGTTCGGTTTGAACCTTTAAAAACTTTGAACGTAGCTTGGAACTTTAACCTGCAAAACTCCATCAACAACAGGATTACCCCTACCTTTGGTGTGCAGAATGAAGCCTTGAGACAAAATATTGGTGAGTTTGATATTGCGCAACCCAACGTTTTGCCATTCAACCTGGCCAATTTACCCCAACTCTTGGCTGATGCGGATAACGGTGCAAGAAACACCATTCCCATCACTTCCAATTTTACCTTGTTCAAATATTTTACCGGTACGGCTTCCATGAATCTAACAGAGCTATGGTACCTGGAGCGGATCAATTTCTTTTATAACCCTGTGGAAAACCGTGTGGACAGAATCCTGGAAAATGGCTTCAACAGGGTGAGTTTTTTCAATAGTTCCTTTAACATGAATACCAACGTCTATGGTTTTTATAATTTCAAGGGAAGTAAAAAAATAGAAACCATCCGACACCATATGCAACCTTCTATTGGTTTCAATTATACGCCTGATTTTTCCAATCCTGCTTTTGGATATTATCAGCTGGTACAGGTGGATGAGTCAGGTAGACAACAGCTGTTTTCGCGTCACCAAGGATTTATTTTTGGCGGGGCTCCGTTGGGTGAGTCAAGGGCCATGAGTTTCAATTTGAGGAATGTGGTAGAAGCAAAAATTAAAACTGATACCGAAGGAGATGAAGTAACAACCAAGAAAATTCCATTGCTTCAGTCGCTTAATATTTCCACCAGTTACAACTTTGCGGCGGACTCATTTAATATGGCTCCAATCAACTTGAATACCCGTACTTCATTTTTTGATGATCAATTATCTGTCAACCTTTCCGGAAATATTGATCCCTATGCCAGACGTACCTTTACCAATACCCAAGGCCAAACCTTAGAGCGAAGGGTCAATGATTTTGCCTGGCGTAACGGGCAAGGTATCGGTACCCTCAGGTCATTGCAGATGAATATCAATGGTACCCTTAATCCAAGCCAAAATACCCGCACACCGGGAGAGGTTAGGGAAGATATCACCAATGATTTCCTTCAACAAGGGGGGATGATGAACGAATTTGTGGAAGAGGAAATCAATAGAATTGTCAATGATCCATCTCAGTACATTGATTGGAGTATTCCATGGAATTTGGGTTTTGGTTTTAACATCGCCTACAATCGGGCCCAGTCCGGACAGACCAACATCACCTCAGCATTGAACATTAATGGAGATGTAAAAATCTCCGATAAATGGAAGGTCAATTTTAACGGTGGCTATGACCTGATTACAGCTCAGATTACACAGACCATGATCGGTATTGCCAGGGATTTGCATTGCTGGCAGATGAACGTCAACTGGATTCCTTTTGGGCGCTTTACTTCCTACAATGTGGATATCCGGGTGAAATCATCCATTTTACAGGATTTGAAAGTTTCCAGAAGAAGGGCCTTCTTTGATTTTTAAAGGTTTTAAACCTTGATGTAGATTTTCTTCCTGTCCATCCACAAGCCGACCAGCCAAATCAGCAGCATATAGACAATGGAAAAAAGCAAAGAAGCATCTTTTGGACCTAACCAGGAAGTGAACAGGCTTTCATAAATCAGTCCTTTAATACTTTGACCTCCGACCCTTATCGCATAAAATAAGGAAATCAGTACGCCTGATAGTACGTAAAGGATCAATGGGTTTCTGCCAAATACTTCAAAGGGATAGGTCCAATTTCTTTTTTGCCAAACCTCAATGACCAACATAAGGAATCCTATCAAAAACAGGTCTAAGCTTATGGTAAGCAAAACATAAGGGCTTGTCCAGATTTTTTTGTTGATCGGGAAGGCCATGTCCCAAATCAGACAAGCTACCAAAAGGATAATACCCCAAATTACCATTTTCTTGACGGTTCCGGTGTTGTTTCCTGAATCCTGAATGAATTTCCCAACCAGGAAACCTGCGATGACATTCACCACAGAGGGGAAGGTGCTGAGTATGCCTTCTGGGTCAAAAGGAATACCTTCTCCCATGTACAGGTTTTTTGCTCCAATGAGCCATAGGTCCAGTTTCAGGGCTGCATTGCCTGTGAGGGAATAAGGATCGTCAGCGTTTCCAAATAAATACATGACCAGCCAGTAGCCTAAAAGTGTTGCAGCACTGTAAATCAACGCCCCTCTTTTACCAAGGTAATAAAGTATCAAAGCTGCCAGCATGTAGCAAAGCGCGATGCGCTGTAAAACACCTAATAACCTGACTTCCGACCAATTGATCATGCTGTAGCCCGATTCCGGGTTGTAGTTGACAAAAGGAAAAGCGTTAAGAAGCCAACCTATCAAAAAAATCAAGAGGGTTCTTTTGAAAACTTTTTTGAGAAAAACCTGCTGCCCCATACTTTCCAGCTTTTTCATGCTGAAGCTCATGGCATTACCCACCACAAAAAGGAAAGTTGGGAAAATCAAATCGGTAATGGTAAATCCATGCCAATCGGCATGCATAAAAGGGGCATACATGTGTGACCAACTTCCAGGTGTATTGACCACGACCATCAGGGCAATGGTCAATCCTCTCAATACATCTAATGCCAAATAACGTTCTTTAAAAGGAACACCTAAATTCTGTGCTGGACTCATAGGTTATTAAGAATTTTTGCTTGGGTTGATAAGTTTTGCGAAAATATAGAATATTAGAGTTGATTTCGCTAATAAAATAATGTATAATAGCTATATGAATTGATGAAATAATATTTTGGCTTTTGTCAAAATAAGCCCTTCACATCAAATGCTCACCCTATGAAAACTGCCTATCCTTTTCTACTGTTGCTTTCAATCGTTTTTGTATTGGGTTGTACACCTTCAAAAGAGGAGGTTGGGTCACACTTCCTTCATATGCATTGGGAGCTTTTGGAAAATGAAGTTCAGCCCAAACCTAGACATGTGGCGAAATGGGTAATCAGTAATACAGGGCAGACCCCTTTGCTGCCAGAATGGAGCATATTTTTCAACACCATTTTTCTTTCTTTAAGCCCAGAAATCCTATCCGGTGAAGTGATCATTAAACATCTTTCAGGTGATTTCTTTCAGTTGGTTCCTTCGGAAAATTTCCCCACCCTTCAACCTGGTGAAAGTCATGAAATCATTTATGCATCGGGAGATTTTTTGACCAAAAATTCACATGCGCCTCATGGACTATATGTGGTATTTGATGGTGACGAAGTTGGTATTCCGCTTGATCATTCTCAAAAGCCTTTTTCTATAGATCAACAGCTGCGGTCTGTGGAAGGAACAGAGATACCTATACCCAGTGCCGGATATTTATTTCAGCAAAACGCTGGATTAAGCCTTTTGAAAGCTCACCAATTCAGTCCTATCATTCCTACACCCAAAGCATACAAATGGGGTGATGGCGTTCTGGAATTAGATGGGGATATCAGTTTGAACCCAGGGCCTTTTGGCAAGTCAGCGGATCAATTTATCAGATTGTTGCAAGGGAATTACCAAGGTAATATCCGCATTGTGGAAAGTGAAAATGCCATCATTTCTTTAAAAAAAGCAGATCCCCCTTTGGGGGATGAAGCTTATCTGTTGTCAGTGGGTGATCATGTACAGATTGAAGCTTCTACTGAGGTTGGGGCATTTTATGCTTTTCAAAGTCTTATCTCGTTACTACCATGGGATTTCTTTTCAAGAGAACAAGAGAAGCTTCACTTCCCAAAAATTGATATTCAGGATGCTCCAAGGTTTGCCCACAGAGGCTTGTTTTTGGATGTAGCCCGAAATTTTCAGCGCAAAGAAGCAGTTTTGAAATTGCTGGATTTAATGGCTTTTTATAAACTCAATGTCTTTCATATCAATTTGGCCAACGATGAGGGCTGGCGGATTGAAATTCCCGGATTGCCTGAATTGACGGAAGTTGGAAGTAAGAGAGGCCATTCTAAAAATGAATCAGATTTCTTATGGCCTTATTATGGGTCTGGGCCGGATTGGGAAAACTCTTCCAATGGAACAGGTTATTATACGGTTTCTGATTTTAAAGAAATTTTGGAATATGCACAGGAAAGACATATTGAGGTCATTCCCGAAATCGGTGTTCCTGCCCATTCCCGGGCTGCTATTCTTGCAATGCGCAAAAGATACCGTGAAAAGATGAATGTGGGAGATGAAGCTGGCGCTTTGGAATACCTATTGGAGGATTTTGAAGATACATCCACTTACCTTTCTGCTCAAAATTTCAGAGGGAATACCATTTGTATCTGTCAGGAATCAGCCTTTCGCTTTTATGAAAAAGTGGTAGACGAAATTTTGGCCATGTACCATTCTGCTGGTGTACCAATCCGCACCTTTCATACCGGTGGAGATGAAGTGCCGAAGGGCGTGTGGGCCGGTTCACCTGTATGCAAATCCTTTATTGAGGCTTCCCCTGAAATAACTTCTGTGCATGACCTTTCCAATTACTTCTACAAAAGAATCAGTAAGTTATTTATAGAGAAGGGACTCCAAACTGCAGGTTGGGAAGAAATCGGACAGATGGAAAGGGAGGAGTCAGGAAAGCAGATCGTACGGCCTAATCCTGAATTTGCGGAAGCAGGATTTCGGGTTTATGCCTGGAATGCGGTCGCAGGCTGGGGTGGTGAGGACATGGCCTATCAGCTGGCCAATGCAGGCTATGAAGTGATTATTTGTAATTCTTCCAATATCTATTTTGACTTGGCCTACAACTTGGATCCCGACGAACCTGGTCATCAGTGGTCGGGCTATGTGGACTTGAAGACCGCGTGGAGGATGGTGCCGCTCAATAATTTTATTTCCAATGATGCAGACATGTACGGTAGACCTATTGACCCTGAGGCATTGGCCCAAGGAAAAATGAGGCTCACGGAAAGGGGAAAATCCAATGTCAAGGGCATTCAGGGACAGTTGTGGACAGAAACGGTCAAAGGACAGGACATGATGGAGTATTATTTACTTCCTAAAATGCTGGGTCTGGTGGAGCGGGCCTGGGCAACTGACCCTGATTGGACAGGGATTAATGATGCCGAGAAGCGGTCAGCAGCAAGGGAGGAAGATTGGAATAAATTTGCCAATGCAGTAGGACAAAGGGAAATCCCAAGATTGGATTTTTTGTTTGGTGGTTTTCAAACCCGTCTTCCAAAGCCGGGTGCTATCATTAAGGATGGTCTCTTACATGCCAATGTGGAGACCCCTGGATTACTTATAAGGTACACCCGAAACGGTACAGAGCCGGAAATGCATTCACCATTGTATTCTGCCCCTATGCCTGTGGAGGGGAAGATTTACCTGAAAGTATTTACGCCTTCGGGTAGGTCTGTAGGAATGAGTATTATTGAAAAAAACCATCAATATTGAAACGTCAAGTAAAAGTTGTTTTTTTTATAATGGAGACAAATGCTTTCTTTTTATGGATAGAGCGCTTGATTGTTTTCCCAAAATTTATTTTTTCATCAAATACCCCTTATTTTTAGTATGAAGAAACCAGAAACTATGAGACATTGGGTCTATTTATTGTTTTTCATTGTTGTATTGCTAACCTCCTGTAGAAAGAAGGAAGATACAGTGTTTCCTTCAAGGGAAAACATTTCCGAATCGGTTTTTGCTTCGGGATTTGTAAGGGCCAAGGATCAATACCGGGCTTTTGCCAACACTAGCGGGATATTAAAGGAATGGTATCTGCAAGAAGGAGATGAGGTAAATCCGGGAGATGTGATTTTAGAGATCAGCAATGAATCTGCCCGCTTAAACAGAGCATCTGCACAATTGGCTAGGGACTTTGCAGACCAAAGAGAAAATAAGGCGAGACTTAGAGATTTAGAAATCAACATAGATTTGACCAAAGCCAAATATGAAAATGATTCGCTGTTGTTGGAAAGACAAAAAAAATTGTGGGATCAAGGAATAGGGAAGGCTATTGATTTAGAGCAGCGGCATCTGAATTTTGAAAATGCAAGGACAGCCTACAACTCGGCTAAATTAAGGTATGAAGACCTGAAAAGGGAAATAGCCTTTAATGAGAAAAATGCAGGCTTGAATTTGGCCATTTCCCAGTCCTTGGAAAGTGATCTTTTTTTGAAAAGTAAAGTAAAAGGCAAAGTTTATGCTTTGTTGGTGGAGAAGGGGGAGATAGTCACCCCACAAACGCCTTTGGCAGTAATTGGCAGTGCAGAAGAGTTTATTTTGGAAATGCAGGTAGATGAATATGACATCACCAAAGTCAGCGCAGGTCAAAGAATTCTTGTAACATTAGACAGCTACCGAGGAGAAGTTTTTGAAGCTGTGGTGACCAAAATCAATCCTATCATGGATGAAAGAAACAAGAGCTTTACTGTGGAGGGTGAGTTTGTCAACATGCCTGAAACCCTATATCCAAATTTGAACTTTGAAGCAAACATCATTCTTCAATCCAAAGAAAATGCTTTGACCATACCCAGGAGTTATCTATTCAGGGAGCGATTTGTGCTAGACACAAAGGGGGATACTCTGCCCGTAGCAATCGGCATTAAAGGCTATCAAAAAGTAGAAATCCTTAGTGGTATCAATGAGCAAAACCAACTTAAAAAGCCTTAGAAATGCGGTTTTCCCTGATCATTGAAATAGCGAGGGCATTGATGACAGCGAGAATCAAGCAGACTTTGGTTGCTGCCGTAGGTGTAACTTTTAGCATTACCATGTTTATTGCCTTATTGGGTTTTATGAATGGTCTCAATGACCTTTTGGATGGGCTAATATTAAACAGGACTGCCCATGTTAGATTTTACAATGATATCAAACCCAATGAGCAACAGCCTTTAGACCTGTCCGAGGAATTTAAAGACTGGTTCAATGTGATTCGTTCGATCAAACCGACAGTCAGTAGGGTGAGCATATATAATAATGAAGCCATTATTAGAACTTTACAAGCGGATAAAAGGGTACTGGGAGTGGCGCCCAAGATTGCGGTCCAAGGATTTTTCAATGTGGGCAATGTGGATCTCCCTGCGGTTTTGAACGGGATTGCTGTGGAAGAGGAAGACAGGTTGTTTGCTTTTAGCGATTATGTGGTGGCAGGAGATTTTATGGATTTGAAATATTCGGCAAATAGCATCATTTTGGGGAAGGGGGCTGCAGACAAAATGATGGCTGATTTGGGTGACTATGTACAACTGACCACTGCCCAAGGAAATCGGGTCTTGTTAAAGGTTGTGGGTTATTATCAATCAGGAATTGGTGAATTGGACAATCTACAGTCTTATGTGTCTTTGAATACGGCACAGAAAATGATCGGGGAGACTTCCTCCTATGTTACTGATATTCAGGTAAAGTTATATGATTTTAACCTTTCCCCTGGATTGGCAAGGGAATACAGTTCCATTTTTGGAATTGATGCAGATGACATTCAGACCGTGAATGCACAGTTTGAAACAGGTTCTCAGATTCGGTCCCTGATCAGTTATGCGGTCGGGATTACCTTGCTGGTGGTTTCGGGTTTTGGAATCTATAACATTCTCAATATGATGATTTATGAAAAAATGGATACCATTGCCATTTTGAAGGCTATAGGTTTTTCAGGTTCAGATGTGCGGTATATTTTTATCACCATCGCGTTGGTTATAGGATTTGTTGGCGGATTATTGGGTTTGATTTTTGGATTCATTGCCTGTTTGGGCATTGAGCAAATTCCTTTTGAAACAGAAGCTTTGCCTACCATTAAAACATTCCCTGTAGATTTCAGTCCCAAGTATTATTTGATAGGAGGGGTGTTTAGTTTAATCACTACCTATTTTGCCGGATTTTTTCCTTCGCAAAAAGCAAGTAGCGTAGATCCTGTAGAAATCATCAGAGGAAAATAAGATGGAAAAGAAAAAGGTCATTGAAGCCCAAAAAATCAACAAGTTCTTTTTCAGCCCTACCAAGACTCAGGTATTGAGGGAAGTTTCATTTTCAGTAAACAAGGGAGAATTTGTCTCAGTAATGGGCAAGTCAGGATGTGGCAAGTCTACCTTACTCTATATCCTTTCAACGATGGATACAGATTATGAGGGAAAACTATTTTTGGATGACCAACTTATTACAGGCCAATCTTCAGAAAAACTTTCACGGTTAAGAAATGAAAAAATTGGGTTTGTTTTCCAGTTTCACTATTTGATCCATGAATTTTCCGTTTTGGAAAACGTGATGATTCCCGGTCTAAAGCTCAACCGGAAATCCAGGGAGGAGCTAGAGTACATAGCCTTGGAGAAGCTTAAAGTTTTTGAAATGCAGGACCATGCGCTCAAAAAAGCCAATCAGTTATCAGGGGGACAAAAACAACGTGTTTCTATTGCAAGGGCACTAATGAATGATCCTTTGATTATCATGAGTGATGAGCCAACAGGAAATTTGGATAAGAAAAACTCTGATTTGGTCTTTGGTATTTTCAGGGAGTTGGTGGTGGAATTTCAGCAAACCATGTTGATGGTAACCCATGATTTGGAACTTGCTGCCAAAACAGACAGGACCATTGAGATGGAAGATGGGAGGATCATATCTGCATAGATTGCTGGGATATTTTTACTGTCGAAAAAAATTTTTCTTTTTACAGTTCAACCTTTTCATTATACAGTTGGGCCTTACAATTGCACAGTTTATTGGGTTGCCGAAACATTTTTTTTAACCTGAGTGTTAGATCATTATGTAATACATATTTCCATTAACAAAAAACAAAAAACATGACACTAAACCAGATTAACCTCAAGCTGGCAGGATTGATTTTATTCGTCGCTGCCTTTAGTTTTTCCTGTTCGGATATGGAGCAGGACGCGCCTTATGCAGCAGATGCTGAAGAGTTGTTTTCCATTCCTGAAGTATTAAAGTCCATGGAAGATGGTTTGGATGATGCTTCGGAAATCAATGCAAGGAGAAGTGCGGGTGCTACCTATGCTACTTTTAATGCCGCCTTGGGTAGTTCAGGCTTGGCCTCTGTTTTTGCAAGAAATGAACTGACCGTTTTTGCACCTACAGATGCTGCATTTGCGGCTTTGGGTTTAAATCCTGGAAATATAAGAAGACAACCCAATCTAAAAGAAATTTTGTTGTATCATGTGGTTGGTGGAACTGTGCTTTCAACTGATCTTTCCAATGGTTTTGTGCCAACAGTAAATGGAGCGGCAGTAGAAATCAATTTGGATGGCGGTGCAACCGTAAAGGGTGCAGGTAATGAGACTGGTTCAAATATCGTGATGACGGATAAAAGGGCAAGAAATGGTGTGATTCATGGTATTGATCAAGTGTTGTTGCCTCCTACTGAAAATATTGTGGAGATTGCTTTAGGTAACGATGACTTCTCGATTTTGGTGGATGCAGTCGTTGCGGCAGGTTTTGTGGATTTGTTGGCCACTACCAACAACTTGACTGTATTTGCGCCTACAAATGATGCTTTTGTTGCACTTTTGGAGGAACTAAATTTTGACTCTTTAGAAGATTTGATTGATGAAGAAGATGGCATTGGAATAGCAGGCTTACAAGTTGTCTTGGCTTATCATGTATTTGCTGGTAGGGTATTCTCCAGTGATTTGTCTAACACTACCATCACCATGTTCTCAGGAGACGAAGTAACCATTGATGTTTCTGGACCGAGTTTGATTGATGCCAATGAAAGAATTTCTGGCGTTATAGCAACAGATATTCAGGCAACCAATGGTGTAATTCATGTGATTGATAAAGTAATCTTACCATAACTTTATTACAGTTAGAACAAAAAAAGCCGGATGTTCCCGGCTTTTTTTGTTTATTCAACTGAATCTTCTATTAAAATTCTTATTTAATTTTCAGGTACTATGCGGATTCATGTTGTCATTTTTTTATTGCTTTCAATTATGCTGGGAATGGCATGTAGTGAATCAGAGAAATTGCCGGATGATAACTTAGCATTGTATTTCCCTCCGGTTTCCGGAAACTGGGAACAGGCAGATCCAGTGGCCCAGGGTTGGAATCTTAACAATTTGCAGGACTTGAAAGTAAACTTAGATCAAAATGGTACCAGGGCATTTATTATTTTGGTCAATGGCAGGATAGTGGTGGAGGAGTATTTTGGCAAGCGTCTGGTAGGGAATTTGGATTTTGATCAAAATAGTCAATGGTATTGGGCCTCAGCAGGGAAAGTGCTCACGGCAACTTTAGCAGGGCTTGCCCAAAAAGATGGTTTCCTCGATATTAATCATCCCGTAAAACCTAGATGTTAGCCCAAACGTTTGTATTTTAAATTTTCGCACCAAAAAAACCTTTTTTATGAGCAAGAAGAAAAATTACAGCCTGTTTGATGATGTTTGTGGATTTGTGGATGAAGCGGCATCGCTGATGGATATTCATCCCGGTTTACTGGATCAGATCAAGCAATGCAACAGTATTTACAAGTTTAATTTTCCTCTAAAAAATGATGATGGGACCTATCAAGTAATCAAAGGCTATCGGGTACAACATTCCCACCACAAGCTCCCGGTAAAGGGGGGTATACGGTACAGTACCCATGTGGATGAAGAGGAAGTCAAAGGCTTGGCCGCACTGATGACTTATAAATGTGCTTTGGTGAATGTGCCTTTCGGAGGGGCTAAAGGAGGTGTCAGTATAGATCCCACCAAGTATACGGAATTGCAATTAGAAAGAATCACACGTCGCTACACGGCAGAGCTTATCAAGAAGAAGTCTATAGGCCCGGCTTTGGATGTGCCTGCACCAGACTACGGCACTGGTGCGAGGGAAATGGCCTGGATTGTAGATACATTTGAAGCTTTTAATCCGGAATTGATCAATGCCAAGGGCTGCGTTACCGGTAAACCGCTCTCTCAACATGGGATAGCCGGCAGGACAGAGGCTACCGGTCAGGGGGTGTTTTTCGGTATCCGAGAAGCGGTAAGTGTGGAAGAGGATATGGCAGAGCTTGGCTTGACCAAGGGCCTAAAAGGCAAAAAAGTAATTGTGCAGGGTTTGGGTAATGTAGGTTATTATTCTGCCAAATACCTCTCCGAAGCAGGTGCCAAGGTAGTGGGAGTTGCAGAATGGAATGGAGGGATTTGGGATGAAAAAGGTATAGATATTGATGCCCTGAAAGTATATCAGATGGAAAACAAAGGTTTCAAGGGTTACCCAAAAGGGGAGTTTATCGGTAAATCCAATGATTTACTGACCTATCCTTGCGATATATTGATTCCAGCTGCTTTGGAAAATCAGATTACCTCCGAAAATGCAGATAAGATTCAGGCAAAAATCATAGGAGAAGCAGCCAATGGTCCGGTGACCCAAGAGGCAGAGAAAATTCTGGTGGAAAAAGGCATCATGGTCATTCCTGATATGTACCTGAATGCCGGTGGTGTGACCGTGTCTTACTTTGAGTGGTTGAAAAATCTCTCCAGGGTGTCTTTCGGTAAGTTGGAAAAGCGTTATGATATGGAGAAATACCGGAAATTAATGGGTACCATTGAAAATGCAACGGGAGAGGAATTTACTGATGAGGAAAAAGATGCTTTGATTAAGGGCGCTTCTGAGCGTGATCTGGTCCTTTCCGGGTTGGAGGAGACCATGGTAACGGCTTATCATGACATGAATCAAAAAAGAAAAGAAAAGGATATTAAAAGTTTGAGGACTGCCGGTTTTATTTTGGCCTTGGAGCGTATTCAGACCAGTTATTTGGATTTGGGGATATTCCCTTGATAGAAAGGAAAAAGGGGAAAGGGAAAAGGAAAAAGTGTTGGAGCTTTGAGGGTAGGAGGGAACGTATATGTAGCCGTCATGCTGAGATTTTAAAATTTGGCATTTACAGAAAGGTAATGACATCTAGCGAACCGTCATGCTGAGCAGAGCTTGCGGAGTCGAAGCATCTCCTAAACTATGGGAGATTCTTCGCTCTTTCCTCACTCAGAATGACGGTTACTCCTATCTGTCAATGGTAGACGGAGCCTGCGGAGTTGAAAGCCTGCCCCGTAGTATTACGGGGAATCTCCCATAAAATAGGAGACCCCCCGAAAGCATCGGGGCAGGCTTTCGCTTCACTCAGGGTGACGGGCGTGAAGTTCTGTCAATGGTAGAATTCAACATTTAGGAAAATGTTCAGAAAAAGAAATGACAGTCATTGAAGCTTGATCCCTCTCTACCGCAGAGGGACATTTATGGCATATTTTTTTTAACCACATAGGAGAAGATAGCACACATAGCTTCCCAGTATCAACCGGTTGATTTTAAAAACAAAGGTTTGCTGCTACCCTGCTATGTTTTCTATGTCGTTATGTGGCGGATTTTTTCAACCCCAAACATAGTATATATAGTTTTCCATAAGCCAACT
>NZ_AMGM01000054.1 GCF_000298295.1 Cecembia lonarensis LW9
GGCTTCCGCGGTTGTCTTTTGCAGAAGGATCTTCAGAATGCTCAAATGCCAATTCGTTGAAGTCTGTTCCGGCCTCAGCCTCAGCCTTTAGTTTTTGAGCCATCCTAAACACAGCAATGGTATCTTCCCTACTTGCATTATTAGGAAACTGTAATAAAATATGGCTCGCCTTAACAACTTCTTTCATCCTATTATAAGCTTTCATCAGCTCTCCTTGCTGCAGGGAATTTTTGATCAGATAGGGCTGAATGAGATCTTCTCTAAATACCTCAAACTCCCTTCTAAATTCCTCTAAAGTATCCAATCCCATGTTTTCAGCTTCACGGACTTTCAGCTTATAATTGATAAAAAGTTGGAGATTTTCGTCAAAATCTTCAGGACTCAATTGGTTTTTCTCATCCTGGAATTGTCTGTTTTTTGATAATAGGTATAAAAATTCCTCAGCATATATGTCTTCATTGCCTATAGTCATTAAAGGAACCGCTTTTTCGACTGCAGTGTCCTCCTTTTTTACGGTGGTTTTTGGACTGCAAGATAAAGCAACCACCAATAGATAAAAGCAAATGAATTTTTTACTCATAGGAAAATACATACCGAAATGATACTGCAATGTTACAAATTTATACGAAAAAATTGGGGCAGTTTGGTTATTAACCCACAAGAATTAACAATTATTTGGAATTCAGTCCCTTGATTAAGCGACAAGTATTTTTAACTCCATTGGATTCAAATTCGATTTTATCCATTATTTTTTTTACCAACATGATGCCAAGTCCACCTTTTCGTTTGGTTTTAACCACTTCAGCGATTTCCGGTTCCTGATATTCCAAGAGATTAAAGCCTTTACCCATATCTGTGATTTCAAAAACAATCTCTTCTTCAGAAATCTGGGTACGCAGATTGATGTATGTCTCAGGATCACAGGAATGAGAGTGAATGATCATATTGGCACATACCTCTTCAACTGCCAGAATGAGCTGGTGAATGTCTATTTCGTTGAGGCCGGTTTGCCGAAGGGTGTTATGTAAAAAATCCCTTAAGGAAGCCAGTTGTTGGGTGTCACAATATAATTTTAAATCATTCATAGCATCGCTTCGAGCGCGTCTTGCTGAGTAGTCTTAATCGTAATTAACTTATCAAGGCCTAAGATGACAAATACCTGATGAACTTTTTCCAATAGCCCAAATATTACAATTTGAACATCTTTTTCTTGAAATTCTTCTAAATAGGACATGAATACACCCAAGCCCGCTGAGGAAATGTATTCCAACTGAGCACAATCAACCAATATTTTTTTTGCTCCTTTGTTCAGCATTTCCTGAATCGCTGCATCCAGGTCTACAGAATTGCTCGCATCAATTTCACCTTTAAGCTGCAGAACTATGTGGTCATTTTGATCGATATTTTCAATCTTAAGCATGTCAATATATACGCTTTTTCAATATTAATGTTTTCATTTGAATTTTACGACCATAAGAGAATAGTCGTCATCTGCAATGGTATTTTTACCGATAAACTTGTAGACTTCTTTGATAATGATGTCCTGTATTTGTTGGCTGTTCAAGCCCGCATGTTGTTGGACAACTTTTCTGAGCCTTTCATAACCAAATTCCTCTCCCCGATTATCTTTTGCTTCTACTATACCGTCGGTAATCAAAACCAATACATCGCCGGTATCAAAATGGAAAGTTTTCTCATGTACGTAGTTTTCATAAAGGTGGTTTCTCAAAATTCCTAAACCCATGCCATCAATACTCAGATAATCGGCTTCTTGTGTATGATGTTTATAAAATAAAGTGGGACAATGTCCTGCACGGCTGTAGGCAATGGTTTTGTTGACCGTGTCCAAAACATAATAGGAAGTCGTGATAAAGTGATTTTTTTCTAAACACTGACCCAGCGCATTGTTTGCTAAAACTATAAAATCCTTGGGCTTGGGATGCGTCTGCACCAAACTATGAAAGACCCCCTTCATCTGAGACATGTTGAATGCTGCCGAGGTGCCTTTTCCAGATACATCTCCTATAATCAAAGCAAATCTATGCTCATCCAATTGTTTGGTTTCATAATAATCTCCACCGACCTCATCAGCTGCTGCCGAAAATGCCGATATTTCAAAAGATTCATCATGATGAAGTTTGTCAGGTAAGAGGCTTTCCTGTACCCTTTGCGCAATTTCCAACTCCTCTTTGTACCTTTCATTTTTAATGGCTTCATTGAGTAGTCGGTAGTTTTCCACAGATATGCAGGCTTGCCCAACAAAAGTGGAAATGATGTTTACCATCTCTTTGTTAAATCCATCTTTAACCTCTTTTACCAAAACCAATCGGCCCATCAGCTTTTGGTTGATGTAGAGCGCCGTGACCAAAGCAGATTTATAGGTGTTATGGTTTATTTTAATCTGCACGGACTTGGAGTCATCTTCTCTCTTCTGTGTAGCATCCTGAGGATAGGCTGTTGATTGAACCAGTATATCCTTTAATTCTTTAAGTGTGTTTTTTTCAATGAATCTGAATTGTAAAACGCTAAGGTTATCCTCATCATCTAAAATTTCCAACCATCCTGCATCGGCATAAGACGCACTCATACTGGAGTCGATCAAAATGTCCAGCACCTGATTTTCATTTTCCCCAGGTTTTATGGATTGACTCAGTCTTTGAAAATTTATGGCTTCTATCAATTTTTGCTCAAACACCGAAGAGGTAGGTAAGTTGAATAGCGTGACTAAAAAACTGAAAAGAGAATAGATAAATACAAATATAAAAAGCCCTATTAGGAGAAGGTTGTCCGTGAGATTGACGGGAATTTGTTCCACATCACTGTAAGACAATACCTGAATGAATAAATACGAAGCAGATACCAGGATGATGGAGAAAAAAAGAATTGACTTCCATTTTTCTTTAAATGTCAGGTAAGGTATCCATTTCAAGTTGATAGACAGGGAAATGGAAAATACGGTAATAAAAACAAGGCCAAAAATAAAGCTGTAGTCCAATGTGTTTTGGTTAAAAAACACAAAAAACATGCTCACTAATAGGAGTATTTCAAATGCCTGCCATTGCTGAACTACCTTTTTTGACTTTTGATACAGAATGAGCCTTTTCCACAAAAGGGTACAAGAAATGAGGAATAAGCTTATCAAAGCAAAGTTGACATGATAAAAGAAATTTCTCATTAAGGGGTCATTGGCTAACGTGGAGTCTCCAAGTAAGCCGTAAAAACCACGTATCAGAAGTGAAATGGCCAATGCCAGCAAACCTGTTGATGCCCCTCTCCAAATAAGATTCAAAAACTCATTTCTCTCATTCCTCGTAATGGAGTAATTGAAGAAAAGATATACCATAATGAAAAAAGCAACCTGAAGGATGTAAGAAACCTCAGGAGCTACCCCTGATTCAATTTGATTCAACATTCCAAAGATCCTTGTAATATCTACAAAAAGCAGGGCAAGCCATGATAAGATGGCAATTAACAAACTTACTTTACCGATATTTGGGCTCAACAACTTGAACATAGACCTAAAGAACCACAATATTACCAAAACTAACTTAATTATTTCCGGCTTTTACCTAGGCCCATTCATCAAATAATGTTAAAATTTAATAAAAAAATGAAGTTATTATCCAGAACCTGTGCTGTTGTCTCATTTCTGATTTTTGCTTCCTGCACATCTGCTGATATCAATCGATTGCTTCAAAGCGCGAGTGGTCAAGCCCCATTGTCCCAGGCAGAAGTTTCACAAGGGTTAAAAGAAGCTTTAATTCAAGGCATCAGCAAAGGTGCAGACCAGGCTTCTCAGACGGATGGCTTTTTCAAAAATGAAATGATTAGAATTCTTTTACCGGAAGATGCCAGAAGAGTTGAAAGCACGCTTAGGCAAGTTGGCTTAGGGGCAGAGGTAGACCGGGCACTTTTGGCTATCAATAGGGGTGCTGAGCGGGCAGCCCAGGAAGCCAAGCCGATTTTTATTCAGGCCATAAGGCAAATGACCATACAGGATGCTTTCCAATTGCTAAGAGGGGATGAGGATGCAGCAACACAATTTTTAAGGCGAACCACCGAAGCACAACTGATCGATTTATTTCAGCCCAAAATCCAGGAATCACTCAATGAGGTGGGGGCAACCAGGTTTTATGGAGATATAGCCAGTTCCTATAATAACCTTCCTTTGGTAAACAGAAAAATAGATCCGGATTTAAATGCCTATGTTACCGAGCGGGCAATTGATGGGTTATTTCAGTTAATCGCTATAGAAGAAAAAAATATCAGGGAAAACCCATTGGAGCGGACATCTGCTTTGATGAGGAGGGTATTTGCTGCCCAAGATTAGAGAAAAACTACCTCTTCGATCACAGCATTACCAAATTGCTTTTCGATCAGGTTTAAGATTTTAGACCTGTTCATAGATAGCTCTTTCTTCAATGGACCTGATGAAATTTTAACAAATAGCTTTTTTTCTTTGACAAAGAGGGATTCTGTCCGCATGGCTACTGTCCTACCCATCATTTCAGGCCAGGCTTGAATCACTTTCCTTTCATCAAATTTGTCTTTTAACCTATAAGCTTTTAGCAATTCTTGAAATGCTTCCTGTAGTGGGGCGACATCTTTTTTTCTTCCAGTATGGTCCTTGTACTTGTTCATTATCCAAAGATAGTATTTAAACTTCGATAAAAAGTGCAGCAGCTATGGTATCTGCCAGTAATTTGCCCTTATCCGTGAGGACTATGTTTCCTGAATTCAGCCTTAACATTCCCTGTTTTTCAAGCTTATGGACTTCCTGTTCATCTAGCAGTACTCCAAAATCATTTTTCAATTTACCCATACTACAGCCCCAAATAGTTCTTAATGAGCTAAGGATATATTCATTGACCAAGTCTTGTTTTGATAGATTGTCAATTTGGTAAGGCGTCCCTCCTTTTTGAATCGCCCTATTGTATAAGGCGTTGTTGGCTATGTTATAACCTCTGCTTTTCCCATCAAAAGAATGGGCACTGGGTCCAATTCCCAAATAGGGAATGCCCATCCAATAGTTGGTGTTGTGGAGGGCAAACTTTCCTACTTTCCCAAAATTTGAAATTTCATATTGTACGTAACCTGACTCACTCATAGCTTTCTGCAGCATTTCGAATTGCGTTGCCTGAAATTCTTCTGATGCCTCTTTAAATTTGCCTTTTTTCAGCCAATTGCCCAAGGCAGTTTGAGGCTCAATAGTTAGGCCATAACTGCTGATGTGCCCCGGGTCTAAAAATAAAGCTCGCTGTAAGTCTTTTTCCCAGATGTTGTGATTGTCATAAGGAAAACCGTAAATAAGGTCAATGGATAACTTGTCAAATCCCGCACCTTTAGCAAGGTCTATGGCCTTCAAAGACTCTTGACTATTATGGGCACGGTTATAAAATTTTAAAACCTTATCATCAAAACTTTGAATACCTATACTCAACCTGTCAACCCCAAAAGATTTGAACGTTTTTAGTTTATCAATCTGTAAATCATCTGGATTGGCCTCCAATGTGAATTCTTTCAGGTCCAAGGCATAGTGTTGATGAATCGTGTTTACAATCGACTCCATTTCCTTTTCACTGAGCAAAGATGGTGTGCCTCCTCCAAGATAAATGGTTTGAACAGGTGTGGTCTGGGGTAAAAAGTTTTTTCTTTGCTCAAGTTCAATTTTTAGCATGCGAACCATTTCTTCTTTTCTCTGTAATTGGGTACTGAAGTGAAAATCACAATAATGGCAAGCTTGCTTGCAGAAAGGAATATGGATGTAGATACCGGACAAAATGATTAATTTTAGGCTCAAAGATACATTCAAACTGATTAGCAAGCATTGAAAATTAAGTCCATTTACTTTTTGACCCTGAGCTTTTTTGGCTTGATACCGGGATATGCACAAGAGGAGCGTATTCTGAAGTATGAAGTTAAAGGAGAGATTTTTAGAACAGGAGAGCTGGCTTACAGTGATTCTCTGCAATTAAACCAAAGCAAAAAACAGATTTTGGGTGAGCTTCATGAAATGGGTTATTTAAACCTGGCGTATAATTGGGAAAATAGGGAGGGGCAACCTGATATTTGGCAAATATATACTGGAGAAAAATTTGAATGGGTAGAAATTAGTAGGGGAAATGTAGACCCTGTGTTCTTGGTGAAGTCAGGCATTGACCTGAGACAGTACCAAAAACAAGCAGTGAATTATAGACAAGTGGCACTTTTGTTTGAAAAGCTACTCAATAATTCTGAGAATCAAGGTTATCCATTTGCTTCCATTGGTTTGGATTCTTTAATACGAAAAGGGAATGGCATTGCAGGAGCATTGGATTTGGAAATGGGTCCCTTTATTACTTTTGATACTTTGAAAATTACCGGTAATTCCAAAACTAAACCTGAATTCTTAGCTAATTTTCTCCAAATTAGGCCAGGAGAGGCTTTTTCACAAAGAAAGATCAATGACGGAGTCAGGCAGGTCAGGAACTTACCTTATTTAAGGTGGTCAGGTGAGCCTGAGATAAGTTTTCAGAATGAAGAAGCCACTTTGTATTTACCGGTGAATGATCGTAGCATCAATTCTATTGATGGGATAATAGGTTTTTTGCCTAATGAATTGCAAGGGGGAAGAATGTTGGTGACGGGACAGTTTGACCTGGCTTTGTTTAATGTGGCTGGAAGAGGTCGGAATTATGAATTGCATTGGCAAAGGTTTAATGAGTTTTCACAAAGCCTTCAGGTATCGGCACTGGAACCCTTGGTTTTGGGTTCGGCACTTGACATTAGGGCTTCATTTTTTCTGTTGAAGGAGGATACCACATTTTTAAATAGGGATTTTAGAATTGATTTTGGTTATAGGCTGGGAGCAAAAACCTATTTAAGTGTTTTTTCCAGGAGACAAGCTGGAGACCTTTTGGCGGTTTCCGGGTTATCCGAGGCCAAAAGGTTGCCTGATGTGGGGGATTTTCGGTTTAATAGTTATGGATTGGGCATTGAGCAGTCCTGGTTAGATGACAGGTTTTTTCCAAGAAGGGGAGGCTTGTTCAATTTGGAATTATCTGTTGGAAACAAAAGCATTCTGGTGAACACGGCCATTCCGGAAATATTGTACGAAGGGGTTGATTTAAGAACCCTTCAATATGACTTAAGGGGAAGTTTTGAAAAACACTTTTATTGGAATTCGAGGTGGGGTTTATTTTCTAGGCTGTCGGCGGGATGGATGGAAAACCCCAACCTTTTCGTCAATGACCTTTTCAGGTTGGGTGGTTTGAGGACAATTCGGGGGTTTAATGAAAACTTCTTTTTTGCCAATAATTTTATATTCCTAAATGTGGAGCCCAGGTTTTATTTTGATACCTACTCTTATTTTATGATTTTTGCAGATGTGGGAAGACTTGAAAATCGCGTCCAACAATTACCTGCAGATTTTCCTTATGCTTCGGGTATGGGATTTAGTCTTGAAACAGGGAGTGGAATATTTAATTTTATTTATGCTTTGGGTGGTTCAAATACACAGGATTTTGCTTTGAATTTGTCCAAAATTCATTTTGGTTACACGGGGAGGTTTTAATACATGAAAAAAAGTGCCTTGTTTTTGTTTCTTCTTTTCTTCCTGACCTTTCATGTGCAAGCACAGGTAATTGAAAACTATCAGTCTAGTATCGATTTCACAAAACCTCAAGGATTTTTCAATAAAATTGCCTCGGCAAAGGTGGATTTGGACATCCTTAATTTTCCCAATAGTGAATTCCGTTTTGAAATTCCCGGAGAAGCTTCAGTTTTTTTCGATGGAAGACTTTGGATGCTTACTGAGAAAGACACCAGCTTTACCATAAGTACCAAAGTAATTAAGGATAAGTATGCCGAAGGTACTAACAAAGTCAGACTGGAAGTTTTAGGCCCTCATATAAGCCCTGAAAATCTCAGGTTGTACAAAGGACTTTTCGAAGATGTTTCAGAACCAATGCTACCCTTCATAGCTTCGGATACAGTTTTTGAAAAAAGAGAGATTACAGCATTTGAAGATTTTTTTGTATTGGCATTGGTAATATTGATGTTGTTGTTTGCCATATTTAAAGTTGTCTTTCCAACGGTTTTACGTTTTGTTGTACAGCCAAAGACCATTTTTACTGCTGAAGATTTCTCCGATTCGGGAAGTATTCAAAAATTCTTTTCTTTGGATGTGTTGTTTTACCTTTTCATTGTCAACTTAGGCGTCTCATTATTCGGCATGTTGTTCTTTAAAATTTCAGGGTTAACCTTCTCTGTTTCTTTAGTGGAAAGTGATATTAACAGCTTATTTTTTATCTGGTTAATGTCAGCAATTGTTTTGGCCTTGGTTTCACTTTTTAAATTTTTGTTTCTAAAAGTATTGGTGTTTCTTTTTGATTTGAATAAATATGATCTTGCACACTTTTTTTATTTGCTAAGGATTATATCTATCAGTATGCTGCTTTTATTAGGTGTCAGTGTTTATTTTTATTTCAATCACAGGGAAATGCTCGAAATACTCCTGATTTATGGTGTTAAATCTTTTTTCTGGCTTTATTTAATGGGTGTTATGCTGATGTTTCTTATTATGGTAAATAGGGTTCCCTTTAAAAATTACCATTTATTTGCTTACATTTGCAGCGCAGAACTCATTCCATTTTTGATATTTGTGAAAGTGTTGACAGGGTGAGTTGATGCGTTTAGAGAAAGGATAAGATCAATATTATGAGTAAAGCTACAAAAGATAGACTTAATCCAGTTAGAAGTATATTGGTATCTCAGCCAAAGCCCAGTGATGAAAGGTCTCCATATTTTCAACTTGCTGAAAAATATAAATTAAAGATTGATTTCAGACCTTTTATCCAAGTGGAGCCGGTTTCTATAAAGGAATTCAGGAAACAGAAAATTGATATTCTTAAGCATACAGCGATCATATTTACCAGCAGAAATGCGATAGATCATTTTTTTACGATTTGTAAAGAGCTTAAAATTGAAATGCCTGCGGACATGAAGTATTTCTGTATTTCAGAGCAGACAGCGCATTACCTTCAGAAATATATAGTGATCAGGAAAAGAAAACTGTTTGTTGGCCAAAAGACAGCCTCAGACCTTTTTGATTATTTCAAGAAGCATAAATCAGAAAAATACCTTTTCCCATGTAGCGATATAAGGAAAGATGACATCCCTGAATACTTAGATAAAATGGGAATCTCTTACACGGAAGCAGTAATTTACCATACTGTAGCGGCGGACCTTTCTGATCTTCGGGATATCAAATATGATATTTTGGCGTTTTTCAGTCCATCAGGTATTAGATCTTTGAAGCATAATTTTCCTGATTTTGAACAAAACAATACCAGGATAGCTGCTTTTGGCCCCACAACTTCTAAGGAGGTTCTGGACCAAGGTCTAATTTTGGATATAGAAGCACCCATGCCCAATGCACCGAGTATGACAGGAGCATTGGAGTTGTACATTAAAAAGGCAAATAATTTGTGATCTTTTTAATCTTTTATGGAGATTTTCAGTTTAATTGTGTAGAATAAAAAATAATAACTACCAAAGGTCCAGTATGAAAGCGCTGAAATTCTCCGAAATAAAGCCCTTACTTATTTTTAGTTTACTGGTTTGGCTTTCATTTGGAGCCAA
The DNA here is from genome assembly GCF_000298295.1 of Cecembia lonarensis LW9. Taxonomy (GTDB): domain Bacteria; phylum Bacteroidota; class Bacteroidia; order Cytophagales; family Cyclobacteriaceae; genus Cecembia; species Cecembia lonarensis. Next base: position 9,622 of record NZ_AMGM01000054.1, read on the forward strand.
AGGTCAGCAGGATGCGCAGTTTACGCAATATATGAACAATGGCCTTTTTTATAACCCAGCATTTGCAGGGAAGGAGGCAGGTTATAATTTTTCAGCCCTACATCGCAGTCAGTGGTTAAATTATACAGGTACCAATGGTCCAGCTCCGATTACCCAGCTTTTGACAGCTTCCGCAAGACTGGATGATTATAATATAGGATTTGGGCTAACATTCGTGAATGACAACATTGGGCCCACAAACAGTCAGGAAGTCAATTTGTCTACTGCTTACCATAAGACCTTGGGTAGGGGTGTTTTAAGTATTGGAGCTTCAGGAGGTATATTTTCAAGTACTTTAAAATATGACGAATGGGTGGTTGTGAATCCGGATCCACGTATTCCATCTGCTGGCAGGGAAACCAGAATGAATTTTAATTTCGGTCTTGGCGCGATTTATGATAGAGGAAAATATTATGTAGGCTTTGGAAGCAGACATATTAATGAGCCTGGCTTTGATTTTGGTGATGGGGCGATTGACAACCAATTGATGAATCATTCCTATCTACTGGCAGGTTACAGAATTCGGACCTTTGCCCTCTGGACTTTTGAGCCAAGTTTTTTAATTAAATCTGTTTCCTTCAATAATTTCTCATATGATATCAGCGTTATAGCCACACACAATCAAAGGATCAGTGGAGGGTTGGCCTATCGGGGTGAAGAATCCGTTTCCTTATTATTCGGATATGGAATATTAAGAGATAATTCTCTCAGGTTAGGCTATGCGTTTGACTTGGTGTTTGGTGGTCTTGAAGCCAAGTCTCCAACTAGTCACGAGTTTATGTTGACTTACAATCTGCAACCGGTTTCCAGAGAATTTCAAAAAGCCATTCAGAGGACACCAAGATTTAGGTTCTAAAAAATTATCGAAATTTCTTGTCAAATTTGCTATTTTCTGAGATTTTACATTAAATTTCGAGATTATAAACAAGTGATTTACAGCAAAATTTTACATCACTTAATTCATGTAAAACATGTATAGATTAATGAATTTCAGAATTTTGTCCGTTTTAACTATCTTTTTTGTGTCCATTTTGCTTCAGGGTTGTGGACTTTTTGGCAAGAGAGGCTCTGCCAGTGAAAAAGAAAATCGGAGAGGGGAAGTTACAGGTGTTCCCAAGAGACAAATCTGGCAACAACCCTTGCCAGTTGACATGGTGGCCATCAAGGCCGGGACTTTTTGGATGGGACAGGCTGATGAAGACATAGGCTTCACGCAGTCTGCTTTCAACAAGCAGATTACTATCTCTGAATTTTTCATGGATAAGTATGAAGTATCCAATAATAAGTACAGGCAGTTCGTTGAAGCTGTACGCTTAGGTGAATACACCTATGGTACGCCTACTACGCTCAAAGAACCACCTGTTTTCAATTTGGACGAAGTATTGCCTGATACCACAGTTTGGTCAAGCAGCTTTACTTATCATTATGGTGACCCTTTGATGGAGTTCTATTTTGATCATCCAGCTTTTGACAACTACCCCGTGGTAGGTGTAAGTTGGGAGCAAGCCCAAATGTATGCAGAGTGGAGGACTTTTCATATGAATGCCAACGACAGGTCTGATTATGATTATCCAAGTTTTAGACTACCTACCGAAGCCGAATGGGAATATGCCGCCAAAGGTGGAAAGGAAGTTGCTAAGTATCCTTGGGGTGGTCCTTACTTAAAAAACCGAAGAGGTTGTTTGATGGCCAATTTCAAACCGGGGAGGGGTAACTATATCGATGATGGATTCGCTTACACAGCGCCCGTTGATGTTTTTGCACCTAATGGTTTTGGTCTTTACAACATGTCCGGTAACGTGGCAGAATGGGTTCAGGATGCCTACAGTCCTGTATCCAGTTCTCTAACCTGGGATCTAGATCCAAAGTACGATGATCCAAACGAAAGAAGGAAAGTTGTAAGAGGAGGATCTTGGAAAGACATCGCACATTATTTGGAAACAAGTACCAGAACTTATGAATACCAGGATGTAAAAACAGCCCATATCGGTTTTAGAACTGTTGTGACTTTCCTGGGAAGATCCGGATCAATGGACGTAAACAACAACAGAAGGAGAAGAAGATAATCAGCCCTAGTCAATACATATCAAATATCACTTAATCATCTATTCAAAATGGCAAACAAAAATTCTTTTAAGCACAAATTTTATGGCAGTGTCATGCCAAAAATCTACGGTATTGGTGCATCCGTAGTAATTCTAGGAGCGATGTTCAAAATTCTTGACTGGCCTTTTGCCAGCTTGATGATTGGCGTTGGCCTTACCACAGAAGCAGCGATATTTTTCTTATCAGCTTTTGAACCTAAACAAGAGGAAATAGACTGGTCAAAGGTTTATCCTGAATTGGCCAGTGAAGAACCTGCGCCAACAAAAGAAAAAGCAGCTAAAGGTGCTGGGTTAACCCAGAAACTCGATGAAATGATGGAAAATGCCAAAATAGGACCTGAACTTTTTGAAAGTCTTAGTAAAGGCATGACCAACCTGGCTAGTTCCGCTGAGAAAATGGGCAAGCTGTCAGATGCTGCCGTAGCTACCAATGAGTACGCAGAAAATGTAAAATCGGCTTCCAAAACCTTGGTTGATATCAATCAATCATATGGTAAAACGGCCACTGCCCTCGTGGAGCTTTCTTCAGCCTCTACAGATGCTAAGCAATATCATGCACAGGTTGTAGAAGTTACCAAAAACTTATCTGCGTTAAACAATGTGTACGAAATGGAGCTGATCGATGCGCAAAACCACATGAAGACATTGAATAAATTTTACTCTAATGTGGCTAATGCGATGGAGGGACTTGCTGAAGCAGGTAAAGAAACAGATGCTTTCAAAACTGAATTGGCAAAATTGAATCAAAACGTAAGTTCTCTTAATAAAATCTATGGCGGTATGTTAACAGCCATGAAAGGTTAAGCCCTGATGTATTTTATGTTTAATCTTTTATCAAGTTAAGATATGGCTGGCGGAAAAGAGACACCAAGACAACGGATGATCGGAATGATGTACCTTGTACTGACAGCATTGCTGGCATTACAGGTAAGTAATCAGATCCTCCAAAAGTTTGTATTGCTGAATGATGGCCTGGAAAGGACTTCCAAAAATTTTATCAGCAAAAATGAATTCACTGTTTCATCTATTGCAAATACAGTTGAACAGCAAGGTAATAACGAAAGGGATGTTCCCAAGGTAGCCGCTGCTCAGGAAGTGAGAAAAACTACGGCAGAGGTATTTACCTACCTTGAGAGTTTGAAGCAGGAATTGATCACTGCATCAGATGCAGTTAATGAGCAGGGTCAGTTTAGAAACTCTGCTTTGAAAAATGTGGATATCCCTGGAAATATTTTTAATAATAACCGAAAGGGTTTTGAAATGCAGGATAGGCTAAATGAGTATCCTCAGCAAATTTCAGCTATCCTTAAAGGTGTGGGTATTGAGCTTAGTTTCCAAGACATAGCTAAAGATGCGAAAGACATTGAGATCTTTAAAAATGATCCCGATGTTAGAAATAAAAGTTTTGTTAATTTGAACTTTGTCAAGTCTCCGGTCGGAGCAGTAATGGCCCTTATCTCCCAATATCAAAATGAGGTTTTGAATATTGAGTCAGAGGCCTTATCGGCTATCACTGGTTCGATTGGTACTTTCTACTTCAAATCTGATGTCTTTAAGGCAAGTATAGCGGCTAACTCCAACGTAGTTGCTGCGGGCACAAAATTTGAAGCTAATCTATTCGTGGCTTCCTCATCTTCATCTTCTGCTCCCAAAATGACGGTTGACGGAAGGGAAGTTCCAGTTGTGGATGGATTCGGAGAAATCAGTTTCACCGTACCACCTGCCGGTCAATATGATGACAGAGGATTGGCAAGAAGGGTTCTAAGGGGTGAAATCGTGGTAAATATTGCTGGAGTAGATTCTACATTGGCTGTTGATTACGAATACTTTGTAGCTCAACCGGTCATCAGGGTAACCTCTGAAGTAGTTAATCAGCTTTATGCAGATTGTGCCAACGACCTCAGCATTGATGTGCCAGCGCTTGGCAATGCTTATGCGCCTGACTTTACCATCTCTAACGGTAGCCTTATCAAAGGACAAAGAGCTGGTCAGGTGACTGTCATTCCTGGAAATGCTGGAAAAGTTACCATTGGAGTCAGCAGTGGAGGCAATAAAATCGGAGATGTAACGTATGATATTAGACCGGTACCTGATCCAACCATCCGATTGTTTGATGGTAGAGGACCAATCGACCTAAGTCAAGCGTATCCATCACCGGGCCCATCTACATTTATTGTAGAGGCTGTTCCTGAATCCAATTTCGGAAGAACCATGGCCAGAGATGCTAACTTTGAGGTTACAGGTGGTGAGGTAATCCTGTTGAGGAATGAAGTTCCTCGTGAAAGAGTAAATATAACTGGAAAGAATGTTGCCATAAGAAACCTTTTGGCGGCAGCAAGGCCAGGCGATGGTATAGTGGTTAGGGTAACAGAAGTGACTAGGACTAATTTCCAACAAAGGAGAATTAGAAATACACTTTCTTCGCCTGAGATCATTAGACTACAGCTTAGATAATCGGATTTAGGTTAGTCTTTATCCAAAATTAAAATGTTATGAAAGCAAGAAATTATTTTGTCTTAAGCCTGGCTTTTATTGGATTGATGCTGGGAACAGATGTTTTTGGCCAAGTTGCCACAAGTGTAAATCCAAACAATGCTGGAGACAGACGCTTTAAAGTAGACACTACCTTCTCCGTATTACCCATCAGAGAAGATGACATCATGTTTCAGGTAAGTGTTTGGCGAAGAATTGATCTGAGGGAGAAGTACAATCATCCTTTGTATGGTTCTGGTGATACCAAAAATAATGGTATTGTCAATAATATTTACAAAGCCATTGTAGAAGAGAATGCGTTGGAAGTTTTTGCTGATGAACAATTCACGCAACCCTTATCCATCGCCGAGTTTCAGAATAATTTCTGGATAGCAGCCAATGGGGACAGTATCTTTGTAAAGCAATTGTATTACCTTGATTTTAAGGAAGATTTCCTGTTTGACCGTCATCATTCTCAGATTAAATTTGACGTCAAATACTTGGAATTGGTGATGCCATCTCCGACCAATGCCAATGCAGGTCAAAAGACAATAGGCTTTATCAGGTATAAGGATTTCTACAATTACTTCAAGAACCACCCTGAAGCGAAATGGCTGAACTTTCAGAATGATTCTAAAAGTTTGACCTATGACCAAGCTTTTGATTTGAGGTTGTTTAGGTCAGTAGTTAGAAAGTATACCAATGCAGATGATGCATTGATTGCTGATATGGTTAATCCTGAACATCCAAACCCGGATCTTGTTGCATTTTTAAATTCTTTGGAGTTTGAATATAAACTCTTGGATATGGAAAACTCCCTTTGGGAATGGTAATAAAAAAGGCGGGTAATTTACCCGCCTTTTTGGTTTTCTAACCAGACCAATAGTTTTTCTGCCTTTGATTTTCCAATTATCTCTTCAATTTCTTTCGCTTCGGCGCTTTTGATTTTTTTAAATGATTTAAAATGCTTCAAAAGTCTTTCTGCTGTGTTTTCCCCTATACCATTTACCTCTGTCAACTGTGTGCCTAATGCTTTTTTACTTCGAATATTCCTATGGAAGGTTATGGCAAAACGGTGGGCTTCATCCCGGATTCTTTGCAACAATCTTAAAGATTCCGATTTTTTATCAATATGAAGAGGGTATTGGTCACCAGGGAAGTATATTTCTTCCAGGCGTTTGGCAATACCTATAATCGGGACCTTACCATAAATCTCAAGTTCCTTAAGTGCTTCAACCGCTGAAGAAAGCTGACCTTTGCCCCCATCAATGACAATTAACTTTGGCAAAGGCATTTCATCTTCTATCAACCTTTTATATCTCCTTCCCACTACCTCTGTCATGCTTGCAAAATCATTTGGTCCATCCACTGTTTTGATGTGATAATGCCTGTATTCTTTAACAGCAGGTTTCCCATTTAGAAAGCAGACCATACTGGCAACAGGATTGCTTCCCTGTATATTGGAATTATCAAAACATTCAATATGGTCTGGTATTTCCTGCAGGGAGAGGTCTGCTTGAAGCTGTTTCAATACCCTGAATTTTTTGTCTTTAACTTCCCCTGAAGCCAATAATTTTTCTTGTTTATAGTATTTGGCATTTTTCAGGGATAATTCTATGAGGTGCTTTTTATCTCCAATTTTGGGGACATGGATGTTTAGGCCTTCATAGTTTTCTTCCAAATCCACATTGATGATAATTTCTTCTGCATCGCTATTGAATTGGTCTCTCAGTCTGACGATTGCTGTTAGTAATAAATCTCCTTCAGATTCATCCAGTCGTTTTTTAAGCTCGACCGTTTTTGTAATGATGATGGCTCCATTTTTTACTTTCAGGTAATTGACATAGGAATTCTTTTCATCTGATACTATGGCAAAGACATCCAGGTCCTTAATGCTTGGGTTGACCACCATAGATTTGGATTGGAATTTTTCTAAAAGATCTAATTTCTCTTTGAAATATTGTGCCCTTTCAAATGCCAATGTTTCAGCTGCTTTTTGCATCTGATTTTTGAAATAACCTTTGGCAATACCCAAATTACCCTTAAGAATGTGCTTGGCCTGTTCGATGTCTTCCAAGTACTCTGACTCTTTTTGTTTGCCTTCACATGGACCAAGGCAATTTCCAATATGGTATTCCAAGCAAACCTTGTACTTGTCTTCTTGGATTTTTTGAGGACTTAGATCCAACTTACAGGTTCGGATGGTGAATATGTTTCTGATAAGTTCTAAAACATTGTTCATGGCCTTTACGGATGCAAAGGGACCAAAATAAGTGCCTTTATGAGGAATTAATCTTCTGGTTGGGTATATCTGAGGGAAATGTTCTTTGGTTAAAACCAAATAGGGATAGGTCTTGTCATCTTTGAGTAAGATGTTGTACTTGGGTTGTGTTTTTTTGATCAGGTTGTTTTCCAACAGCAAAGCATCAAATTCGGAATTCACCAAGGTAATCTCTATCCGGTCAATTTCCCTTACCATCCTCTTTGTTTTGTGGTTGATGCCTTTACCTTTAACGAAATAAGAGGCAACCCTTTTTTTAAGACTTTTGGCTTTTCCAACGTAAATCAAGTCTTTTTCAGCATTGAAAAACTTATATACTCCCGGTTGGTCCGGTAGGGTATTGTAGTCATTGATGCTATAAGATGGTACAAGCATATTGTAAAATTAATAAAGATTGCCCAATGATTAAGGTGCGCATGGCATCAAAAGCAGACTCACTTCATATAGGTTCTAAAACCAAAAGACCCATCAGTGGGTCTTTTTGGTTTAGAGTAAATTTTATTTAGAAATCATTTTTTCTTGGATCGAAGTCAAAATCAGTAAATCTACTGCTGCTCTTCTCATATTGATTACAATCTATTTCTATGCTCAATGGTCTTTCGGGTCTTTGGAATGGTCCTTTGGTATAGCCCAAAGTAGGATCGGCATATACTTTGGTCATGTATTTAACCCAAATGGGTCTTGCAGTCTGTCCCCCCTGACCACTTACCCAGCTCCTGAAGTGGATGGCCCTGTCATCACCTCCTACCCATGCTCCTGAAACCAGGTCTTTAGTCATCCCCATGTACCAGCCGTCTGATGCATTTTGAGTAGTTCCGGTTTTTCCCCCTAATTCATTGCCTTCATCTCTGAGAGACCATGGAACGCCCTGACTGGTGCCACCGGTTTCTTCAAACCCGCCTTTCATCATATGTAACATCAGGTAAGCATGTTCCTCACTCATAGCAGGGCGCTTTTTAGGAGTAAATTGTTGAAGTACATTTCCAAATTTATCCTCAATCCGGTCGATATAAAACGGCGTAATATGTTCTCCTTTGTTGACAAATGTGCCCATGGCTCCGACCATTTCAAAAACGGACACATCGCTTGTTCCGAGGGCCAGGGCCGGTACTTCCTCTAAATCACTGGTAACCCCTAATCTATGGGCAGTTTCCACTACTACTTTCGGACCTAGTTTTTTCATCATGAAAGCCGTTACAGAGTTGACCGACTGGGCCATAGCACGCCTAATGGTCATTTTTTCATAAGAAAATTTACCATCGGCATTTTTAGGAGTCCAAGCAGGTTGTCCCGGAATGTTGATTTCTACAGGTTGATCAATTACAGAATAGCAAGGGCTATAACCATTTTCAATAGCAGCTGCATATACAAATGGCTTAAATGTAGATCCAGGTTGTCTTTTGGCCTGCCTTACGTGGTCGAATTTGAAATATTTATAGTTAATACCTCCCACCCAGGCCTTGATATGACCTGTATGGGGATCCATTGACATAAATCCAGACTGCAAATGTTTCTTAAAATGTCGCAGAGAATCCATCGTACTCATCAAGGTATCCACTTCTCCTTCTGTCCAGGAGAAGATCCTCATTTTTTTCTTTTCATTTAGCTTGATGTCGATGGAGTCACTGTTGGCCCCGTACCTTCTCACCAAGTTTCTATAAGCTTCTGTTCTTTTCACTTGGTTTTCCAAGAAGTTAGGAATTACCCTTCCATTTTCATCGATCCAGGGATCTCTGTTACCCATTTCTCTTTCAAATTTCTTCTGCAGTTCACGCATGTGCTCGTCCATGGCTTCCTCTGCATAGCGCTGCAACCTACTGTCTATCGTGGTAAATATTCTTAGCCCATCTCCAAATAAATCGTAGGATGTACCGTCAGGCTTGAGGTTTTCTTTCGTCCATTTCAGCAGATCACCTTTGAGAACTTCCCTAAAATAGGTAGCCATACCTTGGTTTTGATTTTCAACCCTGTAATCCAATTCAATAGGCATGGCCATCAGTGAATCCATTTCTTCTTTGCTGATATACCCATATTTGGCCATTTGTGCCAAAACGGTATTTCTCCTTCGGAGAGAATTGTCAGGATTAAAAACAGGGCTGTAATAAGTGGGTGCTTTGAAAAGACCTACCAAGACGGCAGCTTCCTGCAATTCAAGCTCATTTGGATTTTTATTGAAGAATGTTTTTGCTGCAGTTTTTATACCATAGGCATTGCTTCCAAATTCCGAAGTGTTCAAATACAATGTCAGAATTTCATCTTTGGTATAGGACCTTTCAAGCTTGGTTGCTACAATCCATTCTTTGGTTTTAATGATCAGCATTCTCAGTCCAGGAACACGACTTAGAGCTCCCTGTGATTCCAGGTTTCTGGTTTTGAAAAGGTTTTTGGCAGTTTGCTGGCTAAGGGTACTTCCTCCACCTGCCCCTTGCCGAAGGATCAGGGATTTAAAAAATACACGACCCATGCTTTGCAGATCAATGCCGGAATGTTTTTCAAAGCGTACATCTTCAGTGGCGATCAATGCATTGACCAGATTAGGTGAAAGTTCATTGAAAGTAACGGGACTTCGATTTTCCCGGAAATAGCTTCCAAGTAGTACTCCGTCGGCTGAAAAAAGTTCTGAGGCTTCTTCAGTCCGTGGATTCTCTAAGGCTTTGAAGTCTGGAAGTTCTCCAAATAAACCCAGGAAGTTGACACTTACTGCCCAAACAAACAGGACAAAGCCTATCATGCCGGCGGCAAAAACCAACCAAATTAACTTTATGATTTTACTGGTCATTATAAATTTTGTAAGTATAGGCTAGGTTATTGATACACCCTTTTATAGAATTGGCGGTACTCATTAAGGTTTTTACGTCTATTAAGCTCCTGAAAGTTTTCAATTGATATCAGGAAACTTTTTTCTTTGTCTTCTTTTTCTAAGGATTGGGAGTTGAAATTACCCATGAATTTATTCCTATAGTCCAGTGCCTTTTCAGCATTGCTGAAAGGGCTTACTATAAAAATCACTTCTTCTCGATTTAGGTTCATATTTCCAGTTCGAAGTCTGGCATTTGGGAAATTTTGAAGGTGGAAAGATTCCAGGTCCGCCAGAAGATTTTTTGATTCTCTGGCTTTTTCCGGGTCCAAAGCGATGACAAATATATGGGTTTGATTAGGATTTTCACGGTAGGGTAAATCATCTACTTCTTCCAAAGCTTCCCCATCTTCTTCTGCTATTTCTGAGCCCGCCTCATCGAGGCTCTTTTCCTCTGTCAGGTCTGACTCATTTTCTTCCACTTCTCCCGTCAAAGCTAACAGCATATTTCTTGCCAATTTTTCCAATGGCTCCTCTTCAGTGGTCTGAATATAATTTTCAAGTCTACTTCTATATCTCTCTTTATCATCTATCTTTCCCGAGACCATAATGTCGAGCAATAGTAACCTGTCTGTATTTTTGGTAAGTGGATAATTTTCCAGGGTTTGACGTATGGTAGTCCTGGCCTCAAGGTATTGTCCAGCATAATATTGCTCATAGGCCTCTTTGTACAATTGTGATGAGGCTAAGAATGCTTGGTTTCCTTTTATGGCATCAGGGTTATTGACTGAAAATGTAAAAGGTGAGTCAGGAAACTCCCGATTCAGTCTTTGGGCAAAGAGCTCAGCGTTGCCATTGATTTCCTGATTGGCTAGGAAAAGAATGTAGTATGCTTCCGCTTTTTTATTTGAATTAGGATAGGTAGTGATTAAACTTTCCAGATAATCTATGCTCATTTGGAATTCTTTAAAATCAAAGAAAAGTAATTTCCCCAGTTCAAAATAGGAAGACTCCAAACCTTGTTTCAGCCTTGTTATAGCTTCTTCGCTTCTGGGTATTTGCGCCAAAAGGCTTTCTTTATCAGGCAATTGCCCTATGATACTTTCCGGTTCTTGTTCTGATGGTTCTGAGGTTTCATCTGTAGCCGAAGGAGTATCCGCTCTACTTGAGCCTCCAAAACCCTGCACATTTCTTCGCCAATCATCTTCTAAAGGTCTGGTCCCCCAGTTTCTATAAAAATCTATGGACCCTCTTTGCATGGCAACAGCGTTGTCAAAATAGAATGACTCACCTGTTCCTCTTCCTCCAAAGGCAAGCAGGTTATCGAAAATGCTGCTGGATCTTTCTTTTGATTTTGCCTCTGCTTCTTTCAATAGGCGGTCCTCTTCCTGCCGGATAAACATTTCAGCAATCAATTCCTGCTCTTCTTCACTCATTTGTGAAAGCCTGATCAAGCTGTCATTTCTGCTGATGGTTTCATAATGTAATACGTAATTATCGAAATTGCCTTTCTTTTCATTAATCTCTGGATAGATAGCATCATTTGGTCTGATGTAGCTTAGGGCTGAATCCAGGTAGTATTTGGTCGCCCTAAAGTCCCTTTTAATGTCAAAACTGATTTCTGCGAGCCTTTGATAGATATATCCTTTTTGTACCGGATTTCTACTTTCTTCTTTAGCTGCCCGGATCAAAAGATTCTCAGCAGCATCAATATCCTCCTGCTTCAGTTCAAATAAGGCTTTTTCATAAAGGATGACATCCCTCAAGTCTTTGTTTTTACTGTCTTTATACAAATCATCATAGTAAGTTCTTACCCTTTTTAGGTCTTTGCTTTTATTGAGTTCTGCCACCTGCTGTGCAAAAAGTAGTGCGAAAAAGCTTCTTTCATAAGGAGGGTTGCCTTTAAGGGCTTCATTATAGTAAGAATAAGCCAAAGCATCCAAACCTTCCCTTTGATACAGTTGGGCAAGAATAAAGTTGATACGTGACTTCTCTTTTTTATCTTTGGTTAGGGCTAAGGCCCGGTCCAAGGCGCCGATTTTTCCGTTGATTTCTCCACGTAAATCGTAATAGTAAGCCAAGTTTTTGTAAAGTATAAAACGATTTTCCTTGCTGATGCCACTTTCTTTGGATAAGTAGTCAATTACGAAGGCAGCATCATCAAATTTTCTCAGGTCTGTGAATTGGCGCATCAATTGAATTAGACTTCGGTGCCGAATTCTTTTTTTTCTGCTATTGACATTCAAATACCTAAAAGTATTGGAAGATTCATCAAAATTTGCCTCATAATAATCTGACATACCCAAGAGGAAATAGGCATCATCTACCCATTTTGAAATTCGGTGCCATTCTATAGCTTTTGATGAAAAGTCACGTACATCGGCAAGGAGTTCAGCATTTTGCTCTATGATGGCACTGTCTATAGGAAAAAAAATGGGTAGTACTTGGGTATAATCTTCTTTATGTTCCCTTTCAATCAATGCTTCAAGTTCTTTGATATTATTCTGAGCATACCAAAGTGCATTATACCTGGAGGTTGTGTTGTGGAACATCCTATTGGTAAAAGTGTTTTTCTCAGAGGAACAGGCTGAGAAAAGTGTTGAAAGTATGATAATTATGATTAGAAAAACTCCACGCATCTTAGCTAGTTTGACAAAGTCACAAATTACTGGTTTTGTATCAATTTATTAAACGCTATCGTTTATTATTATATTTTTGAGGTTCAAAAAAACCAAAACCGACTCATTGAAAACAATTAAAAAAATAGGCCAATTTTTGAAATCTAAGTTTCTTGTGGTAATCCGTAAGGAGCAGGATTTTTCTGTAATAACTTCATTTAATATCTCAAGTGGCAAATCAGTAGCCATACTTGTGCTTTTTTTTATTTTAACTTTTGGGTTCTCGTTATTTCTTTCAAAAACCTTATTAAGGGCTTGGTTTGATCCTTTTTACAAAGAAACAGAAAATACAGCATTGTTGCTACAATTGTCCGAAACAGTGGATTCGCTACAGTTGGAAGTTTTGAAAAAAGACAATTATGTTAAAAACATCCAGAGAATCATTGCAGGTGAAGCCGAGTATTTGGAAGAATTTGTTGAACAGGATACTTCCGCAACCCCTCAGCGGAGAAGTGCCGAAGTCCTTTTCGAACCCAGTGATGCAACGATAAGCATCCTACAGGAAATGAGGGGAGTACCCCTGGAATTGGAGATTGGTCAAGCCATAGATGTGGGATTTTTGGGTGAGGTTTACTTCTTTCCACCAATAAAAGGTGTGGTTACCGCAATTTTTGATCCCAAAAAAGACCACTTTGGAATAGATATTGTAGCAAAGGAAAACGAACCTGTGAAAACCATCGCTGATGGTACAGTGATTTTCAGTTCTTGGACATTAGGAACTGGATATGTAGTAGCCATTCAGCATTCGGATGAATTGATTTCGATTTATAAACACAATTCGGTAATATTGAAAAGTATAGGAGAGACAGTCAAAGGCGGTGAAATCATTTCCATTATAGGAAATACAGGCGAACTGACGACTGGCCCTCACTTGCACTTCGAAATATGGTACAAAGGTTCTCCACTTAATCCCCAAGATTTCATTTCTTTTGATTAATTATGTTTAACAAAGCCGAAGAGAAAAAATCCGTTGTCGATATGGTGAATTCCAGCAATGTGATTTCTAAAGAAACCAACATTAAGGGTGATATTGTCGCCCAGGGTAACATCAGGATTGAAGGTGCTGTAGAGGGTTCCGTAAAATCCAAAAGCAAAATTGTCATAGGAGAATCTGCCGCTATAAAGGGTAATCTATCTTCCGCAGAGGCAGAAATTTCCGGCAAAGTAGACGGACAGGTTGTCTGTTCTGATGTACTTTACCTAAAAAAATCTGCAATGGTGACCGGAGACATAGTCACCAATAAGCTGGTGGTTGAAAATGGTGCAACATTCAACGGTCGATGTCAGATGGGGGCGGAAGTAAACAAAAGCTCCAAATCCCCAAAAGTAGATGAACTCAAAAAAGAACTTGCCTCAGGGTAAGCCCTATCTCATTTTTAAATACCTGGGTCTTTCCTTCCAATTGTTCGCAGTGATTGGCTTGGGTACAGCTTTGGGATGGTATATACAACAAAAAAGCCAAATGAAATTCCCCGTTTGGCTTTTGCTTTTTTGTTTTCTTTCTATTGTTGCAGCGTTTTATCACCTCTATGTGTCCATGAAAAAAGACGAGATGGACGAGAGGAAAGATAAAAAGCACTAATATTGTGCCTGCTATACTGAGGAAATGAAACAAATCATAAGTCTTACCGTAAAACTGCTATTGATGTCCCTTCTTATTGTAGGGGCAGCCTACTTGATTGAAGCAGTAATTGGTCTTCAATGGATTCACGAAAGTATCAAAAAGATTGTCTCTTTCTTTTTGATTTTAACCTGGTTGACTGGAATTTTCACGCATTACCTACTTTCGATAAGCAAAGAAAATTCTGTAAATATTTTATTAGGCGCCATTGGTATCAGACTATTGAGCAGTATAGGTTTTGTAGCAGTCATGCTCTTCCTTGGCCAGGAAAATTTAATTCTGTTTGTGATCAATTTTTTTGTCGTTTATTTATTCTACTTATTGTTTGATATATATATGCTTATAGCTAATTTGCGCCCGAATTCGAAGTAGGTACTAAAAAATCATTTGATGTTCCGTAAATTTCTTTGCCTAAGTATTTTATTATCAGCATTTATGCTGGTTTTTTCTCATACTGCTACCGCAGCGGGAGACGAGGAAGATAAAACAGGCTTTATTATGCACCACGTGAAGGATTCACATGAGTGGCATTTTGCAACTTTTGGGAACACCCACATTACACTTCCTTTGCCTGTCATCATTTATTCTTCTGACAGAGGTTTAGAGTTTTACATGTCCACCCAATTTCAGAATCCTGAGACTCACGCTTTTGGAAAGGCTTATGCCCATAATGGGTATTACATCGATGAGCACGATCACCTGAAGGCTTTGGATGAAGACAGGTCATTTATTGAGCTTTCCATTACCAAAAATGTAGCCATGCTCTTTATTGTGCTGGCCATTGTTATTTGGATTATTCTTTCAGCAGCTTCACACTACAAGAAAAACCCGGGCCAAGCGCCAAAAGGTGCTGCTTCTTTTATTGAGCCCATTGTGGTTTTTGTAAGAGACGAAATAGCACTTCCGAATATTGGTCTCCACAAATACAAAAAATTCACGCCGTATTTGTTGACCATTTTCTTCTTTATCTGGTTTGGTAACCTCTTAGGGCTTTTCCCCGGTGCGGCCAACCTTACCGGTAATATAGCAGTGACGGCCACTTTAGCCATTTTCACTTTCTTTGTAACCAACCTTAACGGCAATAAGGATTATTGGAAGCACGTTGTGGCTACGCCAGGTGTCCCCGTCCCGCTTTTGTTGATCATTGTCCCTGTGGAAATTATAGGTCTGTTTACTAAGCCTTTTGCCTTGATGGTCCGTCTTTTTGTGGCCATTACAGCAGGTCACATTGTGATTTTGAGCTTTATAGGTCTGATTTTCGTCTTTGAATCACTTGCTGTGGGTCTTGCGAGTACTGTGATGGTGGTCTTTATCAATATGATCGAATTATTGGTAGCTACCATTCAGGCGTATGTATTTACTTTGTTTTCGGCCATGTACATCGGACAGGCTGTAGCAGAGCACGATCATCATTAATTAGAATTTCTTTGTTCAATTTATAAAACCTAACACGTATGTTAACTTCAATCTTGTTATCTGCCGGTTTTGCACTTATGGGTGCAGGTATCGGTGCCGGAATTGTTGCGATTGGCGCAGGTCTGGGTATTGGTAGAATCGGTGGTCAAGCTATGGAGGGTATCGCCCGTCAGCCAGAAGCAGCTGGAAAAATCCAGACTGCTATGTTGATCATCGCTGCCCTTATCGAGGTGGTTTCCCTATTTGCAGTGGTAGTTTGTCTACTGATTGCTTTGGGTGATTACACTTTCTAAGAAAGTTAAATGGGGATTGGCGCTAGGCCAATCCCTACTTTATCCATTGAACAATCATTGAAATAGGCATTAAAATTATTATTTATGGATCTTATAATACCTGGTTCCGGCTTGATAATATGGCAAATCATAGGATTTTCCATACTACTTTATATCCTTGCTAAATTTGCTTGGAAGCCAATTCTTTCAGCTTTGGAAGAGCGAGAAAAAAGCATAGAAGATGCACTCAAGTCTGCAGAAATTGCCAGAAATGAAATGGCAAACCTAAAGGCGGAGAATGAAAAAATCCTTCAGGAAGCCAAAATAGAAAGAGATCAAATGTTGCTCAAGGCAACAGATACTGCCAAGCAAATCATTGAAGAAGCCAAGGAAAAAGCACAGCAAGAAGGTGCTAAAATGATCGAAAATGCCAAGGCCGCCATAGAAACTGAAAAACTTGCCGCTTTGGAAGAAGTAAAAGTCCAAGTGGGTGTGCTTTCTTTGAATATAGCAGAAAAACTTCTCAAGAAGAATTTCGCAGAAGATGCAGCTCAAAAAGCGCTAGTAGAAGAGTTGGTAAAAGATCTTAAGCTGAATTAATTATGTCAGATATTAAAGTTGCTTCCCGGTATGCCAAAGCCCTCATTGAACTTGCTGTAGAGAAAAAACAGCTGGAGGAAGTGTACAGGGATGTCAATCAACTACTGTCTGTAGCTGCTGAAAACAGGGAGCTGGTATTGCTGCTAAACAGTCCAATAGTTAACACGGATAAGAAACATAATGTCTTGAAGGCACTTTTTGATAAAACTGGAAATGCCATCACATTGAGTTTTTTTGAAATCATTACAAGGAAGAACCGCGCCAATGTACTTGTTTCTACTGCGAGGGAGTTCAAAAAGTTGTACAACCTCCACATGGGTATCCAAGAGGCAGAGGTGATCACCACATTGCCCCTTACTGATGATCTTAGAAAAAGGTTTGAGGAAATTGTGAAGGAAATTTCTGGCTTGAATAAGGTGGTGTTGATTGAGAAAATTGACAAGGACCTGATTGGAGGTTTTGTTCTGAAAGTGAACGACAAATTACTTGATGATTCTTTGAGTGGAAAATTGCGCAACCTAAGGTTGAAATTTGCACAAAGGTATTTCGTCAAGACCTACTAAAATTAATCGCATAACAATTAAAAAAAATTATAATGGCACAAGTTAGACCTGATGAAGTTTCAGCGATTTTGAGAGAACAACTCTCAAATGTAAAAACTGAGGCTGAACTTGAAGAAGTGGGTACCGTACTCCAGGTAGGTGACGGTGTTGCCCGTATATATGGCCTTACCAAAGCACAAGCAGGTGAATTGTTGGAGTTTGACAACGGTTTGAGAGCCATGGTACTTAACCTGGAAGAAGATAACGTGGGTGCTGTACTCTTTGGAGATTCAAAATTGGTTAAGGAAGGCGATAATGTCAAAAGAACCAAGCAAATTGCTTCTATCAAGGTTGGTGAAGGTATGTTAGGTAGGGTAGTGGATACCTTGGGTAACCCTATTGATGGTAAAGGGCCTCTGGCGGGCGACCTTTATGAGATGCCCTTGGAGCGTAAAGCGCCAGGTGTAATTTACCGTCAGCCTGTTACTGAACCTCTTCAGACAGGTATTAAAGCCATTGACTCTATGATTCCTATCGGAAGGGGTCAGAGGGAGTTGATTATCGGTGACCGTCAGACAGGTAAAACTGCTGTAGCCATCGATACAATCCTAAATCAAAAAGAATTCTATGAAAGGGGAGAACCTGTATTTTGTATCTATGTGGCAGTAGGACAAAAGGCCTCTACAGTAGCTGGTATTGTGTCAGCCTTGGAAAAAGGAGGCGCACTTCCATATTCTGTAGTCGTGTCTGCTTCCGCTGCTGATCCAGCACCAATGCAGTTCTTTGCACCTTTTACAGGAGCTTGTATCGGTGAGTTTTTCCGTGATACAGGACGTCCGGCTTTGGTAATTTATGATGATCTCTCCAAGCAGGCGGTTGCCTACAGAGAAGTTTCACTTCTTTTGAGAAGACCTCCGGGACGTGAAGCATATCCTGGAGACGTATTCTACCTGCACTCCAGATTATTGGAAAGGGCTGCAAAAATCAATGCTTCCGACGAAATCGCCAAGCAGATGAATGATTTGCCTGAATCCATTAAGCCAATGGTAAAAGGTGGAGGTTCTTTGACCGCTTTGCCTATCATTGAAACCCAAGCTGGTGACGTTTCTGCTTATATCCCTACCAACGTAATCTCTATTACTGATGGACAGATCTTCTTGGAGACCAACTTGTTTAACTCCGGTATCCGTCCTGCGATCAACGTGGGTATCTCAGTATCCAGGGTAGGTGGTAATGCACAGATTAAGTCCATGAAGAAAGTAGCAGGTACCCTTAAATTGGATCAAGCACAGTTCCGTGAATTGGAAGCTTTTGCCAAGTTCGGGTCCGATTTGGATGCTTCTACCAAGAGAACAATCGAAAGAGGTAGAAGAAACCAGGAAATTCTTAAGCAGCCACAGTATTCTCCTGTTGCCGTAGAATTGCAGGTAGCCATTATTTACGTTTCTACCAAAGGATTTATGGATAGCATTCCTGTAGAAAAAGCCAGACAGTTTGAGGCTGAATTCTACAACTTATTGAAGAGCAGCTATCCTGAAGCATTGGAGTTGATTTTGAAAAACAAAATCGATGATGCTGGAAAAATTCTGGAAGCAGCTGCAAAAGACCTTTCCGCAAAATACGCTAAATAATAATTATTTCGGGTGAGGAAGGACCTTGGTTTTTCCTTATCCTTAATTATATCTCTTTTCAGATAAAAGCATCTTATGGCAAATCTTAAGGAAGTCAAGCAAAGGATTACCTCGGTCTCCTCAACACAGCAAATTACCAAGGCCATGAAAATGGTGGCCGCTGCTAAATTGAGAAAGGCCCAGGACAAAATCCTTAAAATGCGCCCATATTCCCAAAAACTAACCACAATATTGAATGATGTTGTGGCTGCAATGGGTGGGGAACTTGATATTGCATATGCAGAACAAAGGCCTGTAGAAAATGTATTGGTAGTTCCTATGACTTCAGATAAAGGGCTTTGTGGCGCTTTTAACTCCAACGTGATGAAGGCCACCAATTATCTTTTGGAAAATCAATACAAAGGCAAGAATATCACAGTACTTCCATTGGGTAAAAAATCTTTTGAATTCTACAGCAAAAGAGGCTATCAAGTACTTTCTGATTACTATGGCATTTTTACTGATGTCAATTTTGAATCCGTCAGAGAAATTGCTTTGTATGCAATGGATGGCTTTACAAGTGGTAAATACGATAAGGTAGTGATGGTTTATAATCATTTTAGAAACGTAGCTACTCAGGAAATCACTGTTGAGCAATTCTTACCAATGGGTGCACCCGCAGGAGTAGAAGAGCAAAATAAATTGACACAAGATTATATTTTGGAACCATCCAAAGAATACATCATTGAGGATTTAGTTCCTAGTGCATTGAAAACTCAGTTTTACAAGGCTGTTTTGGAAAGTAATGCTTCTGAGCATGGAGCAAGGATGACTTCTATGGACAAGGCCACAGAAAATGCCAATGAATTGTTAAAAGAATTGAAGTTGTTGTATAACAGGTCCCGTCAGGCGGCAATTACCAACGAAATCCTTGAGATTGTCGCAGGTGCCAATGCTTTGGAAGGCCAATAATTTGAACTTAACAATATAACCCAATAAAAAACCGCTTCAGAGCGGTTTTTTTATTGGATTGCTTTTGCAACTTCCTTCGCCATAATGCCTAGACCTTCCTTATTTGGATGTACACCATCCGGGAGTAAGTCGGATTTGTTTTTAAGTGGTGTGTAAAGGTCAATGATTGAGGCACCCGTTGCCCCAGCAATCTCAAATAACCAAGGCTTTATTTCATTGACCATGACACTTTCTCTTATGCCAAAATTGTCTTTGGTGACAGGAACAGGGATACAGATGAATACTTTTCCATTTTCAGGCATATGTCTTTTTAAACTTTCAATGATTTCAATATAATCTTTTTTGAAATCTGCTTTATGTGACCAGTTTTGAGGCTTTGAGTCGTTAGTGCCAAGCTTTATTATTAGGATGTCAGGTTGAAAATCTTTCACATCTTGGTATTGGGGTTCATCCCAATAGGGAAAGTCTCCTTTTTTCAGCAAAGTCCTCCCACTGACACCAAAATTTTTCACTTGGTAACTTTCTCCTAGTTGATGCTGCATTTGTAAGGGATAACTGTCAATATGGTCCCTGCCCGGACCTTCCGTAATGCTATTACCCACACATGCCACTTTGATGGGGTTTTGTGCAAGTGCACCGAAAATGATTCCAGAAAAAAGGATAGCTAAAAACAAAGACTTTCTCATAGGTTGAATTTTAATGTTTTTAAAGTTAAAAAATAACATGCTGTTTTATCCTATGATGTAATTGATAAAATTTTTTATAATATCGTTATATGAATTATATGGGACTCCTTTGGCGGTATGTTAATTTACTTTCACTGGATGTGGTTTTCGGTGCCATGGCCGGTCAACTTTTTTTTGCAGATGTGTTAGGGGTAGATTTGCCTGTCCAAAGTTACCTGTTATTGGGTATGGTAGTTTGGATCCTTTACACTTTTGATCATCTTTGGGACGCAAGAAAAGTTTCTCATCAGGCACATGGTGACAGACATCTCTTTCATCAAAGGTATTTTAAAGCCTTGCTTTTTTCGCTTTTAGCGATAACCCTATCCGGTCTCCTTATGATGACTTTCGATAAAAGGCTTCACTTTATTTTTTTACCAGGGATTTGGCTTGGCCTGCCAATGCTTTTCTGGATGGGGGTTTTGAGGATTTTTGAACATAGACTTGGCTGGTTAAAGGAAGTATCTACCGGCTTATTTTATGTACTTGGTATTGCTCTGGCTCCAATGGTCCTCCATTCACCAAATTATTATCCCAGTGCTTTTTATTTATTGGGGGCAGGGTATTTTTTATTGGCTTGCATCAATTTGTTTGTTTTATCCTACATGGATCAGAAGACGGATAATTTGGATGGGTTTGGTTCTTTGCTTCAGCTGATAAGCCGTAATCAATTGCTTGGATTGATCCGTTGGTCTGGAATGATTAATGCTTTTTATTTAGGCTTTCTTTTGTTTCAGCAGCCATCTTATTATAAAATTCATGCAGGGGTTTTATTGCTGATTACATTATATCATTTGCAGCTTTCCTGGCAAAAGGATGCAAGATTGATCCGGCAAAAATTAGAAGCTTCATTTCTTTTACCTTGGGTGCTTTTGGTGTTTTAGTTGTCACCAGCATTGTTGATAATTCCTGAAATAATCTCGTCAAAATAGGCCCCATTATAGGGCCCATACCAATTCATGTCCCTAACCTCATATAGCTTTTCATCATAATATTCATCGGGTGTAATGTAACCAATATAGCCCCCATTAAAGCAGGTAATCAATAGATTCAAA
>NZ_AMGM01000055.1 GCF_000298295.1 Cecembia lonarensis LW9
CGATAAAAATGAAAATGAGAATCACCATAAGCTTCACCCAGCGGTAGAACTTTTGATTAATTTTTCTCAATTTTTCTGCTTTTTCTTCGCTATCCACTATCATTAGGTTCACATAATAAGTCTTGGTATTATAGATAGTCAGTCCCAAATATAAGATGGTCGCCACGATAGGGAGGGTATAAGTCATTTTGCTGGCCCAATACTCGCTGGGGTTTTGAAAAAAGTCATAATTCTCCGGCACCATTTCTGCCCCTAAGTGCTGAAAATGATAAGTCATGACCCATAACAAAACAAGGGCTGCGAATGAAAGAATCTCAATAATTTGATCCCAAAAGGACAAGTTCAAAATCGGGAAGTATTTTTGGCGCCAGTTCATGCGTAAATTGCTATCACAATCATATTTAGATGGCAAAAATAGGCTTAATTCCACAAAACATTCAAACCTCTTATAACTCTTATAAGCTTTTTTAATAAAATCAGTTAAAAAACTCCAATTTATTGTGCTTCCCCTCTAATTTCAATGGCAAATTCCAATCTGTAGCCCTTTGAACATCAGCACCATTTAGTACAATTTTCCGGAATGGCCTGAAATCCATCTCAAATTCAAGCGTCCAATCTTTTTTTTGCGTAATGTCGATAACCACCCGATCGGTTGTTTTATCCAATGAAATATCCAGTACATTATCGGCAATAACTATTTGCTCAAGTTTGGCTCTATTCCAATCACTTGGGAACTGTGGTTTGATCTTTATTAATTTCAAATGGGCTTCTGGCTTAACCCCAAAAAACTGCGTCACCATAGGCACAGCATAAGCATAAAGGTTCCAAGCTTGGGTCATCATCCCATAATCAGGTGAAACTTCATAAATAGATCCGGGAAGTGCAAAACCAAAAGACTTGGTCATTCTTTTTAAATAATCCAAAGCCTGATCTGGGCGGCCATAATTGTTTTCAGCTATAGCCTGAACTCCTGTGGGAAGGGTCATCACTGCTCCAGTGTAGGAGAAAACCTTGCTTCCTGAAAAAGAACCATCTTCCATTTCGGCTGATTCATCTCTGTCAATACCGGTAACAAACACACCGAATGGATTGACAAACTTACTGGCCTTATCCAAGGCCAATATTGCCTTATCTAGGTCGGCTATACCCACCTCCATAGGCGTATTCACCACCCAGTTATGGAAAACCACAAAGCCTTGCTTTTGGTTTTTAGGGTAATTAGAAACTCTTTTCTTGGTTTGCTCCAATTCTTGCACCGCCCAAGGTTTGTTTAAAGTATCTGCCCGGATGATGGCCGCATTGATCAAAGACAAGGCTTCTGCAGTCGTACCAATAAAGTCAGCATAAGAATTGAACTCCTCCACCCAAAACTCTTCATTAATTTTAATCCTCAATGCATCTGCAATATGTTGATAACTTTCAACCTGTTCAGATTCCCCCATGATTTTGGCCATCTGTGCAGCATCTGCAAAGGCCTTTTGCGTATATACCGCTACATCAATCATTTCTGATTCCAAGCCATGAATCTCCATCATACCATACCCGTCCGGAAAAAGATTTCCATCCAGGTCATTTTCTTCCATCAACCATTGCAAACCCTTCTTGATCATAGGGTAATACTTCGCCAAAAATTCCTTATCCCCAGTCCATTGGAATACCCACCAAATCAGAGAGGCAAACTGTGGGGTTTCGTTGATATTACCTGGATTGAATACTACTCCGTTGGTACTAACTTCGTGAATTATTCTGCCATTACCGTTACTTTCAGAAAGTTTGTGAATCAGGGCGATGGTCTCATATACCAAATCTTTTCTCCCTGTTGCGATCGCCCCTTTCAAGGTATATTCATTGTCCACGCCAAACCACCAAGGGTAATCCGGCATTCCTGCTCCAAGTCCCCTACCAATTTCAGGAACATCCCTCACCAACCATTCTGTATTGTATTTCACCCATTCAAAAGCACGCTGTAATGCTTCATCTTCAATACTCAATTTGGCTATTGCACCTATTTTTTCATAATGCCTTTTTTTATCCAATAAAAAAGTTGCCGCATCCTTGTACAATCTGTCATAGGTAGTTTCAGCATCAGTTTGGTCACTGTATGAACCAGCTACATAAAAACGAAGGATTTGAATATCATCAGCCCCTAAAACCAGCGAATAAACCAATTGGCCTGTTGCCCCTAAGCCCTTTGGCTGGTAATTGCAGAAAGATGAGCTATCTTGCAGATAGTCTACAGGTTCCCGGTCAGCTCCAAACAGCACAAACCAGTCGTTGCCGGCATCCTTTCCACGCCAAGCTTTTCTAGAAGCGTCAAATTCCATCATGTCTGCATGGTCAATCATATTTGCTCTTTCTCCCAACCAGACAGGCATCAAATCAGTGTGACCGGTAAACTCAAATTGGATGGTTTTTGGTGACTTATCCACATTTTTAATAGCAAACTCAATGATGAGTCCTTGTTGACCATCCGGCGCAAATTGAAAGCGCTCAACTTCCAAGCCTGGGACGGCATTTCTGAAAATATGCTTGTTGGCAATGGGATAATTTATAAAAGCATCGGCCCTATTCAAACAGTAAAATTGATCTTCTAATTGAATGGCTGCCGTAAAACCATCCATCAATTTGATGGGGTGATTCCAGATGCCACCCATTTCACCTTCCACATGCCAACCTAATTCCGGGAATGTGCCATCTTGATGACCCACCATGTAGACTCTATCACCTGGTGTAAAAAAAGGGGATTCCAGATACGCTTCCCTTCCCACTAATTTTTCCATATCATCCAAAATAGCTGAAAGGGAACGATCACCGGGCTCTTGTTGACAAGAAAACAATCCACCAATTAAAAACAGATATAAGCTTAACCACAGTTTCATCATCCCAATTAATTAGGTAAGTTTGAAATACTCTCCTGATTTTAAATGGGCAGCATGCATGGGCCATTTATTGCCTTATAACAGCAGGAGTTAACAACACATCAACACGTTCAGTTTGTATACTTGATCCGTCTTCAAATTCAAAGACCATAAAAATAGAATGCAAGGCCTGCAATTCAGGATTTCTGTTAAAAACGAAGTAAGTTCTTGTAAAGTTGGATTCATTGACATAAAAATCCAACCATTCACGCTTTTCAATAAATTGACCGAAAGGTGTGCCAGCTCTTGGACTGAAAAGGACAATACTAGACAAATCCTGAAGAGGACCAATTTCCCCAAAAGACTGATTACTGAATACTTTGACGTCTCTAACTTTTTTATCAATAAGATACTTTGGAAAACAATTGCCTTCAAAAACGGGCAGCGTTCTAAAAAATTTATCCATTTTGATTTCCATTTTTAGAACAACTATGGGAAACTGATCCGCATTGTCCCAAGGTTCGGTCTCGTCTACACCTTCACCGGGAAACCACCTTCTTGGTTCAAGACTTACATCCCTGATTTCAAAAAGACCATCTTGACAATCTTCAGAACAAGAAGATATAGAAATCAACGAAAGAAGAAATGCAACTATCAGCGGAAGTTTAGCTGTTTTCATATCAATTATTTTAGGGCAATATTAAGTCTTTGTCAATCAATTTTCCAATTTCTTTCCAAGTAATCAATTGGATATTGTTATTTTTTAACAAATCTCTGGCTTTCTGCCCGGTAAAAAAATCAAAGTCTGCTTGTCTCCATGCTGCATGCCAATGGGTAAACCTAGTGGTGATCGCACGCATTTCCGCATCATCATAGGCAATATGATTCAGCAAAACAGTTATTCCTGGCTCTAGATTATTCAATACATTTGTATAAAAAGCTTCCATACCCATTTCATCATAGGCTTCTGGGTTAGCAATGGCCACTTCATCAATTAAAATCAACTTATCCACATCTATATCCTTAAAAAGGGCTGCATTAGGCCTAATGACTGCATCTACAATTTGTTTATTCATCATGGCAGGAATGCCATATTCCTCAGCCAATTTTAAATAGGAAAGCACATACTCTGGTCTTCCATAAAAAACACAGCCCATATGGGAATCCAAATGGGTGGGCTTGATACCAATTTTGATGGCAGCTTCTATTTGGGCGCGCATCTCTTTTTCAACTTCTTCAGGACTAGCATTTTGTGCCACAGCGGCACAATCTTTATACATAAAACCATCCGGACCCACAAGCCCTGGCACTTCTGATTTGGAAGCGATCGGGGCATATTTGTAGGTATGCCACTCATTGGTGAGGGTAATATGAACCCCTATGTCCAAGTCAGGCATATCCTTTACCATTTCCCCTGCCTCGGTAGACCAAGCACAAGGCATCATGATGCTTGTGGAGTTCACAACGCCATTTTTTATAGCTGCTATAGTAGCTGCGTTTTCTGAATGGGCCATGCCTAAATCATCAGCATGGATAATCAATAGCCTGTCGGATTTGCTATAGCCCAATCTTTCCGCCAAGGTTTTGTCCTGGGAATAGACTTGAAAACAGATAATTGCAAGAATAAATGTAGCTAACTTTTTCATGGCTCTAGAGCTTTTATTTTAAGATTTTAAATGGTGGATCTCCGTGATCAATATTTAATTCTCCCAACCCCAAGCTGGCCCTGGGCTATCTACCTCCTTTGTCATATCAAACTTTACAGAGAAATACCTATCCGAGCCAATTCTTCTGAGGTTGTAGGTAAACGACACATCATCAACTGTAATCCACCAAACGTTATTGGCAGCATAAGGAATTAGGTCAGCAGTTTCTTGATCAGCTGGAAAATATTGGATGCTTGCCATACCTGTATTGGATGCTATTCCCCCATACTGGGTAATTTCATCCTCAGAGCCATCCTCATGTCTATGATCATGCTTCAGTTTTATCAATCCATCTTGCATGGTTAAGACCCAAGTCCTAGACTTGTCATCCCCTACAAAAAAAGGGATGTGGATAAAGTCCTCTCCGCAGCCGACTACATGCATAACCAAGCGCTTACCTATGAAAGGATCATTTTCAGAGGGTGTCATAATTTCACCTTCATAAGCTTTTCCACAATGCAATTGTAGGGTTTTCCAGAAAATCTGGTTGGAAGGTGCTTCTTGTGCAAACAGGGAAATACTCAGAAAAAAGACAGCAATAAAGGAAAGATACCTCATTTTATTATTTGTTTGATTTTTACAGAAAGTAATAAAGCACAAATCCATGGATTCCACAAACACTTTTATTTAACAAGCTGTTGAAAAAATGCATGATGTTTAAAAGAGTTATAGTTTGGTTTAGGAATGACTTAAGGGTGCATGATCATGCACCCTTATTTTACGCGTCTCAAAAAGCGGAAGAGGTTATTCCTGTTTATTGCTTTGATCCAAGAAACTTTGGAAAGGTAAATCTGGAAATCGACAAAACGGGTAATCACAGGGCAAGGTTTCTCATAGAATCTGTGGATAACCTGAAAAATAACCTTGTAAATCTGGGAGGAGACTTAGTTATACTACAAGGTAAACCAGAAGAATTACTGGTAGATATAGCCAAAAAATACCAAGTTGATGCAATCTTTTTTTCAGAGGAAGTTACTTCCGAAGAAAAAAAAGTAGAACTTAATTTGGAGGGGCATGCATGGAAGCATGGGATTAAGACCACCGCATACTGGCAAAGCAGTCTTTACAACATTCAAGATTTACCTTTTCCGGTCATGCAGACCCCTGAAGTATTCACTCAATTCCGAAAGGAATGTGAAAAGTTTGCTAAGGTGCAACCTACATTGCCCACACCGAAGCAAATTAAATTTCCAAATAACTTAAATGACTTGGGTGAAATGCCTGAGTTATCCACATTTGGTCTGAAGGAACCTGATCATTCTTCCCGTTCTGTGTTGGTGTTCAAAGGAGGTGAGACGGAAGGAATCAGGAGACTTCAGGCCTATTTTTGGGAAAAAGACCTACTTAAAGTATACAAGGAAACTCGAAATGGTTTACTTGGCTCGGATTATAGCAGCAAATTTTCAGCTTGGCTTTCAATGGGATGCTTAAGCCCTAGATTCATCTATGAAGAAGTAAAACGCTACGAAAAGGAAAGAAAGAAAAACCAATCCACCTACTGGTTAATTTTCGAATTAATCTGGAGAGATTACTTCCGCTTTATTTGCAAAAAGCACGGCGAGAAGGTTTTTCAATTAGGAGGCATTAAAAACAATGTGGATAAGTGGAGCAGGAATGAAAATTATTTTTGGAGATGGGCTAATGGAGAAACCGGCATACCTTTTATAGATGCTAATATGCGTGAACTGAATGAAACCGGTTTTATGTCCAACAGGGGCCGACAAAACGTAGCCTCTTTTTTGGTCAATGACCTTGGTATAGATTGGAGATGGGGTGCCATGTATTTTGAAAGTCAGTTGATAGATTATGATGTATGTAGCAACTGGGGCAATTGGATGTATGTGGCAGGGGTAGGCAATGACCCAAGGGAAAACCGCTACTTCAACATCATGAGGCAAGCACAAAATTATGACCGAAAAGGAGATTATATCAGACATTGGATTCAAGAATTGGCTGAAATTCCAGGTTTTGATATCCATCAACCTTTCGAGTTATCCACATCCCAATTAAAGAACTATAAAGTCGTGCTTGGCTCAACTTATCCACATCCCCTAGTGAGGTACAAAGCATGGATATAGTTATACTTCCAACTTCCAGAATCTCGAAAAGCCTAGTCCTCCACATTTAAAAAATTTTGGATTTTTTACATTCATTAGAATTTTTTTCTAACTCAGGCAGTTCATAAAGTAAAGTGACTTCAATTCTTGCCTATATTTAAGCATGGAAAGAAGCTTACTCATCCAAATTGAAGGTTATGACATCTGGAAACAGCAAGGTATTTCCCAGGAAGCAATAGCTTTTTTGGACAGCATTTCCTGGGGCGCTGAAGGAGCAGTTTATGAACATAAAAATACAGCCGAACATTTCAAGGTAATCAGTAATCCCTATTTGTTAAGTATTGAACAAGAAGGAAAAATTCTTGGCACAGCTGTTTTTTGTAATCCACAAGTTGAAGTACAAGGCAAACCCTTCAATTACTATTATACACGCTACTTTGCCTCCTCTCCAGAAGTGCGAGGGAAGGGAGTTGTCAAAAAATTGGCCATCGAGGTAATGCGCTCCATCAGAAATGAGGAAGAGCGAAAAACCATCTTTGTCGGTTTTATCGAAAAAGGCAATAAAAGTTCCTACAGGGTAACCGAAGCAGCAGGTTACAAACCCATTGCCACCATCCAAACCTTGGGGTTCAGTCGGTACTTTCCTAAAAAAAGCAAAAAGATTGAAAGAATCACTGATGAGGCTACAAAAATAGAAGTTATCCACATATTAAAACAGCACTATCAAAACCATGCTTTGGTACATTTTGACTACCTATTTGATCAAAGCAATTATTATGTGCTTAGGGAAAATGGAAAAATAATTGCAGGCTGTCAGTTCCATAAAGCCCATTGGGTAGTGAACCGTATGCCCGGAATCATTGGGAAAATCGTCTTGAATGTGTTACCGAAAGTTCCTTTGCTCAATCGGCTTTTCAATCCAAAGCAATTTGAATTTCTGGCTTTTGAAGGCATCTATGTGGAAAAGGGGAAGGAAAAACAGCTTCATGAACTTTTTGAACACCTTCTCGCACAGGAAGACTTAAGGTCAGCTTTGATTTGGATGGATCAGCGCTGCCCCTATTACAGACAAATACAAGCCTATGGAAATTTGGGACTTATCCACAATTTTGTGAAAGACTCAGAAGTCATCATTATGGCCTCCTACCAAAACCTAAATGATGAAGAAATCGAAAATGTAGAAAAATTACCGCTTTATGCAGCTGCTTTTGACTACATCTAGTATTCAAAAAATTCTCGGGATTCTTTCAGAAGAAGTACAGATCAATTATTTCATTTTCAAAAGGGAGGGTAAATTCCTATTTTTATCCAATACTAAGATCTAAATCAAGATATGCCCATGAAAAATGCACTTGTAGTTCTGTTGCTGCTCTTTTTCTTGGCTTCCTGCGGTAGCCAAGGTAACAAAAACCAAGTTATCCACATAGGACAAATGAAAGCTTTTGCCGAAATGGTAGCTGCAGATGTCAAGCCCTTGGCGCTAAGTGAACCTATGAACCCTGCAGAAGTAGACGCGCTTTGGGAAACTGCTCAAGAGATCGCCCAGGAAAGGGGAGTTGAGGTATTTCGTGAAAATGAGCTGATCCAAACCCAGCTTTTCCCGACCGACATTGCAAAAGGAATGGAGGTGCTAATTTTCCATAAGCCTAAAGCCTTAAGGGCTTATAGAACCCTAAAAAACACTGTAAGAGGTGGACAAAATGGAGAAGCAGAAGCAAGGGCTTTTGGCAGGTTATTGGGTTATCCACCTCACTATATCAACAAGCTTATGGCGAAACAAACTGATTTCAGAACCCTGATTGATTTTGGAATCCAAGGCATCAATATCTTTCTTTATTACAAAGACATGGATCGGGCCAAAGCATTTTATCAAGAGACTTTGGGACTACAGATCATCTCGGATTATGGCTTTGCGGCTACGGTAAAAGTTACGGATGACTCCTGGCTGACCTTAGTAGATGCCAATTTAGGAAGGCACAAGGCCGATGAACCAAAAACTGTCGCCATAGCCCTTCTCACCAATCATCTTTCAGAATGGTATGCCTACCTCCAAAAGGAAGGTATTCCCATTAAGTATGAATACAAGCCCAAGGAGAATAATGCACACGATGGATTTGTGGCAATAGACCCAGAAGGTTACCTCTTGGAGTTTGAGATGTTCAAGCAACATCCGGAAAATGAAAAGCTGATGCCATTATTGCCTAGGTATGATGCGACAAGTGGGGCAACCGACCGTTGGTCCAAAGACGAAGGCTTTTATGGCACCGTCTTTTGGCTTTATTATGAAGATATGCAGGAAGCAGAACAATTTTTAGAGGAAAAGATGGGATTGAAACAGATTGTTGACCAAGGTTGGGCAAAAGTTTACCAAGTTTCAAAAACAGGATTTATCGGTCCTGTTGATGGGAGACGTGGAATGCACCCTTTTACCGAAAAGAAGGGGACCAGTATTTCATTCTTGGTAGAAGATTTGGAAGGATGGTATAATTACGTCCAAACCCACCAACCTTTTCCGATCTTACAGGAGATGTATACTGGAAAAGGGGACAGGTATAAGGCCTTTGTGGGGATAGATCCTGGAAAATATTATTTTGAATTCAACCGCTTTCTTAACCATCCCGACAATGAAAGGATCCTTGAAATTTTAAAAAAGGATTAAGTAACCGACAAAGGGAACTTAGCATTCAATACGCCTAGGAAAAGGGTTCAAAGGGATGCTTTGCGCTCAAGACTTGCTTCCAGATAAAGGGCATTTCCTGAAGTTTACCCCTCACAAAGGACTTGATTTCATCTTCGGAGGCTTCTGCATCCTGAATCCGGATATCGAGCAGGGTAGGCTCATTGATTGGCTTTCCGATTTGGGATACAATAAAAATTTCGGCAGCTCCTGCCAATCCATTTTTACAGAGGTCCCGGCAGACCTCATTGGCCCAGAGGTTGTAAATTTTTCCCACATGGGATATGGCATTTTTCCCCGCCGTTGCCTCCAGACTCATAGGTCTGTAAGGGGTAATTAGGCCATTGATACGGTTGCCTCTGCCCACTTGTCCATCATCTCC
The DNA here is from genome assembly GCF_000298295.1 of Cecembia lonarensis LW9. GTDB lineage: Bacteria > Bacteroidota > Bacteroidia > Cytophagales > Cyclobacteriaceae > Cecembia > Cecembia lonarensis. The sequence goes on from NZ_AMGM01000055.1 coordinate 9,681, forward strand.
ATTTTCAGCACTGCAACCTGTGACGGTGAGGTAAACGCTTTCTTTGGTATAATCATCCGCTGTATTGATAAAAAACTGGCTAGCTTCTAAATTTAAACGAGAAGCCAAATGATTTTTGATTTTCTCTACTTGATCCACATAAGCTTGGATATGGGGAATGTACTGATCGACCATAGCAATGGCTACCGTAAAGTAAAATTTATCATATTCCCGTACACCCATTACCTTAGTATCCTCTCCGATACAGGGAAAAGCTTTTTGCGTTTCGGGATGGCGCAACAGCTTTTCAATGGCCAAAACTTGGTTTTCTAAGGCGGAGAGGGGGTAAAAGCCAACTCCAAAAGAAGTGTCATTAGAAAAAGGAACTTCCCCCATACCAAAACGCTCAAAAAGTGCCACCAAATCCTGACTTCCACTTCTGATTTTTGGAATGATGGTGACGGTATTCTCTACATCCAAATACCTCAAACGCTTCTTCAACCAATCTTTGGCTGTATTTATGGCAATCTCATCGATAGGCACCAAATGCTCCTTTATCAAATGCGTTGCCCTACCAGCAATGATGAGTTCCATGGGATGTTTGATTTGTCCTCCTCCAAACTTTGGGGCGGATAATCCTCCCACCAAAAGGGCTTTATCCACATTATGATGCAAGATGGTCCCAAAATGTTCGAGATAATATTGGGAAAGGGCCACAGACACTGCCTCGGCAATTTCATCACAAATGGTATCCGGATGGCCCAATCCTTTTCTTTCAACCATCTCAAAATCAAGGATTGGAAAATTGGTTAGATTCCGAATAAAAATATCCATAGGCGGTTGATGCTTTGTCTAAAAATAAGAACATTTGGTCTGAAATCCATTGTCAGCCGTGCATTCTTTGCTAACAAAAAACTCCCGCATTTGAAAGCGGGAGTAAGAATTTCTAATATAAAACTGATTTATTCCGGATGCTTTCATGAATGCTATCCCAAAGCGTTTTCCTCGCTTCCAGAGCGGCGATAGCCGCTGTTTCTGTTTCCAACCACTTTTGTGTATCATCTCCACAAAGATGCTCTAACATCCTCAATGCTAAGGGGCCGTGATGATCCTCATCAAGATGGATATGCCTTTCAAAATAATATTCCAAAGTTTCCAATTCTCCTGGTTTACTCTTTATTAGATCATTGACCAACTGACGGAACAGATCGGGAATCAAGTCTTCTCTTCCCAAGGTAAAAGAAGCTGCAATTTCATGGGCCTTACCCTCTTTCACGACCTGATAATTGATGGTTAAAAAGTATTTAATAGCATCAGACATGACCTGCTTCTCGATTGCTTCCTCAAAACTATTACCACTTTCCAACAAGTCCAGTAAATGGGAGATTTCTCCTGTATTGGCTCCGGCTTCTTTCATGGCACTGATATACAATTCAAAATGACTGCAATAACCACCTTGACCATCTTCATCACTTTCCTCTGCCAAAATAATATCATTGATCAATCTGGCTACCAATGGTTCTCCTGCCGGTCTCCAAGGCAAGCTCATTCCGGTAAGCTTAATCTGCAAAGCCTTTAATAAGGTCATAAAGTCCCACACGGCATATACATGTTGTTCCATGAAAATCCTGAAATCCTCAAGGCTTTTCATGTCCTGATAGATGGGGTGCTGCAATAAAGCATTACGGTGAGGCTCAATGGCCCTCATTAATTTTTCAATATTTGGGTGCATAATTCAGGTAATTCTTAAAGAAAAACACGAAAGTGAATATTTGGTTCAAGGTAACCTACAATAAGATAAGTCAATTATCAAAATTATAACCAAAAGTCTAAAAATGTAAACAAAGTTCAATGGAGATTTCAAGACGAAACTTGTAAGTTAATCATACTTACAAGTTTCGTCTATAAGCTTTAATTTGTGATTTCTATGACTTTAAATTCGGTACGCCTGTTGACCTGATGCTCTTCTTCCGTCTGTGCGTTTTCAATGATCAATTGACGTTTACCATATCCTCTAGCCACTAACCTACTTGCATCTATTCCTTGGGATACGATGTAGGCCACTGCAGACTCAGCTCTTCTTTGGGAGAGCGCATCGTTATAAGCATCACTTGCCCTGGCATCGGTATGTGAGCTCAATTCTATACGGATACCTGGGTTATCTTTCAAAATTTGAACCAACTTATCCAATTCCAAAGCAGCATCAGGTCTGATATCAGCTTTATCCAAGTCATAATAGATGTTTTCCAATACAATGGCCCTTTCAAGAATCAATGGTTCCAGAACGATGGTCGTATCCAAAGTGATGTTCGTAACATCCTGTATCAAATCTTCAGGTCTAGGCGTTTTGCCACGGGTGTCGTATGTGATACTTTTTGAAAAATAGCCAGATTTGGAAGCAATCATAGAGAAGTTTTGTTCGGGAGCCAAAGTAAACCTTAGCCTACCATTGGTATTGGAGAAATCTCCGCCCACATTTTTGTTTTCCGAATCATATAAAACCACCCTGGTTTGAGGAAGCACTGCATCCGTACCATCATCTTTTCTTTCTTTAGTGGTTACGTTTAGAAACACATTGACAATTTTTGGCTTGGGTGTCCTATCCACAAAGAAATAAATGTCATCATCACCTAATCCACCTTCTCTATTAGAAGATAAAAAGCCTTCCGTGGGATATTTTGTGAAGAAAATAGCAAAATCGTCTGATACCGTATTGATATTGGGTCCAAGGTTCTTCACCTCCCAACCTTTATCTGTTCTTTCTGCCACATATAGGTCCAACTTTCCGAATCCAGGGTGACCGTCAGATGCAAAATACAATTTTCCATCAGGGGCCACATAGGGAAACATCTCGTTACCTGGCGTATTGATCTGAGGACCTAAATTTACGGCATTGCCAAAATCCCCATTGGCCAACTTGGTCGCCCTATAAAGGTCCAAGCCGCCTTGTCCATTGGGTCTGTTTGACGAGAAATAAAGCTCATTTCCGTCCGGGCTGAATGCCGGTGTGGTATTGTAAAAAAATTCATCATCATTGACATTCATCCAAATGGGTTGGGTAAACCCCCCACCACGAAAGTAGGAAGCAAACAATTGCACATCTGGTAAATCCTTCCTGTAGGTTGAATTACCTCTGGCATATACAATCAAATTACCATCCGGGCTGATGGCTATGGCCCCTTGATTGAGTCCTGCTTCATTTCTGAATTCGGGCATTGGCTGAATTCCTTGGACGTCTACATTGACCCCCTCGACCCTGGTCCTAAAAATTTGGGTATATGGCATTCCCGTTGCAGGATAGATCCCACTCCCCTGACGGGAGCTGGTAAAATACAGAAATCCCTCACTGACAACCGTCCCGTATTCTATTCCAGGGGTATTCAACAGCCTGTAATTTTCTACTTCCATGTAAGGAAAGTAATTTTCAATGGCATCTATATTTTCCAGGTCTTTGACCTCTTTATCTGCCCACCTTTGATAGGTATCATCCAGGGTAACCGCCTTGGCTTTTTCAAACGCTTCTGCAGCCTCCTCATACTTTCCTTTAGATTTTAAGCTTTGTCCAAGCCGGTAATAAGATTCGAATGTCTCCTCATCTTCTAAAAGTTTGGCATAAAATACTTCTGAATTTTCCACCCGGTTGGTCAGCCTAAAACTTTCTGCCATGTAAAAATTTGCTTCCTTATTATCAGGATCCTCTTCCAGTATTCTGGAAAAAGTATTGATGGCCAATTGGTACTCTCCTGCCTGAAATTGGTTTTGCCCTTTTTGAAAAAGGCTGGTACAGGAGCCCAATACCAAGACTATCATTATCCATAGTACAGTAGAATGCTTCATGGAGCTCAACGAAAGATTTTGTCAATTTTGATAAATATAGGACTTTATGATAATTAATTCATAAAGAATTTGTTCAGCCAACTCTTCTTGGCACTGATCATCCAGTTATTTTGAAGGTCGGATTTTCTTTGAACCACAGGATTTAATACGATGGTATCAGCTTGTAGGATGCCTTCCTCTACTTTAGACTTGATGCCCAATGCCTGACTGACTTCCAGCTTGCTACCTTCATTCATAAAACCCACTTTGCCTTGATCCAGCAAGTTAATACCCAGCTCCTGCTCTATACCCTTAAGGGCACGTACCGAAGAATCAATCGAGCAGCCGGATGCCCCCAATCGGCTTTCATCCACAGCAAGTATGATTACCTGATCAAAACGAATGTCAAATGAAGTGGGCATGAGGGAGCCATGTGTATTCCATTGCTCACAGAACTGTTCCAGTTTTTCTTTAACGAATACAAGTTCAGAATTATTGAATCTCCTGTCGGCCTTATATACCCAGATACGGGAATCATCAGGCATTTGATCAAATGGTTTATACATATTTATTTATACTGATTTCAAAAATAATGGTTTTGATCGAATTTTGGTTCAAAGGGAAAGGCCTAAAAAGAAGAAGCCACACCTACAAAAATTTGCAAGGTGTGGCTCCAAAGCTCTCTATTTATTTCCCTTAATTTCTACCAAGTTCTCTTAGGTGTTTTACATGGGATGCAAAAGCATATCTCATTTTTGGATGCTCGATATAGGGAATGCCATATTCCCTACAAGTCTGTTTGATTATTTCCGATATGGCCGGATAATGAATGTGGGATATATTAGGAAAAAGATGGTGCTCAATCTGAAAGTTCAGACCACCTATTAACCAGGAAAGCAGCTTATTCTTAGTCGCAAAATTCGCAGTAGTTTTTAATTGATGGATAGCCCAATCGTCCTCCAGTTTGTTGGTCAGGCTATCGGGTAAAGGAAAAGAGGTCTCCTCCAAGACATGTGCCAACTGGAAAACCACACTCATGATGATTCCCGTTGCTAAACCAAAGATCAGGAAACCCAAAAGCCAGGGCAGAAATCCTACCATGTAAATGGGCAAGGCAATAAACAAAAACAGATGTACCAACTTAAAGCCCCAAAATGAAACATGGTCGCTAAGGGCCATTTTTTTAATGGGAGTTGCGGCCACCTTTTGAGTGACATATTTCTTGTAGTCAGTAAAGAAGACCCAATAAAAGTAAAGTATGGAATAAATTAAAAGAAAATACCTATGCTGAAAGCGATGGATTTTGTAACGTTTTTGTGCTGGGCCTAGCCTTAAAAATGCCCCTGCATTCAGGTCATCGTCATGGTCATCCACGTTTGTAAAGGAGTGGTGGGCAACATTGTGCTTGGTTTTCCACATGTATACATTCGCACCAAGAAAGTTGATAGAAATACCAGCGAGTTCATTGACCCAGCCTTTGCGGCTAAAACTTCCGTGGGCACCATCATGCATGACATTGAAGCCTATACCAGCAGTTAAGCCTCCTAGAATAATGGCTTCGAGAATAGCAAAGGGCCAAAATGGCGTAAAGAAAACCAAATGGATATATACTCCAATAAATGCCAAAACCATAGCAATGGCTTTGAAGTAGAGGGAGAAATTTCCGGTAGTTTTAAGATTTTTTTCGGTGAAGTAGTTTTTGATTCTTCCTTTCAGGTCTGCGTGAAAAGAAGATGCGGCGTTGAATCTTGGCGGACGCATAAATTGTAATTAATGGATAATCAAATAAGGGAATGAAAAACAAACAAGGGCGATTGTCCGACATTCATCAGCTAAATGTACGCTAAAATATCCATGAATTTTTCAATTTTTACAAAATAAAATTAAATAATGTCCGATTTTAACAAGTTTTAGGAACTAATTAAATCTGCATGCCAACTTAAATGCCAATATTTTTTTCAATGACTTCAATGGCCCTTTCCATCCTTTGCGATAATGTGCCCGAGATCTTTTCATAGGGAATTCCTTTTGAAGCGACCAAACGATGAAAGATATTAAAAAAATACTGCCTCATCCCAGGTTCAGGGTATTCCCGTTGGGGGTCTTCCTGCCAAGGAATATCTATGTCTGTCAAAAGGTAAAGGTCATAAGTTCTCGATTTGATCTGCTCCAGGATCCAATCATCAACTTTTCCATATTTATGCTGGGACCAAACCTGAATCACATGCAGATCAGTATCACAGATCAGCAAACTATGAGCATTCGCTGATTTCATTTCTTCCAGTTGAACCTGCCCTTTAGCAATTTGAAGCAAGTCTTCATAATGATAGGGCCTCTCCAATGCATCGATGTAAGGCCTTGCAAACTCGGGCACCCAAGGACAGGAAAAATGCGATGCCAAAGCTTCACTTAGCGTGCTTTTCCCTGTGGACTCAGGACCAATAACCACTACTTTTTTAAGCATAAACTTCCGGTTTTGACTTAGCTGCTTTAATCCATTCCATCAAACCAATGGTTGCCAATACAGTAAAGAAGAGAAACTGAAATGAAGTAAGCATCAAGCCCTTATAGTAATATAATGGTATAGAGACGATATCGGTTATGATCCAGGCAATCCAGTTTTCCACTTTCTTTTTGGCCATTAACCACATACCTACAAAGGCAGAAGCCGTGGTAAAAGAGTCCCAATAAGGCACGTCTGAATCTGTAAAATTGGCCAAGACAAAATACAAAGCCGCATAAGAACCAAAAAAGAGTGCTATTGAGGAGAAAAGGCCTTTTTTATTCAGCCAGGTAACGGGCAACGCTGCTTTTCCATTGCTTGGTCTGCTCCAAAGGTACCAACCATAAATGGACATGGAAAAATAATAGGCATTGATGCCCATATCAGCATACAATTTATATTTTAGACAGATATACACATAGATCAAAGTGGAAATCATGCCTGTGGGAAAGACCAGTATGTTCTTTTTGATAGAATAAAAAACTGAGGCAATACCAAAAAACACCGCCACAGCTTCCAACCAACTCATTTCAGCTACGCCTTCCTTAATGCCATCCCAAACCCATTGTAAGTCCATAGGGCGAATTAAAGGAGAAAAAACGAAAATCAAGGAAATTTTTTGAAGAGCATTATGGATCAAAGAGAAATTAACCTCCTAATTTAACTTTGTAAACTTTCACAAAATCCTCCTCCTCTTCTAAGTTGACTGGACTGTTATTATTGGAAAGATTTGACTAAAAAAGCCTTTTTCCTTAATTTGGAAAAAAATTTTTATGAAGAACTTGATCAAATTCATTCACCTCTTTTTCTCGATAATGATAATCTCAAACATCATATGGGTGCTGTATCACTGGAATACATATGACCATTATCCCTTCATAGGGTTTGATATACCCTAATATTATTATTTGCCCCTTCAGGGCTTATTTGCTTGGGTGTTTATAACCTCATATTTACAAGCACGGAAAGCAGATAGCTAGAAGCGTTTTATAAAGCTTTCAATAAATCGCCTAGCATATATCAGATTCTGCTTTTCCTAATTTCTCGAAATCCTATCGCTTCACGTTTCTAACTTCTATTCCCCATCACCTACTCAATGGATATTTTCTCACTTCCAAAAGATTTTCCTTCACCAGTAATTCCTGAGCAGTTTTTTGGATGCGCTCTACAGTAACCCCTTCTATATTTTCTCTCGCCTGTAAAATGGCTTCCCAGGGCAAACCGTACAACCTCAAAGTGGACATTTGGGCATTCCAAAAATTATTCCGCCTCAAATTCTCATCCAGGGCAATCCTACGCTTTTCTTTTACTTTGTTCAGGTCCTCCTCGGAAGGTCCATTTTCCTGAATCTTGCGGACTTCTTCCCAAGCGGCCTCTATCAAGGTGTCCACCATGTCCGGACTGCATGGGAATACAATGGAAAAAGAGAAATTACCTACTGGCTGAATACCCATACTGCCACTGGCACCTACCCCATAAACGCCACCGATTTCTTCTCTCAAAGTTTCTATCAATTTGATATTCAAAATCTCCCCGAGATAGGTAATGTCAGTGGCTTTTTCCCGGTCATATTCAAGCTCACCAGTAAACAACATAATGACCTGACTCTTCTCATCCGTACCCACTTTGATATTCTCAGTTCTTCCTCGTGGTGCCCGGATACCCAAATCCCTAAAGCTATCCAAGTTATCAGGATCAGCCGGCAAAGAGGCAATGTATTGCTCCAAAAGCGGTATAAAAGTATCCATGTTGATGTTTCCGGTAAAGAAGAACTCAAAGTTGGCTGCATTGCTGAAACGGTCTGCATAAATCTCCATGGCCCTTGGCATGTCCACTTGATCCAATTCCTCAGGGTCATAAATGCTGCTGGCCCTGAGATTGCCATCTGCAATGATACGGTTCAACTGCTTGGAAAACTGATAATCCGGATTGGACTGGGCAGAAGCCAACTGTGTTTTTTGGTTGTTGATAAATACATCAAATAATTGGCTATCCTCTCTAGGGGAGGTAAAATACAGATAGATCAACTGTAAGGCCATTTCCAAGTCTCTGGGGGAAGTACTACCAGAAATAGTCTGGGAGTAAGTCCCAACATTGGGAGTCACTGAAACAGATTTACCGGCAAGTATTTTTCGTAAATCAGAAGGTGTAAAATCCCCTATCCCCATCACATTGACCAAAACCCCAGCATAACTTGCGGAATAATGGTCCTCGTCTCCAAATACCGATACTCCTCCCTCTCCTCTGGCACTGAAGACAATCTCATCATTTTTGAAATCAGTCGGCTTAACAAAAACCTTGACCCCATTGGAAAGCACCAATTCAAATACATCCACCGCTTCCACATGCTCCTTGGAAAGGATACTTCCAGGCTGTGGCAGCACTTCCAGTAATTGCTCTCCTAAGAGCCTTTCTTCGTAAGGCGCCAATTCCATCTGATCCACCAGGTCAAATAAAGCCAAAACCTGCTCCTCCGAAGGTAGATTATCTTTTTCTGTATCTGGGGCAGTGATGATAATTACCCTATTGTCTTCCCTGACCAAGGCTTTGGCAAGTGCATTCATCTCTTCCAAAGTAATCTCTGGAATTATTTCCTGGTAGAATTCATATTTCCACGCTTCCCCTTCGGCAAAGCGTCCTTTCAGAAAATGATTGACATATCGACCTACCAAAGAGGAAGATTCAGACTTATCCATTTCCTTGTAAGCTCTTTCCGCATTATTTATTACCGCCCGCTTTACCCTGTCGAGTTCTGCTTGGGTAAAACCAAATTGGGACACCCTTTCATTCTCCAAAATCAAGGCTTGAATGCCAGCTTCTATCTTACCGGGAGCCACTACCCCGGAGGCAGAGAAATAATCCAGATCCCTTACAAAATTCCCATAACCGGTTCCTGCAAAAATAAAAGGTGCATCGGGCTGCTGTCTGATTTCATCCAACCTTTGCGTAAGCATGCCTCCATAGAGGTTTCTCAATAACAAATTCCTGTAATCTGCCTTGGTATTGGTTGGCAAGGCCTTGTGCTTATAAAAAAGTTGGATCTGAATACCTGGAGCCTCATGGTCAGTCAAGATGGATACGAAGGTCTCCTCATGTTCGGGGACTTCAAAATGCTTTCTTTTTGGTGCCCTTTTTGGGTTATCCATGTCTCCAAAAAACTCTTCGATCAGGGACAGTAAGGCACCCGGATCTGCATCTCCCACGGCAATCACGGCCATGTTGTCCGGCCGGTACCAATCCCGGTAAAATTGTCTAATGGTTTCATATTCAAAGTTTTCCACAATTTCCATTTGTCCAATTGGCAGGCGGTTGGCATATTGGGAATTATAAAGCATGATGGGCAGATATTGGTCTCTCAGCCTTTGGGAATAACCTTGTCCTGTTCTCCATTCCTCCACGATGATACTGCGTTCGGCATCAATATCCTCTTCCCTCATCAAAATCCCTCCGGCCCAATCGCTCAGTACCAAAAAACCACTTCTGAGCTTTTCTTCATCATCAGAGGGAATGGGCAGGATATAGACCGTCTCGTCAAAACTGGTGTAAGCATTGAGATCAGCCCCAAATGCCACCCCAATGGACTGTAGGTAAGAAACCAATTCATTTTTTTCAAAATTCCTCGTCCCATTAAAAGCCATGTGCTCAGTGAAATGGGCAAGCCCCTGCTGCTTATCTGTTTCTAAGACCGAACCGGCATTTACTGCCAGCCGGAGTTCCACTTTATTTTCAGGCTTTGGATTTTGTTGTATGTAATAGGTGAGTCCATTGGAAAGTACACCCATCCTGACCCTTGGATCCAGGGGAACTTCTTGGCTAAGATCCACTTGGGAGAAGCCTTGGATAAGGACAAAAAATAAAAGAAGAAGGGTGGAAGTTATGGTTTTGTTGGTTTTCATTTTCAGAAATGGCTGATTGAAGCTAACAAATTAGTAAAAGGCCATAAAAATCACCTATTCCTTGCTGCTAATTCTATTAAAAAAAACCGCTTCCTGAATTATTTCCGGAAGCGGTAAAAAATCATTTGACACAAACTATTGGCCCTGACCCAGGGAATAGGCCGATTTTCCTTCAAATGCATAAAGGTTTTCTGTTTTGATCACATCCACCTGATTGGCTTCCGCTACCCGTAGCAATTGGATGATATGTTGCTTGGTAAGCTGTTTTCCTTCCAAGGGCTTGAACCTACAGCGCCAGTGGTCTGTACAGAAAGTTTCACGGAACCCCTCAGGCCACACTTTGATCCCCCGGTTGGTGATCATCGTCAACTTCACCTCGCTTGAATTCATTACCTGAAGTTTTTCCGCCAATTCCTCGGCATCTGTGCCAGCCCAGTGCACGAAAATATCCACTCCTTCCAGTTCCTTCTGAAGTGGGGTCTTACGGGTATATTTGGGAAGATTAAGACTGCTTTCCTTGGCATAACTTACTGCCTTAAGCTGAGATGGCTTATTTCCTAAATTACTGATCACCGCTTCGGCAAACTCTTTGGTACCCACTTTTTCTTTACTTACCCCTTCTTTGTAGATGTCATAGGTATGGATTCCATCCTCAATGGTCTTCAACCAGGCGTTTTGTACTTTTTCAGCTACCTCACTTTGTCCGATATGGGCCAACATTTGAATGGCTCCCTGCAAGAGACCGGAAGGATTGGCCATGTTTTGACCAGCTCTTCTTGGTGCTGAACCATGGATCGCTTCAAACATGGCGCATTCTTCACCAATATTGGCAGAACCTGCCAATCCTACAGAACCTGCTATCTGCGCAGCTACATCACTCAGCACATCTCCATACAGATTGGGCATTACAATTACATCAAAAGCTTCCGGCGTATCCGCCATTTTGGCCGCACCGATGTCAATGATCCAATGCTCATTTTCAATTTCAGGATACTCTTTGGCAATTTCATCAAAAACCTGATGGAAAAGTCCATCGGTCTGCTTCATGATATTGTCTTTGGTAAAACAGGTTACTTTTTTACGCCCATACTGTTTGGCATATTCAAATGCATATCTAACTATTTTCTCGCAACCAGGCCTACTGATGAGTTTCAGACACTGAACCACCTCGTCGGTTTGCTGATGTTCAATGCCTGCATACAGGTCCTCTTCATTCTCCCGTACGATTACAATATCCATCTGCGGGTGCTTGGTTTTCACATAAGGGTGCAAACTCATACAAGGGCGGATATTGGCATATAGGCCCAAAAATTTCCTTGTGGTCACATTCAAACTCTTATACCCTCCACCTTGCGGTGTGGTAATCGGAGCTTTCAAAAAAACTTTGTTTCTACGGATAGTATCCCAAGATTCTTTGGCGATGCCTGAAGTGTTACCGGCTAAATAAACTTTTTCACCTACTTCAATTTCATCAACCTCGATTTGGGCACCTGCGGCTTTGATAATGGCGAGCGTGGCGTCCATAATTTCCGGACCAATGCCATCTCCTTTTGCGACTGTAATTCGTTTCATTGCCTTTCGATTTTTTTGATGTTTATAGGACAAAATTGAGCATTCTATTTCATAAGTTTTTATTTATGTTTAATATACTAAATATAAATGTTGTTAATGATTTAAGCAAGCCCACACCCCACTTATAAAATCATGGACAAAGAAAATTTCTAAAAAAATTTTATGGTCTGTGATTTTTCTCAAGCGAATCAAAAACCTGGATTTCCAGATAGAAAAAGTCAGAGCTCTCCCAGCTTACTCCCTTTTTTATCTACCCGTTTCCGGCTTTTTGGACTGCCAATAATCTGGGAATTGTAAATTCCGGCATGGCCACTGAAAATATAGGCCAAGACACAGGCCAAACCGATAAATATGCCAGCCTCTGCTCCAAAAAGTTCAATTCCCATTAGGGTACAGGCCAATGGGGTATTGGTCGCCCCTGCAAAAACGCCCACAAAGCCCGCTCCGGCCAATAAAGCCATGGGCAAAGGAATGATTCCGGAAAGGGCATTACCAAGTGTAGCACCTGTATAGAACAAAGGTGTAACCTCCCCTCCTTTAAAACCTGCCCCAAGGGTAAGCGAGGTCATAAAAATTTTAACCAAAGAATCATACCATGGGAGGCCTTCAGAAAAAGCATCTACAATAGTGGGTACTCCCAAACCAATGTATTTGGTAGTACCCATAGCCCAAACCAATAATGCCACCAAAATACCTCCCAGAACAGGTCTTAAGGGTGGATAGGAAATATAATGCTTAAAAATATGCAACCAGGTGTGGGTGGCTTTGGCAAATAAGCGACCTGCCAAACCAAAAGCGATTCCTGCTGGAATGATCCATAACAGGTTAGGAATATTGATCGCTGGAATGATATCGATGGCATAATGGGTATGATGCACGTTCCAAAATTCTGCACAGGCATAATCGGCCACATAGGCACTGATAAAGGCCGGTAAGATGGCCTCATACCTGATCCTGCCTATGACCAACCATTCCAAAGCAAAGACTGCTCCCGCCAATGGCGTACCAAAAACAGAAGCAAAACCGGAAGCCACACCGATAGTAATCAATATTTTCCGATCTTCTTTGGACAGTTTAAGCCATTTGGTAAACTGGTCCGCAATGGCACCGCCCATTTGTACAGCTGTACCTTCCCTTCCTGCAGATCCACCAAAAAGATGGGTAGCCAAAGTGCCAAATAATACCAAAGGAGCCATACGCAAAGGAATGGTCTTTTGTGGATTGTAAAATTCTTCCAACAATTGGTTATTCCCCTTGACCACTGACTCGCCCAAGTAATGGTAAGTCAGTCCTATTATTAAACCTCCAAGGGGCAAAAGGGCAATGATCCAAAGATTGCCCTCTCTATAATTGGTCACCCAATCCAAAGACACCAAAAAAAACGCAGAGGCTGAACCAGCCAAAAAAGCCACCACACCGGCAATGATGAGCCACTTGATGGTAAATACGAAATTTGGCAGAAACTCTAATTGAAGAAATTCTTTGGTTTTCAAAAAAGACATGATCCTCTCCAACATACAGGATAAATTTTAAGTTTTACAGTTGAAGCAGGAGTCATCAGCACCAAAAAAGGGCGGTTAAAGGTGGTACCCCATCACCTAGATCTTGACAAAAATAGAATTTCTCTTCGAAATCTTTAGCAGAAAGCTGAATTTTATGTATTATAAAAACAAATCAAGACCTAAAGGAATTGTTGCATCAGAATTATTAGACATGAAAAACATATTGATTACCGGGGGTTCCGGACTGGTAGGCAAAAAAATCACCCAATTGTTAGAAAGACGAGGCTACCAGGTAGCTTGGCTCAGCCGCAATCCTGAAAAATACAAGCAAAAATCCTTTGCCTGGGATGTGGATAAGTTCAAATTGGATTCTGAGGCCATTACCTGGGCAGATGGAATCATCCACCTAGCAGGAGAAGGCGTGGCAGATAAGCGTTGGACGGCCAAAAGGAAAAAGGCCATTTTGGAAAGCCGGACCCAATCCACGGCATTGCTCTATGCTTCCATAGAAAAGTCGGATAAAAAGCCTGAGGCATTCATTTCGGCCTCTGCGGTGGGTTACTATGGTTTCAACACCGGTGAGGCGTTGATGGAAGAAAATGGAGCGGCAGGAACAGATTTTTTGGCACAGGTAGTCATTGCCTGGGAAGATCAGGTTAAAAAAATTGCGGAATTGGGAGTCCGTACGGTCCTCTTGAGGATCGGGATCGTATTGGACAATAAGGGTGGGGCTTTGGTAGAGATGCTCAAGCCGCCTGTAGCCGCTCCCCTTGGCAATGGTAAACAATGGATGAGCTGGATTGCCATTGATGACCTGGCCAGGATGTTCTTTTTTGCCTTGGAAAACAATGAAGTAAGTGGTATCTATAATGCAGTAGGACCCAAACCTGCTACCAATGAGGAGCTCACGCAAAAAGCAGCCAAAAAGGTGGGGAAATTGTATATGGGTATGGGCGTGCCTGGCTTTGCGCTCAAGCTGGTATTAGGAGAAATGGCTCAGATGGTATTGGGAGGCAATAAGGTCTCCGCCAAAAAAATCAAAGATGCCGGATTTGAATTCCGCTATCCTAGTTTGGAAGAGGCTCTGGAAAAGATTTACAATACAGATTGATTTAAATTTAACCACTGAACTTTTCCCGCAAGGCGTGATGAGTTTGGATTAACGCAGATTCCTTTTCACTTGAAGTTATATTGTGGATAACTTTGCAATCCTGGGGGAAATGTCCTTTAAGGTTATTAAAGGGTAGATTTTTTCCCGAATACGAACCACAAAATGGTACCCAGAAGAGGCAAGAACAATACCACCAAAATCCATACAATCCTGTCATTTGGTCCACCAAACTTACTCGTAATCACGTCATAAATGGTATAGGCGTATATGGCCAGACCAACAATCCCTAATCCAAACATACCTTTTCAGTTAAATCATTATTTGTCAAAATATTTCCTATGATTGGCTTTTTGTTCCCTTGAAATAATAAAGTAGGCAAAAGGTCCTATAGGGTTAGCAAAAATTAGGACAATCGCCCATACCAGTTTCATATTGCTGTCTTTAAACTCGGACTTCAACAGATCGACCAATGCCCAAAGCCAAAGTATGGCATAACCAATACCCAACAGAAGAAAAAAAATTGCGTATGCAGAATTAATTATAAAATCCATACCATCAAGAATTATTGCCTTTCAAACGAAAATAAGGATTATTTTACCAAATAATGACAACATTGGACATTAATTGAAAACTTAGTATGATGATGAAGACCATGCGAATTGTTTTTACCCTGATTTTAGCCTGTTCACTATTCTCCCTTCAGGCACAAAATACCCTTGAATATTACCTTCCAGAGGGATTTACTTATAATCCAAATGTACCCACCCCAAAATCAGTTTTGGGTTTTGAAGTTGGGGATTGGCATGCCAGCCACGATCAAGTGGTGATGTACATGCAGGCCGTGGCCGCTGCTTCTGAGCGGGTGAGTATTGAAATCATTGGTAGGTCTTATGAATTAAGGCCTCAGGTAGTGCTGACCATTACCTCTCCCAACAATCTTGGAAAATTGGATCAGATAAAAGCTGAAAGAAAAAAACTACGTGACCCGTCAGCTAGTCCAGATGTACAAAACATGCCGCTGGTCATGTGGGCAGGTTATGCTGTGCATGGTAACGAAGCTTCGGCAGTCAATGCTGCCCTCTTGTCCGCCTACCATTTTGCAGCTGCCAATGAAATCGACGCAGCATTGGAAAACATCATTATTGTTTTGGATCCGGCATTGAATCCAGATGGCGTGAACAGGTTTGCGTCCTGGGTCAATTCCCACAAGAGTTACGTCCTGAATGGGGATCCGAATAACAGGGAACTCAACGAGGCTTGGCCAAGAGGCAGAACGAACCACTATTGGTTTGATTTGAACAGGGACTGGTTGCCTGCACAGCATCCAGAGTCCCGTAACCGAGTAGCCAAATTTCAGGAATGGCTGCCCAATATCCACTTGGACCATCATGAAATGGGAACCAACAGCACCTTTTTCTTCCAGCCGGGTATTCCCGCGAGAAATCACCCTTTAACTCCAAAAAAGAACTTTGAATTAACCGAAAAGATTGGACAGTTCCACGCCAAGCATTTGGATAAAATAGGTTCTCTTTACTATTCCCAAGAAAGTTTTGATGATTTCTACTACGGAAAAGGGTCTACTTACCCGGACGTTCAGGGTTCTATAGGGATTCTCTTTGAACAAGCTTCTTCAAGAGGACATCTGCAGGAAAGTATATATGGGCCTTTGACCTTTGCCTTTACCATCCGCAATCAATTTGTGACCACGCTTTCTTCATTTGAAGCAGCAAAAGAAATGCGTGTAGAATTGAACACTTTCATGCGGGATTTTTACCGAGAAGTAAAAAATGAATACGACGCAGATTCCAACAAAGCATTTATCTTCGGTTCCAAATCAGATGCTGGAAGGACTTTTCATCTGGCAGACATCATTCTCCAACATGACATTGACCTTTTCAGCCTAAAAGAAGACATTACCGTCAATGGGGTAGAATTCAAAAAAGAAAAAGCCTACATCGTTCCACTCAATCAACCGCAGTACAGGCTGATCAAATCCATGTTTGAGACCAGAACAAGCTTCCAGGACAGCCTTTTCTACGATGTTTCTGCCTGGACCATGCCTATGGCTTTCAATTTGGATTACATGAACCTGAGTAGCAGAATTCTTAATCTGGCTTCCGTTGAACCGGTGGAAAAAAGTCTTTCGCTTAGAGAAGGACAAGTAATTGGTGAACCAGGAGCCTATAGCTACATCTTCGAATGGTCTGAATATTATGCGCCTAAAGCAGCTTATACCCTCATGGATAAAGGATACCTTGTTAGAGTGGCACATGATGAAATTACCTTGCCCGAGGGTACAAAAATGAAACGCGGAAGCATCATCGTTGATAAAGGCTTAAGTAAAGTGGAAGACGACAAGTTTTTTGCTGACCTTCAAGAGACAGCCAAAACTTCCGGTTTGGATATCCATGCGGTAAGTACCGGTTACACTAAAGGTATTAACCTTGGGTCACCAAAAATTGATGTACTTAAAAAGCCGGAAATAGCCATTCTTGTTGAGGGTGGGGTAAGCAGTGCAGAGGCAGGAGAAGCTTGGCACTTGTTTGATCAAAGGATGGGAATGCCTGCCACCTTGCTTCCAATGGACAGGTTAAATGCTGTGGATCTTAGCCGGTATAATGTCATTTATATGCCCAATGGCAATTACAGTGCCTTAGGTAAGGCTGGGGCGGAAAAAATCAAAGCTTGGATCAGTGCTGACAATACCCTGATCGCCAGAGGAGCTGCCATGAATTGGCTTGCACAGCAGGAAGTAGCAGAGTTTAAGTTTAAAAATGAACCTGAAAAAGACGAACAAATACAAAGGGCTTATGCGGATTTTCAAAATGCCACCGGAGCGAAAGTAACCGGAGGCGCGATTTTCAATGCAAAATTGGATATCACTCACCCAATCGGTTATGGTTTTGAAAATGGCGATATTTTCAGTTTTAGAAGCGGCAACCAATTCTTGCTGCCAGCTGAAAACCCTTATGCCAACCCCATGGTATATACCTCCAATCCTTTGGCCAGTGGTTACCTTCATCCAAGCAATTTGGAGAAAATTAAAGAAACAGGTACTGTTCAGATTGCAGCTGTGGGGAGGGGCAGAATCATTGGAATGGCGGATAATCCTAACTTCAGGGCATTTTGGTTTGGCACGAATAAACTGTTTCTGAATGCTGTGTTCTTCGGGCAAACCATCAATCAGGGTACTGCAAGGTAAACCTGATTAAATAATTCCTGGATTTCCCTTTTGATCACGCTGTCATCCAAGGTATTATTTCTTAAGTGGCTGGATTCAACTTCGAATTCAGCCATTTTTATTGCCCCATCAGTTCGGTATAGGGTATACAAGGTAAAAAAAGGCAGGACCAAACGACCCTACCCTTTTTACCTTTTTTCAGCTTTTATCAAGCCAAATCAAAACGGTCCAAATTCATCACTTTGTCCCAAGCGGCCACAAAGTCTTTGACAAATTTCTCTTTGCCGTCAGAACAACCATAAACTTCAGCAATGGCCCTCAATTCACTATTGGATCCAAATACCAAGTCTGCCCTGGTGGCGGTCCATTTTGGTTCTCCGCTATTTCTATCGCTTCCCATAAACACATTCTGCGCATCGGAAGTAGCTTTCCAGGTGGTTCCCAAATCCAATAAGTTCACGAAGAAATCATTGGTCAAAACCCCGGGCTTATCTGTCAGGACACCATGCTTGGAACCTTTGAAATTGGCGCCCAATACACGCATTCCACCTATTAAAGCCGTCATTTCAGGTGCAGTAAGGGTCATCAATTGTGCTTTATCCACCAACATTTCCTCTCCCTTCAAAGGACAATCAGCCCTCAAATAATTACGGAATCCGTCAGCAACAGGCTCCAAGTAAGCAAAAGATTCTACCTCTGTTTGCTCTAAGGAAGCATCCATCCTGCCTGGTGTAAATGGAACTTTTACATCCATTCCTGCATCCTTGGCCGCTTTCTCAATGGCAGCACATCCTCCCAGTACAATCAAATCAGCTAGTGAAACTTTTTTATTGCCGCCAGCAGTGCTATTGAATTCTCCCTGAATACTTTCCAGAGTACCCAATACTTTCTTCAACTGTTCTGGCTGATTGACTTCCCAGTTAATTTGAGGCTCAAGACGGACACGTCCACCATTGGCCCCACCGCGCTTATCAGAATTTCTAAAAGTAGAAGCAGAAGACCATGCGGTATATACCAGTTCTGAAACAGTCAATCCGGAAGCCAGGATATTGGCTTTCAATCCTTCAATGTCTTTTTCGTTGGCCAATTCATGGTTTACTGCAGGAATTGGATCTTGCCAGATCAAATCATCTGCCGGCACTTCAGGACCTAAATACCTGGATTTTGGTCCCATGTCCCTATGCAATAATTTGAACCAAGCTTTGGCAAAAGCATCGGCAAATTCCTCTGGATTTTCATAGAAATGCCTGGAGATCTTCTCGTATTCCGGATCAAATCTCAAGGCAAGGTCAGTGGTCAACATGAAAGGCTTGTGGAACTTACCTGGAATATGGGCATCAGGGACGATGGCTTCAGCGTTACTGGCTACCCACTGGTTGGCACCCCCTGGACTTTTGGTCAGCTCCCACTCATTCTCAAACAGAAACTTGAAATAATCGTGTCCCCATTTGGTAGGCGTAGAAGTCCAAGCGCCTTCCAAACCGGAAGTAATGGTATCCTCAGAATGGCCTTTACCAAAGTTATTTTTCCAACCCATGCTCATCTGCTCAATAGAAGCAGCTGCAGGCTCTCTTTCCAAATATTTTGAATCAGGTGCAGCACCGTGGGTTTTACCGAATGTATGTCCTCCTGCAATCAAAGCCACTGTTTCATAATCGTTCATCGCCATCCTTCCGAATGTCTCGCGTATGTCTCGCGCTGCTGCCACAGGGTCAGGTTTACCGTTAGGCCCTTCAGGGTTCACATAAATTAAACCCATTTGAACTGCTCCAAGCGGATTTTCCAATTCCCTGTCTCCTGTATAGCGCTTATCACCTAACCATTCTGTTTCCGCTCCCCAGTAAATATCCTCCTCAGGCTCCCAAACGTCCTCACGGCCACCAGCAAATCCATAAGTCTCAAGTCCCATTGATTCCAATGCCACATTGCCTGTCAAGAGCATCAAATCCGCCCAAGAAAGCTTCTTACCATATTTCTGTTTAACTGGCCATAATAAAAGTCTTGCCTTATCTAGGTTGGTATTGTCAGGCCAGCTATTAAGCGGTGCAAAACGCTGCGTACCAGTCGCTCCTCCACCTCTGCCATCATGGACCCTATAGGTACCTGCACTGTGCCAGGCCATACGGATCATAAATGGGCCATAATGTCCAAAATCTGCTGGCCACCATTCCTGTGAGGTAGTCAATACCTTTTCAATATCCGCTTTAACTTCTTTCAGATCCAAAGACTGGAATTCCTTGGCATAATCAAAATCGGGATCCATAGGATTGGACAGGCGTGAATGCTGTCTTAAAATTCCCAGATTCAGTTGATTGGGCCACCAATCTCGGTTACTGGTGCCACCACCCGCTACAAACTTCATTTCACCATTGTGAAAAGGGCACTTACTGATATCGCCTCCGTTCATACCATTACCATTGGATCCATGTGGGTTTACATCTTTTTCTGCCATAATTTAATTTTAGTTTATTGTTAAGTTAGATTTTATGCTTTTAAACGCTTAAGGTAACATAAATTGATTTATAAATCCAATAGATATTAACTATGAGCATTCTGTTATTTCGATGGGTTCCTAATTTACAAAATTAACCCCTGTAGTTCAATCTTTTTGGATAGTAGTAAAGCTGATATTGATCATCATTCCAAAATACTTTAGACCCATAAAACCATACGGAAAAATATTGGTTGAAGGATAAGAATTTAGGTAAAAAATGAGTCAATGAAGGCCATAGTGAGTTTGAATAATACTAAAATAACTATGGATTATGACCTTCAGGTCGTATTTTAGCGCAGCAAAAAATTGTCTAATAATTTCATATCATGAGCATTAGAATAGAGAAAGATACCATGGGGCCGGTAGAGGTTCCCGCAGAAAAATATTGGGGAGCACAGACCCAAAGATCCATAAACAACTTTAAGATAGGCGGACCGCGTAACCGCATGCCGATCGAGATTATCCGAGCTTTCGCCATTTTGAAAAAATCCGCTGCTTT
>NZ_AMGM01000056.1 GCF_000298295.1 Cecembia lonarensis LW9
GTTTTAGGCTGTTTGTGTGCCTGGCTCATTTCGTGGATATCACCGTCTTTATTGAAATAAATAAGCAAAAAAGGAATGACAAAAAAGGTGAGCAGGATATAGGCAAAACCCACAAAACGGGTACGGATGGACTCATTACCCAAGAAGGTTGCAATCTTTACTGGAATATTTCTGATGGATGCTGAAGGCATAAATAGGAGGGCCCCAAACAAATTGAACATGACATGTACGATAGCCAAACTTATGGCAGCATCGGTCTTGTAGATTGCGGCGATAGAAGCTGTAATAGTAGTGCCAATATTGGCCCCGATGATGAAAGGGAATGCCTTTACCAAGGATACTTTTCTATTGGCCACAGCAGGTACCATGATAGAAGTAGTCACAGTACTGGATTGAACGGCAGCGGTGAAAAAAGCACCATATGCAAAGGAAAGAAATGGTTTTTGAAAGATGTGCTTATTGATTTTATTCAGGTTATCTGACATAAATGCCCGCATCACCGCCTGAGACAGGAATTTAATAGAGACAAAAACCAATACCACCGCTAAAATCAGCGCAATAACAGGCTGTTGCAATAAATTCACCAACCAAAGTGTAAGTGGCCTGGTGAACAGCACGTTGTATGCATAGCTTCCGTCAAAATCATCTCCCAAATCAAAAAAAGTGGCAGTAAGGTATGAGGCTGATTCACTTAAGAAACCAAAATAGACTTCTAAAGGAAAAAGCACCAATACCGTAAGTATATTGAAAACATCATGAAGCACCCCAGCTGCCAATGCTTTTTTAAACACATTCTTTTTCATAATAAATGAAAAAGCAACCAAGGTGCTGGTGATGGTAGTGCCTATATTGGCTCCCATCACCACAGGAACAGCCTGACCTAGGGTTAAAGAACCGGAAGCAACAACTGCCACCACCATGGCCGTAACCGTGGAGCTACTCTGAATCAGTGCAGTCATCAACAAACCAATAAACAGACCCACAAAAGGATTATTTGTAGCAACAAAAAGCTGGGAGGCAAAATCATTGTTGATCTGTGTCATACTGACTGTCAACAAGTCAATCGAAAACATAAAAAATAAGAGCCCAAAAAGTGTAATAAGTATTGGAATTACCTTATTGGAATAAGTACGGGGCTTAATACTTTTGCTCATTTATAGAAAAACCCCTAATGGGGTCAGGCTTCATCTTTTCAATTTACAAAATAAAGGTACAGGAAAGTAATAACAGTGGCTTTGATATGAAGATTTTGTTAACATTGATGATAACCAATGGCACAAAGTCAATTTCCAATGAAAATTTTTAGTCTTTTGTGCTGATTTATCTAATTTTAACCCAATCAATATGCTAGATTTCGATAGATAATTACTTGTAAGATCATATTTTAAAAAAATAATCAATGGCTTAACAATTTGTTAACATACAAGCCAAATAATCTTCTTTAACTTTGCAGGGGTTTAGAATCGATATAGACCAACTTTATGGCCAAACTCAAAGACCAAAACATTAATCAGGATGCCTTATCTAAGGTAGCCTACACACTTTTTGACTTTACAAAGAAAGAAAAGACTTTTCTCCTTGTCATCTGTATATTGATTTCCATTGCGGGAATGATCACACCCTACACGTATTTTGCGATGTGGTTCGGGTTTGCTTTGGCAGCTTATTCTGCCATTGCCAATGACAGCATTCAGACTATAGGGACATTCATCGCCTCCAATCATCAAAGGAAGTGGTATTGGTTGTGGCTTTTCATGGGATTGATATTCGTAGGAACAGTCACATTCAGTTGGTTCACTTACAATGGGGATGTCAGTTACCAAAGACTTCAGGTACCGGGTCTTGATAAGGCACCTCAGGATTTTGTATTTTTACAATTGGCCGCCCCCATAGTCTTATTGGTTATGACAAGGTTAAGAATGCCGGTATCGACCACATTTCTTTTACTGAATGTTTTTACCTATAAGGCGGGTACCATTTTAGATGTGATGAAGAAAAGCTTTTTAGGCTACCTTTTGGCTTTTTTCATTGCCATTATCGTATGGTTCCTGATTGAAAGGTTCGTCAAGAATTTCCTTAAGGGGCAAGCAAAATCTTATTGGTATGTGCTTCAATGGATAACCTCAGGTACCCTTTGGGCGGTATGGATCATGCAAGATGCTGCCAACATTGCCGTGTTTTTGCCAAGACAATTGAATACTTGGGAATTTATCGGCTACACTGGGTTTATCTTCTTGGGTTTAGGCTTTCTGTTTTACCTCAAAGGAGATAGAATTCAGGGTATCGTCAATGAAAAAACCAAAGTTACTGATGTGCGGGCAGCTACATTGGTCGATTTTGTATATGCCATCATCCTGTTCTATTTTAAAATGCTTAGCAATGTCCCTATGAGTACGACTTGGGTATTTATCGGACTGCTGGGTGGTAGGGAGTTGGCCATAGCACTGGCCAAATCGAAAAAGTTGAGCAAGAGAAAGGCAAGGATCTTCAGGGCTTATTCTTTAGCCAGAAAAGATATCACAAAGGCAGCAATCGGACTTTTGGTTTCACTAATTCTAGCCTTGATTATCAATGAAGGTGTTAGAAATGAAATTATGGACTTGTTCCGTTAATTATGTATCCTAGTAGGAGTTCAAGCGCAGGTTTTTCAAAAAGCCTGCGTTTTTTCATGCATAATACTTAATTTGTAAAATGGAATTGTATTCTGATGCATACTTTATGAATGAGGCTTTTAAGCAGGCCAAAATTGCTTTTGAAGAAGATGAAATACCCGTAGGAGCGGTTCTGGTGTGCAGAAACAAAGTCATTGCCCGAGCTTATAATCAGACAGAAAAACTAAGAGATGTAACTGCGCATGCCGAGATTCTGGCCATCACAGCAGGATCCAACGCCTTAGGGGCAAAATATTTACCGGAATGCAAATTATATGTAACCCTAGAGCCATGTGTGATGTGTGCAGGAGCTTCCTTCTGGTCTCAGTTGGGAGAACTGCATTATGCCGCACCTGACCCAAAAAGGGGCTTTTCTCTCTTATCATCAAGTATTTTACACCCTAAAACGAAGGTGTATAAGGGGCTTATGGCCCAAGAATCAAAAGAGTTATTGAATGCCTTTTTTAAAAAGCTAAGAAATTGAATCCTTTTTTAGCTTTTTAGAACCAATTCTAAATCAATTTGGTTGCTATGATGTAACCTGATGAATATTTAATTTTATGTTTCACCATAAACCCTTTTAAAAAATGGCTTTTGAACTACCAAAATTACCTTATGATTTTAATGCGCTAGAACCACATATTGACGCGCGCACCATGGAAATCCATCATGGCAAGCACCACAATGGTTATGTTACAAACCTGAACAATGCCATTGCCGGAACTGACCTGGAAAACAAAAGTTTAGAGGAGTTGATGAAAGTTGCAGGCTCTAACAATGCGGTAAGAAATAATGGTGGTGGTCACTACAACCACAGCCTATTTTGGACAGTGATGTCTCCCAATGGTGGTGGTGCACCTACAGGTGATTTGGCTGCTGCCATTGATGCAAAATTTGGGTCTTTTGATGCCTTCAAAGAGGAATTCAACAAAGCAGCGGCAACCAGATTTGGATCTGGATGGGCTTGGCTTTGCGTAGACGAGAAAAAAGAACTTTGTGTTTGCTCCACTGCCAATCAGGATAATCCACTGATGGACATCGCAGATTGCCCAGGAACACCAATTTTGGGTCTGGATGTATGGGAGCATGCATACTACCTTAACTATCAAAACAGAAGACCGGATTATGTTTCTGCTTTTTGGAGCGTGGTCAACTGGGACGAAGTCAGCAAAAGATTTGCTGCTGCAAAATAAAATTTAAGTGTTTTTAATTGATTGGTTAACGCCTCAGGAGTTTTTCTGAGGCGTTTTTTTGTTCCTCAATCGGACGGTAATACTGTTCGGTTTCGGAACACAAAAACTTTTACCCCGATTTCTAATTAATTGTTTTTCAGCATTTTAAGTGTTTTTTTTCCTTCTGGCATTGGATTATCAATAGTATTTGTACCAAAAACAAAAACCAGCTATTATGAAAATCTCAACCCAGTTATGTCTTGTACTTTTGAGCTTCTTTCTTGGCATAAGCAATCTCGCTGCTAAGGAGTTTACCCATATATCAGGTCGGGTAGCCGATGAAAACGGGGAATTCCTTCCTTTTGCCAATGTAGCACTGTTAGACGCTAAATCGGGCACTTTATTGACCGGTGCTGTGAGCTCCGAAGATGGCACGTTTTTAATTGAAAGTGCGCTGACAGGAGAAGTCAGATTGATGGTTTCCTCCATTGGTTTTGAAACTTTTCGATCGGAGCCCTTCGAAATCAAACCTGGATCCAACAAAGATTTTGGTACCATCAAGATAAAAGAGGAATCCAATAACTTGTCGGAAGTGACAGTAAGGGCAATCCGACCTGAGATCATCGTTGAAGCGGATAAAACCACCGTCAACATAGAAGGTACGGTCATGGCAGAAGGAAATACTGCCTTGGATATCATCGCCCGCTCACCCGGCGTATATGTAGACGAAAACAACAACATCATACTTAATGGGAGATCAGGTGTTTTGGTCATGATCAATGACCGTCAAACCTACATGAGTGCTGCTGATTTGGCGAGCTTCCTACGCTCTATGCCAGCAGACAATATCAAAAGCATTGAAATCATCAACAATCCCAGCTCCAGGTTTGATGCAGAAGGTGGTGCAGGAGTGATCAACATTGTGCTCAAAAAGAACAACATCGACGGCATTTTCGGCAATGCCCATCTGGGCGGAATGTACAATGGCATATATGGCCCTAATGCCGGAGTTTCTGTCAATGTTAAAAAAGGAAAGTGGACCAATCAGGCAAGCCTGAATTACAATGAATTCAATTTCCTTAATGAACTGGAAATAGAAAGGAATTTTCAATTGGAGCAGGGAATATCCAATTTCCAGCAGCGCTCTGACATTGGCATGTATAACAGAAGCTTATTCTTCAATGGTGCCTCAGACTATGAAATCAACAAAAACCACAGTCTAGGTTTCAATGTTCAGGCATCTCAATACAATGGGGAAGATTTGGGAAAATCTTTAACAGAAATCAACAACCCATACACAGATGACTTGTTTTTCCTTAGGTCCAAGAACGACACCGAATCCCATAATAAAAGGCTTTTTGGTAACTTCCATTATGTAGGAATCTTGGATTCCTTAGGAACCAAACTTACCTCAGATGTTGATTTTACCAAAATGGTTTCTTCTTCCAGTTCCTTGTTGTCAAACAACAATTGGATCAATCAAAGTGAAGCCCTATCAGCACGAGACTTTATCCTCACCCTAAACGATATGGATTATACCATTTTCACCGCTAAGGTCGATTTTATCAAGCCGCTTGGAAAAGGCCGGGTCTTGGAGGCAGGCCTAAAAGGAAGTTGGGTCAATTCTGATAATAACCTGGATCTGAGCAAAGCCGTGGAGGAAGAGCCTTTCCAGCCAGACCCCAACAGCAACAGGTTTATTTATGAAGAAAATGTATTGGCGGCCTATACCTCATATAAAAGCAGGTTTTCTGAAAAAGTGAGCTTTCAAGCCGGCTTAAGGACAGAATATTCGGACATCACCGGTACCTCTGTAACCTTGGATCAGGTAAACAAACAACGGTATATTGATTTATTCCCTAGCCTTTACATCCAGCAAAAGGTAAGCAAGGATTATCAGATCATTTACAATGCCAACAGAAGGATAAGCAGACCTAATTACCGCTTACTGAACCCATTTATTTTCTATATTGATCCATTGACCACAGAAGAAGGCAATCCTAACCTAAGGCCTCAATATGCGCATAATTTCGAAATGAACCATGTCCTGAAAAATGCCTACCAGTTTACTGTAGGATACTCCATGACCACGGATGTTTTCCAACAAATCTTTACGCAGGATGAAGAAAGCCGAACCACCACTACCTTTACAGCCAACTTGGATAGATCTCATGTATTCAATCTAAGGGCCATGATCCCTGTGGAGATCAGACCTTGGTGGAATACGAGCAATATGCTTCAGCTGACCAATTCCAAATGGAAATCTATGATAGGCGATGCGCTGTTGGATGTATCTCAGACTTCTTTTATGATCCGTTCCCAGCATAGCTTGAGTTTACCTGGAGGTTTTAAAGCCGAATTAATGGGTATGTACATGGGTCCGGCACAATATGGCCAAGCAACCATAAAAGGTTTTGGCTGGATTGATGCCGGTATCACCAAAAGTATGTTGAAGGATAAAATGACATTGACAGTCAATGGAACAGATTTATTTGCCAGTCAAGTTATTCGGGCAGATGTTCAATTTGACAATATTGACACACAATTCAGACAATACCGAAGTACACAGGGTGTACGCTTTACACTCCGTTATAAGTTTGCCAGAGGAGAAAGCTTCAGGGTATCCAGCAGAAGTGGAAGCTCAGAAGAAAGAGACAGGTTGGATTAAACAAAACGAATAAGTCAGGATAAACTTCCCTCTAACACGGGGGAAGTTTTTTATATTTATATTGACAAATCTCATTTATCATGAAAAAAATTACACTCTTCTTGGTTTTTTCGCTGTTTACTTACCAGCACATATTTTCCCAAGATTGGGATCAAACAAAATTGGAGCAATACTTTGATCTATTAGAAGCGGAAGATAGGGCTATGGGATCCGTGGTATTAATGCAAAATGGTGAGGTGGTATATAGTAGAAATTTTGGTTATGCGAATAGAGAGCAGAAGCAAGCCATAAATTCAGCAAGCAAGTTTAGGACAGGGTCAATCTCCAAAACCTTTACTTCAACCTTGATTTTCAAAGCTATTGAAGAAGGAAAGATTGATCTTGGTCAGAGTATTGACAAATTTTTCCCGGAATTAGAGAAAGCAGATGAGATTACCATAAGCGATTTACTGAATCACAGAAGTGGTATTTTTAGCTTGACATCTCAACCTGATTACTTTTCCTGGAATACAGAAACAAAAAATAGGGAAGATCTGTATAGCATAATTTTAAAGGGGAGAAGGGTTTTTGAACCAGGAAGTAAAGCAGAATACAGTAATTCCAATTATGTCTTGTTGACTTGGGTTTTGGAGGATATTTATCAAAAACCCTACAGCAAGCTTCTTGCTCAAATCATCACCAAGCCCTTAGGGTTGGAGAATACCTACGTGGGTGAAGACTTTTCACCTGAAAATGGTGAGGTAAACTCTTACAAATATCCGGGAAAATGGATCCAAGAGCCCTTTACCGATATGTCTATTCCATTAGGAGCAGGTGCTATTGTCTCTACACCTGAGGATTTAAGCCACTTTATCCGTTCCTTGATGCAAGGAAAAATAATTTCTGAAGAAAGCCTTTCTTCTATGACGGAAATCAAAAACAATTATGGCAGAGGAATCTTCAAAATACCTTTCTATGAAGATTTCGCTTTTGGGCATGACGGAGGAATTGACGGATTCAGGTCCAACCTTAGCTATTTCCCTGAAAGAGATTTGGCCTATTGCCTTACATTAAATGGGGTTAGCTTTGATCCCAATCAGATATCTATCGCCGTTTTAAGTGCTTTTTTTGGAAAAGAGTTTGAGCTTCCAGTGTTCAAAGATATCTCTTTAACAGAAGAGGAATTGGATAAAATGGCGGGTACTTACGCAGCATCTGGATTCCCACTGGAAATCACCATCAGAAGAGAACATATGAGTTTGATGGCGCAGGCTACCGGCCAACCTGAATTTCCTTTGGAGTATGAGGAAGGTAATAGGTTTGTGTTTAAAATGGCCAATCTTTCCCTAGAATTCTTTCCCGAAACAGAGGAAATGTCTTTTGAGCAAGGGGCATTAAAGTTTATGATGAAAAAGAAAAATTAATTACCTAAAAATATAACTCAGACCTACAGTAGCCACAATGTTATTTTTATCCAACCCTGGCACGAAATACTGGTCGGGCTGATTTTCTAAAAACCACTTGTAATTCAAAGTATTAACGTATTGAAAATTACCATGAAAAAGTAGGTTTCCAAATCTCCAGTCTGCCACCAAAGAAGGTACTAGATCTACATATTTATTTCTCCAATCCTTAGAAGCTTCATACCTAAAATAGTAAAAATCATTATTGTACACGATCCTTTCAAAATGGAAAGCGATACGGCTAAACTCCTTCACCCAGCCAATTTCAATCCAGTTGACATTGGCAGCAGGTCCATACCCCATTCCTAGCACTTGTCCATTATGGGTGTATCCGTGCCTCACATGGTTATGAATGTACCAAGTGTCAAGATTTCTGATACTCTCCCTTATGGTCTGTCCTGTTTGGCTCATTTCTGCACTGATCTGTAGAAATTGTTTTTCCTTTTTTAGGGGCATTAAATTGGAAAAACCGAAAGTAAAACCACGGTTTCTTTCTGGGGTAATTATAAAATCTGCTAGCCTCCTGCTATTTCCATTTGTACCATACTCTCCATAAAACTCAAAATGCCCTTCTGTACTTATCCAGCGAAAGAATCCTGAACTGAACTGTTGCCTCCTATCCCTTATGGTGTTACGTACATTATTTCTTCCTTTCTGTCCATTAAAAAAAGGAACATAATCACCTAGCCGTTCCTGATCTTCAATATAAATATTGTTGGTGGCCGAATAGCCCAAAAATAAACCAGGTACCCACTTGGGCTGATAGCTGATAATGATACCGGATAAATTGCGTTCTCCATTTTCCCTTTTAGGAATCATAACTGGGTTGCCCTGAATGCTATAATCTGGATGGGGAGGTAAAAAACCAGAAGGCTGAAGCAGGCCTGAGATAAACTGTCCTTCAAAATGGCCTACTGCTGTTTTTATAGGTTTCAGTGTGTTGGCCGTAAAATGTAGGAACCCCGGTGCATTATTACTTAGGATGAGTGAATTTCTTCTGGAAGGGCCCCACCAAAGATTTTCTGTGGATATACCAAAAGAAAAATTTCCTGGATTAAAGCGAATGCTCGACTGCCCAGGCAATAATCGATTATAAGGACCAGTCCCAAATCGCTCCGGCATATCAATCCGGTTCATGTACTCATAGTAAAACAGAATCGTGGATTGATGTTCAATAGGAAAACCCATATAATCCCGGTTTTGGGCTAAGAGGAATTCCGGTTGTAACTGAATACTGAATTTACCCTCTTTAAAAAATAAACCTGCACTGATCAGATGTTGAAAACCACTGTTGGGAATCATTGCCCCGTTGTTTAATCCAAAAGCATAGTCAGAGTTAAACTGAGTGCGTACAGTAACTGGCATGGCCATAATCAGACCCTCCCTTTTCTGATCAAAATAATGGTGGACCTTAGACCGGTTGATATCTGTAAATGTACTATCCAAATCCAGTCCATTTTCCCTGTCAAAAGCATAGGCGGGGTGTAAAGGTCTAATGGCAAAGGAAGCCTTATCATCCAACCGTCCCAAAAGCTGCATCCTACGCATGTAATCTTCCAAAACGGGAGTATTCAGCGGTACCGTTTGACCCAGCAAAAAGGAGATTGGCAGTACTGATAAACACAGTACCAAAATAAATGACTTAATGTATCCTTTATCCATCATCTTATCCCCCCTAAATAACCACCATTGTAGTGACTTCTATTTTTCCCACTGACCAACTTTCATCACAAAGCGGATTTGGACTATTGGTCTGTAACAATTCATCGCCCAAAGTAATTTTTACACTACCTGTATTATGTGGAATCATCCTACTGACCCTGTATCGTGTGGTATAATTTTGAAATGCCCCAAAAAGGCATAGGCCAGGAAGATTGGTCTGAATGGCTCCTGCTTTGGGGTTGTTCTGCCTGAAATAATCTTGTGGATAAGATTGCCGCAAACAAAAAGTAGGCATACAAGGGGTATTGGAAAAGGTTGTCCTGAAAACTTCTTCTTCATCAATTTTCATATACCAAAAATCCGGCCCATTGACCCCATCGTCCGGATTGCCATCCCAACTGTCATGGACCCAGAGTTCAATTTCGACTTTAAGAACATTATGTCCCGGTAAATCGGGAATGGTGACTGATACTTCCTCATTGTTATAAAAGCCCAGCAAGGTATCTCCTAGGAATATAAACAATCTTCCATTTTCAAAATTTCTGAGATCCAATTGCCCAAAATTATTGGAATAGATGACCTGTTGGCTTTCCAGCCTATCCTGACAGGAAAAATGGGAAAAGGCAATCAGAAAACTGAGGGAAAAGAATAAAAAACGGGTGGTTACCTTGAAAAACATGCTTTTAGAAATGGTTGGTACTATGTTGATCAATCGTCAAAACTACCTAAAGATTACAAATAAAAGAAATCATTAGACTTGAAACAACAAGAATTTGGCCTCATTTAAGTCTGGATTTGATTGGCGGAGGAAAGGCGAATGTTTAACTTGCATTAAATTTAATATTTTACATCCATGATCAAAGTTACTTTGGTGGCTGGAGCAAGACCTAATTTTATGAAAATTGCTCCTATGATCCACGCAATTCAGGCAAAAATCAAAGAAGGTTCAGCCCTTTCTTTCCGATTGGTACATACCGGACAGCACTACGACAAAAAGATGTCCGGAGACTTTTTTGAACAGTTGAATATACCGGAACCCGATGCCAACCTTGGAGGAGGAGGAGGAACCCAGGCCGAACAGACGGCAGCCATTATGGTGGCTTTCGAAAAAGAACTCCTGGCCCACAGACCTGATCTTGTAATCGTTGTCGGAGATGTGACCTCCACATTGGCATGTTCTATCACCGCAAAAAAATTGGTTGTTGATGTAGCGCACGTAGAAGGGGGTATACGTTCAGGAGATTTGAGCATGCCCGAGGAAATCAACAGAATGGTCACAGACAGTATTACGGACCATTTCTTTACCACCTCAGAAATTGCCAATAATAACCTGAGAAAACTGGGATTCCCTGAGTCCAGCATACACTTTGTGGGGAATACCATGATTGACACTTTGATGGCCAATATGCCTCGTTTTAAAAAACCGGAAGGGGAATTATTTGAGCAATTGCAGCCACAATCATACTTTGTGATGACCATGCACAGACCTGCCAATGTAGATCAGGAGGAAAAACTCAAGGAAATGATTGATGCCATCATGAAAGGGACCAAAGGACTACCTGTTATTTTTCCAGTACACCCCAGAACCGCCAAAAATTTACAAAACCTGGGCATCAACGACCCTAACCTCCACATGACGGATCCCTTATCTTATTTGGAGTTCAACTATTTGGTGAAAAATGCCAAAGGGGTCATTACGGACTCTGGTGGGATTACCGAGGAAGCTTCGGTCATGAATGTACCCTGCATTACCTTGAGGGATAATACAGAAAGACCTGAAACAATTGAATTGGGCACAAATGAATTAGTGGGTACAGACCCTAAAAAACTACCTCCTTATTTGGAAAAACTGATGAATAATCAGTGGAAAAAATACCAGGGCATTCCCATGTGGGATGGAAAAACGGCTGAGCGGATTGTAGATAAAATCTTGGAAATTTACAGGTAATGAAAAAGCGGGTCCAAGAATTGATCGATCAACTTCAACTGAAGGCCCATCCAGAAGGGGGCTTCTATGCGGAGACCTATCGGTCGGACTGGCAGGTGGTGACTGACCATGGAAGCCGGAGCTTGATGACCAGTATCTATTTCCTGCTTACCTCAGCCAATTTCTCCAAATTCCACCAGATCAAAAGTGATGAAATGTGGTTTTATCATGAAGGAAGCCCACTTACCGTGCATGTGCTTTCTGATAAAGGTTATGAACAATTGTTGGTTGGCCCTTCAGACCGGGAGGGTCACCTACCTTACCAATTGGTCAAATCAGGAGTGATTTTTGGATCCACGGTAGACCAAGAAGACAGTTACAGCTTGGTTTCCTGTGTGGTAGCTCCAGGCTTTGACTTCCAGGATTTCAAATTGTTTACGGCTGAGGAGCTCTTGGAGAAATGGCCGGAACATCAAAACATTATCTACCAACTCACTTGAAAAAGATGCTACCATGTCAGCTAAAGAACATAATATTCTTTTGATTGAAGATGATGAACGCCTATCCAAATTGATCAAAAAAGGCCTGGAAGAAAATGGGTTCGAAGTGTTGCCGGTCTATGATGGGGAGATGGCCCTTAAGCTTTTTGACAATGAACATTTTGACCTGATCATAACCGATTTGATCCTACCAAAAATGAATGGCCTGGACATTTGCAAAGCCATCAGAAAAAAAGGCAGTAAAGTTCCAATTATCATGTTAACCGCTTTAGGAACCACTGATGATAAATTAGAAGGTTTTGATGCCGGGGCAGATGATTATCTAGTCAAGCCATTTGACTTCAGAGAATTACATGCCAGGATTAAGACTTTATTAAAAAGAGCAAAATCGGAATCCAAAAAACCTGATTCAGCCATTATTGAATATGCAGACCTTTCAATTGATACCTTTCAGAAAAAAGCTTATCGGCAGGGGGTAGAATTACAGCTCACACCAAAGGAATATAACCTATTGACCTTTTTGGTAAAGCATCCGGAGCGCGTACTTTCCAGAGAAGAAATTGCCAAAAAAGTTTGGGATCTGGATTTTGACACCGGGACAAACTTTATTGATGTGTATATCAATTACCTTAGGAAAAAAGTGGACAAGCCATTTTCCTCTAACCTTATCCATACCCGTACGGGTATGGGTTTTATCCTTCAAAAAGCATGAGTCTCCAAAAACGCATCACTCTTTGGTTTACCTTGCTTACGATTACGGTATTGGTGCTATTTATGGGCTTTGTTTATTTTTCTGCATATAATAACAGGCTCAATGAGTTTTACACCATTCTGGAAAAAGAAGCCATCACTAAACTCAACCTGTTGTTGGATACAGACCTGGATGCTCAAACCCTTCAGACCATATACAGGGAAAATAGGGAAATCCTGTATGAAGTAGAGGTGGCCATTTATGATGAGCAGGAGCAATTGGTCTACCATGATGCAGTTGAGATAGATTTTGTCAAGGAAAGTCCTGAAATGTTTCAGGAAATCAGGGAAAATCTATCCATCCGTTTTCTTCAGGAGGGCTGGCAAGTTCTTGGTTTTGTCTATGAACATGAGGGGAAACCTTTTTTTGTTACGGCTGCTTCCTATGATGCTTATGGTTATAGTAAACTGGAAAACATCAGGGATACCATCATCATTTCTTTGGCTTTCGGCATCCTGTTTATAATTATTTTGGGCAGGTATTTTTCGAAGAGAATTCTCAAGCCAGTAACGGAAATGATTGTGGAAGCAGAAATGATATCTGCTTCCAACCTTCATTTGCGCTTAAAAGAAGGAGATGAACAAGATGAATTGAAGCAATTGGCACAGACTTTTAATCAACTTCTGGAGCGCTTGGAGAAATCATTTGATTCCCAGAAGCAGTTTGTCTCCTATGTCTCGCATGAACTCCGTACTCCTTTAACAGCCATGATTACCGAACTTGAATGGGCTTTACAGAGGGATAGAACAATAGAAGAATATCAGGAAACCATTGAAAATATTTTGTCGGACGGACAAAGGATGGCGAAGCTTTTAAATACACTTCTGGATTTTGCCAAAGCCAATTATGACCGTTCTGAGGTCAATTTTAAACAAATCCGGGTGGATGAGGTGCTATTGGATTCAAGTATGGAAGTCCAAAAAAACAACCCTGAATACAAGATTGAATTAGATTTTGCTGACCATTCAGATGAAGAGGAAGTACTAGTCAATGCCAACGCTTACTTGCTTGCCATTGCATTTTCCAATCTTATGAGTAATGCCTGTAAATTTTCACAAGACCACAAGTGCACTGTTTCCATCAGTACTGAAGGGCGCTTTGCTAAAGTAGTTTTTAAGGACAAAGGGATTGGAATATCTAAAAGTGAATTGGACAAAATTTTTACTCCTTTTTATAGAGGTCAAAACAGGAACTTTGCGAAAGGTTCAGGCATTGGTTTGACCTTGGTAAAAAAGATTGTGGACCTTCATCTCGGTGAAATACATGTACAATCTCCACCTGAACAGGGCACAGCTTTTCAAGTCCTGCTTCCCCTTTCTTGATTTTTCTAATGGTTTTCTAATACTTTTCTAAGAGGGCTCTAAAAAGGCCTTCGGGCAAATTCACCTATTTTTGTAAAAGATTTCAATAGAAAAGCTATGGAACCAATTCCCCTAGATCAATCTAAACATTCCTGATTTTTTGCCTCCGGGTTTAGGAGTGCGGAAAATCATATCCACTTAAACGTGAAAGGAGGTCATCATGACACTATTCGAATTTGTACTCAGACTTAGCGTAGCCCTACTTCTTGGCGCGGCCATCGGCTTTGAAAGGCAATGGAGACAGAGAAGTGCCGGATTACGGACCAATACGCTGGTTTCATTAGGCGCAGCCGCATTTATTTTATTATCAGAATCATTGACTGGAGTTACCGGAGACCCTTCAAGGGTAGCGGGACAGATCGTTACCGGAATTGGTTTTTTGGGTGCTGGGGTCATTATGAAAGATGGCTTTAATGTCCAAGGACTAAATACTGCCGCTACCATCTGGTGTTCTGCCGCTGTAGGTTCCTTGGCCGGCGTTGGGCTATATGGGGAATCAGTGATTACAGCGGGAGCTGTGATGTTTGCCCATTTAGGCTTAAGGCCTTTGGGAAGAAAAATCAGCAGCATACCTGCCTCGCCGGCTGAAGAAGCAAATGGTACATTTTTCTACCTTTTTCAAATCAAATGTTTGGATAAAGTGGAAAATCACTTAAGGGTAATGCTTTTGGAAACCATTAAGTCTGATTCCAGTCTAAGGCTTCAATCCTTAAAAAGCAAGGACAATGGGAATCCCAAGCATGCTTATGTAGAGGCAAAAGTGGTATCCAATGGTAACAGAGACAGCATCATGGAAAATCTTGCTGGCAAACTGACCTTGGAGTATGGTGTAATGGAAGTGAGTTGGGAAATCGCAGGACAACAGAACGAGCAATGAAAGGGGGCGTAGAAAACTGGATCATCTTATCGGAGAAGCAGAAAATTAGGGAATTAATGCCGGCACTGCAAAAAATGACCCTCGTGGAAGTGGCGGAAGTGCTTGATCCATTGGAAGAAGGCACCATCTTGGAGGCTTTGGAGTTTTTTGACGCTGAAAGCCAATCCAAAATCCTTTCCCACTTTGACATCAGAAGACAGCTTGCTTTCTTCCAAAAGATCAGTAAAAGCCGATTTGCTCCACTCTTCGAAAACATGGCTTCGGATGACCGTTGTGATCTTTTCCAGCACATGAGTCAGGAAGAACAGGCAGCCATCCTGCCGTATTTGAGCAAAGAAGCCCGTGAAGATGTGGTTCGCTTGAGTGCATATCCTCCTGAAACTGCAGGGGGTATCATGAGTACCGATTTCGCCACAGTAATGGCAACCATGTCTGTAGAATCGGCTATGGCAAAAGTCAGGAGAGATTCCCCTTCCAAAAAAATGATCTACTACATCTATGTTGTGGATAACAGGATGAAAATGGTAGGCTTTATTTCTTTGAAAGACTTGATAATGGCTTCTCCCAATCAATTGATCAGTGACATTCTTCATGAGCAGTTTGTTTCTACCCATGTGGATGAGGATCGGGAAATTGTGGCCAAAAAAATTGAAGACTATGACCTTTTGGCCATTCCTGTATTAAACAATGCTGGGCAATTGGTAGGAATAGTCACCCAGGATGATGCCATAGAAGTCATCAGGGCCGAGCATACAGAGGACATGGAAAAATTCATGGGAATCATGACCGAAAGTGCTGAGCATGATTACATGCAAACCAGCAGCATGCAGCATTTCAGGAAAAGGGTAGTATGGATCGTTTCCCTGGCAGCGGTTGGTATCATATCCGGTATGATCATTCATAGGTTTGAATCTACTTTAGAAGCACTCATCATTCTGGCGCTTTATATGCCCATGGTGGCTGATACCGGTGGAAATTCCGGTTCTCAGGCGGCAACGGTGATCGTTAGGGCTTTGGCATTAGGTCAAATTAGCCCCAAACAATGGTTCAAAATCGTATTCAAAGAATTTAAAATATCCAGCATGCTGGCCGTTTGTTTAGGTGTTTTGGCTTTCCTGAAGGTGTTGTTTTTGAGTTGGGAAACCAGCATACCTTCAGAATATACACTAAACCAACTGGCTTTTGTCATCTCTTTGGCGCTTTCCCTTCAAGTGGTCTCTGCGACCTGTATTGGAGCAGGATTACCCCTCTTGGTCAAGCGTTTTGGAGGAGACCCTGCGGTGGCAGCCTCCCCGGCGATTACCACAGTGGTGGACATTACCGGCTTATTGATATACTTTACTGTAACTGTAACATTATTAGGGCTTTAAAAACAATCAAACTTTAGTAATCATGAAAAAACTACTACTAACTACGCTTGCTTTAGTGTGCTTTATTTTCGCTAATGCACAGGATGAAGTGATCGGCCAATCACCGGCCAAGATCAAAGATCTAAGGGAAAGAAACATGTATCGTCTTCAGATTATGGATACCTTAACGACCCCTTTAAATATTGATCCTATCAAGAGGCTGACTGAAGACGATGTTTTGACTAAAAAGGAAGGTTTTTTCGTCACAGGCTTCCCGGATATTGAGGTTGATCCAATTAGGGGGTTAGGAATCGGAGGGAGAGCATTCTTCTATCAGAATAGGACCTCCAGTGATCCATTTTTTTATTATACTCCCTATCGCTACAGGATCTCAACAGATTTTAAAGCTTTTACCAACGGAAGGTTTCAAGGTGGACTTAACTTAGATGTTCCTTATCTATTTGGAACTCCTTGGAGACTGAGAATGGATGCGCTTTACGAATTTGATCCTAACTTTCAATATTTCGGGATTGGAGAGCAAAGTTTAAGGTCGCTACAGCAGTTTGATCAAGCACGAACCGGACAACCTGCTCCATCTTTTGCTACCATAGATGACTATCTGGATAATTTGGCGCAAGCCCAAACTCGTAATGGTGGCTTTGTTACCAATACCCACTACAATGAAATTGAAATAGAAGAAATGCTTTTCAATATTCTTCCTGAGCGTGTATGGTATGGGGGTAAGCTGCGATTGATGTTTGGGTATGAAGCTTTGTTCACTAGAACAAATGACTGGACGGGAAGAATTGCAGAAGAGGCATTTTTCAATGGTCAAGAGGTGGAGGCCATCAATGAGCAAACACTAATCAATAAAGATGCTATCGCGAGAACGGGTGATGGAAGTACTGAAGGCAGCACATGGGATAGGTTTAACATTAGTGGGGTAAATGCTATTGGCAACAATGACTGGTTTTTTACTTCCATGCTTGCTGCTGCTCTGATTTGGGATACAAGAGATTTAGAGCCGGATCCATCCAAGGGGGTATTTTTGGAATATTCCCATGAGTATTCAGCCAGATGGTTAGGTTCAGACTTTAGTTTCAACAAGTTCATGGTTCAAGGCCAATATTTCAATACAGTAGCGAGATGGAGAGGTGGAAAAAGCAGACTTACCTTAGCAGGAATGGCATCCTTTGGTCAAGTATGGGGAAGCAATATCAACTGGCTGGAGATGTTTGACCTTTCTTCTCAGGCAGAGGCCGGAGGGATCAACGTTCTTGGTGGAGACAGGTCTCTTAGGGCTTTCCGTGAATCAAGGTTTGTTGCTCCCGCTATTGGTTTGATCAATCTGGAGGCCCGTTTCAGGCTATATGATTTTAGTGCGTTAAATCAGCACTTTGCCTTGGGTTTAACACCATTCTATGACATGGGAAGAGGATGGGATAATCTAAGCAGAATAGGAGTAGAAGGTTGGAGAGGAGCCCCAGGAATAGGTGGTCGGATTGCCTGGAATCAATCTACTATTGTCCGTCTAGACTTTGCTAGTGGGGCAGAGGGTTCACAGTTCTTTTTTGGATTTGGACATATTTTCTAAAAATAATTTTCCAGTAATTTATCACACCTCCATCTGCAAAGGCTACACTTTTACGGATGGAGGTATTTTTTTTGACCATGCGAATCATCTCCGAAAATATATGTTTTAAAATTTTTTAACATAAGATGAGAAAAACCAAACTTTTATTTGGAACTCAGCGTATTTTATCCCTTAAACTAGATTATCCTTTTGTTAAGAACTATAAAATAACGCAATGTTTTCCCTACTTTTGCCAAAAAAGATGAGACATTCATTACTTTCAATAATTTTCTTGATTCTAAGCTTTCAAGTTTTTGCCCAGAATTTGCCTACGAGTTCAAGATTTGAAGACCATAAAAACGCCCATAGGCTAAGTATCTTAGATACCTTAACGTTGCCTTTTGAAATTTCCAAAGACAAGCAGCTTTCAAAAGAGGATATTTTAAATAAAAAAGAAGGCTTTTTCGTTACGGGTTTGCCCCGGTTTGAATTTGATCCCATCCGTGGATTTGGGATAGGTGGAAATGTATTTTTATTCCAAAACAAAACTGAAGAAGATCCCTTTTTTTACTACACCCCTTATAGATATAGTGTAAATACAGAGTTCTTCGTGTTTGAGAACGGAAGGATCAAAGCGGCAGTCAACCTAGACGTACCTTATGTCTTCGGTTCTAAATGGAGATTGCGGGTGGATGCCGTATTGTGGGAAGATCCTAATGCCCAGTATTGGGGAATAGGCCGAGAATCTCTCAACAGACTTCAGTTTGCCGATAAATCTGAAGGAGCTGATGGTCCAATCAGACAGTTTAACAGGGTCAATGCCTATGAAGACAATTTGAAAATTGCTGTTCCCGGAAATGGGGGGAGGTTACAGACCGATACCCACTTCAATCAGTTTATTCAGAAGGAAAAATTATTCAACCTTTTGGGTGAGCGGGTAGAAATGGGGGGTAAACTGAGGATCATGTTTGGATATGAGATGCTCTTTACCGCCTTCGAGGACTATACGGGCAGGATTGCAGAAGAAGCTTTTTTGGCAGATGGCACAGCAGTGGAAGCCATACAGCGACCTACGCTTGCCAATATTCAGAAAAATGACGGGACTTGGGAAAGGTTTAACCTGGCAGGGTTTGATGACAGGTTTCAGTTTACCAGCATGCTGGCAGGTGCCTTAATTTATGACACCAGAGATTTGGAGCCCGATCCAAGTAAGGGGGTTTTCCTTCAATATTCCCATGAATATTCCGCACCTTGGATAGGTTCTGAGTTTAACTTTAACAAATTCATGGTTCAGGGGCAGTTTATCCACACCTTTCACCGCTGGAAAAATGACAGGAACAGATTGACATTTGCCGGTTTGGCTGCCTTTGGTCACATCTTTGGTCCCAAGATCAACTTCATCGAGATGTGGGATTTATCTTCACAGGCAGAAGCTGGAGGAATTCTGGTATTGGGTGGGGGAAGATCCCTAAGGGGTTACAGAGAAGCTAGGTTCTTAGCACCGACAGTTGGACTTGTCAACTTAGAAATGCGGGCAAGGCTGCATGATTTCAACGCCTTTAATCAGCATTTTGCCTTAGGTATCACCCCATTTTATGATTTTGGAACGGTGTGGGAAGGGCTGAGTGATGTACAACTTAACAATTTCAGGGGGGCACCAGGAGTAGGAGGACGTATTGCTTGGAACCAGTCCACGATTCTTAGACTGGACTATGCCCAAAGTAGAGAAGGTGGTCAGTTCTTCTTTGGATTTGGCCATATTTTCTAAAGCCATCTTGAAAACCTTTGATAGGCTTAGCAAAAACAGCTATTTTGTATTCTTATGAAACAAGATAGCTGTTTATTTATTTTTAAGCACTTTGAAAAGGAAATTAGCTTTTACACAAAAACTTAACATTATTTTTTTCTCCGACATTGGGATATCTAGTACCTTGTTAATCATTAACTGGTATTTCATAATTTCTAATTTGATGTAGTTTAATTTCTCGCAAAGACAGATTGGCGCAACATAAGCTAGCGAAAATCACTTAGCGTCTTTGCGAGAAATACTGTCAATTCATGCTAAACACAAGACTATTTGCTCTTACATGTCGCACAAACTCGATTATATCCATGAACAATTACAGCTTCTTGAAAAAGACATGGAAGACAGCCTGACCTTGAAAAGCCATAGCTGGCAGTTTTTGGAAAAGGAACAAAAGGAATCTGCTCAAAACCTTATCCGGTACCTTACTTTGAGAAATAAGGATATCAGAGATCTTCAGGATAAACTCCATGAGAAAGGGCTTTCCTCGCTGGCAAGTTCAGAAAGTCATATTTTGAGACAAATCCAAAACATTAGAAAATGGCTTGGGCATGTTTATCATGAAAATCAACTCGATCCATGTACCCATTCATCCGGTCGGGATAAGCTCATTTCAAGAAGTAACAAACTATTTGGAAAAAAACCTGAGAAAGGCATACCCCACCTCATGGTTACATTTGATTCGGAGTTTTCCTCAGATTTGGAAAAAGTAAAAAGTTTACTTCAAAAAGGAATGGATGTAGCCAGGATCAACTGCGCCCACGACAATCCGGAAGTTTGGAAAGAAATGATCCATCAAATCCGAAAAGCCTGTCAGGAAACTGGATTGGATTGCAAGATTTACATGGACTTGGCAGGACCTAAAATCAGGACAAAACTGCTTGGCAAGGGAAGCGAGAAAGGAAAAACAAAAATTCAGGAAGGAGATTTGATTTGGATGACTGAAGCCCAAAAGCATGTGGATAAAAAAGGCATTTGGATCAGCCCAGGAGAAAAAGGAGTTATTAACAGTCTACTTTCCGGAGAAAGAGTATACATAGATGATGGGATGATTCGCTGTGTAGTAGAAAACCTAGAGGAGCACAAAGTAGCGCTGAGGGTAGAAAGAGTATCCACCAAGAAAAACTTTATTAAAAACAGCAAGGGAATCAATTTTCCAGATAGCAGATTAAATGTCCCCTCCCTGACCGTGTATGACAAATCTTGTCTTTCCTTCATTTGTCAACATGCAGATTTAATCGGCTACTCTTTTGTGAGAACTGCCCAGGATATTGCCGAATTAAGAAAAGCCTTACTTAATATCAGTCCTACTTATCCACATATTATTTTAAAGATCGAGACCAAGGAAGCAGTAGATAAACTTCCCGAACTTTTGCTGGAAGCGCTGAAAGAACCTGCTGCCGGAATAATGATTGCGAGAGGTGATTTAGCTGTGGAAATAGGCTTTGAAAGGTTGAGTGAAATTCAGGAAGAAATTCTGTGGATTTGTGAAGCAGCTCATCTACCCGTCATTTGGGCCACGCAGGTTTTGGAAAGTCTTCACAAATTTGGATTGGCTACACGCTCAGAAATTACCGATGCTGCTCATGCGGGAATGGCAGAATGTATCATGATCAATAAAGGACCTTATACTGAAAAAGTATTGGAATTCCTTAATGACATCCTAAAAAGGAGATCTTCACACCGCATCAAAAAGCGATTTATTTTCAGACCATTAAAAATTGCAGAACGGTTTTTTAAAAGTTAAATTGAGAAAATGAAATATGCCTTTTTCGCTTTCCTCCTGTTGGCCATTTTATCCCTTTCATGGATGAGGGTCCATGAATACCAATTTGAACAATCCACAGGATACAGCTTTGATATCATGGAATTTGAACTGCCAGGTTCTGTGGATAACTTAAACGCATTGATCCAATCCTGGAGTCAGGAAGACAAAAAAACCTTTGTTTTGGAACAACTTTGGATGGATTATTTTTTCATGTCCACTTTATTTCCTGCATTGTTTATCCTTTGCATTTGGGCAAGGAAAATGGTCGTAGAAAGAGAAAAAATCCTAGGGCAAATCGGCAGGTATCAGGGAATGAAAGTGATTTTATCCACATTGGCAGTCATGCAGCTATTGGCCTGGGTATTTGATATTGTGGAAAATGTCCGGCTAACTTATTGGATCAACCAAGGCTATGCAGAAAATATTTACATGTTTGAAAATATGGTACGGCTTAAGTTTTTCTTTGCCATTGTGGGAGCAATTACCCCACTGAGCATAATGATTTTTACAAGATATCGGAAGAAATAAACTAATGATAAGGCATTAAGCTTAATAGATGCCTGGCAGCTGTAATTAATTCCTCCTCTCTTTTTTCCTTTTTGATTTCTATCCATGGCGCATGGGAAGTATTAGTTTTGACCATCATGGCTTCTTTGTATTTTTCATACTCTTCCCATAGCTCCTCTGACAATTCATCCAAAGGCGTAAGCTTCCATTTGGTCAATGGGCTTGATTTGACTTCTTTCAAACGCCTGGCCTGCTCCTTTTTACTGATGTTGAAATAAAACTTGACCAAAGTAATCCCAGCTTCTGTCAGCATGGACTCAAATTCATTGACCTGTCCCATAAATTGATCGTATTCGGCTTTGGTACATAAGCCATGAACAGGTTCAATGGTGGCCCTATTGTACCAACTCCTATCCCAAAACACCATTTCACCTTCTTGGGGGAGTTTTTCCACAAACTTTTTGAAGTACCATTCCCCATTCATTTCCTTGGAAAGATGGGGAAGGTTCACCTCCACACGGTAGTGCCTTGGATTATTATGCGCCAAAATTTTCCTGATGATCCCACTTTTCTCAGATGAATCCCCACCGTGGAAAAGGACCATCAGTTTCTTGTTATTGGCAATTATCCACAATTGCATTTTCACCAACTCCGCCTGAATTTCCCTTAAAGCCAATTCGAACTTTGTCTCTTCCAATACCTTTTTCAAGTCTATTTTCTTTTTTGACAAAAGGTGCTTTAGGCCAATATTGGAATTCAATATTTTAACGTCTTCCTGAGTAAGTTCCATCTTATAGTTCTAAGTTTTTCGATTTTCTAAAATACCTGTACACCACATTGGGGTCAGTATGTAAATTGGCACCTGATTTCCCCTTCCCTTCATATTCAAACTGGGACAGTACATGGCGCAGACTTTCCAGTCTCGCAGTAAATTTATCATTGGTTTCCACGATAATCCACGGACAAAAAGCCGTGTGGGTATTGGTAAACATCTTTTCTTTATACTTGGTATTCTCTTCCCACAATTCTTGAGATTTCTGGTCTACAGGGCTGAATTTCCATTCTTTAAGCGGATTGTTTTTTCTGCCATCAAAACGGAGCTTTTGCTCATCTTTGGTAATGTCAAACCAGAATTTGATGATGTGGATACCATCTTCATAGAGCATGTGCTCAAAATTTGGTACTTGTGCCATGAAGGTTTTATACTGTACCGGTGTGCAAAAACCCATCACCGGTTCAACTACCGCCCTGTTGTACCAGCTTCTGTCAAAAAATTTGATTTCTCCTCGATTAGGAAGTACCTCAATGTACCGCTGAAAATACCATTGCCCCTTCTCTACCACTGTTGGTTTGGTCAGGGCTACCACTCCGGAAGTATGGGGGTTGAGATGCTCTACAAAGCGCTTGATAGAGCCTCCTTTACCAGCCGCATCCCTTCCTTCAAATAGAATGGCCACCCTCAATTGATGCTTTTCGATATGATTTTGAAGGTGGGCGAGTTCTATTTGCAAAAGCCTTAACTCATCTTCATATTTCGCCCTATTGATGGCTTTTTTGAGTTTGATTTTTTTCTTTTTGGCCAACTCCAAGAGCTCTTTCCTGGAGTTGATACTGAGTAAATCTTCCTTGGTAAACATTGTCTACTGCGCTTGGTTGGAAAAAATTTATTATTACCATCA
Source organism: Cecembia lonarensis LW9 (assembly GCF_000298295.1). GTDB lineage: Bacteria > Bacteroidota > Bacteroidia > Cytophagales > Cyclobacteriaceae > Cecembia > Cecembia lonarensis. The sequence goes on from NZ_AMGM01000056.1 coordinate 23,692, forward strand.
ATTTAAGCAATAGGATTTTAAAAATTTCGAATTGAATGAATAATTATATTTTCAAAGTTCCCACATTTTATTCGTCTTTAACCAGTCGTACCTTCCCGGTTTCCATATCATACAATGCTCCAACAATTCTAAGTTGATTATGGGCGATTAAAGAATCTGCATGAGGAATATTTTTCTTTAACTCATGGACACCGTGAAGAATATTGGCTTCAATTGCTTTTTCCAGGAAATTGGGAATGTTTCGTGGAATTGCTTTTTCTTCTTCCTCAGCATTGATATAGTCAATGATTTTTTGGATATATTCTGGGTAAACATGAGAATGATCATGGTCGTAATCCGCAAAAGCATGAATAGCTCCGCAGTTGGTGTGCCCCATGACGATAACCAAAGGAACACCCAATACCTCCACTGCATATTCCACACTGCCGATTTCATAATCACTCACAATATTTCCTGCATTTCGGATCACAAAAAGATCTCCCAAACCTTGATCAAAAACCAATTCGGGGGGAACACGGGAGTCCGAACAACTGATGATTGCAGCTACAGGGTGCTGACCTTGGTTAAGGTCTCTCAACCGCTCTAAAGTTTGGTCTGGGTGAATAGGATGATCTTCGGCAAAACGTAAATTACCTTCTAAGAGTACTTCCAGTAGATTTTCTTTGGGAATCTGTTCCAAATGTTGATCCACTGGCTTTGGCTGACAGGAAAATAAACTCCATACCAACAAGAAAAGGAATAAACTTGAACGCATCATGATTTTGGTGAATTACTAAAACAAAATTCGGCTTTGAAACCGAAATAGATGGTGCCTTAAGTCACGCAAAACGCGGGTATCCAATAATTAAAAAATTTCTTTACTGTACGAAACTTAATGGCAGAATTAAAGTATAAATCATATATCGGCTACATTTATAAGCAACCATGTTGCATTAATAATTTTATTTTGCTTGTTTTGAGATGTGATAACTAAAATCCGAGATAGCAGATTATTGGCACTCACACCGTTTTTGGTGTGGTGTATGGTGCTTTGGAATGGCCTGAGCAACAGGCATTATCACGTTGATGCAAATGGGCAAGTCATCAGCCATGCCCACCCTGTCCAACAAGGAGAGGAAGATCATCAGCACAGTGAAGAGGAGCTGATTTTTTGGGATTTGATATCCAATCCCGTTTTCCAGGTAGTTTATCCAGAAGTAAATATCCCGGAAAATATAGTTTCCATTCCGAATGTTGCTGAAGAAGTTTATACGAATCCCCTTTTTGAAAGCCTATTTTTAGGAGCTGAGTTTCTACGAGGTCCTCCGGTTTTAAGCTAATCATCAAATTCTATTGCGCTTAAATCTGTCTGACGCCATAAAAAGGTAGTCAGCAGTATTCGTGCATTTCCCAAGACTTTATTAAATACACCAAAACATGACTAAATACCTGTATTTAGGCGTTTTTGGTCTGTTCCTACTGGTAAGCCCTTTACAGGCACAGGAGATGAATACCTCCCTGGAAGGAACAGTCTATGATGCCCAAAGCAAAATACCCTTGATCGGTGCGATCATTCAGATTGAGACGGATCCAGTAAACCGTCAGGCCTCACAAGGTGATGGTAGCTTTCGCTTTAATCTTGCTAAAACCGAAAAGGTAAAGGCTAACATAAGCTATCTGGGATACAAAGCACTGACTACACTACTCGAACCGGGTAAGCAAAACCGCATCTACCTGGAACCTGACGAAACCAGTCTTTCGGCAGTTGAAATTCAGGGGGATAAAATCCGGGATGAGGGTACGCGGAGTCTATCTATCAGTAATATTGGCCGGGAAGAGATCAGCAGAAATACTACCGCCTCGCTGGGAACCCTACTAAGTGGCATACAAGGTGTTTCTTTTGCTTCCTTTGGTTCCAATATTCAACTGCCCATTATACATGGATTATACGGCAACAGAATTCTTATCCTCAACAATGGGTTCAAACACGGATTCCAAAACTGGGGTTCTGACCATGCGCCAGAAATAGATATTCAGGCCGCAGAATCCATCTCAGTCGTAAAAGGGGCTGCGGCTGTAAGGTATGGGCCGGATGCTTTGGGTGGGGCTGTGATCACAGAATCACATAGTCTACCACTTCAAACACGGTTGAACGGTTCCGTTAATTCGGGTTTTCAGACAAACGGCAGAGGGTTTAATGCAGGCTTCAATTTAGCCGAAGGTTATGAGCGTTTAAGCTGGAATGTGGGAGGCAACGTGAACATTGTAGGAGATAGGCATAGCCCGGATTACATGTTAACTAATACCGGAGCGAGAGAGTACAGCTTTTATTCAGGTGCTAAATACAGGATCAGGGACAATTTGGTTTTGCGGGGAAATTATAGCTTTATGCGCCAAAACCTGGGTATACTCCGAGCTTCGATTGGTAGCAGTGGTGCTGCATTGATCAGAAATTTTGAAGCTGAGAGGCCGGTAATCATCCGGGATTTTTCTTATGACATCAATGAACCCAACCAATTTGTTACGCACCACCTAGCTTCTATCAAATTGGATTGGAACCCATCAGAAGAGAATTATTTCAGTTTCCGCTACGCCTTCCAATCTAATGCCCGTGAAGAATATGATGTAAGAAGAAATGCTGATTTACCGATCATTGATCTGAATCTCAATACCCACGACATACAGGCAGATTGGACACACCAATTATCAGACAGAATTAGAGGCGTAATTGGGGGCCAAGTGCTCCTGCAATCCAATGGAAATAACCCTGGAACAAGTGTCACACCGTTCATTCCAAATTATGAAAGCTTCAGAGCCTCCGCTTTCTGGGTAGAAACGCTCAGTTACCAGCGATCAGAGTGGGAATTCGGGGTTCGTTATGACTACGAACGCAACTCAGTCGCCGGAAGAGAAAGGACTCAGGTCCCCTTTTCGGATCTGTTCACTTTCTCCAACTTTTCAGCAGCCATTGGTTACGTCAACCAATTGACGGAGCGTACCACATTCAGAAGCAATTTAGGTACTGGTTGGAGACCACCCAACATGGCAGAACTGTATAGCTTTGGGCAACATGAGGCGAGACAACTATTTGGTTTGTTACGCTACGAAGAGGATACCGAAGGAAACTTAAGGAATGACAGGGTAATTCCACTGTCAGAAAGTAAAGTAGAAGCGGAGCAAAGCTATAAATGGGTCAATGAATTGGAAATAATTGGCCAAAGAAGCAGGTTCAGCACCTCTTTTTATGCCAATTACATTGCCAATTTTATCTTTTGGAGACCAATAGGGGTAGTAGGCACCCTTAGAGGGCCCATGCCCACTTACATTTTTGACCAAGCCAATGCCTTTTTTACAGGGGTGGATCTGACCTATGAATGGAGCCACAATACCAACTGGGAAAGCCGCATGGGCGGAAGTTTCATTTGGTCCCAAAATGTGGAAAGAAATGAGCCTTTGATCAACCAACCTCCCATCAACCTCAATTATGAATTGAAATACAGCAAAAGAAATATTGGTCCATTTGATCGCGTGGAAGTAGCCCTGCAACCCATGTACACTTTCAGACAATTTCAAGCCCCTAGAGAAATTGCAATAAGGGACCTGATTGAAGGCAATGTCACAATCAATTTGGATTCGGAAATATTTGACTTCATGGCTCCTCCTCCGGGATACTTTCTCTTGAATGGATTTGCCAGGGCTGAAAGAGGGAAAATGGGGCTTAGTCTTCAGGTGCATAATGGGCTCAATACCCGATATAGAGACTACCTCAATGCCATGCGGTTTTTTGCAGACGACTTAGGAAGAAATATCATATTAAACGTTCACTATAAATTCTAATCTATTATGAAAAAACAAAACAAACTATCCCAGCTATTGATGCTAATGCTCATCCTTACAATTGGATTTTCCTGCCAGGAAGCAGAAGCTCCTGAGGAAGAAAATGAAGTTGAAATCTTTACCGATATAGAACTGATCTTCACTGCTGAAGATGGAACCGTGGTCCGCGCACTTGCTGAAGACCCAACAGGAGGATTGGCCGTGAATTCTAGTTTTACTGTTCAGCCCTTTACACTGAAAGCAAATACAACTTATACATTGACTTTTGAAATGCTGAACAGACTGGTAACGCCAGTGGAAGATGTTCAAGAAGAAATCCTGGATGAAGCAGATGAGCATCAGGTATTCTTTGAGTTTACCAATAATGCCTTTTCCAGCCCAACTGGAACCGGTAACATTCAGGATAGAAATGGGGCCATCAATTACCTAGATTTTGATGAAAATAACCTTCCCCTTGGTTTAAGAACCCGATGGACTACCAGTGGACCATTGCAAAATGGAACCTTCCGGGTATGGTTGGCCCATCAGCCTGGAGTAAAAACGCCGACTTCCTCTGCACAAGATGGTGATGTGGACTGGGATATCACCTTCTCGATGACCATTGAAGAGTAATTTTCAAAAATTATTCACTAAAAAAGGGGC
>NZ_AMGM01000057.1 GCF_000298295.1 Cecembia lonarensis LW9
ATATTTTAATCAATAATCTACCCCAACCTGAGCCAGGTGTGGGTTCAAATAACTGGGCAGTAGCACCTGCCAAAACCAAAAATGGTGCAGCAATTTTGGCGAATGATCCCCATCTTAGTCTTAATCTCCCTTCCTTGTGGTATGCCATGCAGCTTTCAACACCTGAGTTTACGGTTAAAGGGGCAACACTTCCCGGTGCCTTGGGAATCATTTCCGGGTTCAATGAAAATATTGCATGGGGAGTAACCAATGCCACCAGAGATACCAGGGATTGGTATTCCGTTCAGTTCAAAAATGAAGATAGAACGGAATACCTTTACAACGATAGGTGGATTCAAAGCACCTTACGAATAGAGGAAATCAAAGTGAAAGGTCAGGCGTCATTTATAGATACTGTAGTTTATACCCATCATGGCCCCGTCGTTTTTGACAGATCATTTAGAGGAGACAGACAGGATGTGAATTTTGCTTTGAAATGGACCGCACACCTTGAATCCAATGAGCAGAAAACTTTTCTCTTACTTAATAAGGGCAAAAACCATCAAGATTATTTGGAAGCTTTAGACCACTTTACCTCCCCGGCGCAGAATTTCGTTTTTGCCTCCAGATCAGGAGACATTGCGATGAAAGTTCAGGGGAGATTTCCATTAAAGTGGGAAGGGCAGGGGAAATACCTAATGGACGGGAATAATCCGGCTTTTGAATGGCAGGGCTTTATTCCTTTTGATCAGAATCCTGCCACTTTGAATCCGGAGAGGGGTTTTGTATCATCTGCCAATCAGCATTCCACCGACTCTTCCTATCCTTACTTTATGTTTGATGACAGCTTTGAACATTACCGGAACAGAAGGTTGAATAATGTATTGCGTGAATCCGAAAATATAACGGTTGAGGACATGAAAAAGCTTCAATTTGACCAGTATCATCTCCATGCAGCAGAAGCATTGCCTGTAATGCTACACTTACTCGATCAAAGTGGAGGCATAGATGAATTTGGGGAAAAGGGAGAGGCTTTTTTGGAGGAATTGGGACAATGGAATTTCAATACTTTTCCCAACCAGAAAGAACCTGCCTTATTTCAGACCTGGTGGAAACACTTGTACCGCAAGATTTGGGCAAAATGGGAAAATGACAGCCTTTCCATTGTTTTGCCCAATAAATACCAGACCGTAAAGCTATTGAACAATGAACCGGAGAACCCATTGTTTGATCTTCCGGAAACAGATCAGATTGAAACAGCAGCGGATTTGGCCCGCTTGAGTTTTCAGGAAATGGTGCAGGAAATTACTGCCTGGCAGGAAGAAAAGGGAAGTTATGAATGGGCAGCTTTCAAAGGAACAAGAATCATGCACTTGGTTCCAAACTTTGAGTCTTTCAGTAGAAGAAATATATACACAGGCGGCTATAGTGGTATTTTAAATGCCACAGGAGAAAGACATGGTGCTAGTTGGCGCTATGTCGTGGAGATGGGCGATGAGATTACCGCTTTTGGCATTTATCCCGGCGGACAATCCGGTAATCCTGGTAGTCGGTTTTATGATAATTTTATTAAAATCTGGGCCAATGGTGATTATGTTAATTTTGATTTGAGAAAGCAGGAAGAACCGGCTGAGGTTTTGTTTAGGACCAAATTCACCCAATAGACCATGCAAAAGTTTCTGATTATATTTATTTTGACCGCTTTAACAGTTTTGTTTATTGGCCCTTATGTCCCTTTTTGGGTATTGATGTTAATTGTAGTGCTTATTTGCTATTTCACGGGTGCAGGGGCAGGCAGTTCCTTTTTGTCTGCAGGACTTTCTTTTGGCTTGGTATGGTTCTTTATGGTGATTAAAGTCCTTATCAGTAGCAATTCCGATTTACCGGTTCATATGGCTGATCTGATGGGCTTAAAAAATGATAATCTTCTCTGGTTTTCCACGGCCTTATTGGGCTTTTTGATTGGAGGTTTTTCTGCCATGACAGGCGCTTTGCTTAAGAAGCTTTTTCAAGCTAGGTATGAAGGGGTGTATAGGAGATGAAAAGAGGTTGGCAGGTCGTATGCCAACCTCTTTTTTCTAAAAATTACCATTCCGGTTTATTTCTGGTTGTTAGTGCTAGAATAATCGGTTTGGTTACTCCGCTAAAAATCAATTATGATCTATGACGAATTTACGATAGGACAACATATTGGACAAATTCTAATCGGATAAGTGAGAACAATTATAGATTTTTTAATGATAAGCTTTCTTTGTTTCTGAATTGATAAATAATCAGTTGATTTTTAATTTGAAATGAATGACTGCCTGCTGTCCTGCGTTTTTAACGCTGGACTGTTGGTTGCTGAGCTTTCAGCTCAGTTTTCGGTTAATCTGAGTTCAAAAAACCAGGCATTAATGGTCCCGCGTTCGGAAACGCGTGACAACGTCACCGAATACTGCTTTAGCTGCCAGTAATAGGAGGATTGAGCGTTTCTGTTGTCCTGCACCCTCCCCTTCTTCGCCCTTTCTCCACTTCGCACTTCAGAAAAAGCTTTGCAACCTTCCTGATCCCACCTTGAACATTTGAACTTTGAACCTTGAACAACTGAATCGTCCGCCCTCCGAAGACCGGTAAGGTTTCAAATCAAGATGTTAACGGTTAAAAGTTAACGGTTAACTGTTAACTAATCCTTAGTCCTTTGAAAAACCAAGCGCAGATCATCATCGACTTAAGCCTAACTTTTTTAAAAAATACCCTGTACAGGGGATTTACAAGGGGACTTTTGTTTTATATCTTTGAAATGGGTGATTCAAACAACTTTTTGGTCTCAGCTTTTATAGTAAAATGTGGGGGGATTGTTTCAGCGATTGTTTTGTACCCCCACTTTTTTCAAGTATTTGGTGATCAAAAGATGGGAATTAATGCCTTGTAAAAAAATATTAAAACTTTTTGTTAATATGATTTGGGTGAGTACTTTTGTTGCTCATGTAGGCTGAGCCCTATTTTTATGTTAGACTATTTAATTACATCCAAGACCAGGTTAAGACTTTTGATTAAGTTTTTTAGCAACCCTAAAAATCAAGGGCACTTACGTGGTTTGGCGGATGAATTTGGGGAGTCTACTAATGCTATCCGAAAAGAGTTGAATCACCTTTCCGAAGCTGGCTTACTTTTGAAGTCAGCTGAAAGCAACAAGATTGATTACAAAGCCAATACCCAACACCCCTTGTTTTCTAATTTACATGACCTGATCCAAAAGTACTTAGGGTTTGATCAGCTATTGGCAACAGTTTTGGAGAGAATGGGGGATGTGGACCAAGTGGCCCTTGTGGGTGACTATGCTAGAGGACTGCATACTGGCAAACTCAAAGTTCAGATATCCGGAGATGAAGTAAATGAGGAATATTTGGATAGGCTTTCTGAGCGCATTAAAGAATTGATAGACAAAGAGGTGGAGTTTCAGGTGACAGCAGAGATCACCCATCCCGACGCTTTGTTTTTGTATCAAAAAAGCAGCTGACTCCGTTAGGAGGATTTGTGGCTTTTTTTATTTTATTAAACTCAACCCGCTAAGCGCATGCAAATGTGACTGAGAGGGCGAAGCTGTAAGAAGAGGGAAAAGGTTCGAGGGAAAAGGAGATAGTATTAAAATAAAGTTTTCTTTACTTATTTTGTTAAATGTAAATTTTTAAGCAGATGGAAATTAAGTCATTTGAGGATTTAGGAGTATGGCAAAGGAGTTTCAAGTTAGCTGTTGATATTTTTGAAATCACGAAACATGATAAAAATTATGTAGTAAAAGATCACTTAGTAAAGACTGCTTTGTCTGTTCCTTCAAATATTGCTGAGGGTTTCGAGCGGTCTTCAAATAAAGAGTATATTAGGTTTTTGGATATTTCAAAAGGTTCGAGCGGGGAGCTGAGAACGCAATTGATGTTTGCCCAAGCTGTTAATATCATTGAATTTTCAAAAGCAGACGAGATGATCACCGAATGCAAAGAAGTTGGAAAAATGCTTGGTGGTTTGATCAAATCAAGGAAACAAATACAAAAAAGATTAGATAGTAAAGAATCCTAAGCCTTTAACCTTTCACCTTTTACCTTTCTCCTTTTCCCTCTAATTTTATTATGAAAAGACTCTTATTCATCTTAATACTAATTGCAATTAATGCTGGAGTTTCCGCCCAATCCTTGTCGGATATACAAAACGTTAAGGTCGATAATTTATCTGACGCACAAATTGAACAATTGATCAAGCGGGCAGAGGGTCAGGGACTGAATGAGCAACAAATGCTCAACATGGCAGCGGAGAGAGGCATGCCGGCAGGAGAAGTGGCTAAATTAAGACAAAGGATTAATGCCTTACGAAGTGGGGGTGGGAGTATGCAGCAACAGCAACAGGGGACTGCAAGACAAGGGCAGTTGCGACAGGTGCAGGGAATGAGGACTCAGGAAGATATTTTTGACTCACTAAGAAAATCGGATCCTTATTATGACCTAAGCCCCACCCAAAAGAAAATTTTTGGATACAAATTATTTCATAACCGTAACCTTAATTTCAATCCAAGTCTCAATGTTCCCACCCCTCAAGGGTATACCGTTGGCGGTGGAGATCAGTTGCTGATTGATGTATATGGTGCCTCCCAGCAATCTTATGATGTCACAGTCAATCCTGATGGGAGGATTTTCATTCCTAATGTGGGCCCAATTCAGGTGGGTGGATCGACCATTGCTGCGGCAAGTAGCAGAATCAGGACGGCTTTAACGCGAATCTATTCCGGTTTGGGTGGCAGTAACCCTAACACATTTATGGACATCCGCCTAGGAAACATCAGGACGGTTTCCATCTCCTTAGTTGGAGAACTGGTACGTCCGGGCACTTATACCCTACCTTCTTTCGCCTCACCTTTTAATGCGCTGTTTTCAGCAGGAGGCCCAAATGAAAATGGCTCCTTCCGGCATATACAGATTTATAGAGACAGTAAGTTGCTCAAAGAAATAGATATCTATGAATTTTTGGTGAAAGGGGAATTTACCACGCCAATTACCTTGAGGGATAATGATGTCATCATTGTGCCTCCGGTAAGGTCCAGAGTAGAAATTATAGGTCCGGTAAGGAGAGAAGGATTGTTTGAAATGAAGGCCGGAGAGACATTGGAAAATTTAATCGCCTTTGCCGGAGGGTTTAGTAGTCAGGCGTATAGGGAGCGGATCACTGTTACCAGAAAGACTGGTGAAGAAATGAGGGTAGAAGATGTAGATGCGGCCAATTTTGGGGCATTCTTTTCTCAGGATGGAGATACCTATCGGGTAGGGGAGATATTAAACCGCTTTGAAAATAGGGTACAGATTACTGGAGCTTTAATGCGTCCAGGAACTTTTGCTTTAAATCCTGGCATGGGGGTGAGGGATTTGGTGGATAGGGCCCAGGGCTTAAGGGAAGACGCTTTTGTTAACAGAGCCACTTTGTACAGGACCAGAGGGGACTTTTCCCTGGAAATCTTACCGGTAGATATCAAGGCCATTCTCAATGGAGAGGTAGAGGACATTGCTTTGAGAAGGGAAGATGTATTGAATATCCCTAGCATTTATGATTTGAGAGAAGAGTTTTATGTGAAAATTTCCGGTGAGGTAAACAGACCTGGGGCATTTGCTTTTGGGGAAAATATGACGGTCGCTGATTTGGTACTTAAGGCTGGAGGTTTTAAGGAGTCGGCCACTTCTTCCAAAGTAGAGATTGCCAGAAGGGTGAAGGATGATATTTCAGGTAAGTTGGCAGAGATCATTCTTTTGGATGTAGATAGGGACTTAAAAGTCAGTGGTACCAGGGCTTTGGAACCTTTACAACCTTTTGATCATGTCATGATCAGGAGAAGTCCTGGTTTTCAGCGGGAGCAATTGGTCAGGGTAGATGGAGAAGCTTTTTTTCCTGGAGAATATGCCATCGCCCATGCAGATGAAAGGATATCCGATTTGATTAAAAGGGCAGGAGGGTTGAATAATTATGCCTATCCCAAAGGAGCTACCTTGATCAGAAGGAATGAATTCTATAAAGAGCCAAGTGAAGATGAAATCAAGGCGGAAACCTTAACTAAGGTTAAAGCAAATATCAGCAGGGACAGTTTGGACAGGACAGAGTCAGATAAGATCTTGTCTTCAAGAATTGACCGAAAGATTGCTGAAACTAAGTCCGCTGATAAAGCAAGAAGGGGTACCATTGATGCAGAGGATTTCAGACAGCAGTCGATAATGGAGTTAGGGGAATCCCAGGAAGGTATTGGTCAAATTCAGATCAAGGATACGGAATTGATTGGCATCGATCTGGAAACCATTTTGAAGAATCCTTATGGACCAGAAGACCTTATTTTAAGAGAAGGAGATGTATTGAGTATTCCTAGGGAATTGCAAACGGTGAGGATGAGAGGAGAAGTGTTGTACCCGACTTCTGCCAGGTACAGGGAAAATGCAGGCTTTAAGCAATACATTTCCAGGGCAGGTGGGTTTACGGAAAAGTCCAGAAGAGGAAGATCTTATGTGATCTATGCCAATGGAGATGTGCAAAGAACCCGGAAGTTTTTGTTTATCAATGCATATCCAAGCATAGAGCCTGGTGCTGAAATAATAGTACCTGCTAAACCTGAAAGAGAACCCATGAGCATTCAAGGTTGGGTAGGATTGGCAACGAGTTTAACTACCTTGGTGATTTTGATAGATAGAATAGGTAGTAATTAATATCAAATTAACATATAACTTTTACTTATGAAGATTACAGTTGTTGGAACTGGTTATGTAGGCCTTGTTTCTGGAGCTTGTTTCGCTGATGTGGGCATTGAAGTCGTCTGCGTAGATGTAGACCAAAAGAAAATCGATGGTCTGAAAAATGGAATCATGCCTATTTATGAACCAGGTTTAGAGGAAATAGTAAAGCGCAACTATGCCTCGGGGAGGTTGCAGTTTTCGACCAATTTAGGTGAAGCCATTCAAGGTTCTGAAGTGGCCTTTATTGCCGTTGGAACCCCTCCTGGAGAAGATGGTTCGGCAGATTTGAAATATGTGCTGGCAGTGGCCGATGAAATTGGTAGAACCATGAGTAATTACATTGTGGTGGCGACCAAGAGTACGGTTCCTGTAACCACAGGGGAAAAAGTAAGAGCTGCTATCAAAGCCGCTTTAGAAAAGAGAGCTGCAGATTTACCTTATGCCGTAGCTTCAAACCCTGAATTTTTGAAAGAAGGAGCTGCTGTGGAAGATTTTATGAAGCCTGATCGAATTGTGATTGGGGTAGATGATGAAAAGGCAGAGGCCATTATGAAGCGCTTATACAAACCCTTTCAGTTGAATGGAGACCGCATTATTTTTATGGACATTCCTTCTGCGGAAATGACCAAATATGCCGCCAATGCCATGTTGGCCACTAAAATTTCCTTTATGAACGACATTGCCAACCTCTGTGAGAAAGTGGGAGCCAATGCCAATATGGTACGTAAGGGTATTGGTTCTGACCCAAGGATCGGCACTAAGTTTATTTACCCAGGAGTAGGTTATGGAGGTTCTTGTTTTCCTAAAGATGTAAAAGCCATCATCAAGACAGGGAAGCAGTATGGCTATGACCTGAAAGTGCTTCAGGCAGTTGAGGAAGTGAATGAAGCCCAGAAGCATGTATTGGTGCAAAAAGTGAAGCAGCATTTTGGAGAGAACCTTTCAGGAAAAACCTTTGCCTTATGGGGCTTGAGTTTTAAGCCCAATACTGATGATATGCGTGAAGCTCCTGCGATTGTGATTATTGATGAACTTATAGCTTCTGGAGCAAAAGTCAAAGGTTATGATCCCATTGCCATGAAAGAAGCCCAACATATTTACGTGGGAGAAAAAATCACCTATGCCAAAGATGCTTATGATGCTTGCGTAGATGCCGACGCCTTATTGTTGATTACGGAATGGTCTGAATTCAGAATTCCTTCTTGGGAAGCAATCGGAAAGTTATTAAATAACAAGGTAGTTTTTGATGGCAGGAATATTTATGACAAGAAATACTTAGCAGAGTTAGGGTTTGAGCATTATGGGATAGGGGTTTAGGAAATATGTTTTACTATGAAAATAAATGTAATATATACAACAAGAAAATGAAGTATGCAAAGTTTTAGATAATTGCGCAGGTAATAATATATTTTCGTTATCTATTAATTCATAAGAATATAGAACAATTATATAAGACATCTTAAAATTTACACTTTTTTACAGTTGATAGTTATTTTTGATGGTAATATTTTCGGAAAGCAATATTCTTTCTAAAAAAGAATAAGGAAAAACAAAAATCTTTATTATGGCAAGTAATTCGATGAGATTAAACAGTATAGATATATTATTAACAAATTTTATTGAAAGAATATTATTTCAAAAAAATTAAGTTCTTCAAAAATATTAATTCAAATATTTGAAATAAGATGATTGAAACTCTAAGAATAAAGAGATCAAGACTAGAAGGTCAAGTCAAAGTAAGTGGTGCTAAAAATAGTTCTCTTAGGTTATTGGCGGCTTCATTACTTACTGATGAAAAAGTAGAGTTGTATAATTTTCCAAATGGGTTGCTTGATGTACAGGTTCATTTGGCTATGTTGAAAATATTGGGGAAAGAAATTCAGTCTTATGAAGATACAGTTTTAATATCAGAAATAGACGCAAATGTTACAACTATTCTAAATTGGGAAGGTAGATCAATTAGAAATACATTATTAATACTAGGGGCTTTAACTACTAGATATGGAAAAGGACGAGTGCCGCTTCCCGGTGGATGTAAGCTTGGCGAGAGAAAGTATGATTTGCATGTAATGCTTTTAGAACGTCTTGGAGCAAAAGTTTGGGAAGAAGATGGTTTTTTGTGTGCCGCTTCAAATGGAGAAAGATTGGTAGGAAACGAAATCCATCTACCAATGAGATCTACTGGTGCAACTGAAAATGCAATTTTGTGCGGTTCTTTGGCTAAAGGGGAAACAGTGATTTGGAATCCACATATTCGTCCTGAGATTATGGACCTTATTGGTTTGCTCAAAAAAATGGGAGCCAAAATTAAAGTTTTTGGTCAAAAATGCATTGTTATCGAAGGAGTTGATAAACTAAAAGGTGCTAAACACGTAGTTATTCCTGACAATATGGAAGCGATTACTTGGGCTATTGGATCTGTGATTACCAAAGGTGATGTAGAAATAATCAACTTTCCATTTGAACATTTAGAAGTTCCATTAATTCATTTGCGAGAGAGTGGAATGAAATATTATCGGGGTTCTCATAGCTTGATAGTAAGAGGGGGAGAGGCATATCCAGTAGAGATAAGCACAGGGCCTTATCCAGGAATTAACTCCGATATGCAGCCTTTATTTGCAGTATATGGAGCAATTTCTCAAGGTGAATCTAAAATAATAGACTTGAGATTTCCAGGGAGATATGGTTATGCTGAAGAACTTTCTAAAATGGGTATGAACTACAAAGTTGATGGAGATATGCTTTTCATTAAAGGGGGCACACCTTTAAAAGGAACAAGTGTCAAAGCATTAGACTTGCGTGCTGGTATTGCTTTACTATTGGCAGGGCTCACTGCAGAAGGTGAAACGTTAATTGAAAATTCATGGCAAATATTGAGAGGATATGAGTTTTTAGAAAAAAAATTAGAAGAATTAAATGTTATTATTTAAGCTAATTACTTTTGATTTACCTAACTCGAGTGTTAAGTCATTTTTGAGATTTTACTTTTTTGACCCTACCTATAGGTTATTACTAAATTATAGACTAGGTAAATTTTTCATTAATTCTAATTTTTGGATACTTAGAATTATAGGTAAAATATATAAAAGAAATATGATAATAAAACGGAGTTGTCAAATTTCATATAAGTCTACTTTAGGTAAAAATTTAAAGTTTCCGCATCCTTTGGGGATAGTTATTGGGGACGAAGTTGTTATTGGAGATAATGTTATTATTTTCCAAAGTGTTACAATTGGAAGTCATGGTAGCAGAGATAAGAGAAAAAGTTATCCAATTATAGAATCAGGCGTAAAAATATATGCAGGAGCAAAGGTTATTGGAGGAATTACGATAGGAGAAAATGCTATTATAGGAGCAAATTCCTTGGTAAATAAAAACGTTCCTCCTGGTTCAATAGCAGTAGGCATTCCTTGTAGAATAATTAATTCTCGATTATGAGAACATTTTTACAAGATTTATTAAGTGTTGGGTCCTCAAAGTTCATCATTATTATTTTTGGTTTACTAACTTCAATTGTAACTGCACGTCTTCTTGGCCCAGAAGGTAACGGTATAATTGCGGGTTTAACTGTATACCCTTCTTTATTTATGTCGATTGGGTCTCTTGGAATTAGACAATCAACGACATATTACATTGGGAAGAATATATTTTCAGAAGATAATATAAAATCTGCTATAACTCAAATTTGGTTTTTCACATCTATTTTTTCAGTTTTTTCATGCTATTTTCTAATCCAATATTTAAACAGCTACAACGAATTTTTAATTTTAACAGTATTAGCATTGATTCCAATCCCATTTAGTTTATTTAATACTTACAATTCAGGATTGTTTTTAGGTAAAAATGATATTAAAACTTTTAATAAAATAAATTGGATTCCACATCTAATTATTTTTATTTCTACGATAATTTTTGTGATTATTATAAAACTTGAAGTGAGAGGTGCTATGATTGCTCAATTTTCAGGGCCATTAATTATGTTTTTTTTACTGCTTTTTAAAAATAAGTTTTTGAAATATTTCTCTTTAAAATTTGATTTGAATTTAATTTTCAATCTATTAAAGTTAGGCTCTATTTATGCATTATCTTTACTTGTAATTAATTTAAATTATAAGATAGATATTATTCTTTTAGGTAAATTAAGTTCGGCATTCGAATTAGGTATTTATACTAAAGGAGCAGGCATAATCCAATATCTTTGGCAAATCCCTATGTTTCTAAGTACAATTGTTTTTGCAAGAAGTGCGGTTTCCAAAAATGATCTTGAATTTTCTCTAAAAGTTTCGCAATTACTAAGAATAACAATAGTTTTAATTGGCTCTGGCAGTTTAATGCTCTTTTTGCTTTCTGATTTTATTATTATAGGTATGTATGGAGATAATTTTATAGGAAGCATAAGTGTTTTAAATCTACTAGTCCCGGGTGTTCTCTTGATGACTTTTTTTAAAGTCATGAATATGGATTTAGCTGGAAAAGGGAAACCTTGGATTTCATTAAAAGCGATGGTCCCTTCTTTAATTATCAATATAATATTGAATGTATTACTGATTCCAATCAAGGGCTCAGATGGTGCAGCTTTGGCATCGACAATAAGTTATAGTTTATCAGGATTGTTATTTTTACATTTCTATAGTAAGGAAGTTAGAATTCCAATTAAGAAAATACTTGCTTTTGCAAAAAGTGATTTTGATGTATTTTTAAATTTTTCAAAAAAATAAAAGTTAATTAATGAAAGTATTTAATAATTTTAACTTGGAAAATTTTAATGCCTATAATTTAAGTTCTGTATGTTCTAGAGCTTATTTTCCCGATTGCGAAGCTGATATAATAAACGTTATTCAAAAGGCAAGACCAATAGTTATAGGGAATGGTAACAATCTTATTTTAACTAAACAATTCTATAAAGAGGATTTTCTAATTCTAAATGGATGCTTCCAAAAAGTAATGCTGGAAAAGGAGATTATTATAGCCGAGGCTGGTGCCACCTTGTTTGATTTAAGCGAAACAGCGTTTCAAAATAATTTGTCAGGCTTAGAGATTTTTTATGATATACCCAGTTCTGTTGGAGGTGCTGTAGTGATGAACGCAGGAACTAAAGAAGTCGAGATAAAAGATTTGTTGATAAAAGTGAGATACCTGGATTTAGTGGATGGCAAGATAAAAGAAATCTACAAGGAAGATATAGGTTTCGAATATAGGAATAGCTTCTTTCAAGAAAATGTAAATACTATAATTTTGAAAGTTTGGTTTAAACTTGAGAAAGGAGATCCCTTAAAAATTAAGTCCAAAATGCTTCTAAATAAAGAAATACGTTGGTCCAAACAACCAAGAGATTATCCAAATTGTGGTAGTGTATTTAAACGCCCCCCTGGTAGATTTGTTGGACCAATGTTGGATGAATTAGGACTTAAGGGTTTTACTATAGGAGGTGCTAAAATTTCCGAAAAGCACAGCGGGTTTATAGTAAATACAGGAAATGCTACAGGTAAAGATATATTACAAATTATTGAAATAGTACAAAAAAAAGTAAAAGAAAAATTTGGTGTGGATCTGGAAATAGAACAAAGGATCATCTAATGGAAAGATTGTTATTTGTAATATTTAGTGATAAAGTTTCTGGTACACAGAAGAGAGTTTTGAACTTGTTTACTTGTTCACTAAATTTAAACCATGACTTTTTTTTATTTATTAATCGTAATTTATATTATGAATTTTTAAAAAATGAAGAGTTAAAAAATAAGCTTAATGAAAATATCTTTTTGGGGAAGGTATTTATTATCAACGACTATCGATTCGGGAATTTCTTTTTCAGGATTTGGTCAATTTTAAGATTTGTTAGGAAGAAAAAAATAAAAAAAATTCATGGTTATTTAAGTGCTATTTATCCTATTGTCACTGTTTCACCTATTATTAAAGCAAAAGTTAGTATAGAATTAACATCTCCTGATAATGCAATAAAAGTCTCCCATCTTATTAGTAAATATAGTTTTTTTTATAATCTTTTGGATAAAATTCTATGTGTAAGTCCTACTGTTTATAAAATAATGTCTAGGCATTCTTCTGATTACATATCAAGGAAAATTAAAGAAATTGGTTTACCTTTTCACTTTATTGAATCTTCTACTTATAATACTGAAATTTCACAAAAAGAAAAAATTATCGTTTTTGCAGCAAGATTTATTTCTAGGAAAAATGGATTATTATTTTCTAGAGTAATTTTTGACCTGTTTGAACAAGAGAAATTGAACGGTTGGTATGTTTACATTCTTGGTGAAGGTCCAGAAAAAGAGGTTATTGAAAAAGTCTTAAATCCTTTTAGAGATAGAGTTTTTGTTGGATTTAGACCAGATATTAATGAGATTCTTAAAATTAGTTCAATTTTTGTTTCAATTATTCAACCTGATAATTATCCCAGTCAAAGTGTTTTGGACGCAATGTTTTTCTCAAACGCCTTAATTCTTAGTGATAATGGAGATTCGGAGAAGTTTATTAAAAATAATGGAATTTTGGTTGAATTAAGCTCAGATGGTATCAAAAAAGGAATAGAGGTTATGATAAATAACCCTGATATTCTTAAAGATTTTCAAAATCAATCAAGAGCTCTTTATGATGAAAATTTTGATCATAAAAAATATATTGAAGAATTTATTAGTATAATATGAAATTAGTTTTTGCAATTAGTTCTCTTGGGAAAGGGGGAGCAGAAAAAAATTTTTTTAATCTAATTAAATATTTTCGTGAATCATTTCAAGTTTCAATAATAACTCTAGATAATAAAGGGAAATACTACTATGATTTATGTGAGTTAGTTGGAGAAAGGAATATATATTATTTATCCAAAAGGAAATTTGGTTATCTTTCTATAATTTTGAAGATAAGAGGAGTATTAAAGCAGGTAAAACCTGATAGAATAATATCATTCTTATTTACAATGAATTATTTAATGGGCATTTCTGCATTAGGGACAGATTTTAAGCTGATTTTGTCTGAAAGAAATAACCATAGAGTTCATTTAGAAAATAGAAAAAATACAATTCTAATTAAGGCTCTTTTAAAAATTGCTTATTTGAGATGTGATAAAATAATTGCTGTCTCAGAAAAAATCAAGGAAAATATTAGTAAAGATTTTTTAATTAAACCTAATAAAATTATAGTAATTTATAACGGTCTCGAGTTTGAAGAATATATTGATATTCAAAGAAATATGCGGTTAGTTACTGCGGCAAGGCTTGTTCCTCAAAAAAATTATCCAATGCTTTTGAAGGCATTGGCCTTCTTAAAAAATTCCCATCAAATTTCAATATTTTGTGATATTCTTGGAGATGGGGGACTAATGGATGATTTGAAATTTTTAGCAAATAAATTAGGTGTTTTAGATCAAATAGTTTTTCATGGTGAAGTATCTAATGTTCAACAGTTTCTTATTAAAAATTATGCTTTCATTTTGACTTCTAATTATGAAGGATTTCCTAATTCGTTACTGGAGGCCGCATACTATAATGGATTATTGATTTCTACTGATTGTGAAACTGGACCTAACGAAATAATAAGTGATAATGTTAATGGTTACTTGATTCCGGTGAATGATTACATAAACTTAGCAAATAAAATAAAATTTATCTATGAAATGTCACCTGAAACCGTTAGTAGAATAAGAAACTTAAGTAAAGAAAATAGTTTGAAATTTTCTATTCAAAGTATGTTAAATAAGTTCGAAAATGTTATTAAAGAATAAAAAGAATCATATTCTTTCTTATTCTTTAAGTGATTTTATTATTTATTTTTTGATTTTAGCTTTATTTTTGTTGTTTTTTAAAACTTTGTTTTTTAATGTTTTAGGTGCAGATTTTCGAGGGTTTAATCTTATAGTTTTCTTTGCAATTGTTATTTGTATTTTTTCTTTAAGTATTATTAGAAATGATTTCAGGATTAAAATTGAAAAAGAATATTTTTTTTTATTTTTAGGAATATCCATTATTTCGATTCTGAGTAGTTTTGGCAATATCTCCAAAAGTGTCTTTCTTTTAAGTTACTATAAAACTTTCTTAATTTTCTTATTTTCATTTTTTGCCTTTCAGATAAACTTAGGCTTTAAAAATCTCTATATTTTAATATTTGCTTCTTTTTTAATCTTGAGTTTTTTTCTTATACTATCCTTGTTTGAGGCTTTGTTACTTAGTGGGACAATTGATTATTATGAAACAGTTATAAAGTATGTTTTTATTGGGAAGGCGGATGTAGGCTCCGTCTCTATAATATTGGTTTCATTATCTCTTTTTCTATTTCGAGAATGTAAATTAAAAAATGTAAAGTACGCATTCCTGTTAATTTCATTTTTCGCAACTGGTTTTACTGCTGCAATGGGACTTAGGAGAAGTTCTATAGCCATTCTTTTTATTTGGTTTTTGTTCTTTTTCATTTTTTCCAAAAATAGAATAAAACTACTTTTTTATTTGATACCGGTTATTTTTATTGGACTTATTGTTTTATCCAATTCAACTTTGCTTTACAGATTCTCAAATTTGGGAGTTTATTTAGATCCAGAATATGCAGACAGTATTGCTAGGACTCTGTTGCTAATAAAAAGCTTCGAAATTGCCAATGATTTCTGGCCTTTAGGTTCAGGTTTTGGAAGTTTTGCTAGTGAATATGCGTTCATTAATTATAGTAAACTTTACTATGATTATGATCTATATTTTGTAAGAGGGTTAGAACCATATGCAGGCAGGTATAATGGAATTAGTTCTTTTCTTTTGGATACTCATTGGCCACATATCATTGCTGAATTGGGTTTTTTAGGATTCTTGATTTATATGATAATGTTCTTCTATTTTCCGTTTAAATCAGTCTTTATTTCTTCTGAAAAATTCAAGAAATTAAGTCTGTCGTTTTTATTATTGTCCATGTTTTTTGGGGTTTTTATCGATAGCTTAGGAGGGACTACTATTGAACAAACTAATTTTGCGTTTTTTATAGGTTTGGTAGGAATTTATATTTATAAAACACTAAAGAATATTGATTAATGAAAATTCTTCATGTAACTAATTTGTACCCTAACACAACAAATCCTGTATATGGAATTTTTGTAAAAGAGCAAATTGAATCTTTAAAGGAGGTTGGAATTCATTGTGAAGTGTTTTTTATAAATACTAAAGAAGATGGTTTAAAATCATATTTAACATCATTGTTTAAACTAATTAAAATTTCTAAAAAATTTGATATTATTCATTCACATCATATAATTACAACGTTCTTTTGTTCTTTTATAATAAAAAGAAATAAACACGTATCCTCATTTTTAGGATCTGGAAAAAATAATATTAAAGGGTTACCAAATATTATTTATAATTTTTTGTTTCGTTATGTTTATGCAAGGGTTTCAAAAATTATAATTAAAGACAATAAAGACCTAGAGAAAAAATATAGAAAAATAAAATATCTTCCCAACGGGGTTGACCTTAACTTCTTTATGCCATTGGATAAAAGAAAAGCTAGGGAGGAATTGAAATTGAGCCAAAAGAATATTTATTTACTATTTATTAGTGCTAATAATCTTAATAGAAGAGTAAAACGATTTGATAAATTTTTAGCAATCTTTGAAGGTTTAAAAACAAAATTACAAAATTTAGAAAAGATTACCTTGGTTAATGAAAGTAGAGTAAACTTGCGAAATTATTATAATGCAGCTGATATTTTAATTGTTACTTCAGATTTTGAGGGTTCGCCGAATGCAGTTAAAGAAGCAATGGCATGTAACTTACCTGTCGTTTCAACACCTGTTGGTAACTTGGAGATTCTATTTTCTAATTTGGAGAATTACAAAATCGCTAAATCAGGAGCAGTAGAGGAATTAATCAAATTGACCCTAGAAGTTATTGATAATTACAGTTTAAAAAGTGGTAGAGAAAGGTTAAAAAGTTTAAGGCTGGATCAACACTCTGTAGCAATCGACCTTGTTACCATTTATGAATCAATTTTAAAAGAAAATGGAAATTAATCTGATAAAAATCCTTAAGAGTATTTACAGAAATAAAATTTTTATAGTTGTATTTACTCTAGTTTTTGCGATCCTTGGAATCTTTGTCTCTTTTCTCATCCCTATTAAGTATTCAAGTGCTATCAGAATATTTCCTGTTAACTCTCAGGCAAGGGTTACTAATCAAATTTCGCAATTATCTGGTCTTGCTTCATTAGGAATAGGAGCAACGGATAATTCTAACCCTATTTCCCCTAGTCTATATAAAGAATTAATAAAAAGTGATTACTTTATTTTTAGATTTCTAAACGAAAAGTTTTTTTTCGATTCTAATAGCAAAAAGCAAACTTTACTTGAGTATATTAGAGAAAGGGAGGATAATAATGACTTATTTACTTTTTTGAATCAACAGGAATTCGTTGACTTAGTACCTTTGAGTGAACAAGAATGGCTTTTAATAGAAGATTTAAAAGGTATTAATCAAGTAGATTATAATCCTAAAGAAAATATTATAACTATAAAAAGTCAATTTGAAGATAAAAGCGCTACTCCACAAATGGCTTTATTTACCAAAATGTATTTTGAAGAATATTTAAGGGACTTTCAGGAAAGAAAAAATGAAGCATTAAAGACTAGGTTATTAAATAGATTTGAGGATGTTAATATTCAATTTTTCAATAGTTTTCAAGAATTAGCCAATTATAGAGATCGAAACAGAAACATTGGTGTAGAATCTCAAAGATTAGATGAGCTTCTTTTGGAAAATCAATTTAATATACAAAGAGAAATCTTTTTATCATTTAGTAATCAGATAGAACAACTTTCCGTTGAGAATGAACGGAGTTTTGTCTTTTTTACGTCTCTCGATCCTGCCAGAGTACCTATTTATAAATCTAGTCCTAGGAAGATATATGTCATTTTTGGATTTACTCTACTTGGATTTTTTTTATCTTTAATGTATTTGTTATTTAAGTATTATTATATTCAACTTAAACAAAATTGGGATAATGTCTAATATTAATCCAATACCAGTTAATGGTATTAGAATTTATCCGTTTAAAAATCAAAAAGAATTATTTACAATAATTGAAAATAAAAAAATAATTCTATTTGCAATTAATGCAGAAAAAATCTTGCATTCCAATAAACAAATGGTTGATTTAATCAATAAAAATATTGGGTACGCTGATGGCGTTGGAGCAAGATGGGCTTTAGAAAAAAGAGGTGCTAATGATGTTATTAAAATTCCTGGTTGTGAGCTTTGGTTGGAAATAGTTAATTATTTTTTAGAAGAAAAGTCCTTTTATTTAATAGGTGGCACAGAAAAGGTCATCAAAGAAACCGTGGATAAGCTTAATTTAGAGTTTCCAAACTTTAAACTATTAGGCTTTAGAAACGGCTATTTTAAGTCAGATGATGATAAATTAGAACTAATTAATGATGTTTTAGAAAAAAAGCCAGATATAGTATTTGTTGCAATGGGTTCTCCAAAACAAGAAATTTTAATGTCTGAATTATATAAAGTCCATCCTGCAATTTATCAAGGTTTAGGCGGGTCATTTGATGTTTATACAGGTAATGCGAAAAGAGCCCCGAAATGGTGGATAGAAAATAATTTGGAATGGGCATATAGGTTAATTAAACAACCCTCAAGAATAAAAAGACAATTTCATCTTATCAGGTTTTATTTTTTGTTGAAATTTAATAAGCTTTAAATTTTTTAGATTTATGAAACTTTTTAGACAATTTCTAATATTGATTTCTAGCCGAAGAAAAATTTTTATTAGAGCTATTTTTCTAAGTGTATCACTTATTAATCTAAATAAGGCTCAAAGCCAAATTGTACCTGCTGGAAATAGACCCTTTGAAGAATACTTCAGGAGGGGTCAACTTATGGAAGGGTTAGAGCATAATTCGTATTCTTTTACTCTTAGGCCAATGGTCAATTTTTCAATTAATGATTCAATTAAGCAAAATTTTAATCTCACCCCCTTGTATACAACCACAGAGTTTAATTCCAATCGACCTTATAGTTGGGGAAACGGCTTAATGATCCCCAATACTGGATTACAACAATATATTTCTTTTGGACTTGTCTTTACTTCAAAATTCTTTGAGATTCAATTTCAGCCAGAATTTGTTTTAGCAGAAAATAAATCTTATTTCGGATTTCCGGACACTTTTGATGAAAGAATTACTAGAGCGAGGTTCCATTTTTGGAATTATAGTGATGTTCCTGAAAGGTTTGGTGAAGGTAGCATATCAAAATTTAGTTTTGGACAGTCTAAAGCCGTTTTAAAGTTTAAAAAAATTGAAATGGGCTTAGCTTCACAGAATATTTGGTGGGGTCCAGGTCAGTGGAATGCATTGACTTTTTCAAGCAATTCCAGGGGATTTCCCCATTTAACATTAAACACTAGAGAATCTCTTAATACATTTTTGGGAAATATTGAGGGCCAAATTTTAATTGGTAGACTTGAAAATTCAGGCATGTTTCCAAGTCAATTTGATGATCTTAACCTTAGATTTTTCAGGAGGTTTAATGGGGACTGGCGCTACCTAAACGCCATGATGATTTCTTTTAACCCTAAATGGATTCCAGGACTGTTTTTTGGCATTAATCGGACATATCAGCAATACAATGAGATGAGAGGTAATTCCTTTAGAGAATTTTTCCCAATTTTTGATCCTTTCCAAAAAACAGAATTTGGTTTTGATAGGGATAGTGAAGGAAGAGATCAACAAGCAACAGTTTTTGCTAGACTTTTAATACCAAATGCTAAAGCAGAATTATATTTCGAATATGGTAGGAGAGATCATGCGTTCAATTGGCGTGAAGCAATCTTGAATCCTGAGCATGCAAGAGCCTATATTATTGGTTTTAAAAAAATAATTGAATTAAAAGAACATAATAAGCTTTTACAAGTAAGAGGAGAAAGTACCCATCAACAAGAGTCTGTAAATAGATTTATTCGGTATGAAGGATTAGCAGGTCGTTATAGTTGGCACATGCATCAACTTGCACGAGGTTTTGTCAATTATGGGGAGCAATTAGGGGTAGGAATTGGTCCAGGTTCAAATGTCCAAACCTTTGAAGTTTCATTAGTTGACAAATTTGATAAAATCGGTGTCTTATTTGAACGCTTAGAGAACCATCAGGACTTTTATTATCGGGCATTTGGACAACAAAAAGAGCATCAACCTTGGATAGATTTAAGCTTGGGGTTTTTGTTTAATAAGCAATGGAATAACCTTATTCTAAGCTCAAGGTTACAATTGATCAATGGGTCCAATTACCAATGGCAACTCCACCCCGACAGCACTCCTCAATTTCCGCGCGGACAAAACTTGTTTTCTATACATTCTCAAGTAAGTTTAATTTATTTGTTTCAAAAAAGTAAAGATTAAATTTTACTACAAAATCAATTTTTTGATATTTGATCTTAATTAGTTTTTCTAAGTTCTAATTTTATGGATTTCCTAGTTTTATTTTTAATTGCTTTGTCGGTCGGGCTATTGGCCATGCCGATTCTTATTAGGATATTTTTAAGGATGAGGGTAACCGATTCCCCCGGGGGAAGAAAGATTCACAAGCAACATATCCCTTCAATGGGGGGAATTGTAATTTACTTATCTGTTTTAATTGCTGCATTGTTTGCCTTATTTTTTTCCGAGATGCGGCAATTGAATTATTTCCTTGTTGCATTTACTTTGCTGTTTTTTACTGGCTTAAGCGATGATTTGACCGAGTTAAGGCCCATACACAAACTATTGGCACAATGCATTGGTTGTTTACTTGTTGTGGTTTATGCAGATATCCGTATTACTGGACTTTATGGTTTTATGGGGATCGAAGTCCTGCCTTTGGCGCTATCCTTTGCAATTTCTTTTTTGGTTATTATTTCTTTGACCAATGCCTTTAATCTGATTGATGGGCTTGATGGTCTGGCAGGAAGTATCAGCCTAATGAATTTTACATTCTTAGCTTGGTGGTTTTCAGTAGCTGGTAATGAATCGTTTGGTAAGTTAGCGCTAATTTTTTCTGGGGCTTTATTAGCCTTTTTGGTATTCAACTGGCAACCTGCCAAAATTTTTATGGGCGATACGGGTTCTTTAAGTGTAGGGTTTACCCTAGCTGTAATGTGTATTCTTTTTATTGATTCTAATGGAAATCTAGAGGCTGGTCATCCTTGGAAATTAAATGCACCTATTGCTTCTGCGCTGGCACTGACCATCGTCCCTGTATACGATACTTCAAGGGTATTTATCCGTAGAATAAGGAGAAAAAAATCTCCTTTTGAACCTGATAAATCCCACGTACATCATTTTTTGCTAAGAATGGGGTTGAGTCATGCTCAAGTTGTTTTGATACTTTCTGCCATAAAATTGCTTTTTATCGCTCTGATCATTATATCCGCACCTTTATCAGATACGTGGATGATTCCGTTGGTATTGGGCTTATCCTTACTTTTAGGCTGGAGACTGGATGCTTATACCCTAAAAAGGGTTAAAGTATTGGCTAAAAAGGCTCCTCCTGTCTTGGCCAGAAAACCATTGACTACAAATCAAATTAAAAAAGGATTATTGGAGAAGTTCCCTGAAGAAATTCATATCTCTGACAATTAAAAATAATGAAAGGCATCATCCTAGCCGGAGGCTCCGGTACCCGTTTGTATCCGATTACTAAGGGTACTTCCAAACAGTTGTTGTCCATCTACGACAAACCCATGATCTATTATCCCCTTTCCGTACTGATGTTGGCGGGGATACGGGAGATCTTGGTGATTTCTACACCGGAAGACCTGCCAAATTTCCAGAAATTGCTGGGGGATGGCTCGGAAATAGGGATAGAACTTTCCTATGCCGTACAACCCAGTCCTGATGGACTGGCACAGGCTTTTATCATAGGGGAAGAGTTTATTGGGAATGACCCGGTATGTCTGGTCCTTGGGGACAATATCTTTTATGGACATGGATTGACAGAATTGCTCAGAAATTCCAGGGTCAATGTAGAACAACAAGGTAAAGCCACCATTTTCGGTTATTATGTCAATGACCCTGAGCGCTATGGGGTGGTGGAATTCAATGGAAATAACCAGGTGCTGAGTATAGAAGAAAAGCCTGTTGAACCCAAGAGTAATTATGCGGTGGTAGGCTTGTATTTTTACCCTAACTCCGTAGTGGAAATTGCCAAAAATGTCCAGCCCAGCGCAAGAGGAGAATTGGAAATCACCTCAGTAAACCAAGAGTATTTAAAAAGAGAGCAGCTGAAAGTTGAATTAATGGGCCGGGGTTATGCCTGGCTGGATACAGGAACCCATGAATCCATGCTGGAAGCTTCCAATTTTATCCATACCATAGAAAAGCGTCAGGGTCTCAAAGTGGCCTGTCTGGAGGAAATAGCTTTCGATCTAGGTTATATTGATGATCAACAACTGATGGCTCTGGCCGAACAATTGAAGAAAAACGAATACGGTCAATACCTGATCAAAAGGGCGAAAGCGAAGAAAAAAGGATAGAGTTAAGTGGGATTTCCGAAGGTAGGGAGAGAGATATTTTTGAACCATTAAGAAATTAAGGTTTTTAAGGGATTCATTAAGGGCCTCGGCAAGCCCGACGGGAGCAGACTGGCTCGGCCACCGGGATTTGAATAAATAGGGGGGAGGGAAGAAATGCGGCAAAGCCGCATTTCTTCCCTCCCCCCCAGGTTTTCCAAACCTAAATCCCGTTCCCCGAGCTCGGTTAGTGAGCTTGCCGAACTAAGGTTGGTGAGCCTGCCGAACCATGCCGATGGGCTTCCTAACCAAATTTAATTCTCCTACGTGTAAGATTTCGGATACTCAGAAAAGTAAAAATTAATTGGTATTTTTTTTTGGTATAAACATAAAAAAATAATCAGTCGTAAATCCTTGGCTCTTGGAAAAATATATATACTATTTTTGGGGTTAAAAAAATCCGCCACATAGGCACATAGAATACATAGCAAAAATCCGGCACATAATACGGTCATCAGAGCCAGGCTGTTCCAATACCAAAAACCACGGCAGCGACAGCCTAACTATGTTGGCTATGTTACTATGTTGTCCAAAAAACAACCTGAACCTCCACAAAAATCCTTTTTTATTTGCCACAACTTGTCCCGCATGCGGGATAGAAACATAGAAAACATAGCAGGGCAGCGGCAAACATTTATTTTTAAAATCAGGCGGTAGATACCGGGAAAGCTATATGTGCTATCTTCTACCTATGTGGTTAAAAAAATCTACCACAAATGTCCCCCTGTGGTAGAAGGGGATGAAGCTTCAATAACTGTCATTTCTTTTTCTGTACATTTTCTTAATTGTTGAATTCTCAGGATGACGGCAAAAAATACGTTCACTCCTACCTCCAAAACTCCTACCTTGATAACCCATCTATGGGAGGTCAGCCCGACAACCATGACAACATTCCTTCCCACTCTCCATTCCTAATTTTTCATCCTTAATTCTTCACCCCAACCTTTTTTCCACTATTGGTTTGGGCAAAAAAGGTTTTTAACCTATTTTCAGACCGAAAAACCAAATATATCCTATGTTGAAGAGATTAAACTTGACCGCTGTCATTTTCTTATTGGCCTTGGTATGGCATACCACAGAGGCCCAAGTGGAACGCTGGCAGCAAAAAGTCAAATATGAGATGGATGTGACCATGGATGTGGAGACCAACCAATACCGTGGCACGCAAAAATTAGCCTATACCAATAATTCTCCTGATACCTTAACCCGGGCATTTTATCATTTGTACTATAATGCTTTCCAACCCAATAGCATGATGGATGTGCGTTCCAGGACCATTGCTGATCCGGATAGAAGGGTTGGGAACAGGATATTTAACCTTAGTCCTGAAGAGATCGGCTATGTGAAAGTGAATGTGCTGACCATGGATGGTCAACCCACTTCTTTTGTCCATGAAGAAACCATCTTGGAAGTGGATTTGCCACAACCCATTCTGCCTGGGCAAACGGTAACCTTTGACATGGAGTTTGAAGCACAGGTTCCCCTTCAGGTCAGAAGAGCAGGCCGGGACAATGCAGAAGGAATCCGCTATTCCATGGCGCAATGGTACCCTAAAATGGCTGCCTATGATGTCAGAGGTTGGCATGCCAATCCTTATATCGGAAGAGAGTTTTATGGGAATTTTGGCGATTTTGATGTAAAAATCACCATCGATAAAGCCTACACCCTTGGTGGCACGGGCTATTTACAGAATGCCAATGAAATTGGCCATGGATATGAAGATGCAGGAGTAACTGTTCCGGCACCGCAGGGTAGTACTTTGACATGGCATTTCTTTGCTCCTGATGTGCATGATTTCATGTGGGCGGCTGACCCCAATTATACCCATGAAAAGGTTCAGATGGAAGATGGTCCCATGGTTCACTTCTTATATGTCAAAAATGATAAAACCGCTGAAAATTGGAGCCGACTAAAGGGCTATACGGTAGATGCCATTCAGTTTATGAGTGACAATTTTGGGAAATATCCTTATGATCAATTTTCTGTGGTGCAAGGAGGCGATGGCGGTATGGAGTATCCTATGTCCACGTTGATTACCGGGCATAGGAATATGAGAAGTTTGGCCGGAGTTACCATACACGAACTCATTCACATGTGGTATTATGGGGTATTGGGCTTTAATGAATCTTCAGAGCCTTGGTTGGACGAGGGGTTCACTACCTGGGGTACCAATGTGGTGATGGATGCTGTATTCGAAAAGGATCCTAATTTCATACAAGATGGCAACTACCGCTCTTATTTCCGTTTGGCAGAATCTGGATTTGAAGAACCTTTGACTACCCATGCGGATCATTACGATAGGAATTTTGCTTATGGCGCAGGCACCTACTCTAAAGGAGCAGTATTTGTAGAGCAATTGGCATACATCATGGGTAAGGAAAACTTTGATAAAGCCATGTTGAGACTATGGAATGACTGGCAATTTAAACATCCTACCGGTATTGATGTGATCCGCGTCTTCGAGAAAGTGTCCGGTCTGGAATTGGATTGGTATTTAGATTATTTCGTGGCTTCGACCAAGACCATTGATTATGGTGTTAAAAATGTGGAAGCTGCAGGTGACAATACCAAAATCACCTTAGAAAGGGTAGGGCAGATGCCCATGCCTATCGACTTGGTGGTAACTTATCAGGATGGTTCTCAGGAAACCATCTACCTGCCCTTGGTCATCATGAGGGGAGAGAAACCAGAGGAAGCTGATATGCCTGCAAGGGTAATGACAGAAAAATGGCCTTGGACCAATTATACCAAAGAAGTGACTTTGGCAAGACCTATTTCTGATATCCAATCTGTGGAAATTGATCCTAGCCTGAGGTTGGCAGATGTCAATCGGGCCAATAATAAATTTGAAGTGAGTGTGGCTTTGCCG
>NZ_AMGM01000058.1 GCF_000298295.1 Cecembia lonarensis LW9
GAAAGTTTATCCTGTAGGAGGTCAAAAGAAAAGTTCAACAGCTCCACAGAGCTCATCGCTTTCATTTTGTTTTCTTTTTCGGCTTTTTCGTCCGAGTAAAAATAATTGGTGAATTTCTTTTGGTAATCCTTCAGCCAGGAAGGTAATTTGAGTGCTGAGGCTTTTTTATCCTTGTTTTTGACATCCAAAAGGACATCTTTGGGGCCATTGAGGTCCACGGCTATTACAATTTCTCCAAGGTGGTCTTCGTCCAATAAATTAAAAGGTATAGGATTGATAATACCTCCATCGATGAATTCATGTTTACCGATTTTGGCGGGGGTCATTACAGTAGGGATGGAGAGGGATGCCCTGATGGCATCAAACATGCTGCCGGAATCAAAGATTTTTTCTTTTCCTGAAGGGATTTCTACCGCCGTACAGCGAAAGGGTATGTTCAGTTTTTCGATAGGAGCATCCTTGATCTGTTTTTTCAGTTCACCAAACACCTTATCACCTTTGATAAAACCCTTGCTGGAAAGTGTAAAATCCATTAAGGAAAAAACATCAATCCGGTCGAGGTTGCAGATCCAGTCTTTGAATTTGGACAATTGTCCGGTAGCATAAATGCCCCCGATCAGGGCTCCTGCTGAACATCCCGCAATGGATACAATTTCATAACCTTTTTCTTCCAAGGCCTCTATCGCTCCAATATGAGCCATCCCCCTTGCGCCACCACTGGAAAGCACCAATGAAACAGTTTTCTTACCCATGATTAATTATTGCTTTGTTTAAATAAAAATTGGTTACAATTTTGATTTACGAAAATACATAATTATGAACCAATTTAAACCTTTTCATTTGGCATTTCCCATCAGGGATATTGAAGAAACCCGTGCCTTTTATGGGGATTTACTGGGTTGTGACATAGGCAGAAGTACAGATAAGTGGATAGACTTCAATTTCTTTGGGCATCAGCTTTCTGCCCACGTGAAGCCTGAAGAATTGTCTATTGCCCATGCCAATCAAGTAGATGGGAAAAATGTTCCTGTCAGACATTTTGGAGCCATATTGCCTTGGGATGAGTGGCATGAATTAGCCGATAAGCTAAAAGCAAATGGCATTCAGTTTATCATCGAGCCATACATCAGGTTTCAGGGGGAAGTAGGAGAGCAGGCGACCATGTTTTTTTTGGATCCTTGCGGAAACGCACTGGAATTCAAATCTTTTCAGGATGAGAGTCAGATTTTTGCCAAATAAAATATTCCTACTGGATCATTATGTAACTATGACATACTAATAGATGTGCATGGGTGCATTTCTTTAACGAAAATTTACCATTAATAGCACCTTAAAGCCATCTATATTTATTTCATTTCAAACGAGAACGAAACCTATTAGCTTTCGGTTGAATAACTATCTGCCAATACTTGTGTTATATGCTAGGTAAAATATCTAAAGGCATGTTGTATTACAAAACATACCATCATCCAAGCAGTCTAGAGTGGATTGTATTCATCCATGGGGCTGGTGGGTCTTCGGCAATATGGCACAAGCAGATCAGGGAATTTAGGGAAGAATTTAACCTGCTTTTGATTGACTTGAGAGGGCATGGAAAATCTGCAGGTGCTTTAAAAAACATCTGGAATGATAAGTATACTTTTCAGGCTTTAACCAAGGACATTATTGAAGTATTGGATCATCTCCAATTGCCTCCTGCCCATTTTATGGGGGTTTCCCTAGGGACCATCCTGACCAGGCAATTGGCGGAAATGGAGCCTCATCGGGTCAAGTCCATGGTGATGGCAGGGGCGGTCACCAAGCTCACCATTACCTCTCGGATGTTGGTGGTCCTTGGTAATGCCTTCAAAACCTTAGTTCCTTACATTTGGTTGTACAGCCTTTTTGCATGGATCATCATGCCACGAAGGCACCATGCCGAATCCAGGAACTTATTTATCAGAGAGGCCAAGCGACTTTGTCAAAAGGAATTTATCCGCTGGTTCAAGCTCACCAAGGATGTCAATCCTTTGCTGCGTTATTTTAAAGAAAAAGATGTCAAGATCCCTACACTCTATGTCATGGGGGAGGAGGATATCATGTTTTTGGAACCTGTAAAAAAAATAGTGCAGGAGCATAAACTTTCTGTGTTGAAAATTGTCAAAGCTTGTGGACATGTAGTCAATGTCGAGCAACCAGAGGTATTCAACCGTGTATCTTTGCAATTTCTCAAAAACCAAAATCAAACCCTTAATTACGGTTCTTTGGACTGATCAATAATGAAAAAACAAACCAAAATTATTTTATCCGTCATCATCGTTTTGGTGATCGCAGTGATTTTTATTTATCCCCGAAAAGACATGATTTTTGGAGGAGGAAATGATGGGGCTGCGCCCGCAAGTACCGACCAGAGACCTGGAGGTCCTGGTCAGGCTTTACCGGTCAATGTGGTAGAAATGAGACCGGAGCGATTGGAAAACAACTTAAGTGTAACAGGCACCATCATACCTAATGAAACGGTCAGTTTGAGACCGGAGATTTCCGGCTTGGTTACCCGAATTACCTTTAAAGAGGGGGAATTTGTCAGAAAAGGAACACCATTGGTGTACTTAAATGATGACGAGCTCAGGGCCCAATATGACAGGCTTGAGTATACCAAGAAGCTTTTTGAAAGCCAGGAAAACAGGCAGAAGCAACTGTTGGAAAAAGAGGCCATTTCCCAGGAGGAATATGATATTGTACTCAACCAGTTCAATACCACTTTGGCAGATTTGAGGTTGGTGGAAGCCCAACTGAACAAAACGGTGGTCAGGGCACCTTTTGACGGAGTCCTTGGATTGAGACAAATTTCTGAAGGAAGTGTAATTGGAAACGCAGATGTAATAGCCAGCATTGTCAACATTGATCCGATTAAAATCGAATTTTCCATTCCATAGCGTTATGCCAATATGGTCCAGTTGGGATCAAAAATTTTCTTTACCAATGAAGCGGGAGGGGAAGATGTGGAAGGTACGGTATATGCCTACGAGCCAAATATTGATGCGGGGACAAGGACACTGCGGTTAAGGGCAACAAGTCCCAATAGGGACCGAAGATTCCTTCCAGGTATGTTTGTACGGATCCGTTATGTTCTTGGTATTCAGGAGGATGCTTTGATGGTTCCCTCTGAATCCATCATTCCGGAATTGAGCGGATATAAAGTATTTATTGTAAATGAGGAAGGGAAAGTAGAAGAAAGGCAGGTATCCATTGGTACGCGAACAGACCGTTATGTTCAAATTGTCAGTGGGGTAAATGAAGGAGATCTGGTATTGACCACCGGTGTATTGCAAGTAAGGGGCGGAATGCCTGTCAATTACAATAAAATCAACTAATAATGTCTAGTTTATCAACCATTAGTATCCGAAGACCGGTCTTGGCCATTGTCATGTCTTTGACCATTGTGCTTTTTGGT
Source organism: Cecembia lonarensis LW9 (assembly GCF_000298295.1). Lineage (GTDB taxonomy): Bacteria > Bacteroidota > Bacteroidia > Cytophagales > Cyclobacteriaceae > Cecembia > Cecembia lonarensis. The sequence continues at coordinate 3,434 of NZ_AMGM01000058.1, forward strand.
AGTATAGGGATATCTCTTTTGGGGGTCAGGGAATTCCCTTCAGTGGATCCCCCTATTATCAATGTAAGGACGACTTATGTCGGTGCCAATGCAGACGTGATTGAAGCACAGATTACCGAGCCCTTGGAAGAATCCATCAATGCCATAGCCGGCGTTAAATCCCTTACATCTACAAGCAATGACGGTACAAGCAATATTCGGGTTGAGTTTGATGTAGGTGCTGATTTGGAGGCTGCAGCCAACGATGTGAGGGACAAGGTTTCCGGGGCGGTGAGAAGACTTCCTCCAGATGCAGAACCTCCGGTAGTTTCCAAGGCAGATGCTGATTCCCAGCCCATCGTTTTTCTGAATGTCCAAAGTGACAGGAGGAACTTGATGGAACTATCTGATATTGCCAATAATATTTTTAAGGAAAGATTACAGACCATCCCCGGTGTAAGTACTGTGCAGATTTGGGGTGAAAAACGTTACGCCATCCGTTTGCGGATTGATCCGCTCAAAATGGCCTCGTATGGCATCACGCCAGCCGATGTGCTTACCAAGGTGCAGACCGAAAATGTGGAATTGCCGTCGGGAAGGATCGAAGGTTCCGTGATAGAACTGTCTGTTAGGACCATGAGTAGGTTAAACACGCCCCAGGAGTTCAATGAGCTGATCATCAAGGAGGACCAAAACAACATTGTAAGGTTTCAGGATATTGGACGGGCTGAATTGGCTGCTTTGAATGAACGCACGGTTTTGAAGCGGGACGGTATCCCTATGGTTGGTGTGGTATTGGTACCTTTACCGGGTTCCAATAACATAGAAATAGTGGATGAGTTTTATAAAAGGCTCGAGACCATTGAAAGGGATATTCCCGAAGACATCAAACTTGGAATCGGTTTTGATTCCACCAAATTTATCCGTAATTCCATTAAAGAAGTTCAGGAGACCATCTTTATTGCCTTTATCCTGGTTGTATCCATCATCTTCCTTTTCTTGAGGGATTGGAGGACTACTTTTATACCGGTGTTGACCATTCCGATTTCTTTGATCGGGGTGTTCTTTATCATGTATGCCATGGATTTCTCCATCAACGTACTTACTCTTCTGGGTATCGTACTATCCATTGGTTTGGTGGTTGATGATGCTATTGTGGTCCTTGAGAATATTTATGCCAAAATAGAAGAGGGTGAAAATCCGGAACGTGCAGCTGAAAGAGGAGCACAGGAGATTTTCTTTGCGGTAATTTCAACTACTGTGGCCTTGGCAGCGGTGTTCCTTCCGGTGATTTTCCTAACAGGTACGACTGGACGGCTTTTCCGCGAATTTGGTATTGTGGTAGCGGGGGCGGTAATTATTTCCTCCTTCGTCGCCTTGACCATGACGCCCATGTTGAGCTCCAAGCTCTTGAAAAGAAGGGAAAAACAGAATGCTTTCTACAATATTACTGAACCATTCTTTGTTTGGCTGAATGAGAAATACAATGTGGCTTTAGCGGCTTTCATGAGGTTCAGGTGGTCAGCCTTTCTGATTATTGTTATTATGGGCCTTGGCATTTATCAGTTTTTCCAAATCATTCCTACAGAGCTTTCTCCTATTGAGGACAGGGGAGAGATGAGGGTAAATTTGACAGGTCCTGAAGGAGCAACTTTTGCCTATATGGACAATGTGCTCGATGAAATGACCCAGGATTTTATGGAACAGATTCCTGATGAGGAGCGGGAGGGGATTATTACGGTAACTTCTCCGGGATTTGGTACCGCAAGTACCAATTCCGGTTTCCTTCGTTTGATCCTTACTGATGCTTCCGAAAGGCAAAGGTCCCAACAGGAAATATTCAATCAGGTCCAAAATAAAATACAGAATTATACAGCGGTTAGGGCATTTGCCACCCAGCCGGCCTCTATTGGTGATCGTCGGGGAGGCTTGCCTGTTCAATATGTGATACAAGCACCCACATTGGACAAATTGAAGGAGGTAATTCCTACATTTCTTGAAAAAGCAAATCAAAGTCCAGTTTTCAGTTTTGCCGATGTCAATTTGAAATTTACCAAACCCGAAATTGAGGTTGAAATTGACAGGCAAAAAGCAAGGAATGTAGGGGTTTCCGTGCAGGAGATTGCAAGAACACTGCAATTATCTTATTCAGGACAACGCTTTGGCTATTTTATCATGAATGGTAAGCAGTATGAGGTGATTGGAGAAATGCAGTTGCAGGATAGGAACGAGCCCATTAACTTGAGGATGTTGTATGTAAGGGCAGAAAATGGAGACTTGGTACAATTGGACAATTTGGTTACCATCAGGGAGAAAAGTACCCCACCACAGTTGTACCGGTTCAATCGTTTCGTAAGTGCTACGGTGTCCGCAGGATTGGCAGAAGGATATACCATTGGTGTAGGCCTCGATGAGATGGACCGGATAGCTGATGAGGTATTGGACGAATCTTTCAGTACAGATTTGTCAGGATTGTCCAAAGAATTCAGAGACAGTTCCAATAGTTTGATCTTTGCCTTCTTGTTTGCATTGATATTGATTTACTTGGTACTTTCAGCACAATTTGAAAGCTTCAAGGATCCATTGACCATTATGTTTACTGTGCCTTTGGCCTTATTCGGTGCCTTGTTCTCTTTATGGTATTTTGACTTTACTTTAAATATCTTCAGCCAGATCGGCATCATCATGTTGATAGGTTTGGTGACCAAAAATGGTATTTTGATCGTTGAATTTGCCAATCAGCGGAAGGCGCAAGGCATGTCTATTGATGATGCCATCATCGGTGCTGCCGGAGCGAGGTTCAGGCCGATTTTGATGACAAGTTTGTCTACCATTCTGGGGATTTTGCCCATTGCACTGGCCCTTGGTGCCGGTGCGGAAAGCCGTGTGCCCATGGGTGTGGCAGTGATTGGTGGGTTGGCATTTGCTACCATACTTACCCTATTCATAATCCCGGCTGTTTACACGTATTTAACTTCGAAAAAAGGAAGATTAGCGAGAGTCTGATGAAAAAAATATTTTGTATGCTGGCCCTGCTGATGCTTGGCCAGCACTTGAGTATTGCACAAGAAGAGAAGGGAATTGATCTGGAAGAGGCCATTTTGATAGGCCTTGATCAAAATTTTGGTGTCAAAATCGCGGCGAATAATCAGAATATTGCTGAAAGGGAAGTGAAAATCACCAAAGGCAGTCTACTTTTTCCTGTCATTGATGCTACATTTTTAAGGGCTTATACCATTGATGATGTTACGCAGCGATTTCTTAATTCACCTGAACCCAATAGGATAGATGGTGCAGAGTCTGACAATGAGAATTACTCCTTGATAGCACTTTATGGATTGCGACCAGAGGCGATCTACACGATGCGGGTAGTTGGTAAATTGGCTGAAGTCAGTGAATTGCAGGCCAAGGTAATGGTCGAAAATACGGTGGCCGCCATTGCCACTGCCTACTATCGCTTGGTTTTAGAGCAGCAAAGGCAGAAAGTCCTTGAGACTACTTTGGAACTTTCTGAGGCAAGGTTGAACATTGCGCAGGTCAGGTATGAATTGGGGGGGGCAGGAAAAAGAGATTTCCTGACTGCCCAGGTGGACTACAACGCAGACCGTTCCTTACTGGTCAATCAGCAGTTGGCTATTAAAAATGCAAGGATCAATTTGAATGAACTGTTGGCTTTGCCTCCGGAAACGAAATTGGCAGTAAAGGATACCATTGTCGTTGAAAATAACCTGATATTGGATGATTTATTGGAAAATGCCTACGTCCACAACAAGGAATTTTTGATTACCCAACGTAACGAAAATATTGCATTTCTCAGTTTAAGGGAAACCCAAGCTTCTAGGCTTCCATCTGTCAACTTGAATACTTCTTACAATAACAATACCTTGAATTCTGATGCAGGTTTCTTGCTGTTTAACCAAAGACAAGGTTTTAACTATGGTTTCACTGCGTCATTCAATGTTTTTAATGGTTTTGCGCTGAATAGAAGGATACAAAATGCCAAGGTTCAAAAGGTCAATGCTGAGTATGCCGTTCAACAGATGGAGATTCAGTTGGCCTCGGACATCCAAAGGGCTTACAATATCTACAATACCAACCTGCAATTACTGGACATAGAGTATGCCAATTACAAGGTAGCTGTCGAAAGTGCGGATATCAACCTGGAACGCTTTAGGCTGGGAATTGCAGATTACCTGCAATTCAGAGACGCCCAGGTCAATCTTTTGACAGCAGAGGATAGGTTGATCACCGCTCTGTATAACATCAAAGAAATGGAGATTGAATTGATGCGGCTTTCCGGAAGAATATTCTATCAGGGAGATGAAAACAGATTTTCTCTTGTAGTCAAATAAGTCAAATTGTCAGTTGTGTTTTATGCCATCTTGATTATCAGCAGGATGGCTTTTTTGTATGTGTATGACAAAATACCAGTTCCAAATTTTATTTGGTATAGAATTTGTTATTTTTACCGATTGTATTCACCATGTCCGGATTTTCGGACCTAAAATGAATGAAAAAAGCCCTGGTTGGAGTTTTTATTATAGTAGTGATTTCGCTCTTTGGTGTCCAATGTACTTTTATGGATAAGAAAGAAGTCCAGCAGAATCCATGGGAAAACCCTGTTCCTTTAGACCTTGATGACATTGTAAAGAGAGGTTATATCCGTGCCATCGTCGATAATTCATCTACGAGTTATTACATCTACAGAGGAAGGAGGATGGGTTACGAATTTGAAATGCTGAAAAAGCTGGCCAATGCCTTGGGAGTAAGGTTGCACTTGATCATCAAGTCGGATATTCAGGAAGCCTTTTCCTTACTCAACAAAGGCAAAGCGGATATCATTGCAATGAATTTGGAAGTGAGTGAAACGAGAATGAAAATGGCCAATTTCACTGCTCCCTTAGGCCAAATGGGTACGGTATTGGTACAGAGGGATGACCTCCATGCCATCAAAGATTTATGGGATCTGCAGGACAAAGTGATCCATATCCGAAAAGATGCCATCTATAAGGCACAACTTGAAGAAATTCAAGATAATTATGGCATTGAGTTTACCATTAAGGAAGGTAAAGGGGACAATGAGTTATTCATTCAGCAGGTAGTTAATAAAAAAATTGATTTCACCGTGGTGGATAAAGTTGAAGCCATGGTGAACACGACTTACTTTGATAACTTGAATATTGGCTTGGAGATCAGTCCTAAATCGGATGTGGCTTGGGCTATCAGAAAAAATGCACCCGAACTAGAATTCGCAATCAATGCATGGGTAGCCGAAAGCAATCAGTCGGGTTATATTCAGACACTTTACGCCAAATATTTCAAAAACTCCAAGAACAGTTATTTCAGGAACAATAGTCCCTTTTCTTCTTTGGCTGGGAATGCCATTTCTCCTTTTGATGATATCATCAAGCGAGGTTCTGAAGACTTAGGCTGGGATTGGAGATTGCTTGCTTCTTTGGTGTACAAGGAATCCAGGTTTGATACCACGGCGGTCTCTTACGCGGGTGCTGTTGGACTTTTGCAGTTGATGCCGGTGACCTTAGAAAGGTTTGGAGTCAACAACCCCAATGACCCTTTGGAGAGTTTGATGGGAGGAGTGAATTACCTGAAGTACTTAGATAAGTTTTGGAGAGAAAGGATACCCGAGTCCAATGAAAGGGTCAAAGTGATCCTTGCTTCCTACAATATTGGACATGGCCATGTGGAAGATGCTTGGAAATTGACATTGAAGTATGGGGGCAATCCTCAAAGCTGGGAAAGTATAGCCCGGTTTTTACAGTTGAAAACTGACCCTGAATTCTACAGGGATCCGGTGGTCAAAAGCGGGTATGCCAAAGGGCATATGGCCGTCAATTATGTGGATGATATCATGATCTTGTATGATTCCTACAGGGTCTTGATTGATCCCTGATCAATAAAATTTTAACCCTTCGGAAAGTACAAATACTGTGGGAGTTTTGTGTAGATCTATAGGGTTTTTCTTCCAATCCCTTACCGTTTTGCTCTTTATCATCTCCTCTGAACCGGTAAGGTTTTTAGCGATACAGAGCAAAGTATCCGGATGCAAAGTTTCCAACAGGTCTTTGAGTAAGTGATTGTTCCGAAAAGGAGTCTCCATGAATATCTGTGTCCGCTTATGCTTAATAGCCTCCACTTCCAGGGTTTTTATGGCCTGAATCCGCTCTTTTTTGTCAATGGGCAAATAACCGTGAAAGGCAAAAGACTGTCCGTTGAAGCCTGAGCCCATTAAAGCCAAAAACATGGAGCTTGGACCACTTAATGGGACCACTTGAATGTTTTTTTCATGGGCATAGGCCACAGCCAAAGATCCGGGGTCTGCAATACCGGGGCAACCTGCCTCTGACATGATCCCTATATTTTTCCCTTCAAAAATCGGCTGCATGATGCCTTCTAATTCCGATCTCCTGGTTTTCTTATCCAATACCTCAAAATGCAACCCCTCAATGTTGACGCCTAACTTTAAGCTGCTGATATACCTCCTCGCGGTCCGTACATTTTCCACCAGATAATAATTGGTATGTCTAATGATTTCCCGTATTTCTTCCGAGATGACTTTATCTGCGGTGTCCTCAGCCAAAACAGTGGGTATAAGGTATAGTTTTCCTTTTTTCATCCCATAAAGATATGTACTTCAGATTATATTTCTTAATCCATCTGTTTTTGGACAATTACAGGTTTCATTGTTTGTGGGGTGTGTAATCCCGCATTTTTTAATTTTGCTTTACTTAGGAATAAGGAAATCAGTTCTTATATTTAGTTGGGAAAACTGCCAGAAAAGCATGAGCAATTAAGCCCCCTTCGATCTGGTCTGGTGTATAGTTTCTAAGCGATAAAGTAAAATAAACGTATATGAAAAAATATTTTCAACTTGGCACCTGGATATACTTTTTGATTTCCATTTTACTCTACCCTTCTCTTGGTATGGGACAAGAGATTAAAGCGCTGGTCGGCGGTACTTTAATTGACGGGTTTGGTGGGCCGCCCATTCGCAATTCTGTAATCATCATTGAGGGGGAGCGTATCAAGGAAGTGGGGCAGGTAGGTACTTTGAAAGTGCCCGAAGGGGCTGAAATCATTTCTACAGAAGGCATGTCTGTGATGCCTGGGCTTTGGGACATGCATGTTCACCTGATGATCAACGGTCACAGCAATTATACCCATTGGGACAGTACTTATATTGACCTTTTTGAATCCGTGATCATGCCATCCTCTGCCCATCAATTACTCATGGCGGGGGTGACCTCAGCCAGAGATTTGGGGGCGCCTTTGGAGGCAAGTATCAATGTCCGTGAGCGTATCAACAATGGTGAAATCCCAGGTCCTACCCTCTATGTTTCCGGGCCATTTATCCAAAAAGAACCCTATCCGGGGACCAAGGCCTTCCGATGGGGAGTCAATGGTCCTGCTGATGCCAGGGCAAAAGTGAAGCGGTTGATAGATGCCGGGGTGGATGTGATCAAATTGATTGACCACGATGAAATGACCTTTGAGGAAGCAAAAGCAGTCGTGGATGAGGCGCATAAGTATGGGAAACCGGTAATTGCCCATTCCCACAGGCCTGAAGAAATAAGGATTGGGCTTAAGATCGGTGTGGACTGCTTTGAACATACAGGACTGGCCTCCGCTCCAGAATATCCCGAAGACATCATGGAAATGATCAAGGAGCGTACTGCTAAGATGAACATGGGGCCTTTGTATTGGACACCTACCGTGGAGGGACTTTACAATTATGAATACACCCGTAACAATCCCGAAAAGCTGGACGATCCATCCTGGCATTTGGGTTTGCCGGATTCTATTATCCGGGATATCAGGGCTTCCCTTCGCTTTCCCGGAAGAATGCCCTACTTTCAGTTGACGCCAGTGAGAAAACCCACCCTGGAAAGGAAAATCAATCAGCTCAAAGATGCTGGTGTGGTGATGTTAATAGGAACAGATAGTGGCATACCCATGAAGTTCCACAGTCAAAGTACCTGGAATGAATTGGATGTGTGGGTCAATGAATTTGGTTTTGACCCACTTTTGACCATTAAAGCCGCTACCTATTGGCCTGCCGTGGCCATGCGGGTGGATGATGACTATGGCACCATCAGTGAAGGCAAGTATGCCGATATCATTGCCGTGAGAGGAGATGTGTTACGCTATATCAGTTTACTTCAAAATGTGGATATGGTGGTGAAGCATGGTAAAAGGGTAAAGTGAGGTTGACTTGGTGTCATGCTGGGAATTTAAGATTTTACATTTACAGAGAAGCAATGATATTCCGTACCGTCATCCTGAGTTTTTAAAATTTGGCATTTACAGAAAGGTAATGACATTCCCCACCGTCATCCTGAATCCGAGGAACAGCCTGTCCCGCTAAGCGGGAAGGATGAAGGATCCCCCATATTTTGGGAGACTCCCCGAAGTATTACGGGGGATCGCCTCAAGCAAAACCGATCCTTTTCCGAATTGGTAAAGTGACCTATAAATCAACTTGTCCCATGCATTGGGGATAGATTGGCGATACCAAGCCTTTTTTAAACCAGAAAGTTGGCTCCTGGAAAACCATATGTACTAGGTTTGAGAACAAACAAATCTGCTACTGTATCTATCGGTGAATCACGTCTTATTCAAAAATGAACGGACGGTTTCAATGACGGCGGCAGGTTGTTCGGCATGTAGCCAATGTCCTGCATTTTTGATGTAAATCAGGTGACTGCTGGGGAAGAGCTGCTCTATATCTTTCTTATCAGTTTCCAGAATATAGTCTGAATTTTCACCTCCCATAAAGAGTGTAGGCTTGTCAAAATGAGCATTGGCATCCATGGCTTCCCCTACATTGGCGATTTTCTCTGTGATCACGGGCAGGTTGACTTTCCATTTGAAACCACCATTATCTCCCCTTCCTAGACTTTTGAGTAAAAATTGGCGTATGCCCGGAGTTTGGATGTATTGGGCTAAGATATCTTCTGCCTCTTTTCTCGATTTTAAGTCATTGACAGGAATGGCGTTCAGTCCCTCCAATATCCTTTGGTGGTGGATGGGGTAAAAGCGAGGGGCAATATCAGCCACGATGAGCTTATCCACCAACCCAGGATGTTTCAATGCCAGGGTCATGACGGTTTTTCCGCCCATGGAATGCCCCATGAAATTGGCCGTAGAAATACCTTCATCTGACATCAATTCCCTCAGGTCTTCCGCCATATCGGCATAAGTCCAGTCCGCGGTATGTGGAGAATCTCCATGATTCCTTTGATCTACCAGGTAAAGTGTAAAGTTTTTTTCCAGTTCCCGGGCAATTGAAAACCAATTGTCGGCTGAGCCAAAAAGGCCATGAACAATAATAAGGGGCTTTCCAGCCCCCATTTTTTTAAAATTCAGTTTCATAAATCAATTTTCATGCTTCAATCGATGGGAAAGCCTTTGGCTGCCCACCAGATGCCTCCATAAAGGTGTTTGAGGAAATACGGGTCTTCATAGTTGGATTCCAGGTGCCCAAGCGCCGTATAAAATACCCTTCCCCCATCATATTCATGGTACCAGGCCATGGGATGGAATTCTCCCATACCATCTTTGGCATCGTAGGTTCTTTCGTCAGCTGTAATCAAAACCGTCACTGACTCATTAAAGTTCTTGAAAGCATAAAGTTCATCCGTCCAAACCCATTTCTCAGGCAGGTGATAGGTAGAAGGGTGGTTCCTGTTGACCACATCCAATTTCAAAGTCTGATTATGGGGGTGATTTTTAAATTGGGCACCAATCATTTTGTTGTACCATTCCCATTCATACTCCGTATCAGTGGCACTGTGGATACCGACCACGCCCTTGCCAGATTGCACGAAGCGTTGGAAAGCAGCCCTTTGTTCATCATTGAAAATGGTTCCTGTAGTATTGTTCATGACAATCACGTCATACCTGGCCAGATTTTCATCATTGAACAAAGCGGCATCCTCACTGACATACACATCAAATAGGTGTTCTTTGCTGAGTCGCTTGATGGCTGCTGCTGCTTCAGGGATGGCCTGATGCCTGAATCCTTGGGTTTTGCTGAATATCAAGACCCTGAATTGCCCTCTTTGCTGGGCGTAAGTTTCAAGGGAGAAGCCCAACAAAAGGCTTAGCATAAAGAGCAGGGCATAAAGGTTTTTTGTTTTTTTCATGGAAAGGTTATTTAGGTTAAAGATGATTCCAATATTTTATATGGTCAATATTTACTTCACTAAGCCAAATTTTTCGGCGGCTTCTTTCCTGGAGTAGGCATTGAAGTGCCACCATTCTGAGCCTATACCTGAAAAGCCACCGGCTTTCATGGCTTGCCGGAGGATCTCCCGGTTGTCTATATGTGACTGGGTAATTTTCCCTTCACGGAGCATTTGGGCCTCTCTGTCTGGGTAGGCAGGGTATCCAAAATAATCATAGGCTGTCCCCATATCCAGGGCTTCTCCTGTTTCCACATAAGCTAAGGTCAAGTCTACGGCCACCCCATAATTGTGGAGGCCTCCGATTTTTGGATCCGCCACATAAAGGGGTTTGATGCTATCGGGCCTGTCCAAGTTATCCCAAAGGATTTGTTGTACGCTTAATGGTCTTACGCCATCGTAAACCAGAAATGTCAATTCCGGATGTGCTTCCTGTAATTTTTCATGGGCAACTTTCAACATCTCCGCAACCTCAGGTTGTAAATAGCAGCGGAAAAGATCTCCATAAACGTCCTGTCCAAAGAAATTATCGGTGGTAGAATATTTGAGGTCTACAAAAATTCCAGGAATGACATCTTCAATGTTGACCAAACCTGCATCTATAAGGCTTTGCTCCAGTTCACCGATTTCTTCCTCCCATTCAAACTCGGAATCATCAATTACCCATTCTTCGTTGGCATCTACAAAATAGCTTTCTTCTTCTGATACCTGGACCTCTTTTTGGGAGCAGGCAAAAACCAAAAGACTGCAAAAGACAAAGGTTAGGCCGTAATCAAGTTTCCTCATGGTAAGTTCTTTTTGACAAGGGTAGCGGCTGCCTGTGCAGTAGGAAGCATTACGATATCAGCCAGGACGACATGGGGTGGTCTGCTTACTGCAAAAGCAATCGTGTCGGCAATATCTTCGGCAGTCAGGGGCTGATAGCCTTGATAGACTGATTTGGAGCGGTTTTCATCACCCTTGAACCGTACCATGGAAAATTCAGTTTCTACCAAGCCAGGATGAACACCAATCACCCGGATGCCAAAAGGATTGAGGTCCAGCCGCATGCCTTTGGTAATTGCATCTACAGCATGCTTGGATGCACAATAGACATTACCCAAGGGATAGACTTCTTTACCGGCGATGGATCCAATATTCACTATGGTGCCTTTTTCTCTTTTGACCATTTCCGGAATCACTTCATGGGATACATAGAGTAAGCCTTTCACATTGATGTCCATCATGGCGTCCCAGTCATCCAGGCTCCCTGTTTGTATGGGGTCCATGCCATGTGCATTTCCTGCATTATTGATCAGTAAATCGACTTTTTTCCAATTGTCAGGTAGGGTAGCAAAAGCATCTTTTACAGCATCCTTTTGGCTCACATCAAAGGTCAATGTCAAGGAATCCACTCCTTCTTTATTCAACTCTTTCTGCAAGTCTTGGAGCCTCTTTTGTCTTCTGCCGGTAGCAATGATATTATAACCTAATTGAGCCAGGGAGATGGCCGTTGCCCAGCCAATGCCTGAAGTCGCACCGGTAACCAAAGCGATTTTCTTTTCCATGACCTGAATTTAATTATTAAAGGTCGCTAAATAAAATTTTTATTCTAAGCGGTAAGTAAAATCCAGGGGATTGGGAAATTTGAATTCAAATCCGCTGTCAATGATTTTATTTCCATTGATTTCTTTCCACGAATTTCCAGCACTTGCATAACTGACAGGAGGAGTAAAGCCCAGTTCAAGTGCATTTTTTTCGTAGACTTCTTTTCTTTTTGGATGTTGTGGTGCTACTCCATTAATGATTTCATTCTTGATCCCCTTTTGGATGACCCAGGCAGCCAATCTCACGGCGTCTTCTTGATGGATATAATTAACCGGAGAGTCTCCAATGACATTTTCTTTTCCAGAAAAGTATTTGCCTGGAATTCTGTCCACGCCCAGTAATCCCCCAAAACGGATGATAGTCAGGTCAAAGTTTGAACTGGAAGATAAAATCCTTTCTGCTTTTAATATGGCACTGTTGCTGCTTTCTTCTCCAGAAAGGGCATCACTTTCTTGGGCAATTTGTCCCTTGTCAGGATAGACAGAAGTAGAGGAAACGAAAATAATCCAAGGTATGCGGGCCTGCTCAGCCATTTCTTTGATAAATTTTACCTGTTCAGGATGAAAGCTTTCTGGCATGGTCCGTGATCTGGGAGGTATATTGACAAATAGGATATCTGTATCAAAAAGATGCTGAAAATTTTTCCCTTCGGGATGGGGGTTAAATTTTAATTGGTGGGATTGGATTCCCTCCTTTTTCAGTCTTTCTACTTTTTCTTCAGTTGTACTACTCCCTTTTACCTGAAAGCCAATACTTTTGAGGTATTTGGCCAAGGGCTCACCCAGCCAGCCAAGCCCGATAATGCTAACTCTTGTCATGTGATGAAAATTATTGCCGAAAATTTAACTAAATTGAAGTGTAAATTCCGCTAATTTTGGAACAGTTTTGGTTTAATTAAGAATTCAACACTTCGTTATGAGGACAAAAATTTTAAGCATATTGTTCCTTTTTGTCATGTTATCTGCCTGTAAGCGCGAAACACCAGAAGAAAATCCTTTATCCGGCAATTGGTACGGTTTTGATGCAGATTCCCTGTATTATGAACTTTATATTTCTGATACCATGATCATTCTCAACCATGAAACCATGGGGATTGCAGAATATGTGTATGAACGGGATGGCAACAGATTGATCACCACGACCCCATTATTTTTTGAGCGTATCTGGACCTTTGAAGAATTGAACGATTCTCTGTTTATTATTTCCGACACCTTAGAAAGGCACCATTATAAAAAATTGGACATTCCTCATGATTTTTTCAAAAGCGTCGGAGATTCAATAGCTTTACAGGATTTTAAAGAAGCTTTTATAATGCGGATAAAAAGTAAAACTGTAGAAGAATAATCAAGAGGGCGTCTCATATATAAATACCTCAAAACATTGCCCAAATTTTTTTTGGTGTTTATTTAGTTAAACTTTGTGTCTTAGAGCCTTAGTGGCATTTTTAACTACAAAGCCACTAAGGTACAAAGGGATTGATTCTTAAACAGAATTTTGTTTGGGCATCAAATCTGAAGATCTATTTATAAGACAGCCTCTTAATTTTGCTTAGGCATGGTGCCCAGTAGGTAGTCCCAAAGAGGTGAACTGACACCAAAAGCCACATCCGGGTCTTTGTAATGATGGACCGCATGGTTTACCCAAAGGATTTTAAGGAAGTTTTTTGGTGGTTGATAGGCATGAACCGCATAATGTACACCCAAATAAGCTGCATACCCCAAAAGAAAGCCCGGTAAGAAATAGAGGGCATAATCCCCCATAATAAGTGTGAAAACAACATAAAAAACCAAAGCATAAAAAGCGCTGACAAATGGTGGCATGGCCAGTCTTTCCTTGTCTTTTGGATAATCGTGATGTACGCCGTGAACGGTATACTGTAATTTGTCTTTTGCGGGACTATCAGGTTCCATGTGGAAGAAATACTTGTGCATCATATATTCCACAAAGGTGAAGGCCAGCAATCCAAAGACAAAGACAGGGATTCCAATAAAGACACTTATTTCTGTACCGGTAACAGCAAAGTAAAATGAAACAGAGGAAATGCCTAAGAACAACACGATAGGGATGCTGATGTGGGTTCTGGACAGTTTTTCCAGCACGGGGTTTTTGAACATTCTTGCTGAACCATTATTATCCGGCCTATCCAGCCTCCCGATTTTCTTTAAGGTTGTCGTACTCATGGTCTATCAAAATTATGTTAAACAAGTAGTTTAATTTGCTGGATTAAACTCTAAACTAATACTCGGTGTTTTAAGAATACGGTGCAAAAATAATGCAAATGGTAAAATATATTTATTTTCGGTTAAGTAATTTACCCATGATTTTTATCATACATCCATTAGTTTTTGCTGCGCACGTTCTATAGTTTCCTGATAAAACTGTTCATATAAAGGTCTGATCTTGGCAACATCAAATTCCTTGGCACGGTTCAAAGCATTGGTTTTAAATGTTGGAAGATTTTTATCATCGAGTATCTCAAGTGCCTTAGCAGTCATTGTAGTCACATCACCGATATTGCAAACATATCCTGTTACACCATCAATATTCAGTTCAGGAATACCCCCGGCATTTGAAGAAAGAACGGGTACTTCGCAGGCCATAGCTTCCAATGCGGCCAAGCCAAAACTTTCTTTTTCTGAGGGCATAAGGAACAGATCGGCCACAGAAAGTACTTCTTCGACGGCTTCCAGTTTGCCAAGAAATCTGATATCATCACAGGTTCCCAAATCCCTGCAAAGTCGTTCCATCCTATCCCTTTCGGGGCCATCACCTACCAAAAGCAGTTTAGCGGGAATTTCCTTTCTCAATTGGTAAAACACCCTGATTACATCTTCGACACGTTTTACTTTTCTGAAGTTAGAGGTATGCACCAAAAGCTTTTCGTCATTTGGGCAAATGGCACGCTTGAAATGTTCTTTTTTCTGTTTTTTGAAACGTTCAAGGTCAATAAAATTAGGTATTACCTCAATGGGGGTTTTAATAGCAAAATGCTCAAAAGTGTCTTTCCTAAGGTCCTCTGATACTGCAGTGACCCCATCGGATTGATTGATACTGAAAGTAACTACCGGTTCATAGCTTGGATCTTTTCCGACCAAAGTAATGTCGGTGCCATGTAAGGTGGTAACCACAGGAATATAAATGCCTTCTTCTTTAAGGATTTGCTTGGCCATATAAGCCGCTGAAGCGTGGGGTATGGCATAATGTACATGCAGCACATCGAGTGCCTCATATTTTACCACATTGACCATTTTGCTGGCCAATGCCAGCTCATATGGAGCATGTTCAAATAAGGGATAGCTTTTGATATCTACCTCATGGTAAAACAGGTTTTCACTGAAAAAATCCAGTCTTGTAGGCTGTCTATAGGTGATGAAGTGGACCTGATGGCCTTCTTTTGCCAAAGCTTTCCCAAGTTCTGTCGCTACAACACCACTTCCTCCAAAAGTTGGATAGCAGACAATTCCTATTTTCATAACGGTTGCTTTCTGTATTGTTTTATAAACGTGTTTTGGGGGTAGTAATGTTCAAAATGTCCCCAAAAATCACAATATATGGTTTAACTTTTTTTCAGGGCCTCATAAATGACATCATGGATTTTGGTTCTAATTCCGTCTTTAAGAAGGATATTGTTATTGGCATCAGGATACACCCTGTTAGACAAGAAAACAAAAATCAGGTCATTTTCAGGGTCTGCCCACACGCATGTACCGGTAAATCCGGTATGTCCAAAAGTGCTTTTTGGGGCCAAAGCTCCAGCACTGCCACCTTTGCCTCTTTCGGGCTCTGGCTTGTCCCAGCCCCAACCCCTTCTGCTTTGGTTGGACTGTCTTTTGGTAAATTCCCGGATGGTTTTTTCATCGAGAATTTCCACATCACCGTATTTCCCTCCATTTAGCATCAACTGCATCATGACAGCAAGGTCATTGGCTTTTCCAAATAGACCTGCATGACCAGCTACCCCGCCATACATGGCTGCACCGGGATCATGTACATAGCCTTGTATCTGTCTTTTCCGAAAAGTAATGTCGTCTTCCGTCGGGGCAACCCTATCTAAAGGCATTTTTTGGACTGGGTTGAAAGTAAGTGTCGATAACCCTAGGGGTTCGTAGAAATTTTGATTGACAAAAGCATCCAAAGGCTGGTTGGTCATCCGTTCCACAAGTTCTTGCAAAAGGTACATGGTAAGGTCAGAATAAACATAGCTATATTTCCGCCTACCCGGTTCCAGCTTTCTCAAATCAGAATTTACTGTCCAAGTCCATAGGCTATCTCTCAGGCTGTTTTTGGCATACATATCATTGGAAACCGGGAGATTAAACCCCGATTCTGGTCTTTCTCTGTAGTATTCCTGTTTCCAGCTGCCAGCTTCCACTGTTTTAGCGTAATGTGGAATAAACGCCACCAAACCAGCTTCATGGGCGAGAATATCTTTCAGGATCAGGTTGCCTTTATTGGTTTTTTTCAATTCAGGAAGGTAATCACCAATAGGGCGGTCAAGGTCGATAAGGTCTCTGCTGGCCAAAAACATAACGGCCTGCGTAGTGGCCAAAACTTTGGTAATCGAAGCCAGGTCATAAACTGTTTCTGTACTTACTGGCTTAGATTTCTTGTAATCGTAGTGTCCATACGCTTTTTCAAACACGACTTGTCCATTTTTGGCAATCAGGACAACCCCACCGGGAAAGGCTCTTTTGGCAATACTGATTTCCATGATTTGATCAATTTCTGCCAGCTTTCTGCTGTTCATTCCCTGACTTTCGGGAATCGAATAGGAAAGTCTTCCTAGCCCTTCCAGGTATCCTCCACTTCCTATCCGGAGTCCCTCACTCACTGAGACCGGTAACAGGCCATAGGCATTCCGGGCACCGAAAATGATTTCAGGACTCAGGCTTTGGGTGTAGGCATTGTTTTCAAATGCCATGATATGGTGAGGTAATCCGTCCAGGTTCTTTGCTCCATAGGCATTTCCAAAAAGTACTGTGATGACTGTTTTCTCTTTGCTTATTTTTTTAATAAAATCAATATCTGTTCCATTGATTCCAAAACCTCTGGATGGACTGTTGTTGATCCCCATCAGGCCGACAATAATGGTATTATAATCCGCTAATTTTTGCTCCATTCTTGCCAATGTGTTTGGATCTGCATTTTTGGACATTTCCAGGTGATCAAATGGGGCATATTTGGATAATTTTTGTTGAAATACCTTGCCGTCACCACCGATAGTCAGCGATGCAAAACGCTTTAAATCAATGTATTTTATGGGTAAAACATTATTGAGGTTGGATGTCACTGTGATGGCCTCTGCATAAAGTTTTTCAGCCAATAAGTTGGTTTCCGGGCTATTTAACCTATCGAGTAAGCCGTCTGTTACTAAAGGTTTATTCTCATTTAGTCCAGCCCAGTATTTGGCCTTAAGGACTTTCCTGACCCGTTCATCGATTTCTTGCCGGGTGATTTTGCCTTCTTCTACAGCTTGAAGAATCATTGCTTTTGCCTTTGGAACATCTTGTGAATAGAGTAAGATGTCATTGCCTGCCAATAGGGCCATCAAGTCCACTTCTCCGGGCTTGTAGAAATTAGCTACCCCTTTCATATTGAGCGCATCTGTAAATACCAGCCCATTAAAATTCATCTGTGTTTTCAATAAATCTGAAACCACATACTTGGATAGGGTGGTGGCCTTATTCCGTTCAGAATCCAGGCTGGGAACGTGCAGGTGAGCTACCATTACGCTCATAAGATCCTCATCGATGAGTTCCCGATAGGGGTACAGATCTATATCTATTATTCTATTTTCGGAATGCTTGATGACAGGCAGGGTATAGTGGGAATCAGACTCTGTATCTCCATGTCCGGGGAAGTGTTTGGCATTGGCCATGACACCATGGTCCTGGAGCCCTTTCATATAGGCTACGGATTTTTTCGCTACCAATCTTTTTTCTTCGCCAAAGGCCCGAAATCCAATAACGGGGTTATTTGGGTTTGAATTGACGTCCACCACAGGGGCAAAATTGATGTGCATTCCCAATTCTTTGAACTGCCGGGCCATTTCCTTACCCATATCGTAAATCAGGTCCTCTCGGTGCAAGGCACCTAAGGTCATGGCCTTAGGAAAAGCGAGTACCGAATCAAGTCGCATGTTAATGCCCCATTCTGCATCCATGGCAATGAATAGGGGGATGTTGGAAATAGACTGAAAATAATTGGTCAAATTGGCCTGGCGGACAGGTCCACCCTGGAAAAAGATCAAGCCGCCCAGGTTCTCTTCCCGGATAAGCCTGGCGATTTCCTGTCGGTGCCTGGCATCTTTATTGGAATAGGCAGCAACCATAAAAAGCTGCCCCAACCGTTCTTCGAAAGTTTGGCTTTGGAACACACTGTCTACCCAGGCCAATTGTTTTCTTTGGTCCTTGGTTGACAAGGGGTCTCTTTCCTCTCGTTTTCGGTCTTCTCCTGCTTTTTCCCAGCCCAATACTGCATCGGCTTGGAAAATCACCAGAATTGTGATCAAAATGCCCCAAACTTTAATCCGCATATCCCTGTTTAATTTTTATTGCTTAAATTTTAAAATAACTTTGTATGAATATACATCGTTTTGTACAAACTTACACGAAATTCCTTTAACCAAAGATCTAATTTGACCAGTGGTTAA
This sequence comes from Cecembia lonarensis LW9, assembly GCF_000298295.1. Taxonomy (GTDB): domain Bacteria; phylum Bacteroidota; class Bacteroidia; order Cytophagales; family Cyclobacteriaceae; genus Cecembia; species Cecembia lonarensis. The sequence goes on from NZ_AMGM01000058.1 coordinate 21,854, forward strand.
GATGAGTACTTAACGTCGAGTGTTTCATTTGAATTGAGTAACAGTATGAAATTTCCTCAAATATTCCGTACCACCCAGCCCATGCGATTTGATATTAAGCCGCGCTATTACGATCCTGTAAAAGAAGAGATCCAGCAGCGCACCTCCCGTATCAAAAAGGAGCTTCAGGCAGAAGGTAAACTTCCTCCCGAAGCGGGTAATGATGGAGTATATGCCGGTTATGATGGTTCGTCCATAAGAGGAGCATTTACAGGAGGAAGTCAGATCAAAGGAAGGCAGAGTTCGGCATTGACCAGTGCAGGGATGATCAGGTTGGTGATTTTTGTGTTGCTCATCGGCAGCCTTTTTGGATATATTTATTACGGTCCAGAGGCCATTTATGCCATACTTTATGGTATTGGGGGCGTGGTTCTCCTTTTGCTTTTTTTTAGAATCAGAAGACAGCAACGGAGATGAGTGATATTATCCAGCTACTTCCAGATGCAATTGCCAATCAAATTGCTGCAGGTGAAGTAGTCCAACGTCCGGCATCGGCTTTAAAAGAGTTGATGGAAAATGCCATTGATGCAGGGGCCACCCAAGTCCAGGTGCTGGTAAAGGAAGCTGGTAAAATGCTGATACAGGTCATTGACAATGGCAAAGGCATGAGCATGACCGATGCAAGAATGAGCTTTGAACGGCATGCAACATCTAAAATCAGGACATCGGAAGATCTTTTCGCCATACGGACTTTTGGGTTTAGAGGGGAGGCCTTGGCTTCAATTGCTGCTGTGGCCCAAGTGGAAATGAGAACACGGGAAAAAGATGCTGAACTGGGGACGCTTATCCAGGTTGAAGGCTCAGATGTCAAGAAGCAGGAGCCAGTATCCTGTATGGAGGGCACCCAGATTTTGGTGAAAAACCTCTTTTTCAATGTGCCGGCGAGAAGGAATTTTCTCAAGTCCAACCCCGTAGAAATGCGCCATCTCGTAGAAGAATTTCAACGGGTAGCTTTGGCTTATCCAGAGGTAGGTTTCAGCCTTAAGCAAAATGACATGGAGCTTTTCAATCTGCCCGCAGGTGGAAAGCTGAGCCAGAGGATTATAGGTATATTTGGTAAATCCTATCAGGGTCAATTGGTAGTCTGTCAGGAAGAGACGCCACATTTGAATGTTAAGGGGTATGTTGGCAAGCCTGAGCAGGCTAAAAAAACACGTGGAGAGCAATATTTCTTTGTCAATAACCGCTTTATCAAAAGCAATTATCTCCACCATGCCGTTGCCAATGCTTATGAAGGCCTGATGCCATCAGATATGCATCCTTTTTATGTGCTCTTTTTGGAAATTGATCCAACCCATATTGATATCAACGTACACCCTACCAAGACTGAAATCAAATTTGATGACGAGCGTACCGTCTATGCTGTAGTGCGTTCCGCTGTCAAGCAAGCCCTTGGAGCACATAATGTGGTTCCCACACTGGATTTTTCCATGGATGTTAATTTTACGGAAAACTGGAAAAAAGATACTGCATCCAGAACAGCGGTTTCCTGGGAAAATACATTGGTTCCTGATGATCTCAATAAGGATAAATCTTACAAAACCTTTCAAAGCCCCAGCTTTCAAAAACAGTCGGTTTCAGGTTGGGAAAGGTTGTTTGAGGGCAATGTAAATACGCTACAAACTGAAAAAGATAAGGATGGAGATGAACAGTCAGATGTACTGACTTTTACTTCAAAGGCCAGTGAGACTACTTCGACTTCAAATATGGAGACGGAGCCGCTGCCGGAAAAAACCGGAGCTACCTTTCAAGTGGAATCTCAATATGTGGTTGCCCAAATGTCCTCCGGCTTGATGATCATTGACCAGCAAGCAGCCCATGAGCGTATTCTTTATGAACGTTTCACCAGGCAACTGCATCAGGCTTCAGGTGCCTCACAGCAATGCCTCTTTCCACCCCACATACAATTGTCTGCTGCGGATTTCGCTCTCGTTATGGACATTAGGGAGGAATTACATGGCTTGGGTTTTGTGGTCTCTGAATTTGGAAAAGATACCATTCTGATCCAAGGTGTACCTGCAGATGTGCAGGTGACCAATGAAAAGGCCCTCTTTGAAGGTTTACTGGAACAGTTCAAACATTTCAAGGCAGAGCTTTCTTTGGATAAAAGAGAAAACCTAGCAAGATCCCTGGCAAAGAAATCTTCCATCAAAAGAGGCTCAAAATTGGCATCTGCTGAAATGGAGATGCTGGTGGCACAGTTATTTTCCTGTCAAAACCCAAATTATGGCCTATCAGGGAACAAAACATTCATAAAACTCGATATACAAAAGATACAAGGTTTTTTTACCAGATAATATATGTTCGGAAATTTAACACCCGTAGTAAAGAATTTGCTGCTGATTACCGTTGGTGCATTTATTGTAGCTGCCTATTT
>NZ_AMGM01000059.1 GCF_000298295.1 Cecembia lonarensis LW9
CGATCTTCCAGGTGCAGACCCTGAGGTGGTGGCTGATGAGGTGATTGATCTAATAGGCTGCGATAGAGAAGATATTATCTTAGCCTCTGGCAAAGAAGGTCTTGGCATAGAGGATATCCTCAATGCAGTGGTAGAGAAAATTCCTGCACCAAAGGGTGACCCTGAGGCACCTTTGCAGGCTATGATTTTTGATTCTGTCTACAATCCATTTAGAGGGGTGGAAGTGATTTTCAGGATTTTTAATGGAACCATCAATAAAGGAGATAAGATTAAATTCGTCAACACAGGCAAGGAGTATGAAGCCGATGAAATCGGTATATTGGGAATCAATCAGATCCCCCAACAGACCATGTCAGCGGGGAATGTAGGTTATCTCATCTCTGGTATTAAGGTTGCCAAAGAAATAAAAGTGGGGGATACCATCACCCATGTAAAAAGGCCGTGTCCAGCCGCCATACAAGGCTTTGAGAACGTTAAGCCCATGGTTTTTGCCGGAATTTACCCGGTGGACACCACCGAGTTTGAGGAATTGCGTGCCTCTATGGAAAAGCTTCAACTCAATGATGCTTCCTTGGTATGGGAACCGGAAACTTCTGCCGCCTTGGGCTTTGGATTCCGCTGTGGTTTCTTGGGGATGTTGCACATGGAAATCATTCAAGAGCGATTGGAGCGGGAATTTGACATGACGGTCATCACCACAGTTCCTTCTGTTCAGTTTAGGGCTTTGATGAACAATGATGAATACATCAATATCAATGCTCCTTCTGATATGCCCGATCCTAATAAATTTAAGCATATAGAAGAACCTTTTGTAAAAGCTACGATAATAACTGCAGCAGAGTATGTCGGGCCGGTTATCCAACTTTGTATGGATAAACGTGGGCAGATTAAAAATCAAGTTTATCTTACATCAGATAGGGTTGAATTGACTTTCCACATGCCACTGGCAGAAATTGTATTCGATTTTTTCGATAAGCTGAAGACCATTTCGAGAGGCTATGCCTCCTTGGATTATGAACTGATTGGTTCTCAACAATCACACATGGTCAGGCTGGATGTGATGTTAAACGGGGAAGTAGTAGATGCCCTATCTGCCATAGTTCATAGGGATAAAGCCTATGAATGGGGAAAGCGTCTTTGTGAAAAACTCAAAGAATTGGTTCCAAGGCAGATGTTTGAAATCGCCATACAGGCAGCCATTGGCACCAAGATCATTGCAAGAGAAACCGTAAAGGCCTTGCGTAAAAACGTATTGGCCAAGTGTTATGGAGGAGACATCTCCCGTAAGCGTAAACTCTTAGAAAAGCAGAAAAAAGGTAAAAAGAGGATGCGTCAGGTGGGCAATGTAGAAGTGCCTCAAGAAGCATTTATGGCAGTTTTGAAGCTGGATTAAGAAGAGAAGCGGGATAATAGAAGCGAGAAATGAGAGACTGAATTTCGGATTTCGGAAGGCGGATTTTGGATGCTTCTGAATGCTGTGACTTGGTGAAGCGATATGGCAGAATTGTCATCCGTTCAACTTAATACTTATCATTTAACATTTAACCAATCAACCAATTTATAAAATCATTCTTCCATTATGCCTACAATTATAGACGGAAAAAGAACCTCGGATCAAATCAAATCTGAAATTGCTGAGCAAGTGAGTAAAATCAGAGCGAATGGAGGGAAAATCCCCCATTTGGCGGCTGTGTTAGTGGGTAGTGATGGGGCCAGCCAAACTTATGTAGGAGCCAAGGTAAAAGCTTGTGAACTAGTAGGTTTCGAGTCTACATTGGTGAGATTGGAGGAGACTGTTTCTGAGGAAGAATTGTTAAAAGTGGTGGAGGATATCAATCAAAATCCTGCAATTGATGGTTTGATTGTGCAGCTTCCCTTACCCAAACATATTTCTGTAGAAAAAGTAACCAATAAAATTAAACCTGAGAAAGATGTAGACGGTTTCACGCCTGCCAATGTGGGAAGAATGACCTTGGGATGGCCAGCATACGTGGCCGCCACACCTTATGGAATAGTGGAATTATTGAAAAGATACAACATAGAAACTTCTGGAAAGCATTGTGTGGTAATTGGTAGAAGTCATATTGTAGGTTCTCCTATGAGTATTTTGATGGCCAGAAATGACTATCCGGGCAACTGTACGGTTACCTTAACACACAGTAGAACAAAGAATTTGCCTGAAATCGCCAAAACAGCAGATATTTTAATAGTGGCTTTGGGCAAACCTGAATTCGTTACTGCCGACATGATAAAAGAAGGAGCGGTAGTAATTGATGTGGGTATTCATAGGGTGGAGGATGCTTCTAAAAAATCTGGTTTTAGATTAATTGGGGATGTTAGGTTTGATGAAGTAGCACCAAAAACTGCTGCTATCACTCCTGTTCCCGGAGGTGTTGGACCCATGACCATAGCTTCCTTGCTGTACAATACCTTGTTGGCGGCAAAAGGAGATATTTATACCAAGTAAGGGTTTTGGGTTGCTGTCAAGCACCTCAAATTTTATCTTAAATTTAAGATAATTACTTGCAACGATAGGCAAAGCTTTCTACTTTTGCAGACCCTAAAAAAGCGCACGTGGTGAAATTGGTAGACACGCCATCTTGAGGGGGTGGTGCCCTACGGGCATGGAAGTTCGAGTCTTCTCGTGCGCACAAAGCCTTGGATCTGTCATCCAAGGCTTTTTTTATGCTTCTGAGTTTGAAATATTGAAATTAAAAGGCTTTTCCCGGTTGAATTAAAACCTTATTTTTCAATGTCCGTAAATTTTGTTTATGAGTGTGATTAGAAAAAGTAATAGATGGTATTTTTCACTAATAATTGTTTTTGTTCTTTTTTTAGTGGTTTTAGACACAGCTGTTGCTCAGATAAGTGGAGAGAGGGGATCCCAAATTACTTCATCAGTTATTTATGGCGTTTTGCCAGCGGACAAGAAGCTGTTTGTATATAAAGTTCATCAGGCAAAAGGAGAGGTAGATATCAATATCAAAAACGAAGCACTCGAAAATATCGCTTTTCAATCGGTTCAACTGCCTCCTGACATAGTGAAATTAGAAGTAGATATTCATGGTGATAAAGCTTTTCTCTTATTGGGCTATGGAAGTTCAAAAAATTACTTAAAGACCCTTTTGGTTTTTGATCTTGAAACTGCGGCATATAGCAGTAAGCCTATTCCTTCAAATTTTGCATTTCCCACGGTCTTCAAAGCATTCTCTTCAGCTGTTTTAATGATTGGAGTATTGGAAGAAGGGGATGTGTTGGAGGTTTTTAACCTTGAACAGGAGTTTTTGACTACGATAACAGATTTTTTTGAACCGGACACCAGAGTATGGGATCTCAAAGTAGTGGATGATCAAGTAGATATCTTATTGATGTCAGGTGAGAAGAAGCGGAAAAAGTTACAACTTTTATCTTTTGATAATGAGGGCAACAGGCTGCTCAATATTCCTATCAAATTTCCTGAAAACAGGAAGTTTTTTGTAAGAAATGCCCAGATTTTACATGGGCCCTATCAAGAGCAAAAAATTATTGGTATATATAGCAATAAATATGGGGAATGGTTTTCAGGTTATTTCCATTTGGAAATTAATGAATTTTTGGAGCAGCAACTTCAGCTTTATCCCTACAAAGAGATGGAAGGATTTTATGATTACTTAAGTAATAATAAGAGGTCAAGAAAGCCCAAGAAGAAAAACTATAATAAAGAAATGATATTGGTAGATGCTGTATCTGAAGGAGAATTAGTAACGATAGTTGCCCAACCCCTCAAAACAGTAAGGAAGTTTGCCCATTTCATTTCCATTGATCAGCAGGGAGAGAAAGTATTTGATAAATCTGTTAAGCTGTATTATGATTATAGAATAAACGCTTCAGAATTGCAGTTGACCAATCAGGATACTGCCGTTTATTTCATGTTTGGAGGAAATCAAAACCGGTTGAATCCTCCAGGGAAAAAAATTTATGAAATCAATAAAGGAGAAAGTGTTCAAATCAATCAAGTTCATCGACTCTTAGCTGATCCATCTATCTTTAATTATTTACCTTCTCCAAAATTTTTACATTGGTACGGGAATAAATTTGTAATTTTTGGATTAACAATTCCACAAGGGGGCAGGGTCAACCAACCTGAATTTATTATTCGGAAAATTGAGGTATAATCTTGCAATCCCTAGGATTACTGTATTAGTTATTAGAGTCGTCTAACATGTAAATTAATAACGCTTTGAAGTATCTAATCTTACTGTTTTTTATGGTTTTGGGGTCTTCTCAGGCCCTATTTGCGCAAAAAGCCCACTTTCCTATCGTGGAAGGTTTTGGAGGGATTTTTGAAATCCCTGAGTCTACTGAAAATCCAGACCCAAATGGAGAATTTAAAATAATCATTGACTTGGTTTCCGGCGCGGAAGACCCTGCTCAGATCAACCGAATGGTAGATAATATTGCCAGGATGATTAACCTGCATGGTTTGGGTGGCGTGAAAAAAGAAAACCTTCATGTTAAAGTGGCTGTACACGGGGGAGCGGTGTACAGTATTTTGGGAGATGATTTATATGAAAAACTTTATGGGGTGAAGAATCCCAATTTACCGGTATATGAGGCATTAAAAGCAGCTGGGGTAGAATTTTATGTTTGTGGCCAATCTTTAATTGCCAGGGACATGAAAACAACTGATGTGTGGAAGGGTACTGGAATTGCACTCTCCATGCTCACGGTATTGACCAAATATGTACCGGAAGGGTATATGCTTTTGAGGTTTTAGGGATACAGGGTTATAAATTCGAAAATGTATTAATGATGGAAATACCCTGTCTCATTTTTTATTTCCCAATGTGGTTTGATTGAAAGGCTTTAATTTTTTTCAAATAAAAATCTAAACTGTAAAAACTTATCATTTAATTGTTTCGTATTTTTAATCATGAGGAGAATTTTAACTAATTTTTACTTAAAAAGAGTGGTCTTTTATTTTCTTTTCATCCTCTTTTTTTTTGGCAATAAGGATGTCTTAACTGCTCAGTCAATTTCAGGCCGGGTGTTTGATGCCAATACGCGTAAGCCTTTACCATTCGCCAATGTATTTATCAGTAATACAACAATAGGTTCTACCACTGATATCCATGGTAATTATATCATTTCAGGTTCTACACCTCAGAACTTCGAGTTGGCGGCTTCCTTTATCGGATATTATACAAAATCCACGAGAATAGATATTATTGACAGTATTCATATCAATGTTGACTTTGAGTTGTCTCCAAAGATCAATCAATTAGAGGAAGTAGAATTGAAGGCAAGGAGAGACAAAAAGTGGGAAAGAAATTTGAAAAGATTTGAGAAAGTGTTTCTGGCACTTCCTGATGATCCATTTCTCAAAGAAACCACAATTTTGAATCCTTGGGTTTTAAATTTTGAGCAACTCAAGGAAGGTGGGCGAAAATATTTTTTGGCTAATGCCCAAGAGCCAATTTTAATTGAGAACAATTCCCTGGGATACCAAATAGAATACCATTTACAACAGTTTATAGAGTGGAGAAGAGGTCTTCATTATAGTGGATTGGTCAAATTCCAAGAGATGGAAGAAAAAAAAGACATAGAAGCGGTGAGAAACTCTACCTTTCGTGGTTCTTTGAGGTATTTCATCCAATTGTTGATTCAGAATAAAATCGATACCCTGGAGTTTGAAATTTACAAGGTCAATCCCAATTTATCAGCAAGCCAAAGGACAAATAATTTCGGTTATGAACTGGGAAAATCTATAAAAAGAATTGGTAGGGATTCGTTGTATATCTGTGAATTGACTGAGAATAGGATTAGGATCGAATTGCCATATAGAATTGAGGTGCATAATTTACAAATGCCTTGGCTGAGCGATTATTATGAGCATATCAACAATAGTATTTTCTGGTTAGAAGCACCAAGAGGTTTTTTTATTGTGGATGAATCTGGAGTTTTGTTTGACCCCAGTCAATTGGTGAGGTCTGGGTCTGTAGGGCGGGAGCGGTTGGCAAGGTTTTTACCTCATGATTTCGAACCTTCTGATGATTTTGGAGAGTTAGTCGCAGTATTTGATTCCACTTTAGTAGAGAAATTTAAGTGGAATTCTTTGAGAGAACGACCACATTTAAGCTTGAATAAGGCTTTTTATGCTCCGGGAGAAGCACTCTGGTTTTCTGCCCAAATGCTGTATCAGAATCCTATGAAAGCGGATTCCTTAAGCAAGGTCCTTTATGTTGATCTTTATGGAAAGGATTTCAATTTGGTATGTACTGAAAAATTTGAAATTAAAAATGGCCATGTTTCAGGTGTTCTTGAGGTTCCGGATAACTTAACAGCCGGGGATTATGTATTGAGGGCCTACACCAATTGGTCCCGGAATTATGGAGAGGATGGCATATTTTACTTACCTGTACCTGTTCTCCCTTCAGACCGACTGGCTGTTGCTCCCTCCATTGAAGATTGGGTAGACACTGAAGGCGAAATTGAACTGAGCATAGATGCAAAATTTACATCAAATGAGTGGAATACAACAGCCGAATTGATCCTCCATTTAAATGAACCAGACCTTGATATTCGGGGAGGGAGAATCAATATTTCTATATTGGACGCTGATTTAAATCCCGCAATAGGGTTGAATGCACCTATGGCCAAATCCTTGGATTGGCTAATGGAATCAGAATTGGGGATTCTATTTGAATCTCCCAAATATCCAATAGAATTTGGAATATCCGTAAAAGGCTATTTTTCTGACCGACCCAAAAGACCTTTATCGGTTCCCATTACCATAGTGAAAGGAAAATTGGAAGATTATGGAGTGGTTAATTCTGATAGCAGTGGGTATTTTTGGGCAACAGGACTTTCCTTTACTGATTCCGCAATGATTTCAATAGCAGCCCTGAACAAAAGGAGAAAAGCAATTGGCAATGTCCGCTTAGTTCCGAATTCAATACCTGAAGTCAGACATTTTTTTCCAAAGCTTGACTACCAAACAAAATTAAACCCAATCACCGATTTAAGGTATAGGTATGCTGAATTGATGGAGGGGGATTATTTTGAGTTAGATGAATTTACAATTACAAATACGGAAATACTTAATTCTGCTTCTGATAATTACGGCTATGGGAACCCTGATCGAGTGATTGGCCAAGATCAATTGGAGTTATGGCCTGAACTTACCTTAGATAGGATAATTTCAATGAATATGCCCGGTGGGGGTATGGGCCGGTATAATTGGGGGACAGAGACAGGTTCACCTTTGCTTATTGTTGATGGCGCACGTCTTTTTGAAAGTCCTGAATCAGGTGAGACAGTGATGGAATATTTGGCTACCATTTTGGTCTCAGAAGTCGAATCAATTAAAGTATACACCTTTTCTGCCCCTGTATTTGGCATGCAAGGATATGCGGGTGTTATACTCGTTGAAACCAAAAAGGGAGCTAGAGGGATGGATGGAAGTCTGGTTTTTGATGACAGTCAATTCCAAAAATTTACCATCAGAGGTTTTGCCAATGTTCCTGAATTTCTTGACTTTAAAAAACAGGACGGGCTGATTTTCAGGCAGTCAGCTGTCTATTGGAACCCCAAACTGGAGTGGGCTAAAGACAAGACAAGTATTCCCATATCTTTTGAAATGTCCAGGCAGACAAAACGCCTACTGATTAAAGTTGAAGGGGTTTCTTATGACAATGATCCGATTTCAAAAATTTTTTACCTGGACGTGAAAGATTAGGCACTAGAATAGGATTTGAATGAATTATTAAAGGGGGGAGTAAATTTAAAACTCAATATTGAGTTGATCTGGTAAATGTCTAAAAGACTTTCTATGGATGGGAGTTAAACCTAATTTTTTTATGCCTTCCCTATGCGCTTTTGTCGGATAGCCGAAATTCTTTTCCCAACCATATCCGGGGAACTGAACAGCCATCTTTTCCATCAAATCATCTCGGTAAACTTTAGCCAGGATAGAAGCAGCTGCAATACTGGCAAATTTACCATCTCCTTTTATAATACAGGAGTATGGAATGTCGGTTTTGCTCTTGAACCGATTGCCATCAATTAGTAAATGATCGGGTTCTATATTTAAGGATTCTATAGCCCGGGTCATGGCCAGGAATGATGCATTGAGAATGTTGATTTGATCTATTTCTTCCACACTGGCCTCCGCAATGGACCAGGCTATGGCAGCAGTTTTGATTTCTGTCACCAAGTGGATGCGATTAGCTTTGGTAAGTTTTTTCGAATCATTGATAAAGGCATTGGCATAGTCTGAAGGAAGAATAACAGCAGCTGCCACTACAGGTCCGCAAAGGCAGCCTCTTCCTACTTCATCGCAACCCGCTTCTTTTCTGTCAGATTCTAAAAATGGCTTCAGCATTTTCCTGATTTTCCTTTTTGGGTTTATGGTATTTATGGATCATTTCGGCTACTAGACCTGTCCAACCTGTTTGATGGGAGGCACCCAGTCCGCCTCCATTGTCACCATTGAAATATTCGTAAAATAAGATATAATCTTTGAAATGCGGATCTTCCTGAAATTTTTTATGTTTTCCAAAGACCGGTCTATTTCCATTTTCATCTTTCAGAAAGATGTTGATACACCTTAAAGACAGTTCTTTTGCAATTAAATCTATGGTGAGGTAATTGCCAGAACCGGTAGGATACTCTATAGGAAATTCTCCTCCATAGTAGTAATCAAATTTCCGGAGTGATTCTATAATCAGGTGATTAATGGGAAACCAAATCGGTCCTCTCCAATTGGAATTACCACCAAACATCAGAGAGTCTGATTCCCCGGGAGTATATTTTACAGTCATTATATCCCCATTGATTTTTAAACTGTAGGTTTTTTTTTCATGATCTTTTGAAAGGGATCTTACCCCAAAATCGCTAAGGAATTCATTGGGATCTAGCATTTTATTCAAAATGCTTTTCATTCTATGCCCTCTCAAAAGTGAAAATAACCTTCTTTTTTCAAAACCCGGCTGGATCCAACTAGATACTAAGGCTGCCAATTTTGGTTTTTCCTTTAGGAAAAATTCCATTCGCTTTTTAAACTCGGGAAGACTGTCAAACATATCCACGCGGATTGATTCTACCGCAAAAAGCGGAATGATTCCAACAATTGACTTAACTTTCATGACCTGAGGTTCCTTTCCAGGAAGATGAAAAATATCAAAAAAGAAATTTTCTTCTTCATTCCATAAACTGATGCTTTCTCCTGAGATGTTATTCATGGCGCCAGCTATGTATAGAAAATGCTCCAAAAATTTTCCAGCTGTGTATTGATAACTCTTGTTGAACTCACAAAGGTCTAAAGAAATCCTCAGCATGTTGAGTGAAAACATCGCCATCCAGGAAGTAGCATCTGCTTGTTCCAGTTTTCCGCTGTAATGATGTGCATGGCTTCGGTCTATGACAGAGATATTGTCCAAACCCAAAAAGCCTCCTTCAAAAATATTTTTACCATCACTGTCTTTCTGATTTACCCACCATGTAAAATTGATCATCAATTTGTGGAAGCAGCGTTCTAAAAATTCCTGATCGCCTTTACCTCCATGCATTTTTTTGTCAATCTGATAGACCCTTTGCACAGCGTAGGCATGTACGGGAGGATTGACATCGCTAAAATTCCACTCATAGGCAGGAATCTGTCCATTAGGGTGCATGTACCAGTCGTTCAGTAAAAGCACCAATTGGTTTTTAGCAAAGTCAGGGTCTATTCTGGCAATAGGAATACAATGGAAGGCCAAATCCCAAGCAGCATACCAAGGATATTCCCACTTATCCGGCATGGAGATGATATCATAATTGTGGAGATGTCTCCATTGGTTGTTTCTTCCCTTTTTCCTTTCTTTTGGAGGCGAATATCTTCCTGGATCTCCTTCTAACCAACGTTCTACGTTATAATAATAAAACTGTTTGCCCCACATCATCCCTGCAAATGCCTGCCGTTGGATATTACGCATGTCCTCATCCTTTACCCTTTCCTGAATTTCTCCATAGAATTCGTCTGCCTCTTTTTTTCTTTGGCCTAAGATTTCATCACAGGAAAGTGCACTGTCTTTTACCAATTGGTGGGTCATTCTGAATTTGACGACCGTGCTCGCCCCTGCAGGAATCAGTATTTTATAGATAGCGGCTGCCTTAGTGCCGTAATTGTCATTGTTAAGGTGATGGGAGAAGTTATGGACTACATAATCATTGATGGCGTCTTTAAGATATTTCTTCTCATTAGGGATATGGTATAACTTTTCCCTATTCGTTTCATTATCGCAGAATTTGAATTCTGGTTGCCCATCAAAGGAGAAAAAATAATTTCCGCTTTTTGGACTGTAAGCTTTGATGGTCTTAGGATCCAACTGGGAAAGTTTAGGCATAAATGGCTCGTGGCCTGTAAACCAGTTTTTTCTAAACCATATCGTTGGCATCACCCATATTTCTGCATCTTCTTTGCCTCTGTTGTGAATGGTGGCTACGGCTACAATATCTTCAATGTCATTTTTGGCGTATTCAATGAAAATATCAAAATAGGCATCATCATCAAAAACTCCTGTATCCATGATTTCGAATTCAGGATCATTCTTGGTCCTGTGCCGGTTTTCTTCAATGAGTTGTTTATATGGAAAAGGGCTTTGAGGATACTTGTAAAGCATCTTCATATAGCTATGCGTGGGAGTTGAGTCGAGATAGTAATAAAGTTCTTTGACATCCTCCCCGTGATTGCCTTGTGGTCCAGTTAATCCAAAAAGACGCTCTTTGATCATTGGGTCTTTTCCATTCCAAAAAGCCCAGCCTATGCATAATTTTTGCTTATAATCAGAGATCCCTCCAATCCCTTCTTCGCCCCACCTGTAAGCCTTACTACGTGCCTCTTCATGGGTAACGTTGTCCCATGCTGAACCGTTTGGACTGTAATCTTCCCTAACGGTCCCCCATTGTCTTTCTGTAAGATAAGGGCCCCACTTTTTCCAGTGCTTTTTCCACTCCCTGTCTTCCTGAAGCCTTTGTCTTTCTATATTCATGAATCGTGTATCCAAATTAGCAGCCTTGAATTTACTGATTTTTCTGACTTGATGTTCGGATCAAATTAATGGTTTACGTTTTAATTTATTCAATGTAAAGCATTACATCAAAAACCCTACCTCAAAGCTAATATTCATATCAATTACAACCTCAATGGTCATAATGCGAGTAGTAAACCAATTGAATAATGTATAAGTTTTGTTGTGATAAAAAAATCAGGATACTTCGATCCTGGTTTTAGGTTGTTGATTTAAAAGTTCAGCCTGATCTGAAAAGAATGTTGAAGTAAGGATACGATTGAAATTAATTGGAAAGCTATCCATCCATATTCTTGCCTGCTCATTATTGATTTGGCGGGACTTGAGAAATTCATCAAAGATCAAAAAATCAAATGTATCATGCTGAATGCCTACTCCTGAAGCGGCAGTTTCCAGCGCATTGCATGCTTGTTCATATTGACCCTTTACTGGAACTACCATAACCGGTTTGTCAAGGTAAAGGGCCTCACAAATTGATTCAAAGCCAGCTGTACAGATTAAACCTTTGCAGTTAGCCATTTTTTCAAGAAATAGTTGGTCATTTACTTCATGAAAAGTGAGGTTGGGTAGGGGGGTGAAAATTTCCGGAACATCTTTTTTATCCCAGAATGCCACTATTTGGATATTGGGGTGTTTTTTGGCAAAAAATATGATTTCTTCTCCGTATCCAGGATTCACTATATATGAAAGGAAATATTCTCCTTCATTTGAATGGAGCCCTTTGATGGACTTTCTTAACAAAGGGGGGAGTACAGTGAGTTTTTTTCTTCTGGGAGCTTTCATTGGTCGAAAGGAAAGAGCAAGCTCCCTTTTTGCTCCTAAAGCGGTGAGTTTGGTGTTCAGGATAAATAATAGTTTCTGGATGGGGAATCCTTGGGCAAATAAGAAATCCTGATGGCCTATAAGGTATTGGTGTCCTATTGCCCAAAATTCAACATCTGGACGATAAAAAAAGTTATATAGCCCCCCTAAAAGGTCATAAAAATTAATTATCACGTTTGGTTGATATTTTTTAACTAGACTATGGATGTCCATTAAGCTTTTCTGATAAATTCTACCTCTTGATAGATTATGGACAATGGTTGATGCTATTCGGATTTCTTTACCCTTCGGGTCTGTTTTAAAATTTGGGCTATCAAAAGTAGTCACTGTGCAGGAGAAACTTTCAAAAACAAAATCAGGAATTGCTCTTCGGCTGCTTTTGCCTATGCAGACGGCTACTACTTCATGTCCCGTTTTATTTAGGTGCTGTGATAATGAAATGGCCTGGGTCATATGTCCACGGCCTTCCCCCTGAACGATAAATAGGAATTTCATTTAAATAAGGAGTTAGCTTGGAAATTGTCTCCTAAAAACTTTTCAAAAGCCACTGTTTTTAAATCTTTTTCAGGCAAGTTGATGATTTTGCTTTCCTTGGTCTGTTTGAAGTCAATTTCATTATAGAAAATCAATTGCCAATTGCCTTCATGGTCTTCTGCCAATGCACTCATGCTTTCTACCCAGTCTCCGGAATTCAGGTAGGTGATGCCGTCAATTACTCTGTTTTCTGCTTTATGGATGTGCCCGCAAATGATGCCGTCGCAGTCTTTGGATTTGGCCATTTTTGTCAATTCTTCTTCATATTCGTCTATGTAGGCGACTGCTGATTTTACTTTTCCTTTAACATATTGAGATAATGAAAAATAATGCAGCCCTCTCCTTCTTCTATGATAATTAACCTGCCTATTTAACCAGAGTAAGAAAGTATAGCCAATATCTCCCAAGTACGCAATCCATCTGAAAGAAGTAGTGACACTGTCAAAAATATCCCCATGCGTGATGAAATATTTTTTACCACAACTTTCATAAATCATATCATTTTGAATGGATAGATTACCAATTTGTAAAGGGAGAATATGATCAAGAAAATCATCATGATTTCCTCTTAGATAGAAGACTTTCGTGTTGTCCTGTTCAATCATTTTCATGATCCTATTAAAAAAACGGGTATGCTTTCTCTTCCAAGCCCCTGATTTTTTTAACTGCCATCCATCAATTATATCTCCATTAAGGATGAGGTTTTCACAGCTATACTGCTTTAAAAATCTTGCTACCTCTTTGGCTTTTGATCCTTTGGTCCCTAAGTGGACATCGGAAATTACAATGGTTTTGAATTGGGTTTCCAATAGTTTCTAATTTTACATGCAATTTATTGTGCTCATTTCAAGTTATGATGAAAACCCTGTTATGGTTTAGCTAAGTTTTTAGATGATAAGTGTTTGATTGTGAATATATTGTTATCTGCATATTAAAATTCCTGTCATGAGTAGGAGGAATTAAGGATTTGTTTGGGAGGAATATGAAATTAAAAGATAATGTTGTAGCTTGGACACGTATAGTCAAACAATTTTGGTGCTTTGGCGTTAGATTTCAAGCAAGTTGTACATGATGAAAAGATTACTGCCTATTCTGTTTTTTTATTACTTGGCTTTGCATCCTGCAATCAGGATGACAAAGAACCTGAGTTTTCAGTGACAGGGTATTGGACCTTAAAACAAATCATCCCATCATGGCCGATCAACAACTATGATGGGGAAGCGAGTGATTTTGATGAAAAATATATATTCAATCATGATGGTTCTTTTATCAAGTTTTCCAATCAGCCGAATGGTATGGGGAGAAAGCTAGATGTTCCAGTTCAGGCTTTAGGTACCTATGAACTTATACCAGCGTCCCACTCAAACGAAGAATGGCTGTATGAATTAAGACTTGATTTTGATACCAATTTAGAAATGGTTGCCAATTGTGGTGAATTGAATGTTGAATATCTTTTTATTACCAGGGCTAATCAGCTGGTAAATACTTCTTGGACTGCATGTGACGGCCCCAGCTTTGTATTTTATAAGTCTAGGTGATACTTTCTATTTCAAGTTTGCGAAATAAAAGCTAGGCATTGAAAATTAATTTGAAAGTTGTTCCCTTCCCCAATTTAGAACGCACTTGAATATTTCCTTTGTGTCTCCTCATAATTTGTTTTGATAGACTTAAACCTATCCCTGACCCCGTTTTTTTGGTTGTGAAAAATGGAATGAAAATTTTGGATAAGGCATCCTCTTCAATTCCTTTTCCGCTATCAGTGATTTCAATGATGATTTTTCCTGCTTCATCTATAAAGGCTTCCATTGAAATTACACGCATGACAGATTCCTCTACAGCGTGAATCGCATTTTGAATAAGGTTGATAAGTACTTGTTCGATCAGGTTAGCATCTCCAAATAAGATGAGCTCATCCGGCTCAATTTTGGTTTTAAACTGGATTTGATGGTTTTCAAATTGGTGCTGCAGTAAAGTGCCCAATTGTTCAAATAGATTTTTAAGCTGTATGGTTTGAAATTTTGGTGTAGGGATATGTGCAAGACTTCGGAAATCACTCACAAAATTGATCATCCCTTCGCTTCGCTTTTCGATGGTACCTAAAGCCATTAAATAATCTTCCAGTTCGGAAGGAGGTACATCGATATGCATATCCAATTTCTGTTCGATGTCAGTCCTGACAGTTGCCGCCAAGGAGGAAATAGGTGCAATGCTGTTCATGATTTCATGCGTGAGTACCCTCACCAGATTTTGCCATGCTTCCATTTCTTTTTCCTCCAACTCGCTTTGGATATTTTGTAGGGAAACCAGTTTGAATTTACTGTCCCGTAAGACCAACTCAATTACATAAACCGATAATTGCATGATTCCGTCAGGGTGAGCAATTTTTATCAGTTCACTTCCACCGGTTCTTAGATTGTGAATGGCATGATGCAGCTCTTTGTTGATTTTTTCCACCTCATTGATATTGGCCAAGAATTGGATATTCAACATCCGCTTAGCTGCGGTATTGACAATTTGCACCTTTCCTTCCTCATCAAAGGTGATCAGGCCAATACTGAGATGCTGAAATACAGATCGGAAATATTGATAATTTGCTTCTTTTTCAGCCTGATCTTCTTGAAGTTTTGCCAAAATGGCATTGAATTCAATATGTAGGTCATCCGTATCTGTGCCATCAAACTTTACCGGATAAACATTATTGTAATTATCCTGTTTGATGTTGTCTAGAAACTGGCGCACTTTTTTGAATGAATTTTCAGAATACCTGATCAATAGCATGATTTGGGCTAAGACCAGAATGATAAGCAAGGATATGATAAACACCCCCGATCCATTCAGGATAAAGTTAGAGAGTAAAAAAATAGAGATTGCCAATAGGACAATTCTCCCAAACAAGCCAACTTTATAATCCATATTTTTCCAATCTTCTGTATAATGAGGCGCGTGTCAGCCCCAGTTCTTTGGCTGCCTTTGAAATGTTACCTCCATTTTTATCAATTACCCTTTGAATAGTAGTTTTTTCGACCTCATCCAAATTGAATGATGATGGATTAGAAATTTTATCAGCAACAGGCTTGGCAGAAAGGAAAAAGAAGTCCCGGCTATCCAACTCATCTCCATCAGCCATTATGATCGCCCTTTCAATAGCATGCTGAAGCTCCCTGATATTTCCGGGCCAGCTATATCTTTGAAGCAATTGCATGGCTGATACTGTAAAACCCTTGAAAATTTTTCTATATTTCTGACCATAAACCTTAAGAAAATGTTCAGCCAGTAAAGGAATGTCATCGTGCCGCTCTCTTAACGGCGGTAGAAAAATTTCCACGGTATTGATCCTGTACAATAAATCCTGTCTGAAGGTGTTTTCCATCACCATATCATGTACTGGCATATTGGTAGCACAGACCAATCGTATATCCACAGGGATGGCTTTATTTGTGCCTATCCGGGTTACCTCTCTTTTTTGCAATACGGTGAGCAGTTTGGACTGAAGTGGCATACTCAAATTCCCGATTTCATCTAGGAAAAGCGTGCCTTTATCTGCGATTTCAAATCTGCCTGCCCTGTCATCCTTTGCATCTGTAAATGCACCGCGCTTGTGACCAAATAATTCGCTTTCAAACAAGGTTTCTGTAATGGCGCCCATATCAACCCCCACAAATATTTCATCCTTTCTCAAAGAACGGTCATGGATAGCACGGGCTATCAACTCCTTACCTGTACCATTTTCTCCTAGGATAAGTACATTGGCATCTGTTTGTGCTACTTTATCAATGATTGAAAAAATATTTTTCATTGCAGCACTGTTGCCGATGATATCAGTGTAGGATTTTTTGGCATCCGATTGCAACTGTTTTTGCTTTTTAGATAATTTATCTACTGCATCATAGCTTTCTTTCAATCTACTTGCTGATGTCAGTGTAGCGATCAGCTTTTCATTTTGCCAAGGCTTTAAGATAAAATCAGTTGCGCCTTCTTTTAAGGCTTTAACAGCCATTTCCACATCTCCAAAAGCGGTGATGAGAATCACTACGGCTTTTGGGTCAATTTCTTTGATTTGTTTAAGCCAATGAAAACCTTCTTTTCCTGAAGTAGTGTCTTCTGTGAAATTCATATCCAAGAGAATCACATCATAGTTGTTGTTGTTTACCAAAAATGGAATTCTTCTCGGGTCTTTTTCAATCGTAACTTCCTTGGCATATTTTTTCAACAGCATTTTAGCAGCAAACAACAAGTCTTCGTTGTCATCAATAATCAATATTTTTCCTAGTTGCTGGTTTTCCATGATGAATTGGTTTTACGCTATATCTAACAAAATGATGCCAGAGTTGAAAATAGGCCTTAAAAGCGTATCATAGCACAATATAAAAAATTTAATGTCCATAAATGAACATTATTGTAAAAAAATCGGACAGTCATTGTATTGAACCTGTACAGGCTTTTAATCGGGCCTTAAAATTATTACCTTTGAATCTTTATCAATTCAAATACAATTAATTATGTCAGTAGCAAGTAAAGGAAATTCTGTGAAAGTACATTACACCGGAAAACTGGAGGATGGTACCGTCTTTGATAGCTCTGCCAATCGTGAGCCACTTCAGTTTACCCTTGGTGACGGCAATATGATCAAAGGTTTTGATTCAGCAGTTCATGGTATGTCCGTGGGTGATGAGAAGAGTGTCACCATCCCTTGTGGAGAAGCCTATGGTGAAAAGAGAGATGATATGATGCTTGATATTCCTCTTAATCAGGTTCCAGCTCATATTAAGCCTGAAATTGGGATGGAGCTTTCTCTTCAGAATCAAGCTGGGCAACCAGTACCGGTAAAGGTTACCCATATAGATGAGGGAAAAATTACTTTGGATGCGAACCATCCCCTGGCAGGAAAAGATTTAATCTTCGATATCACTTTAGTGGAAATTGCCTAAATTCATTGGTTCATAAGAAGGAGGGTGTCTCAGAAATCGTGTTTTAAAATAGTAATCCAAAAACGTTGGGATTCATTTAACACAGTTTTACTTTTGGGACAGCCTCTTTTTTTTAGGTATCATTTAGCGGCGTGAGATCTTTGGCGTAAAGAACTACCCTTTTTTCATTGTAAAAGATCACCTGATACTGATTCATTACGACATGATATCCGCTTAAAGTTTCCGGTATTTGGAAACGATTACTTTTCCCTGTTTGAAAATTCATCAGGACTAAATCTTTTTTATCCAGGAAAACCAAGTTGGTTTTATAAAAAGAGAGACTTTGTTCAATAGTCTGAGGTATTCTTTTGATGAAATTGCCCTGATTGTCAAGAATATATATCCCCTCTTCTTCAATATTCAAAAAGAGTAGATTTTGATATTCCCGCATATCAGTGATGGCAAAAGTAGAGCGTTCTAAAATCAGGTTAAGCGGTTGATCCTGAAAAATCCGATTTCTTCTATAATCCCATTGCTTTAGAGAAAGGTCTGTTTCATCAAATACCCAGATGATATTATTATTTCCCAAAGTGGCTACTTTTACCACATTGAAGTGGGTTAGGGGAATGCGGTTTTCTGAGATAGGAATGATAAACCTGTCTAAAATTCGATATTCTTGAAGGTCTTGGGAAAAAGCAAATATATTCACAGTCCATGAAGCTTCGAGGTGAGAAATGGCTCCTTGTCTATGTGGCGAGAAGTTATTGATTTCTTTTCCTTGTCGGTCGAATTGGTAGATATTCCCCTCAGAATCTGCTATGAAAATAAAACCTTGATTATCTAAAGAAAGCTGACTGAGCTTTGGAAAATCAATGACGATGGGCTCACCCCAATCTTCTTGGGCATTTGCCTGGAAAAAGAGGTGAAATAGTAGGGTTATGATTAATGCTTTTTTCATCAGTGGAATTTTTTGAGTTCAAACTCCTTGCCGTCAAAAACACCATAGCTGCATTGATTAACCCATTCACCTAGATTAAAGTATATTGAATTTTTGCCAACGGGCAATTCAAGTGGGAGGTGTCTATGTCCAAAAATAAAATAATCGAAATGTTTTTTTTGTATTAGGTCTTTACAGTATGCCCATAACCATTCATCTTCTCCTTTAAATTCATCCTCTTTCTTCTTCAAGTTGGTGATACGACTGTTTTTAGACCACCTATGGGCCAATCTGACCCCAATATCAGGGTGAAGCCATTTGAATAACCATTGGCAAAAAGGATTAGTGAATATTTTCTTTAACACCTTGTAGTGCTCATCACCGGGGCCTAATCCATCACCATGTCCTATTAGGAATTTTTTGTTTTCAATCAATATTTCAATGGGGTGGTGATAAACAGGAATTTGAAGTTCTTTGGTAAAATAATCATTCATCCACAAATCGTGGTTTCCTGTAAAGAAAAAGACTGGAATGTTTTTATCTCTAAGATCAGCAATTTTACCCATAAAGCGGATAAATCCTTTAGGGATAACTTTGTCATATTCAAACCAGAAGTCAAAAATATCACCAACCAGAAATATTGCAGCAGCATCATTTTCGATGCTTTTAAGCCATTGAATGATTTTTTTCTCCCTAATCATGCTGCTTGAATTGTCCGGAGCTCCTAAATGAAAGTCAGACGCAAAAAAAACTTTTTTATTGTTGAGAGAAATGTTCATGCTTATTTAAGAATCCAACGCCGAATTTAGGCATCTTTTGATACATAAAAAAAGAGCTTTAATCATTATTAAATGAATGCCCATCGGTTGAGTTAAATTTAGCTTGAATCCTATACTTATCAAGATAAAAAAAGGCCATCTCATAAAATGGGATGGCCTCTTGATTCATTTGGTATGGATTAACCCTTACTTTCCTCAATTTGTTGGGCTTTTTCCGCATCAGTACCCTTAACAGAATCTGATTCTTCTTTTGCTATTGAAGCTGCTTTTTGAGCTTTTTCCTTTTCTTCTACCTTTTTGGTAAAGGCTTCATAGGTTGTTTCTTTAGCAAAAGGACGTTTGCCGATTAGCTTTTCAAGATCTGTTTGAAATAGGATTTCTTTTTCCAGCAATTCCTTGGATAGAATCTCCAATTCGTTTCTCTTTTCCGTTAAAAGCTTTTTGGTCCTTTCGTAAGCGATTGAAATCAATTTTCTGACTTCCTCATCTATCGTTTCTGCGGTTGTTTCTGAATACGGCTTTGTCATTCTGTATTCATTACTCTTGCTATCGTAGAAAGAAACGTTTCCTATTTTGTCATTCATTCCATAAATCGATACCATAGAATAAGCCATTTTCGTAATCCTTTCAAGGTCACTCAGTGCGCCGGTAGAAATTTTTCCAAATATGATTTCTTCTGCAGCACGTCCGCCAAGCGTCATACACATTTCATCCATCAATTGTTCTGTTTGATAAAGAAATTGTTCTTTCGGCAGGTATTGGGCATAACCTAGTGCGGCAACACCTCTTGGTACAATGCTGACTTTTACCAAAGGATCAGCATGTTCCAGGAACCATCCGGCTACAGCGTGGCCTGCTTCATGGTAGGCTACAATTTTCTTCTCCTCGGGTGAAATAATTTTATTTTTCTTCTCCAATCCACCGATAACACGATCTACAGCATCTTGGAAGTCCTGCATATCCACAGCACTTTTATTTCTTCTTGCAGCGATCAGGGCTGCTTCATTGCACACATTCGCAATTTCTGCACCGGCAAAACCTGGTGTCTGTGCTGCCAGTTTTTTGGCATCCACATCATCCGAAATTTTAATAGGCTTCAAATGTACTTTGAAAATAGCCTCACGGCCAATAATATCTGGTTTATCAATACTGATTTGCCTATCAAATCGCCCTGGTCTCAAGAGTGCCGAGTCCAATACATCTGGCCTGTTGGTAGCAGCTAAGACGATTACTCCCGAGTCTGTACCGAAACCGTCCATTTCTACCAACAATGAATTTAGTGTATTTTCACGCTCATCATTTGAACCAGGCATTTGTCCCTTGCCTCTTGATCTACCAATGGCATCAATTTCATCAATAAATATGATACATGGAGCTTTTTCTTTCGCCTGTTTGAAGAGGTCTCTTACCCGGGCAGCACCTACACCCACAAACATTTCTACGAAATCAGAGCCTGATAATGTGAAAAAGGGAACTCCTGCTTCACCTGCCACTGCTTTGGCCAACAAGGTTTTCCCTGTACCTGGAGGGCCTACCAACAGCGCACCCTTCGGAATTTTTCCGCCGAGCTTTGTGAATTTGGACGGGTTTTTAAGGAATTCAACGATCTCCTGAATCTCCTCTTTAGCTTCATCCAAACCTGCCACATTGTCAAAAGTGATTTTGACTTTGTTTTCCGCGTCAAAAAGTTGCGCTCTGGATTTGCCTACATTGAATATTTGGCCACCAGGACCACTAGGTCCTGCCATTCTTCTCATCATAATCCAAAAGAGCAAGAACAGGAGGATCAAGAAGCCAAAGCTCGAGAACCAATTTGTCCAAGATTCCTGCGTTTTGGCAGTATAGCCTATTCTTTGATCATCTGGCTTGGTCGCTTCAAGTTTTTGAAAATCCTCAATGAATTTATCTACCGATGCAATTCTTACTTGATAATGAGGCCCTGCCGGTGTGAAGAAAGGGCTATTCGCCTCTAATTCTTCCTTGTATTTTGTGTTTTGTAGAGATTCCGGCCTGAGTGTCACCTCTACCATATTTTGGTTGTAAATGACTACCACTTTGGCCACATCGTTGGCCAAATACATATCCTCAAAGCGCTTCAGGGTAACATCTATGACGGTATTCCTTTGGTTAAACCAAGTGATACCTATCAATACTATTACTGCCGTAATGATCAACCAAAGTTGAAAATTCGGCTTTTGAGGCGTTTTTGGAATGAAGTTCTTATTTTTATTCTTCTCGCTCATTCTTGTATACTATAATGACTTGAACTCAATTAAAACGATTTTAGCCTTTTAAAGTTCAAAACTTTTAAGACTCAATTCTGGTAATTTTAGCATCTCCCCATAATTCTTCTATGCCGTAGAAGTTTCTTTTATCTTTTAGGAAAATATGCGCCACTACATTCACATAATCTATCAGAATCCATTGCTTATTGTTTTTTCCTTCACTTCTGAATGGTTTTTCATGGTGGGATTTGATGACTTCTTCTTCTACAGCATCACTGATAGCTTCTATCTGTGTGTCTGAGCTTCCAGAACAAATGACAAAAAAATCCGTGAAAGCATTTTTAATTCCTCTTAAATCCATCACTACAATGTCGGATGCTTTTTTTTCTTCCATCCCTTTTACAATAACTTTACTCAGCTCTTCTGCTGTCATGTGAATATGTACTACTTTTGTTATATGGTATAAACTAGGTTAGCTAACAGAGACTAAATATCTTGATTGCCTCACAAATTAACTAACAAAAGAATGTATAAAATCCTTGCCAATACTGTTTTTCTTGGAAAAGATATCCATTTCCTGACAGAGTGTCACTCTACTAATGATTTGGCTATTCAAAAAATCAAGAAAAAAGAGTTGGCAGAAGGAAGCATCATCATCACAGATGCCCAGACTAGAGGTAGGGGCCAAAGGGGTAACCGTTGGTGGTCTGAACCTGGAAAGAACTTAACTTTTTCTCTTGTCCTTACACCTTACTTTCTGGATCCCTCTGAGCAATTTGATCTTAATGTTGTGGTTTCTTTGGCTGTTGTACAAGCCCTATCAGAATATGTGTATGAGCTAAAAGTAAAATGGCCAAATGATATTCTGCATGAGCAGAAAGGTAAAATCGGAGGTATCCTTATTGAAAATATTCTCAATCAAAAGGGTATTGAAGTTTCCATTGTGGGTATTGGCTTGAATATCAACCAACACATGACAGCTTTGCCATTTTCTACTTCATTAGCCGATCTTACCGGTAGGGAGTGGGATAAATGGGAAATATTTAAAATAATCATTCAAAAAATTGAGAAAAATTACATGCTGTTGAAGAGAGGGCAAAAACAGCAATTAAGGTCGCTCTATCTTGATAAGATGTATCGTTTTGGCATGCGAGCCACATTCAACGATGGAGAGATTTTTCAAGGTAAGATTTTGGGGGTTGGGGAATCAGGTAAACTGATCATTGAGAAAATGGATGGATCCCATAACCATTATGCGTTTAAGGAGGTTAAATACCTATAGGTTAAGAATTTTATATTGTGGTTCAAAACACCTAAATTTGCATCTTCTAAATTGAAAATCAATTCATTAATTATTTTAAAATATGTCTGAAATTAAGTCTGACAAATTCATCCAATTTAAGGTGAAAGACATTTCCCTTGCTGAGTGGGGAAGAAAAGAAATCACATTGGCAGAAGCTGAAATGCCTGGTTTGATGGCGATTAGAGAAGAATACGGCCCTTCACAACCTTTGAAAGGTGCCAGAATAGCCGGTTGTCTTCACATGACTATTCAAACTGCTGTTTTGATAGAAACATTGGCAGCACTGGGCGCAGAGGTAACCTGGTCCTCCTGTAATATTTTTTCCACCCAAGACCATGCGGCTGCTGCAATAGCCGCAGCAGGGATTTCAGTATATGCTTGGAAGGGTATGACAGCAGAGGAATTCGATTGGTGTATAGAACAAACCTTGTTTTTTGGTGAGGACAGAAAACCTTTGAACATGATTTTGGATGACGGAGGGGATCTAACCAATATGGTACTGGATAATTACCCCGAATTGGTGGCAGGTATCAAAGGGCTTTCAGAAGAGACTACCACAGGTGTACATAGACTTTATGAAAGAATGAAAAAAGGTACACTCCCTATGCCTGCGATCAATGTAAATGATTCAGTTACCAAGTCTAAATTTGATAACAAGTATGGTTGCAAAGAATCCCTGGTAGATGCGATCAGGAGAGCTACTGACGTGATGATGGCTGGGAAAGTAGCCGTAGTGGCCGGTTATGGCGATGTGGGTAAGGGTTCTGCAGCTTCTTTGAGAGGTGCTGGGGCAAGGGTAATTGTAACTGAAATAGATCCTATTTGTGCGCTTCAGGCTGCTATGGACGGTTTTGCAGTGAAGAAAATGGTGGATGCCGTGAAAGAAGCTGATATTGTTGTCACAGCCACAGGTAATAAAGACATTATTTCTGAAGTTCATTTCAGAGCGATGAAAGATAAAGCCATCGTATGTAACATTGGGCATTTTGACAATGAGATTGATATGGCTTGGTTGAATAAAAACTATGGCCATTCAAAGGATGTAATCAAGCCACAGGTAGATCTTTACACGATAGAAGATAAACAAATTATTTTGCTGGCAGAAGGTAGATTGGTCAATTTAGGATGTGCTACAGGACACCCTTCATTCGTGATGTCCAACTCTTTCTCCAATCAGACTTTGGCACAGATCGAATTATGGACCAATACAGATCAATATGAACCTGGGGTCTATGTCTTGCCTAAGCATCTCGATGAGAAAGTAGCAGCTTTCCATTTGG
>NZ_AMGM01000060.1 GCF_000298295.1 Cecembia lonarensis LW9
GTTGTCCTCGTCCTTGTATCCCCCATCACCTGTTAAATAATAACCTTCAAATTTGGACAAATAGCCTTTTCTGAATCGCTCATCTTCTTTCCATAAAGTGGGAAAACAGCCGGGAGCAAGGGGGAGTTTGATCACCACATAGCCCTCCTGGTGCGGACCAAGAATTTGGCCGTTTTCTCCCATGATCTGAATGTCATATCCTGGAACAGGGGTAGAGGAGGAGCCGGGCTTAATAGTTTTTAAACCCAACCCGGCCATATTGGCGAGCATGGGTGAACCGGATTCCGTTTGCCACCAATGGTCAATTACCGGGATTTTGAGCAGTTCGCTCACCCATTCGTAAGTCGCTGGATCGCAGCGTTCTCCTGCCAAGAAGAGGTGTTTTAATGAAGACACATCATATTTGGTAAATAATTGCCCCTCGCTGTCTTCTTTTTTGATCGCACGGATAGCGGTGGGTGCAGTAAAGAAGGTTTTTACCTGATGCTGTTCGATGATTCTCCAAAATGTCCCCGCATCGGGAGTACGAATGGGTTTGCCTTCAAAAAGAATGGTGGTACAGCCACTGATCAAAGGCGCATATACAATGTAAGAATGCCCCACGGCCCAACCTATATCAGAAGCTGCCCAAAATACATCTCCCGGATAAGTATCATATACCGCCTGCATGCTGTATTTCATGGCAACTGCATGACCTCCATTGTCACGGATAATGCCCTTGGGTTTACCGGTTGTACCGGAAGTGTACAAAATGTATAGAGGATCCCAGGCATCTACTTCCACATAACCATGTGGTTGGGCAGTTTCCAAAGCTTTGTTCCAATCCAACTCTTTCTCCGAGCGAAGTTCGGCTTCTGCCATAGGGCGCTGTAGGACAATATGGTAATCTGGCTCAAAAGTAGCCTCCTTCAAAGCCTGATCTATCAGCGGCTTGTAGGGAATTACCCGCTCAAACTCAATCCCACAGGATGCAGATAAAATCACCTTGGGTTGGGCATCATCAATTCGTATGGCCAGTTCATGTGGGGCAAATCCCCCAAAAACCACCGAATGAATGGCGCCCAATCTGGCACAGGCCAACATGGCAATGACCGCTTCGGGAATCATAGGCATGTAAATGATTACCGTATCCCCTTTTTTCACGCCTTTGGCAGCCAATAGGCCCGCAAACAGTGCTACCTTGTCCCTTAATTCCAGGTAAGTGAATTTTTTAATGGTATTGGTTACCGGAGAATCGTATATGAGGGCTGTTTGTTCCCCTCGGTTATGCGTGATATGATAGTCGAGGCAGAGATAAGATGTATTCAATTTGCCACCTTCATACCAACGGTAAAATCCCTCCTTATTGGTAGATAGGATTTTTTTTGGGAAGCTAAACCAGGCAATGCTTTCCGCTTTTTCTTTCCAAAAGTTTTCTGGGCTTTCAATGGATTTCTGAAATTCACTCGAGTAGTTCATTCTGGTAATTTTTATACCAATAAATTTAAAACTAAAACGCCAACTACCAAATTTGAATCAAGGACTCTTTTGAGCGCCCTAAACTCTTTTTGCCTTTTCAGGTTTAAATTGCTATGGAAGCATATGCCATCATCGATGAGTCCGATTTTCCCGTTGTACGGATTCGATTTACGGGAGCCAATAGTACTGACGACAACTTTCAGGCATACCTGGACCAAAATAAAGCCTGCTATCGGTTGGGAAAAAAACTAGCCATCATCTTCGATGCCTCTAAAGCAAGTATACCCTCCATACGCCATCAAAAAATGCAGGCAGATTGGCTCAAAGAAAACAGAAAACTGATGGAAAATTATTGTGCAGGAACTGCTTATATCATTCCCAATTCAGCAATCCGCGCCGTTCTTAAAGTGATTTTTTCTTTTCAAAAGCAGCCTGTTCCTTATAAAATTTTTGAAGATGAAAGGGAAGCAATAGCTTGGGCAAAACAAATTTTATAAATTTCCTGAACCGCCAAAACAAAAGCTTTTATAAAATTGAAAGTTCTAACCCGAATTATACCTGATCCTTAATAACCTTCAGAATCCGAATTCACCCTCCCCCAAAAAGTTCTATATACAAAATAACTGTACAATAAGACCAAAGGACCACCTACGGCCACAAATCCCATCATGATTTTTAGGGTTTTGGTAGATGCGGCAGCATTGTAAATGGTGATGCTATTGGCCTCCACCCCATTAGACCATAGCAGTCTTGGGTAAAGCTCAAAAGCAACGATGACCAAAAGTAATGCGATGGTGAGACTGGTAAAAATAAAGGCCCAACCGTACTTTTCCTTGCTTGCAAGCCTGGGCACATTGGCAATACTCAGAAATACAAGAAATGGCACCACAAATAGAACCTTATTTTCTTTGAAGACCAGTAACAAATGATCCAGGTTTATTAAGCCATAGACAGTTGTGATCAGGTAAGATACAATAAAAAAGGCCATCCCTCGGTTTAAAAATCCTTGTACCCTATTATACAGCTGACCCTCTGTTTTTAATAACAAATAAACCGCTCCGTGCATCATAAAGAGGCCCACGCTTGTAATACCTACTAGAATGGAAAAGGGATTAAGGAATTCAAAAAAACCCTCACCGATATATTCGTAATTCTCATCCAGAGGCATCCCGTTGAGAATATTTCCCAACACCACCCCAAGTAAAAAAGCCAACATGATGCTTGATATGGAATAACTCCAGTCCCAGAGCGTTCTCCACCAAGGCATTTCTTCCATATTTCTGAATTTGATGGAAATACCTCTGAAGATGATGAACATTAGGAAAAGGATAAATGGCGTATACATGGCTGAAAAAAGCGTTCCATAAAAAACAGGAAAGCCTGCAAACAGGGTACCTCCGCCGATGACCAACCAAACCTCATTCCCATGCCAGGTAGGGTCAATGGCTTTTAAGGCCGTTTGCCTGCTGCTGTCTCTCCTAAAAAACACATGCCAGGCTCCGGCACCAAAGTCAAAACCATCCAAGATGGCATATCCTGAAAAAAGTGCACCAACTACCAAAAACCACCAAGTGGGATAATCTATTCCAAATAAAGTCTCCATCATTACCTACTGTTTTGAAATTACATCTGCAATATCCCTACTTAAACCTCCCTCACCGGAATCCATATCCTCGGATGGGCCTTTTTGTATAGCTTTGTTCATCAAATAAATAAACAATAAAAAGAGCACACCATAGACAATGAAGAATAGAAATAGGGAGAAAAGTACCTGATTGGCCTGCACACTTTTTGATAATGCATCTGAAGTTCTCAACAAGCCATAGACCACCCAAGGCTGTCTGCCCATCTCGGCTGCAAACCATCCAAACTGATTGGCCAATTGGGGCAGTATGGCCGTAAATACAAATGTCCACAATAGCCATTTTTTATCAAACAATTTGCCCCTCCACCACTGCCATAAGGCAAATAGACTTAAAGCAATCAAAAACATACCTATGGCTACCATCAAATGGTAAAATTGAAAAACTGCATTGACCTGAGAAGGGCGATCTTCTTCTGGAAAAGCATTAAGCCCGGTAACAGGAGTATTCAAATCCTGATGCAACATGAATGATAAGCCACCGGGGATTTTAAGTCCTGTTACTACTTGACTTTCCTTATCCACCCAGCCCAATAAATAGAGGTCAGCCGGTCCTTGAGCTTCAAAATGTCCCTCTAAAGCGGCCAGTTTAGCCGGTTGGTTCACGGCAACACCTTCAGCAGAGTTATGTCCGGTAAACAATTGCATCAAAGATGCAATGACCGCCACCACCAAGGTGATCTTAAAGGCTTTTTGGGACATCACCACAAAACGCCCTTTGAGCATATAGTATGCATGAACGCTCAATATCAAAAAAGCTCCTGCCAGAAATGCCCCAATCCAAACATGCGTCAACCTATCAACGGATGAAGGATTAAATACCATGGCCCAAAAATCAACAATTTCTGCCCTGGCCTGCATGCCCTCACCCACAATATGGTACCCAGCAGGGGTCTGCTGCCAGGAATTGGCGACTACTATCCACACTGCTGAAAACATAGAGCCCAAGAATACTGCCCAAGTAGCTACAAGATGCACCCATGGCTTGACTCGGTTCCAGCCAAACAACAAAATACCCAAAGCACTGCTTTCCAGCGCAAAAGCAAATATCCCTTCAGCCGCTAAGGCGCTGCCAAAGATATCTCCCACATAACGGGAATAAGTGGCCCAATTGGTTCCAAACTCAAACTCCATCACGATCCCTGTGGCCACCCCTATGCCAAAAGTGATGGCAAAAATCTTGGTCCAAAACTTAGCCAAAATTTCATACTCCTTCCTCTTCGTACGAATGTAAATGGTTTCAAACACCACCATCAACAAGCCTAATCCAATGCTTAGTGGCGGAAAGATATAGTGGAAAGCAACTGTAAAAGCAAACTGAATACGGGAGAGAATTTCTACGTCCATGGTAGTATAATATCAGCAATTGGTTCGATTTCTAACCCATTTATTTGATCGGGATAGAAAAGAATAATCCATTGAGTGTTAACAAATGTATCTTAAAATCAAATAGATCACTGAGACTCAACTCACACAATCGATAAAGACCAGCATTTAGTTCATGGTTCAGGTCAGACTGGAAACTGCATTTGTGTTGTGCAAAAACTATAGGCTATAAGATGCTTAATTTTTGACTCTTCCGGTGAATCTCTGTATTTAATATTGCCCGTTTTGATTGATAGGGAAGTATATACCGCTATATTATTAAGTATCACGTTTATGATCCTTTTTTGATAAAAGGTTCAGGACAACATAATTTTTCTTGTAAATTATAAATCACTAATTCGATCTAGTCATGCACAGAACCTTTCTTAATCTTCTTTTCTCAGCAATTCTTCTCTTATTCTTTTACAGTAAACCTGCTTTGGCACAATCCAATCAGAAGGAAATGGCGACCGAGGTAGCCAAAGGACTCAAGCTTAGAGGTATTGGCCCTGCGGTAATGGGCGGAAGAATTGCAGACATTGCTGTAAATCCAATCCATAGCAGTACCTGGTATGTAGCAGTTGGCTCTGGAGGTTTATGGAAAACCACCAACAGCGGGACTACCTGGATTCCTGTTTTTGATGAGCAGCCATCTTATTCCATAGGCACCGTAGCCTTGGATCCCAACAACCCTGAAATAGTCTGGGTAGGTACAGGTGAGAATGTGAGTGGACGCCATGTTGGTTGGGGAGATGGGATTTATAAAAGCATGGATGGTGGTGCTACCTGGCAACAGATGGGCCTAAAAAACTCTGAGCATATAGGCAGGATACTGATCGACCCCAGAAACTCTGATGTGGTCTATGTGGCTGCTGAAGGTCCTCTGTGGTCATCAGGCGGAGAACGTGGCCTGTACAAAACCAAAGATGGGGGCAAATCCTGGAATCTGGTTCTGGAAATTGATCAAGACACTGGAGTCACCGATGCAGAATTTGACCCTTCCAATCCCGATATCATCTATGCTGCTGCTTACCAAAGAAGAAGAAAAACCTGGGCCTTGCTGGCAGGTGGCCCAAAATCGGGCATATTCAAATCTATGGATGGAGGCGAAACTTGGAGAAAAATGAGTCAGGGATTGCCTCAGGGAGATATAGGAAAAATAGGCTTGGCCGTGACTCCCGCTGATCCACAGTTGGTTTATGCCACCATAGAAGCGGATAATGCCAATAAAGGATTTTACAGGTCTACAGATAAAGGGGAAAGTTGGGAAAAGCGCAACAGCTATATTTCAGGTGGAACAGGACCGCATTACTATCAGGAAATTGAAGCTTCTCCCACCAATCCTGACCTGGTTTACCAAATGGATGTTTTTATCCATGTCACCCGAGATGGGGGGAAGACTTTCAATTATGGGGAAACCGGCAGAGCAAAGCACAGCGACAACCATGCCCTATGGATTGATCCTGCGAATGGACAGCATTTGATTGTAGGAACAGACGGGGGATTGTATGAATCCTTTGATGAGGGAGCTACTTGGAGGCTTTTTCCAAACCTACCGATCTCCCAATTTTACAAATTGGGTCTCGATAACTCGCAGCCTTTTTACAATGTTGTGGTGGGTGCCCAAGATCTTGGAACACTGATAGGCCCCAGCAGGACTACCAACATTGAAGGCGTACGCAATCAGGATTGGTATGTACCCTTAGGGGCAGATGGCTATGATGCAGCCTTTGATCCAGAAGACCCGAATATCGTGTATATGGAAATTCAGCAGGGGCTTTTACACCGACATGACAGGACCACAGGGGAGGTATTGAACATTCAACCTCAACCCGAGCCTGGTGAACCGGCTGAGAGATGGAACTGGGACAGCCCCATACAAATTAGCCCTCATAACCATAAAACCCTTTATTTTGGATCCCAAAGGGTTTGGAAAAGTATAGACCGCGGAAATTCCTGGACACCAATCAGTGGTGACCTGACGACAAATACCAGCCGATATGAGTTGGAAATGATAGACCGCGTACCCAGTATTGACGCCTTGTATGACAATGGGGCCATGTCAAAATTTGCCACATTGACCAGCATTTCCGAATCACCCGTACAGGCAGGATTGCTTTACACAGGTTCAGATGACGGACTGATCCATGTAAGCGAAGACGATGGTGCAAATTGGCGCAAGTCAGGAATTCTTCCCAAGGTCCCTGCATTGACATTTATCAACCATGTGTATGCTTCTTCCCATGATGTCAACACTGTATTTGCAGTAGCAGATGGACATCAATTGGGTGATTATTCATCTTACATTTTCATTAGTACGGACAAAGGGAGATCCTGGCGTTCCGTTGCCGGAGACTTACCTGAGAAAACCATTGTATGGGTAATCAAGCAAGACCACATAGATGAAAATTTACTGTTCATTGGGACAGAGTATGGGATGTACTTTTCGGAAAATAAAGGTACAAATTGGATCAAGCTCCATGCAGGTGTACCCACTATTCCTTTCCGGGACATTGAACTGCATGCCAGAGACAATGATTTGGTGGGTGCTAGCTTTGGACGTGGGGTTTATATCTTGGACGATTACTCTCCATTAAGGGAAATCAGTAAATTGGCTCAAACCAATTCCAATATAGTGTTGCCTGTAAGGGATGCTTGGTGGTATGTTCCAAGTGTTCCCTTCCAGGCAAAAGGGATGCCTTCCCAAGGATCAGACAGTTTTGTCAGTGATAACCCTCCTTTCGGGGCAGTAATCACCTATTATATCAAGGAACTCCCCAAAACAGAAAAAGCGCAACGCAGGCAAAAAGAAAAAAACCTCAACGAACAGAAAAGTAGCATTCCATTTCCCGGATGGGATCAGTTGAGAAGAGAGGCCATTGAAGAGGAACCCAAGGTGATGCTTTTGATCAGAGATGACAATGGAGAGCCTATTCGGTGGATAGAAGGAGCATCCGGACAAGGGTTGCATAGAGTAAGTTGGGATTTGAGACTAGCTCCCCCCAATCCGATCAATCTGACTGTACCTGATTTCCAACCCCCTTGGGTAAGTGACCCTGAAGGACCCTTGGTAGCACCCGGTAAATACAGTGCCACCCTTTATTTGATGGACAATGGTGAATTGGAAGCACAGGGAGCATCGCAGGAATTCAACGTAAAACCTGTATTTTCAAGCAATGCCAATTACCAAGAGATGGCAGCGTTCAAAAAGCAAACAACCAGTGAACTTTCCAGAAGGACATCAAGCGCCGCTAGGCAATTGGGAGAAGCAGGGGATAAGCTTCGTTACATCAAGGCTGCATTGACCAAGACGCCGAATGCTTCTGAAAACCTGTTTACTCAATGGAATGAGCTCAATGCTACCCTTTTCAGTTTGAGAACCGTATTGATGGGAGATATGGTGCTCCAAAGCAAAGATGAATCTACCATACCATCCATCATGAATAGGGTAGGAGGTGTAATTTATGGGCATTGGGATACCACTGAACCGCCTACAGCCACACAAAAACGCAATGTTGAAATTGTCCAAACTGAGTTTGAGCAATACCTGCAAGAAGCAGCAACATTCTTTACGAAGCTTGCAGATTTTGAAAAACTGTTGGAAGAAGCCGGTGCTCCTTACACCCCAAATAGAAGAGTGGATTGAAATACAAAATATAAAATTAAACCTAAAGTAGTGACAGCAGATCTATCAGAAGTTGCTGTCACTACTTTAGATTTTCCCACCATTTATTTGTTGGACTAAGACCAGGTATAACTTTTTTTCCCATAATCGGAGTCACCAATTCGATGTCATTTTCTGCTGCCAATGCAGCTACCATTTGTATAGATTCATCCCAGGGATGTAAGGCCAAATCAAAAACCCCCCAGTGAATGGGAAAAAGTAGCTTTGTATCTATATCCTGACAAAGCTGAATAACCTGATCAGGAAAGAGATGGGTCAAAGGCCATCCTTTATTCCAGCCGTCGATTTCTACAAAAGCCAGGTCAAAGGGCCCATATTGTTCTCCTATATCTTTCAAATGCGTACCGTATCCAGTATCGCCGCTCACGAACAGGTTTTTCTCCGCGCCTTTAATCACAAAAGTCGCCCATAAGGTTTTGTCTCTATCGTTAAAACTTCTGCCTGAATAGTGAATTCCCGGAACAGCCGTAATTTTCAAAGGACCAAATTTCTTGTCCTGATGCCATCCTAGCTCGCTGATATTTTTTTTGGGTACCCCCCAGGCTTCCAATCTATCGCCTACACCCAAGGGCACGATGAATGCTATGTTTTTATCTGCCAAAAATTTAATGGTGGCCGTTTCAAGGTGATCATAATGATCGTGGGTAATGACCACCAAATCAATTTCAGGCAGATCCTCTCTTTTAAGGGGAGGTGCATCAAACCTTTTCAAAATAAACGGTAACGGACCACCATTCTCAAAGACCGGGTCGAATAAAATGCGTTTTCCATCAAGTTCAAGGATAAATGTGGAATGCCCAATCCACCAGGCTGCAAAATCTGAAGGTGTTTCTGAAAAATCACTTTGGCTAATCGGCTGCTTGGGCAGTGGAAAACCCGGGGCATTGGGTGAAGTTTTAAAGAAGCGTAAAGGTCCTGGATTCCCCCCTGTGGTTTGTTCAGGAAAATAGGGCAATGGCTCAGGACTTATAAATTCATCTTTATCCGGATCATAATAATCCAGTACGGAGAACCTTTCCTTACGTTCTTCAGGAGCGTCTAAACTGCCCATTTGTTTATGGATATAATATGCCGAGCCCCCTGTTACAACCAATGGTATAGTCAAGGTCCATAAAGCTATTCTAAATATTTTTTTCATTGCTATAACATTCTGGTGATTTCAGTTGCGGGCGATTTCGGGTACAAAACTATAAAGCAATAGTAAATTGTAAAAAGCCAAATTGCCCATTTAAACTTCGAACATCCAATTTCTTGTAGGTGCTTACTGTAGCTGAGACGCATTGATCTTTGTCACTTATTTGTTTTAGATAAAGGTTGCCCCTTTTTGGTTTCGTTAAATTGTCCATTTTCATACACCAAATGCCCATTTATAAATGTATGTGTCACTTTCGTTTGAAATGTTGTTCCCTCTAATGGGGACCAGCTGCATTTGGACAAAATATTATGCTTAGCAACTGTCCATGGTGAATTTAGGTCGACTATAGTCAGATCAGCAAAGTAGCCCTCTCGTATAAAACCTCTTTTTTCAATGCTGTAAAGTGTCGCTGGATTATGACACATTTTTTGAGCAATTTTCTCTAAGGAGATATGACCTTGTTTGTAAAATTCAAGCATGATGTTCAACGAATGTTGAACAATTGGTGCACCGGACATTGACTGAAAATAGGGTTTTTGTTTTTCGTCCAATGTGTGTGGAGCATGGTCTGTAGTTACTATGTCTATTCTATCATCCAACAAAGCTTTTAAAAGGCCTTTTTTATCTTTTTCTGATTTTATTGCTGGGTTCCATTTTATTAAAGTTCCTAGACGCTTATAGTCCGCTTCGGAAAACCATAAATGATGAACCGAAACTTCTGTTGTTATATTTTTCTCTTGCAAAGGAATGTCATTACGGAAAAGATGTGTTTCTGCTTCAGTGGTCAAGTGCAGAATATGAAGTCGTGCTTTATGTCTGTTGGCTATTTCAATGGCTCTTTTAGTGGCTTCATAACAAGCTTTTTCGCTTCTGATGACGGGATGAAATTCCACAGGTACATTTTCACCATATTTTGCTTTAAAAATATTTTCATTTTCCTCAACTATTTGTTCTTTTTCAGAATGGATCGCTATGATTGATTTGCAGTTTGCAAAGAGCTTTTCCATTGTTTTCGGATTGTCGGCAAGTAGGTTTCCTTTTTTGGTAAAGTAAAGTCCGTCATCAGAAACGCCTAACAGTTTGGAGGTGTCAAGATTGATTACGTAATCAAGGTTGTCTCCATTGACACCCAGGAAAAAACCATAATTGGCCAATGATTTCTCAGATGCTATTTTGTATTTCTCATTGAGGGTGTCAATCGATAATACATTTGGAAAAGTATTGGGCATATCAATAAATGATGTCACGCCACCCGCTACAGCTGCTTTGCTCTCTGTGTATAAGTCTCCTTTATGTGTGAGACCCGGGTCCCGAAAATGAACCTGCCCGTCAATGATACCGGGAAACAAAAATTTGCCCGTTCCATCAATAACTTTTGCATTAAGGTCCTCATGATGTCCACAGATTTTTTGGATTAGATTTTTATCGATTAAAAGGTCAGATAGGATTATTTGTCCTTCGTTAACGATGCTAATATTTTTGATTAGTGTTCTTTCTGTCATTGTAAATTTTTGCACAGGTTGCCTTTTCATCCAATTCAGAGGTTTTGTAAATATTTCGGATGTGCTCACCAATCGTTCTTCTAGCTTTACCAAATAACTCAACAAGCTGCTGTTCGGTGACCCAAACCGTATCGTGCTCCCCATTCAAAATTATTCCATGTTAGGTATAGAAAAACTCCAAACCCCAATATTCCGATTATCCAAGGATTCTGCTTTGCCATTTTAGAATTGAGTCCAACGGGATTCAGCCTGTCTGCCTTCAGGCAGGCTATATCCAAGGTGATGGTTTTTTCTATTCACGAGGATAAAGGATTTATTCTTAATTGACCACCTACAGCTTTTAATACTTTCATTATTGTTTCAAATTGGGGCTTTGATCCTGTTGACAGAGCTTTATACAGACTTGGTCTACTCATCCCTGTTTCTTCAGCTATTTTGGACATACCAATTGCTTTTGCGATATGCCCAAGCGCAACAAGTACATCATCATTATCCCCTTCCTCCAAAACAGAATTCAAATATTCAGCAATCATTTCTTTACTATCCAAATAATCTGCAATATCAAATTTTGATGTTTCCATATTTCTACTTTTTTATCCTGTTCCAAATTTCCTTTGCTTTTTCAATATCCTTTTGTTGAGTTGATTTTTCGCCCCCTAAAAGAAGAATAATGATTTTGCCTTCTCTTTCCTTGAAGTAAATTCTATATCCTTAGGCATAATCTATTCTCAATTCATGAATACCTTCACCAACCGGTTTACAATCTCCGAAATGTTCGTCATTTTCAAGTTTCTGGATCCTGAACAAAATTTTCGCTTTTGCTCTTATATCCTTCAACTTTCTCAATCACTTGTCAAATTCAACAGTCTTTTCAATAAAATACATTTAATTATCTGTCTTCATTTGGATACAAAATTACGTGTTTTTTCTAGATTTAAAAAGTTAATTGGAATATACTTAGGGTCTTTTAAAATGTGCCATAATCGGGTCAGGCAAGGGAATTTCACCCTCACCTTCCCACAGAACCGTGCGTGAAGGTCTCTCCGCCGCGGCGGACTCTTCATACCAATAACCACTAAAGGTAATGCACTGATACTAATTTATCAGTGGTGGTCTTGTTTCCTTTTCATAAATCCTCTCCGCCGCGGCGGATTGTAAACAAATTGGAAACATGATATGCTCCCACCCCGCACACCTCGCTCAAATGTCCTTCCCGGACATTTGCCGTCCTCCACTCCCATTACAGGAGCTTCAACACTACTACGAATGAGTCTGCCCCCAACACCTCTTCCACATTACCTGAAAGTCTGCATCCTCTCTCGATTTTACAGAGCGGTGTAGAGTTCACTTGTTCCTTGAAATGGCCTGTACTGCGTTCCTGCCAGCTTAACCCCGGATGCGATGTGGCCAGTATATCCGATCGTCCGCCACACTTTGTCATAGGTATCCCGATAGCTATCGGGATAACTACCTATTTTTCACATCGTAATTTGCCTTATCGAGGCTTCGTCACTGGTTCTCCGCCGCGGCGGATCAGCTCCATCAGTACTCACCTACAGGGATCGAAGTCCCCGTTTTTCCTTACCGCTCACTACATATTGGTTTCCCTAATATGCAGCGTAAGGTAGTTTGATAGCTGTCTCGGTAAACCGCCATCGGAGGGCCTCTCTATTGGTTACCCAATAGTCCTCCATCCATTTCAAAGCATTCGACCTGCTTTTAAGGTCGATTCAAGTCACACACGGGATTCAGCTTGGAGACGGCGGGCAGGCATTCGGAACCATTTACTTCCAGCCTACTCCAAACTTCTTAAAGGTACTAAACTTTCAATTTACTCGGAACCGCCCGCTGTATCCAAGGTGATGTTAGCGTTTTGTTGTTTATTTCTTCTTACCTGCATCTAAATAGGTAGTCTCAGAAAGCTTTTTTATCGATTTTATAAAATCTTTGTTATCTAGGGTAGCTAATTGCGATTTTGCTATTTTCCTTAGTTGAATAAACCTGTCTTCCTTGTTCTCTTTTCTCTCAATCAAGATAGCATTCACATTTTCAAGATTTGATAATACAACCAATTCATTGATGCTTGCAAAATCTCTAATGTTTAATCCCTTGTCCGAATGTTCCTTATTCACTTCCCTCCAATCTTTTGCTGTACAACCAAAAAGGGCTACATTTAATAAGTCTGCTTCTTCTGCATAAACCAACCACTCCTTATCTTTCAAATAGTCTTTATCAGGAATAATGTGATTTTTGATTGCTTCAGTATGGATGTGATAATTGGTTTTTGTTAAGATTCTTTTCACATTCCATTCCAAGTTGTATTGATTTGTCTCAATTTCTTTTAGTCGTTGAAACTCCTTGATAAGTAGTAGTTTGAACATGGGACTTATCCATGAGCCAAATTCAAAAGCTATGTCTTTGTGGGCATAAGTTCCCCCATATCTGCCTGACTTTGAAAAAATGCCAATAGCATTAGTCGCTTCAATCCACTTTCTAGGTGTTAAGTTAAAACTGTTGAGCCCTGCCTGTTTTCTAAAGGTGTCGAATTCGACAGGTTTAAAATCAGGGTTATGTAAAGTTTCCCAAAGACCGATAAACTCAACTGTATTTCTGTTGCGCATCCAGTTTCTAATATGGTCTTCACCTTCCTCACCCCTTACCATATCTGTTAGGCAGATATAATCTTCACTATTCTGTTCAATTATGGAAATTGATTTCTTATTTACTTCTATTTTAGATGTTTTGGCCATACAAAAAGTTTTTTCTAAAAATAACAAAATTTTGGATGCTAGGTGGTTTTACAATAAACGCTAACGGCCAAGTATAAGAGCAGTAGCAGATTTCAAGGCGATTACCTGTCCGCTACCACCAAAGTTTATTAAATTCACAGACCTTCGATTTACCACTGCACCCGCTATTGCCACATACACGCTGTTACCGCCTAGTGCTTTTTTCATTTGAACACAATTGTTATTAGTTCTTCCATAATTGAAGCTGCCTTTAGTGATTTCGGTCTGTATTTTCCTGGGTGACCACATTTGTTTCTGGTATCCAAACAATCTTCCAAAGAGTCTTTTTCACCCTTATCAATAATCCCAAGTTCTTGTAATGATTGCAACAATAATGCGTCATTTATGTATGCGAAGTCTTCAATTTTCTTGATTTCTTTCGCATTGGTTTTGAACTTTTTAAGAGCGTTGTTTAGGGTTACTTTACCGTGCCCAAACGCTTTTTTTCTTAAATTCAATACTGCTGCGTTCCACGCAAATATTATTCCTGCTCTCAATGAACCTGCATTCATACAAATGAGAGCTTCTTTTAGATAATCAGCTTCATCTTTGTCAGGAACACCTAAAATTGCCTGTTCAAAATATTCTACATTTATAGGGTGTTCAACTTCCGTTCTTAAAATAATTTTGTCCAGTGGACTAAACGGCTTTTTGCTAATGTCGCGATTTACTATAAGAGTAAAGAATTCCAGAGAATGACTAGAATTCATTTTTAAATTCTCTAGTGTGAATTGTAAAGGGTAGCCTAGTTGTTGCAAATGAATAATATACGAGTACTTCAGGGTTTTAAAAGTGACCTTTTTCGTTATACCACTTTTAATCACTTGGTTTACGAGTATTTTCCGAACTGTCG
Source organism: Cecembia lonarensis LW9 (assembly GCF_000298295.1). GTDB lineage: Bacteria > Bacteroidota > Bacteroidia > Cytophagales > Cyclobacteriaceae > Cecembia > Cecembia lonarensis. Next base: position 14,430 of record NZ_AMGM01000060.1, read on the forward strand.
TATCGCCATACTGCTTACCTGTATGTCCACTTTCAAAAACATATTTTTCTGGTTTATTAGTCTTAATATGTTGATTAAGCATTGATTTCACATATTTCGCTAAGACAGCTTCTCTTTTTATTCGACCACTTGAATCTCGTATTTTCACTTCATTTCTTAGAGTGTCTACGTCAGAGAGTTTTAAATTCTTTACTTCTGATAGTTCTAAACCCGCTGAATATGCAAATGCGATTAATAGCTTATGTTTTAGATTATTCGTTGTGTCAAGAATCTTTAAAATCTCTTCTGGCGATAATATGTCAGGATTGCTTCTTTTTCTGTCGGGCCTTTGTATTGAATCAAAATCAAATTCTTTATTCCACAACTTGTTGTATAAAAGAATTAGTGAGTGGAAGTATTGGTTTATTGCGGAAGCAGATACTTTTAATCGGTCAGCCTGTAAATGCTTAATGAAAGCTTTTATTTCAGAGAAAGTTATATTTTCTAACTCTTTGTCTCTGTAAAATTCACTAAACTTTACAATGCAGTTCTGATATATGCCGATTGACTTTTCAGCATATTTCAATCTTTGCATCTCTGTTAGAATGAATCTCTCTATTTCCGCTTTTTCTTTCATATTTCAGTTTTTCTTAGCATTGGCGGTAACGTGCCGCGTATTGGCGTAGTGCGGGATTTACAGCACTAATGTTGATACAAAGCGGACACTTCAAATTTAGCACAAATGTTGATACGAAGAACTTCGCCCCGCATTACGCCAATACGATGTTAGCGGTTCGGGCTGTTTTACTATTTCAATGCTATTCATACTCACTAGATAAATCTATTCCCTGATTTGTCCTGAAATATTTGCTTTTAAACTGTTCAGGATATATTGTCGGTATAACTACTCGTTTTTCCAATAATGCAAGTTTACTTATTATATTCTCGTACAAATGCAACCAAATCCACTAAGTTATTTCCAACACCGTCAGGTTCAGCATCAAGTTTATCAGCGATTGCATTTAACCTGTTTACCCAAAATGTAGGATAGCCGAACCATTTTGCACCTGCCATATCCCAACCTGCGAATGGCACAAACAGGATTTCCTCTTTTTTCAATTTCAGTTCTTCAATACCCATTTCGTAGGCGGTTGGACTTGGTTTATATGTTTGCTTTTTATCGGTGCTAATAATGTAGTCAAAATAGTTTTCAATACCTGAATTTTGTACGCCTTTCCTTAACATTGATTCCGTCATATTGGAAAGAAAACAAATTTTTAATCCTTGTTGCTTTAATTGTTCAAGAGATAAAACAACATCGTCCCATATCGTAAGGCTATTATACTTCGCCATAATCAGGTCTGTTGTTTGTTTGTCCGCCTCAATTTTGCATTGTGCAAATGCAAATTCCAAAGCATCTTTTGTTACCTCTTCAAAGTTTTTGTATTGATGTCCTGATTGTCTGAGCCATTGGTAGCCAAACTGTTTTGTCAGCCATATTTCAATAAGTTGTTTCCCTTTTTCAGGGTACAATTCGGTAACAGTTTTGAATATGGGTCTTGGGTCAAAAATCGGAAAAGCGTCAAACGCAACTGCTTTAATTTTAATCGTACTTGAATTATGAGCGTAAGATAATGACGATAGTAAAAGCCCTGCCGTAGAAAGTCCTGTTATTCTGATAAATGTTTTTCTGTTCATCTTTTATTCGCTACAATATATGTGGTTTAGTGTTCTTCTCCTTTGTAAATCCACATTGGTTCTGTTTGTCCCGCTCTCGTAAAACCTACTTTTTGATAAAAGTCAATTGCCTTTCCGTCTGCCGTTAGCATTTGCATATGGAAGTGTCCATATTTTTCCTGCATCTTTTCCATAATCATTTGCCCTATTCCTTTTCCCTGATAGTATGGGTGAACAAGCAAATGAGGATAATAAACAACCAAGTGTCCGTCCGAAATAGCGTTACCAATACCAACTAATTTGTCATTGTCCCAAGCAGAAAATAATGAATGTGAATTTGTCAATGCGTTATATAGTTCAGTTGGTTTGTCCGCTGAACTCCATTTATTTGCCTTATACAAATCAATTATTTTTTCAAGGTCAATATCTCGTCTGTCTGAAATTGTTATTGTCATTTGTTTATTTCCTGTCAATGGTCAATAGAAGTTACAATTTTTAATATGCTGTCTGACAAAATTAAAATGTATGATTCCCGCCAGCTTGTTACAAGTGTTCCGTCTGACTTCATCATATTCCAATTCATTGTCGCAAATGCCGCTTTTTCTCCGATTGCCGAAAATTCAAAATTGCTATATGTGCAATACTCAACGTCTTGCTTTTTATAGTCCTCTAAAATAGAGGTAAAATAATTTTCAATCTCTTTATGTTCCTTATATAACGAAACGGACTTGTCTGAACTGATAGCTGTATAAGGTGCTAAATACCTGTTTGCAATTATTGCCCCTTCAAAACTTTTAAAGTCTTGGGCAAACCTGTCAAAAAACTGTATCAAATTTTCTTTCATCTTTTGTAAAAAATATAATCTGTTACCAATGGGTCAAGTCCGTTTTGCTTAAATTCTGTTGCAATTTGTCCTCTGTGGTATGTCGAATGGTTAATGACGTGGAACAATATATCACGAATACCATTGCTGAAAGTTTGTCCTTTGCTGTTTGCATAGTTAATAGTTTCGTTCAGGTCAAACGTGTCAAGTATTTGCAATGTCTGTTCGTAATTTGTCTTGTCAATACTTTTTAAGTCTTGAACAGCGTGAAGTTCCCAAACTCCGAAAGTTGTTTGTTTCGGGTCAATTCTGTTGTTCCAAATTTGGTGTGCGTTAAGAATGTGATTATACAGCTTTACCGCCTTTTCAGATGTTTTGTCTTGGTTGCTATTAAAAACGTCCGCCAATTTTTGGTTAAAGTGATGACTGTATTCAAATAGCTCTTTAATAAATGGTTTCATCTTTATTATTTTGGTGCAAAGGTCAAAATAATAACAAAGTGAAACAATGAACTTGGGTTAATAAATGCGTTTTCGTATTCTGCTCAAAGCCTGTGGCGTAACTCCAATATAAGAGGCGATATGTTTTAGCGGAATGTGTTGTATGAGGTGTGGCTGTTCGGTAAATAAATCCCGATAACGTTGTTCGGCTGTTTCATTCAAAAGCGAAAGTTCACGCTTGAATTTTTTGAGAAACAGATTTTCACTTGCAAACCGCCCGATTTTGTTTCCGATTTCTGTTTCTGCGTAAAGGGTTTGCAGGTCGCTGTGTTTTAGTCGCCAAAGTGTTGTCTTAACCAATGTTTCACCTTCGTAAATGGGTGGTGTTCTTGTCAAAAAAGAATCGTAGGCACTCGCAAAATATCCGTCAAACACAAAAGCAAGCGTCAAGTCATTTTCAATTTTTGGAATGTAGTAACGTATAATTCCTGTTTCTACAAAAGAAAAGTAATCTTCTGTTTGCCCCGTTTTTAAGATAATATGTTTTTTGGAAAATTCGTGCCGTGAAAGTTTGGAAACGAAAAATTGCCAATCCTTGTCGCCTATTTTCTGTTGAATTGCCTGTTCAAAATATTGTCGTATTTGTTCCATTCATTTGTCAAGTTGTTTAACGTTGGGTCGTTCTTAGCCTGACCGCTAACGGTTGGCAGCTAAACGCAGGCAGGGATTTTTACCACTGAACTTCCTACGAAGAACTGAATTTTAAATTTACCACTTTCCTGTCCTACGAAGCGCGAAACCCCTGCTTGCGGATAGGTGCTGTTACCTGCCGTTTTTTTCTTCAAGTTCTAACAGATATTTCTTTCGCCAAAGTCCGCCACCATATCCTGTCAATTGTCCGTCAGAGCCAATAACTCTGTGGCACGGAATTAAAATCGATATTCTGTTCATTCCGTTAGCATTAGCGACTGCTCTTACACTTTCTGGACTTTCAATTGCAATTGCTTGTTCTTTATAAGAAATTGTTTGTCCATAAGGAATACTTTGCAAAGCCGCCCATACTTTATTTTGAAAGACCGTGCCTGGTGTGTGCAAAGGAATATCAAATGTCATTCTTTGTCCTGCAAAATATTCGTCTAGTTGTTTTTCTAATAGTTCAAAATGCTTATTGTTTCCTTGAATGATTGTAGCATTTAAAAGTTTGGCAATTGACTTCAATTCGGTTTCCAGCATTTTTCTGTCGGTAAATTCTAATAGACAAATTCCTTGATTGGTCGCACAAGCAAGCATTGTTCCTAATGGTGTTTCAATTCTCTTGAGCTCTATAATACTTTGGTGTTTTCCGTTTTTTGGGGAAACGCCAAAAATGTTTTTAAAGCTGTCACCAAAACCACTCAACGATTCAAATCCTGTTTCAAATGCAGTATGCGTAACCCTTTCTCCATTTTGTATTTTTTTAAATGCCGAGTTAATCCTAAACATTCTTTGGTATGCCTGAAAGGTAATTCCGTGATTTTTAATAAACCATCGTCTTATTTGACTGGGTTCAATTCCTTTTTGTTTTAGGTCGTAGTCTTTGAATTTTAACGATGGGTCTGCCGAAAGTTCGTTAATAATTTGCTGATATTCTTTTGGCATTTGGTTTAATGTTTTCAAAGGATTACAAACTTTGCAAGGTCTGTAGCCTTTTAGAATGCACTCTTTTGAAGTCTTAAAAAATTCAACATTTTCTAATTTGGGTTTTCGGGCTGTGCAAGATGGTCGGCAAAAAATGCCTGTGGTTTTTACTGCCGTAAAAAATACACCTTCAAAAGATGTGTCTTTTTCAACAATTGCTTTGTACATTATCTCTACTGTCAATTTCATTTTTAAAACACAGAATTAAAAGACTGTTCTGATAAAATTTTTGTTACTATATTTTCCAATGATGTATAGGCATAACCATTTAAAAAATTACCCATACTAATTCTTTTTACGCCAATTTTTTCAAGCCTTTCAAAATTGGGCAATTCTGGCATACACATTACATTGAGTGGTAATTTGGTTTGAGAAGCGATTGTGGCAATCTCGCTTTCTTTTGTAATGCAAGGTAAAAATAATCCGTCTGCTCCTGATTGTTCATAGATTTTTATTCTTTCCGTTGCCACTTTCAAAGCATTTGGAATATTCAAAAGAAAAGCATCGCATCTTACATTGATAAAAATTGAAATCCCTTGTAGTGTTAAGATGCTTTTTATCTCTTGTAAAAGTTGAGAAAAATGAATACTATCTTTCAGTTTTCGTTCTCCATTTTCAAAAAAACTATCTTCAATATTTATACCTGCTATACCTAGCTTTTCTAATAATATGATGTTGTTAGCAATTTCTATTGCTGTATTTCCATAGCCAAATTCAATATCAACAGACAGAGGAAGTGAGACACTATTTTTAATTCTTTCAACAATAAATAATAAATCTGAAAAGGGCATTTGTTCTCCATCTTCGTAACCTAACGTATGGGCAATAGCCGCACTTGAAGTTCCTATTGCTTTAAAACCTAATTTTTCAAATGTTTTTGCACTTTGAACATTCCAAACGTTTCCAATAATCAGAGGCTTTGTCTGATTATGCAATTCTTTAAATTTTAAATACATTATAGTCATATCTTTATTTGTTTGTGCAAAGATACTATCGGTAAATCCCGTAGAACAACCGAAAAATTGACAAGTATTTTTTTATATGTTGGATGTCTTTTCAAAATGGCAGGTAACGGTCAAGTATAAGAGCAGTAGCGGATTTCGAAGCGATTACCTGTCCGCCACCACAAAAGTTTATTAAATGCAGAGACCTTGATTTTACCACTTCACCCGCTATTGCTCTTATACAATGTTGTGCCTTCGTTGTTTCTTTTTCGTCCGTGCGGTAGGACAGACATACTCTTTGCCAAGTTTTGGTTTGCGTGTCGGCTGGTGTGACTTGGCAATGTGTATGGCTGTTGTGAGTTGGCATTTAGTTATCTCGTTCTACTATAATTACATCAGTCAAAACTTCGTATTTTTTAGGAAATCTTGCAGAATCACCTTGTTTGTAAAATTCAAGTTTCAAATCATTGGTTGATTTTTGCTCAAAAGTGTCAAGGTATGAGTGTATTGCAGGTTCCAATAAATCTACATTCCTTTTCAATTTCCAAGATTGGTCAAAATCTGTTCTGTCGATTAGGATAAGAAAAATTCTGTTTTCAGCACCGAATCTAAAATCACTCTGGTTTTCATAAAGATTACGGGCTAATAGTAACGGGTCAGCCTTAACTCTATCTATCAAGTCCAATCTAAATTGTCTTATTTCAGCAACTGCCTGTGCTGCTTGACCACCCTTGTCTTTCAATCGTTCGGTTAAAGAGTAGTAAAGATTTGAATCATCATTATTGAATTTAATATCCGCAGCCCTTGCAGCTTGCTTAAGTGTTGTCAATTCAGGTCGTAGATCAGCCTGTTTTCTTTCAAATTCAATAAAATTTGTTGGTAGATATGTTACTTTAAGGTCAAATGGAATCTCGTTCATAAAGAAATCGACACTTTTTATTTGTCCTACAGTTGGTAAAACTACTTCGTGAGATTTGAATAAGTGTTCTATTAAGATGCTTGACCAATGGTTGTACCAACTACAAACAAGGTAGTCCTGAACAGTTCCAAGAACTCCTGTTTCCATTTGTTCAATAAGATAATCATAAGAGGTATTATCTTTTATGTACTTTTTGACAAGATACTTGCCCAAGTCGTTTTGATTGTCAGCACCCCACTTAAATGTTTCAACCTTATATAGTTCTTGAACTAGGCTGTCGGTGTCAAGCTCGTCTAATTCAGAAGTATTTTGATTGGAAATGAAATTGTTAAGTAACTCGTGAGATTCATCAACATTCTCAGAAAGAATGTGGTACAATTCTTTAAATTGAGCATTTAATCTTGTGTTCTCAAGTTCAATATCATTGACTTGACAGAATTGATTTATATATTCCCTGCGAACTATAGACTTAACTTTTAACCAAAGTGTGCCAAGTCTATCAGTGTTAAATTCTTTAAGCTCTTCACTGTCGTGTTGCTTTTTCCAATATTCAAAATTTTTAGGCATTATCTATTTCTTTTATGAGTTCTGTAACATTTAAAAATTTATCTTGAGACAATAGCTCCTTCATTATATGATTCATAATTTGATAGGATTTATAGCCCTTTTCCTTTAGTTCAGATATTTTTATTACAAGTTCAGGGTATTCCAAAAATCTTATTATTTCTAACCTATCAGTACTAATAGGATGCAGAGGCTTAGAGTAAGTTATAATGAAGTCGGTTTGCAAGCCATTTTTTCTATTATCTTGAACAACAGAGTTGGCAGAATAGCCAAGGGTTTCTATAAGTTCCAATTTATAGCCAATACTTCTAAACATCTCAACTGAACTTATCCAAGCATCATCATCAAGGCTGTTGAACATAAACGATAATTTTTTCTCAGGCTTTAACACTCTAAAGCACTCTTGGAAAACTGCATACATTAAATTATTGTAATCGTTTTTATCCTTCTTTCTGTCTTTTGATTCGCTAATTATAATTTCCTTTTCAAAATCAGCATTCTCTTTCAACCAACTATTCCAAAGTAAGCTCAATTCAAGATACGGTATTCTGTTGCCGTGTGGTGGGTCAGTTAAAATATAGTCAATCGAATTATCAGGTAGTGATTTTAGGTAATCTTGTGACGGACTCTTAACCAAAAGAAAATCTGTTTTGTCGAGAGCTTCAAAACTTTTTCCTTCTTGATGATTTTGGCTCAATTTACCTTGGTCTTTTTTAGCTTTATAGATTTTTTTAAACCTGTTTTCGAAGCAAGTCCAAGCATTGTTTTCAAAATAATCTTTTGGCATCCAATAGCCTATAACCCAACTTCCTATTTCTTTTTTCTCTGATATTTTAGTCGAACCATTTTCTTTTGTTTTATTACGTCTCTTAATGACAAAAACCATTTTGCTTGCTTGCCCCATAGATGCCGTAAAACAAAACTTGAAAAAGTCTTTAACTTGAATGTTTGAAATGCTATCAATTTCTTTATATATCAATGAAAGAGCAAGTAAATTTCTTGGTGTAAAGAGGTCGGAAGTTTTATTTTCTCTGTTAGCATTGATTCTAGAATTGTGGAAAAAGTTCTCTTTTGGGAAAAAGGTATTAATATTATCGTAGCTTATTTCTTTAGCTTTATCAATATCTAGTTGATTGGGAACATCTGAATACCTTTTTCTTGTCCCGTTTGAATATCTAATTTCAGTTAGCTCTCCATTTTCCCATAAATAGTTTTGACCTTCATACTTTTGACCATTTCTTTCAACTAAATATAGTTCTTGTATTTTATCCTTTACTTTCGCTTCAATTTTATTGAATTCGCTTAAAACAAGCTTTGTGTCAACAGTTTGAATAACATTTTTTGTTATTAAAATAGAGCTGGGGTTGATGTCTATTCCTACTCCTTTTCTTCCATTGAATACAGCTTCTGACACACTAACTCCTGAACCACAAAATGGGTCAAGCACTATATCATTAGGGGAAGTATATTTTTTAATAAAGTCAGCCATAATATTGAAAGGCTTCTTTCCCCAATATTTGTGCATTGCATAAAGTCCTTTGTAGGATTCTGCTTTATGTGAAATCTCTTTCTTTGACTGGTCTTGTTTAATTATATTTTCAAATAATGTCGTCTGCATTTTTCTTTTTTTCAAAGTTACGATTCTTTCTTCGAGCGTTGGCAAAATTCAAGCTCTTTTGGTTTTTTGTTTGGGCTTTGCGTGTCGGCAAAAACCAAATGTGCTTGAATGTGCGGTCGGCTTTCTACAATGAGGCACAACGGGATTCAGCTTGGAGACGGCGGACTTTCGGGCCACATCTCTTCCAGCCTACTCCAATCGTTAACAATATACGAATCTCCTTCTTTAAACGAAACTGTCCGCTGTATCG
>NZ_AMGM01000061.1 GCF_000298295.1 Cecembia lonarensis LW9
AAATTATTGATAAATGAATTCGAATCCTATTGACCCTTTAAGGGTCATATATTTATAGCATAAGGATATCTAAGACTATAAATAGGATAAGACCTCTCCTTCGTCGAGGTGACAAGGTAAGGTCTTTTCTTCCCTCCAATTTGCTAAAGTTATGAATGCTTTACCTTGGGATTGCTTTGTGTCCCTTGAGATAGGAAAATTCCCCTCAATAAAACTTCAAATAATCAATCCATAACTGAAAGCTTCCCTCCTGCTTGTCTGCCAAAATGATCCCGATTCTTTGAATTTCTTTTAAGGCCTGAGGGTCAATACCCTGTTGTAGGATATTACCCATCCTGCTTATTTCCAGGTCTTCCAACGGAATGATCAAGGTTTCCCAATTTTGGGTTTTCCCTCCAAACTTTGCACGGAATTTGGGTAAATTAAAGCGTGTTTCCTTTTCGATCAGTAATTCAAACTTCCTGTCAGTATCCGATTTGAACCGGATCTCACAATGGGTATATCCCGACAGGTCATAATTGCCCATGGCACTGCGCAGGGATACAAATCCTCCATTGTTTTTCAAGGAGACCGTACCACTAAACAATACCGCATCTCCATCCATTCTCTCCTGAGATTGGGAAAGGCCGCCCATCACTCCGTCATTGATGATGCTCCACCTGCCAAAATCTTTTTCAGGACCAAAATCAAATACCAATGGGGCCGGATTCATGAATGTATTCATAGGAAATAGGATCAGTATGAGAAATAACATAATCTTCATGAATAGAAAAGCAAATTTCCAGGGTATTTGTTTGTGGGGCCAATGACAGAGAGCAGTAACCGTCATTCTGAGAATTCAACATTTAGTAAAATGTTCAAAAAAAGAAATAACAGTTATTGAAGCCTCATCCCTCTCTACCACAAAGGGATATTTGTGGCAGATCTTTTTTAACCACATAGGAGAAGATAGCACACATAGCTTCCCCTGTATCAACCGCCTGATTTTAAAAATAAAGGTTTGCTACTGCCCTGCTATGTTTTCTATGTTGCTATGTGGCAGATTTATTTTTTAACAGCAAACATACTACATATAGTTTTCTAAGAGTCAACTGCCTGATTTAAAAAAAGACTTGGCATCGCCAAACTATCTCCGATAAATGGGATAAGTTGTTTTGTGGTAACTTTCCCAATTCGGAGAAGGATCTCTTTTGCATTAGGAGACCCTTCTCCCAAACCATTGGGGTAAGGATGACGGATCAAGTGATGTCATTTCCTTTCTGTAAATGCCAAATTTTAAAATCTCAGCGTGACAAGTTCAGTATTCTGTCGTAAGTAACCCCCCAAATTTTGCTATTGCTTGCTGTATTTTAACCTTTTGCCAAACGGGATTTTGTTAATTCACCGATAAGCCCTATCATTTCATAAGTAAAATTAAAGTAGATTATACTATTGAGTCATCTACTTGAATTTGATAAAAAATGCTTTAAAAAAAAAGTAGCCTGATATATATAACATACTAATCCCGAGTCCTATGATACAGAGATTGTCTTTTTCCTTACTTATACTCCTGCTCATCTTTACCTCCTGCGTGAAGGAAAAGGCTATGCTTGAACTGCAAACGGATCAATTGACATTTTCATTGGATCAAAAGGGCAACATCATCAGCTTGATGGATAAAAAATCTCAAAAGAATTACCTTTACAAAGCTGCTCCCTCCCCCTTGCTTCAGGTGAAATCCGGAGGTGACTATTTATTGCCGCTTGCGGCCAAGCTTGAGGGTGGGCAATTGGTATTGGGTTTTCCAAAGAATATCGAATTGACCCTACAATATGAAGAAAAAGCCTCGCACCTGACTTTTGAGATTACAGCAGCCAAAGGATTTGAGGAAATTGAACTCATTGCTTGGGGACCAATTCCAACCATCATCAATAAAATCATTGGAGAGACGGTGGGCGTGGTCCGTGGGGAGGAATTTGCTATCGGCATTCAGGCCCTCAACCCTAAAACCCTGGGCGGATTTCCCTGGCTGAACAATGATACCACCCCTCAATTTGATATTTTTGAGCAGGAGGACTATTCTGATCTGAGTGAGGAAAATAAAAGGGAAACCCTTTACCGGGTTGAAGCGGCCAAGCCGGAGGATTTTGGCAGTACCTTACAGGCCTATACCCGCAACAGGCTGAAGGAAAGAACGGTCTCCAATCTGAACCATGATTATTTTATTTCTCCAATTTTTGAAGATGGAGGCATCATTGGCTCTAAAATCGCCATTTTCGGTTCGGCAGTGGAAGAAGCCTTGGAACATATTGGGAAAATTGAAGTGGAAGAAGGCTTGCCCCATCCTCAATTGAACGGGCTTTGGGCAAAGCTGTCTAAGGAGGCTGCTTCAGCTTACCTGATTTATGATTTTACTGAAGCCAATATCGATCAGGCCATTGCTTACACGCTGAAAGCAGGTCTCAAATACTTGTACCATTCAGACCCCTTTAAAAATTGGGGACATTTTGAATTGAAGGCAAGCGACTTTCCAAATGGTTGGGATGGCTTGAAGGCCTGTGTGGAAAAAGCAGCCCAAGCAGGTATCCATGTGGGTGTGCATACCCTTTCCAACTTCATCACTACCAATGATCCCTATGTAACTCCAGTGCCGGATCCCAGGTTGGGGATAGTGGGTTATGGGTTTTTGGAAGATGCCATCGATGGTGAGCAGAAAGAAATTCCCATTTCCACACCTGAATTTTTTGATCAGTTTAAGAACAATAGCCTCAAGACAGTTATGATCGGTTCTGAATTGATCCGCTATGGTTCGGTTTCTTCAGAAGCACCTTGGAAACTTCTGGATTGTGAAAGGGGTGCTTGGGACACCCAAAGGTCAAGCCATACTGTGGGTACTCAGGTAAGCAAACTGGCCGACCATGCCTACAAAGTTTTCCTTTCCAACACTGAAATGTCCATAGAGATTGCCCAGACATTGGCTGATTTGTACAATTATGCTGGCTTGAGGCAGATTTCCTTTGATGGACTGGAAGGAAACCGCTCTACAGGAATGGGGAATTATGGTGAAATCCTATTTACCACTACCTGGTGGAAGCACCTGAATGAGGATATCCGCTCGCACCTGATCACCGATGCCAGCAGGACCACGCATTATTTCTGGCATATTTATTCCAGAATGAATTGGGGCGAACCCTGGTATGCAGGATTCCGGGAGAGTCAGACGGAGTACAGGTTGAAAAACCAGGCCTATTTCCAAAGGAACATGATGCCGGGCATGTTGGGCTGGTTCAGCATGCGCAACAATACCCCAATAGAAGATATTGAATGGATGTTGGCACGTTCGGCAGCATTTGATGCCGGCTATGCCTTTGTGGTCCGGGATGAAGCATTGCAAAGCAATGGGCAATTGGAGACCATTTTCCAAAGCATTGCAGATTGGGAAAAAGTAAGGATGTCAGGTATTTTGACTGAGGGTCAAAAAGAGAAAATGAAGGATATCAACAATGAATTTCAACTGATAGAAACAGGAAAAGACCAATGGAATTTGCATCAAGTACATGTCAAAAGGTTTGAGCATCAGGCCAAAGTGCTACAGCCGGGTGAACCGCTCTATACCTCCTTTACATTTGAAAATTCGGTGGAAGATGCACTGCTACACTTTATCATCACGGTAGAGGCATCTGGGATTTCAGCCATTGAGTTGGAATTGAACAACAGGTTTAGCCTGCAATTTCCCCTTAGGCTCAATAAGGGGGAGTCTATCCGCTATTCCGGTGGGACCACCGCTCAAGTGCTGGATCAAAACCTCAGGCAAAAGGCACAGATACCCATTGATCCTGCCCTTTTGACTCTAAAGTCAGGCAGTCAGCAACTCAATATTGACTGTACTTTTCATGATCCTGAAGAGCTCGCTAAGGTCAAAGTGGAACTCAGGATTTTGGACAAAGCTGAAAGGATCAACATTGCAAATTAAATGTAGCCTTAATTTTCTTTACCTAACCACCACTTAAAACAACTAATTATTTAAATTAAAACAAGTTTTTTTGCATTTACACCTGAAATTTCACTAAATTACCTAATATTTTAATCTTTAGGTCTATGAAAAAACTCTTGTTGATTTTATTTGTCCTGACTGCAGGTACGGTTTGGGCACAGTCTTCCTATGAAACCGTTCAGCTTCTGGATGGTCCTTACTCCTATTCCATAGTAAAAGGCGACCCCACCAATACCCGGTTTTATACCTTGCCCAATGGATTACAGGTTATTCTACATGAAAACCGCACAGAACCCAAAATCTTCAGTTTGTTTACCACCAGGGCTGGAAGCAAAAATGATCCGGCTACCCATACGGGACTGGCGCATTACCTGGAGCACTTGCTTTTTAAAGGCACCCAGAACATCGGTACCCTGGATTTTGAGAAGGAAAAGGTTTACCTGAAACAGATCGAAGGGCTTTATGAGGAATATAACCAAACCTCGGTAGAACAGGAAAGAAAAGCCATCTATAAAAGAATTGATTCGGTTTCTACTCTGGCCTCCCAATTGGCCATCGCCAATGAGTATGATAAAATCATGTCATTCCTTGGTTCAGACTTTACCAATGCCTTTACTTCTTTTGAAAATACCTCCTATATGGAGTTTATTCCGGCCAACAACCTGGAAAAGTTATTGGCCGTGCAAAAGGAGCGGTTTTCCTATCCCATTTTCAGGCTCTTTCATACGGAATTGGAAACGGTGTATGAAGAATACAACATGTACCAGGATATGGGGAATTTCAGGATCTTTGATCAAATGTTTGCAGGGTTGTTCAAAAAGCACCCTTATGGGACCCAAACCACCTTGGGATCTGCCGAGCATTTGAAGAACCCATCATTGCCTGCGATTTCCAGGTTTTATAAGCAATATTATGTACCCAACAACATGGTGGTCATTTTGGCAGGTGACCTGGATTTTGAAGAAAGCATAAGGTTGGTAGACAAGTATTTTGGAAGTTGGGAGCCTGGAGAAGTTCCTGCTTTTGCTTTTGAGCGGGAAGATCCCATTGACCGCCCTGAAGAATATTTTATCACTACCCCGGATGAGGAAAATGTAGCGGTTGGTTTCAGGATGCCTGCAACCAAAGATGGGGATGCCTTAAAAGCGGAACTTGTCAGTTATATCCTATCCAATGGAAGGAGCGGATTGATGGATCAAAATCTTGTCAAGGCCCAAAAAGTACTGGAAGCGGATGCCTATGATTACCTGCTGACAGATTACGGCTTGATGTTTTTTTCAGGCAGGCCATTAGAAGGACAGGATTTGAAAGAAGTAAGGTCACTGATGTTGGAGCAGATTGACTTGTTAAAATCAGGGGATTTTGATGAGGACCTCATTGAAGGTACCATTAACAATTTCAAGGTACAGCGATTGAGAAGGCAGGAAAGTCCCATTGGAATGGCGCTTATTTTTAATGAGTTGTTTACCACCCAAAAATCCTGGGAATCTTATCTGTCCGAATTGGATGAAATGAGTAACATTACCAAAGCGGATATTGTCGACTTTTCAAACCGTTGGTTTGGGGACAACCATGTGACGGTTTTCAAACTCACAGGTAAAGACTCCTTGGCCGTGAAAATAGAGAAGCCTGAAATCACTGCCATTACCATCAATAGAGATGATCAGTCCGCCTATTTTAAAGAAATCACTTCCAATCCTTCGGAGCCCCTACAGCCTGTATTTTTGAATTTTGAGGAAGACATCAAATTTGGTTCAGTACATCAAGATGTCCCCCTTTGGGTGGTTCCGAATACCTTGAATAATCTCTTTAACATGTATTTTGTATTTGACATGGGGAACAGGCATATACCTAAATTGCCATTGGCAGTAGAATACCTCAGACTGATTGGTAGCGAAAGCAAAAGCAATGAGCAAATAAACAAGGAACTGTACAACTTAGCCATCAACTTCAATATTTCTACCGGAGATGACTTGGTTTATGTATGGTTCTCAGGTTTGGAAGAAAACAGGCAGGAGGCAATGACTATCATTCAGGACCTGATCAGAAATGCCAAACCCAATCAGGAGGCCTTAGCAAAGATGGTGGAAGCCAAAATCAAGGAGCGTAATGACAAAACCATTAATAAGGATGAAATCTTCTTTTCAGCCCTGAACAATTATGTGGATTACGGAGCGGAGAATCCTTACAATACTGTCCTGAGCAATGAGGAATTGAGGCAGTTGAAGGCGGAAGAACTCACTGATTTGATCCGATCCTTATTTGGCTACAAACACAAGGTTTATTATTATGGGGTTACCGATAAGGATGACTTAGAGGCCGAACTCAAGCAAAGCCATCCATTGGTTGCTGAGCTCAAAGATTACCCTCCTAAGCGGGAATTTGAACGCCTGAAAGCCGATAAGAATCAAGTCTATTTTGTGGATTATGACATGGCACAGGTGGAGATCTCACTGCAGCGTTGGGATGAGGAAAACTATGACCCGGCTGAAGCAACCATTGTAAGGGCTTTTAATGAATACTATGGTGGCAATATGTCTTCTGTCGTGTTTCAGGAAATCAGGGAAGCAAGAGGATTGGCTTACTCCACCTATGGGTTCTTTTCCACGCCAGCCAAGAAAGAAGATCCTTATAAGGCCGGATTTTATGTGGGGACCCAAGCGGACAAAATGGCCATTGCCTTTGATGCCATGTTTGACCTGATCAATAACTTTAAGGAGTCAGAACAGAGTTGGAACATATCCAAAGGGGCCATTAAAACCGGAATCGCTTCCGAAAGGATTACCAAAACAGCCATTCTTTTCAATTATCAATCTGCATTGAAAAGAGGATTGAATCATGATATCAGAAGTGATATTTACGAAAACATTGATGGGGTATTGCTACAGGATATCAAGAAGTTTCATGCTGACAAAATGAAAGATAAATCCTGGAATATCCGAATGGTTGGGTCCAAGGAGAAACTCAACTGGGAAGATCTGAAAAAGGTTGGCGATGTAAAGGAACTGACCATCAAAGAGATTTTTGGGTTTTAGTATATTTTGAAAGGGTGCTGAAGGAAGCATGGCTTAGCATGACTTCCTTCAGCTTTTCCAATTTTCATGTTCTCTGATATCTAAAATAAATTATCGTTTTTTTAAAATAAGAGTTTAAAAAACATCCTATAAGGTTTCGATTAGATTTATTCCCTTGGGGTTTTACAATCTAAAAGCCTGCCTGACCAATAATTTCCACATGTCATTTTCTTTTTTCCAGACCAGACAATTACCAATGCGAATAGGAACAGTTTCCCCTTCAGCATTAATCCCATCTGATAAAAAGGTATGTCTAACGATGGCCACATTGTCGGAGATGTCTATAGTCTGATTTTCTACACGGATATTGGTTAGTTTGATGGGTTTACCTGAAAGGATTTCATCTATAAATTCATTTTTACTTTGAATGACACCGGATGAATGGCCATAGCTCAAATCCTCTGAGAGCAATAGGGTCAAGGAGCCTTCATCTGCTTCCATCATAGCCCCAAAGAGTTCCTCAACCGTTTTTTCTACTGATTCTAACTGATTTGTCTCACGCTCTATGGCCTTACAGGCAAAAAGTGAAATCAATAAAACAAAGATGAAAGTGTAGGTTTTCATGGTTTTATAGGATTTAGGGTTTATTTGACAGGTTTTCTATGCCAATAAGAAGCCAAAACTGATCCAGTGATATTCATCAAAGGTCCAAATACTGCCGGTGCCAATCCCACGGTGGCGATTCTCGCCATTTCCTTGGCAATTCCTGAGGCAAGACCTGCATTTTGCATCCCTACTTCCAGCGCTATGGTCCTGCAATCGCTTTCAGGCATGCTAAATAACCTAGCGGCCCAATATCCCAATGCATAACCAAAGAGGTTGTGCAGGGTAACAAAGAAGATCAACAGCAAACCAATATCCAATAAGCTGTCCCTACCGGCTGCTGTGATAATGACGATGATAAAGGCTATTCCAAGCATGGAAACCAATGGCATGGCATCATCCAACCATTTGGCTTTGCCGCTGAAAAACTTATTGAACAATAAACCTGCACCTATAGGGATGATGACAATTTTGATGATATCCAGCATCATTTTCCAAACATTTACCTCTACAAACTCCCCTGCCAAAAAACCCATCAAAGCAGGTGTAATGAAAGGAGCCAACATCGTGGTAATTGCGGTAATGGTGATGGAAAGTGCCAGATTGGCTTTGGCCAGGTAACTCATGACATTGGAAGCCATTCCACTTGGGGATGATCCTATCAGGATCATGCCGGCAGCGATTTCCGGTGGAAAGCCACTCATTTTTGCCAGCGTGTAACCGATCAAGGGCATAATGGAAAATTGACAGAGCACACCGATCAATACGCCTTTGGGCATTTGCACCACTCCTTTAAAATCCGATATGCTCATCGAGGTACCCATACCAAACATGATGAGCTGTAACAAGGGCACGATCAGGCTGCTTAATTGGTAATCTCCTATTTCGACAAAATTGGCCGGGTAAAACATGGCGGCGGTGACTGCAGCAAAGATGGAAATGGTATAGGTGTAACCACGAAAACTCTCATTGGCACGTACACCAATGGCCAAAAAAACGAGAAATAAAATCCAGAGAGGGCCTGAGGTATACAGGTCTTTCCAAATCCAGACTACTGATCCCGAAATCAAAAAAATGAGACTGAGGATTAAGGAATAAAAATATAGTTTTTTCTTCATTGAATTATTTGAGGACATGGGAATAAAGGGATTCTTTTCTGGATATTTAAAGTAGGAAAATATTGAAGTTTAGAAAGGGGGAATACCTCTGGACAAGACAAACCTGTCCAGAGGAAAATGAATTAGCTCCAGGTACGGTCCCAAGAACGTTTTTCATCCCATTCAGGTGTTGGTTCAAAATAGCTGGTATCTGAAGGGTTCAAGTGTTGTTTCACCACTTCATCGTTCAGTTCTATTCCCAGACCTGGTGCTGTCAAAGGCACATTGGCATAGCCTTTTTCTATCATTTTTCCGTCCCAGGTTAATTTTACCAAATCTTCCCACCAAGGTAAATCCACAGAATGGTGTTCCAATGAAAGGAAGTTTTGTGTAGCAGCTGCACAATGCACGTTGGCCATAAAAGAAACAGGTGTTCCTGCCTGATGCATGGCCATGGCTATGCCATTTTCCTCTGCATAGTCCCCTATTCTCTTAGTTTCCAAAAGCCCACCAGAACTGGCCAAGTCAGGATGGACAATATCCACAGCATGGTTGTCAATAAGTGCTTTAAAATTTTCTAAGAGGTAAATATCTTCCCCTGTTGTGGTTGGGGTTTCCAATGCCTCAGTAATGGTTTTATGCTGTTGCCAGTATTGCCATGGAACCATATCTTCCAACCAGGCCAATCTGTATTTCTCCAGAGCCCTTCCCAAGCGGATACAGTTATTCAGGTCAATATGTCCATAATGGTCAGTAGAGATCGGAATTTCCCAACCCACCATATTCCTGATGTCTTCTACTTTCTCAGCCAATAACTCCAGTCCTTTTTCAGTAATCTGAATACCTGTGAAAGGATGCTTGGTATTGGAATAGGCCATGTAGTCCCCTCTATGATAAGCGTTGGGATTGGCTTTCAGTATTTCTGGATTTACAATACATCCAGGGGTATCCATAATGTCCCGAATAGAGACATCCATTTTTAGCCAAGTGTAGCCTTGGGTTTCGGTTCTGAATTTGATCCGCTCCTGCTGTTGTTGTCTGCTGGTTCCTTCAGGAGTGTCTGCATATAGCCTAACTTTGTCTCTATACCTACCGCCAAGCAATTGCCAAGCTGGGACATTGTATGCTTTTCCGCATAGATCCCAGAGGGCCATTTCTACGGCACAGACCCCACCTGCTTGCCTTGCAGGGCCACCAAACTGTTTGATGATCTTAAATACCCGTTCTACATTGCAGGGATTTTCTCCCAAAATTCTACTTTTTAGCATGAGTGCATACCGGGGGTCTGCTCCGTCTCTGACTTCTCCCAGCCCATAAACCCCCTGATTGGTATCGATTCTGATGATCGCTGTCCTTCCTAGTACAGATGTGACACAATAGCGCATATCGGTAATTTTCAGATCAGTTGGATTCGAGTATCGGTTGATATTGGAAGTGGTCTCTGCTAAAGTATCACTCAGAGAAAGTCCCATCAAAGCGGAAAGGGAAATACCCCCCAAAGCGGTTTTCTTCAAAAAGTCTCTTCTATTGTCCAAGGTTTTGGGATTGTCGATTTCAGCTTTCCTTTCTAAAGCGTATTGTTGCTCTCTTTTTTTATTGTCTTCAATGATTTGCTTGATGTATGATTTCATGGTTGAATAGGGTTAGGTTTTTGGGATTTATTCAATTCATATTCTATTTTTTTGCTGGGTCAGTTTTGCCAATTGACCTTTTACCAATTCCTATCTTTCAGGAAATTATCCAATTCTTCTCTGGACATTGGCAGGTCCTGCTTTTTATTTACCCAGTCCAGAAAATCCTTAACAATGGATTCTGACCATCTGCTATCAATTTCTCCAGCGGTATACTTGCCTTCCCGCAGTCTTTGGATACCAAATTCATCCCTTAGCATGATAAATTCTGCATTAATTACCAGATCTGCCAAAAGAAATGAGGGGATAAAAATCACCCCATATTTATTGGCCAAGACAGCATCTCCTGGCATCACAGTCGCCCTTCCTATCCGGATGGGATAGTTGATGGTCGTTAGCATCATTTGTTGGATATAAGATGGGTCATGCCCTTTAATCCATCCATTGAAACCATCTATTTCAGATAGTCCTGCCATATCCCTTACGGATCCATAGAATACCACTCCCCTTTTGGATTTAGCATAAATAGCATTACCCAAATTATCGCCTATAAGGGTGCCATCAACGATCTTAGCATAACTGTCCGCTACATAAATATCCCCTTCCTGAAGTACATCAATAGGCCATGAATTGGTACCGCCGGCCTGTACCCTTCCTTCATTTTTTCCGATTTCCCGTACCAGTTCATTCATGTCAGGACGCAAGGGCATGTACTGGGCAGTCAGGGCTCTTCCTGTCATGACTTTATCATCATTGATGATGATCCAATCATTTTCAAATTGGTTATGATACCCTTTATTTCTTAAAAAGCCCCAAGCCTCTTCCATAGAGACGTTTTCCAGCCTTTTTAACAAAGCGGCAGGAACTTTAGGCCTTCCATCGGCAAACCTTTCACCTTCCCATTGGGAAGTCAACATTTTGACCTGATCTATTGTCGGAGAGATTTGCTGAGCAATCAGGAGCTGGGCAGAGATAGCAATCGCGAAAGCAAGTGCAGAAATTTTCTTTAGCATAATGGTATATTTCAGGTTGATAACAATATATTTTTTACTTCATATCCTTTTATACTCGATTTTTCGAGCTTTTCTCAAATGATTATTCAAAGAATGGTACATCAGGTACAGCATATTTTTTCATCCCCTCTTCATTAATTTCAACCCCAATTCCCGGTTTTTCTGAAAGGGTGATAAAACTATTTTCTGTCCTTGGTCCGTCGTATGTGACGATATCCTTCCACATTGGATCTGTATCCATATAAATCTGCCATTCCATGATCTGGAAATTGGGTACAGAGGCACATACATGGCAGGCAGCCATGGCTCCTAGAAAAGAAGCAACCATATGAGGAGAAAATGGTACATAGTATAGATTCGCCAGATTGGCAATTCTCTGTGCCTCACCCAGTCCACCGCATTTTTGTATATCTGGCATAATGATATCAACTGCTGATTCTGAAAGCAATCTCGTAAACCCGTAGGCCAGATAGATATTTTCACCGGTACAAATAGGCGTAGTGGTTTGTGAGGTAATACTTTTGTACACTTCCGGGTTGTCAGCTGGAATCGGTTCTTCCAACCACATTAAGTTCAATGGTTCATACATTTTGGCCATTTTGATCCCGGTGACAGCGTCGTATCTTCCATGCATGTCCACACAGACGTCAATATGAGGACCTACTGCCTCTCTTACTGCGGCGATGGCATCATACATCCTGTCAATTTCGGCAGGGCTTGCGGTCCAGTTGAACAAATCATATTTATTGGGATCTCTGCCGTCATCCACATCAAACTTTACGGCATTGTATCCTCTTGCTACGGCATCTTTTGCTGCAATGGCATAATCGTTTGGGGTGGGATTGGTAGAGGTATAAAGGGCTGTATCACAATAAACCCTTATTTTATCCCTGAATTTTCCTCCTAGAAGCTGATACACAGGGACTCCAAAAACCTTACCCGTAATGTCCCAAAGTGCTGTTTCGATTGCGGTCAATACCGCTACAAAAACACCTGACTGGGCTCCTCCAAAAAAAGCTCCTTTTCTGAGCATTTCTGCAATCCTGTTGGGGTTAAGTGGGCTTTGACCCTTTATCCGATTTCCCAGCCTCTTTACGAGATGATAAGTTCCATGAATGGCATCCACAGCTTCACCGCAGCCCCATACATCTTGATTGGTATATATTTTTACATAAAGCGCCCCCCTTACATAACCGCATTTAAGGTCAGTTATTTTTAAATCTGATGGATTGGAAAAGGGGTTCTGCTTTTCTACAGCAGCAGCTAAACTTGATTCCATCTGAGAAAGAAGCAAGCCTCCAGTAAGACCGGCAGCCAAGCTTTTTTTAAGAAATGTCCTTCTGTTTTTCATATGATTATTCAGGGTAAGGTTAAGATATTTAATTGAGACCGATAGGTACCAATTACCTGACTTTTAAAGAATGTATTCCAAAACTGATTTTTAAATCAGCTAAATTGAATGAATGATAAATTATGCTGATTAAATTCTTATACAGGCACTATTTACGACTTACCATGTCCTGTTTTTGAGGATTTCCTGAATTTGCTCTTTGGCCACCGGTAGTTCGTCTATATGGTCATTCAACCACTGAGAAAAATCCCGTTCGATATCATCAGACCAGCGGGTATCAATCTGACCTGCCGTGTAGACTCCTGCTCTTATCCTTTCATGGCCAAACATATCCCGAAGCCTTACTATTTCTGAAGTGATCACCACCTTTTCGGCCAAATGTGGCGGAATAAAGGAAACACCCCCATCACGGCCAAGTACCACATCACCAGCCATGACGGTAACCTGTCTGATTCGTGTTGGCCGGTTTATGCCGATAAGCATTGTATTTAAATTTCCGCGTTGGTTGTGATGTGAAGGATGGTAGCTTGTAAAAAAAGAGGTAAATGAACCGATTTCTTTTAATCCTACAATATCCCTTAGGGCACCGTCATAAACAATCCCTTTGCCTGTTTTCGCAAATATTGCATTCCCAACATTGTCACCGATGGTCGGGCCATCGAGATGAATTCCAAATTGATCCGCTACATAGACATCATCCTTGATCAATATATCTACCGGCCATGTATTCTGTCCCCGCTTCCCCTCTTTTTTACCTCTTTCGTCAATGGCATCATGTATATCAGGTCTTCCGGGCATAAAGGTGGCAGTCACTGCACGACCTACCAAAACACTATCGGGATTGATGACTTGCCACCCGTCGGCATATTGATATTTGTATCCTTCATTCCTCATAACAGCCCAAGCTTCTTCATGGGTAACTTCCTTCATTCTTTCCAATATATTATCTGGAACTTTTGGTCTTCCATCTGGATATCTTTCACCTTCCCATAAGGGTGTCAGAAACAGCATTTCCTCTTTGGAAATTTGCTGGGCATTGATTGGACAAAGGATAAATAGCGTGGGAATTAATAAATAAAAGAATTTAATGGTAACCTTCAATGAATCCATAGTGTAAATAGGTTATTTTGAGAATTAGAAAAAAAGTTAATGATAGGTACGAGTTTTCCCAAACCTTTCATGTAAAATTTTATATTTAGCTTTTAAGCAAAACTTTCATTTGATAGGTGCCAAGGAGAAGTATTGGAAGATCGTGCAAAAGCCAGTCTGTGATTTTAGGCACAAAATAAGATTAGGGTTATCCATTAAATTCGTCATAATTTATCTAATTTAATTCCATGGAACTAGACATTCAGATTATCATTGTGCTGGGTATTCTCATTGCTACCATCATCATGATGGTATTTGAAATTTTTAGGATTGATGTAGTGGCCATCATTACCATGTTGGCCTTGGGCTGGTCTGGTATTCTTAGCCCTGATGAAATGTTAAGGGGGTTTTCCAGTAATGCGGTAATTTCTATGATTGCAGTAATGATTCTGGGTTATGGAATTACGACCACGGGTGTCATGGAGAAATTTTCCGAAGCCATCCTGACCAAAGTGGGCAACGATAAAAATAAAATCATTGGGTTCTTGGGGACTTCTGTAGGTACACTTTCTGCCTTTATGCAGAATATCGGAGCTGCAGCCTTGTTTTTACCCGGTACCCTGGAAATCTCCAGAAAGACCAAAATCCCTGCTTCCCAATTGATCATGCCATTGGGTTTTGCGGCCATTTTGGGTGGCTCACTGACCATGGTGGGTTCAGGGCACCTGATTTTGATCAACGATCTCTTAAAAAATGCTGAATTGGAGCCTTATGGCTTATTTGCAGTTACTCCCATTGGCGCCGTGCTTTTAATTGCGGGGATTATGTACTTTTTCATCTTTGGCAGGTGGGTGTTACCTGCTGATAGTCAGGCTGCCAAAAAGAAGTCATCCCAGGAAAAATTAATGGAAACCCTGAGGTTGCACAAAAACATTTGGTACTTCAGTATTCCTGAGAAAAGTTCTCTTGTCGGGATGACCACAGAGAGCGCTGGTATTTGGAAAGATTTTCAACTTAACTTGGTGGCTTTGTCAGATGGTCAGGATGTGGTGTATGCTCCTTGGAGGGAGACCGCCTTTCAGTCGGGTCAGATTTTGGCGGTTTTGGGCAAAGAGACCGAAGCGAAGGCTATGGCTGCTGCTTTTGGACTGACCGAGGAAATCGCCCCTAGTATTTTTAATAGATTGGCTAAACCGGAGGAATCAGGCTTTTCAGAAGTCATTATTCCTGCCAGCTCAGAAATTATCGGTAAGACCCTAAGGGATTATGCTTTCAGAAGAAGGTTTGCATTAGAGCCTCTGATCTTATTTAATAATGGGGAAGAAATCAAAGGGGATTTTTCTGACCATATATTCAAGCAAGGAGATGCACTGGTGGTCTATGGCTTATGGGACAATATACGTGAACTGAAAGAAGGGTCAGACCTGATTGTGGCCACCCCTATTGAGACAGAACCAAAAAATCAGTCCAAGACCATTCCGGCGATTGCCAGTTTTGCTTTTGCTATTCTATTGACTTTTTTAGGTGTCCCCATTGCCCTTGCCTTTATGACCGGTGCCTTGGCCATGATCCTTTCCCGGGTGATCAGCATACAACAGGCGTATGATGCCATAGATTGGAAGGTGGTTTTCTTATTGGCAGGTTTGATTCCATTGGGCGCGGCCATGCAGAAAACCGGTGCTGCTTTCTTCTTGGCAGAATATGTGATGCAGGCCATTGAAGGGCAGCCTGATATTGTGTTGTTTACCGCGATTACCATCCTGGCAACTGTTTTTTCCCTGTTTATGTCCAATGTGGGTGCAGTGGTGGTTTTGGCACCTTTGGTCATAGGAATGGCGGAAATCGCCGGCTTGGATCCACGTCCTTTGGTACTTTTGGCTGCAGTGAGCGTTTCCAACTCCTTCCTTTTGCCTACCCATCAGGTCAATGCGCTGATGATCTCTGCAGGGGGTTACAAAAATAGGGATTATATTCGGGCAGGATCGGGAATGACCGTCATGTTTGTCATCTTAACCGTAGTGGTATTCTATTTCTTTTATTTCTAAAAAAGAGGTTTGGAGGAATCATTTGGCCAAAACCATGGTCCATAAATTTTCCTTTCTCCCTACGCCAAATTCTAAAAAATCAGCATCCATCATCAATTGGCAGTGGCCTGGACTTTCTTTCCAGGCCCTAACCACTGCCTTTTCATCAAAATTACCACGGGCTATATTTTCTCCCAAAAGTCTCCATTGATAACCCATTTGGTTGACCCTGATGTCTAAGGTAGAATTATCAGAACCTACGTGGTTAAAAAAGTTGTTTTGAAACATGTCTTCCGAATGATTTTGGGCCGCTTTGGCCAATAAATTGTTCCAAGACAGTGGTTTTACTGCAGGCATAAATTGATCACCGCAAGCACATCCATTTTTACGAAGCGTATTGACTTCCTCAAGCAGCACATTTTTGTTAAAAGACAGTGCCAGTTCCCCGACTTCAATTTCGGGTAAAATTTCATTTTCCGGAAGTTCAAGGCAGGCACTCATGGTTATTGTTAAGAATAATAATCCACGAAGTGCCTGTCCTTTGAGACATTGGGTGATTCTCATGGGCGATTAAAATAAATTCTTCATATTCAGGATTTAATTGAAATGAAGAAAAAAGCTTGGGTGATTAATAGGTGCTAAAATAGGTGATGTTTCTAAAATAAAAAATAAAATTCTAAAAAATATTTATATTTAATTTTAAATTCTTTTCATGCCCGTTTTATGCCTGAAATATTTTGTATTTTAAATTGAAAAAAAACCTGTTGATAGCAAAACTGATAGTCATATAAAATTGAAGAAACTCATAAAAAAATTGATTGATAAACTTCAAAAACAAAAAACTAACCTCTGTCCTATCTAAGTTTTTTATAAATTGCGCGCTTAACAAATTCACAGCATTTTGAAAATCTTGACCATAGACGTAGGCGGAACAAATATCAAAGCCAAAATTGAAGGACCTGAGGATAGGAGAAAATTTCCTTCAGGCCCGGATATGACCCCGGGAAAAATGGTAGAAGGTGTTTTAGAGATGACAAAGGATTGGGAATATGATGTCATTTCCATAGGTTTTCCCGGAATTATTAAAGAAGAAAAAGTCATCACAGAGCCCAAAAATCTGGGAGAAGGCTGGAAAGATTTTGATTTTGGACAAGCATTCGGAAAACCCATAAAGATTATCAATGATGCAGCCATGCAGGCTTTGGGCTCCTATTCAGGTAAAGGTGTGCTGCTTTTTTTAGGTTTTGGTACAGGTCTGGGTTCTGCCATAGTTGTAGACGGTAAAGTACTTCCCATGGAACTGGCCCATCTCTCGTATCGCAAGGGAACCTTTGAAGATTATTTGGGATATAGGGGATTAGAAGCTATGGGTCAGGAAAAATGGCAAAGACATGTGCATGCAGTGGTCGAAAGGTTTCAGGCTGCATTTCTTCCCGATGATATTGTTTTGGGCGGAGGAAAATCTAAATACATTACTGATGTACCCCTAGGCTGCCGCTTGGGCAATAACAAATTGGCCTATGAGGGAGGGTTCAGACTTTGGAAGTAAAAAAAAGATAAAAAAATTGGACCTTGGAAGGTGAATTTATTCCAAATTCCACCTTCCAAAGTCAACCTTCATTAAAGCTTTCTTACCCAAATATTTCTGAAACTGACCAAATCTCCATGGTCTTGGAGCTTTATGGGCAGCTCATCGGGATGTGCCTTATAATTGGGTATGCCTATGTATTCTGTAGGCCCTTTTATCTCCACATTATTTTGTACCAAGACGCCATTGTGTACCACAGTTACTCTCGCTGGAGAAACAACCATGCCATCTGCATTGAACCTGGGTGCTGTGAAGTATATATCGTAAGTGTTCCATTCTCCAGGTGCCCGCATGGCATTAACCAAAGGGGGATGCTGTTTGTAAATACTGGCAGCCTGACCATTGGAATAGGTTCGGCTTTCATAGGAATCCAATACCTGTACCTCATAATGTGACATCAGGAAAATCCCAGAGTTGCCTCTGCCCTGCCCCTCACCTTTGATGACGGTAGGTGCGGCCCATTCAATATGCAACTGCATGTCCCCAAAACCCATTTTGGTTTCAATGTCTCCTTTACCAGGAGCAACTGTCATGACCCCGTTTTCTAGCGTCCATTCTGGATTTTGGCCTGTTCTGGAGCTCACGAAATTACTTAAACTTGACCCATCAAAAATGACTATGGCATCTGATGGTGCTTGACTGTTTTCTGTCCCTGGGGTTACTTTTCGTACCACTGGTTCCCAAAACTCCGTGGCCTGTGGTGGTAACCTGAACTCTTCCTGTTGTGCCATTAAGGGAAGTCCCGCCATCAATAGAAAAGCGGAGCAAAAATGTCTCTTTGTAATCTTCATAGGTTTATCGGTTAATGATTTTGACAAACCAAATTAATTCAATTCCCAAGGATTCAAAAGCCGTTAGTGTATTTTCGTTTTCAAGGCCTTGGTTTTAATGATAAATTCCACAAAATTAATATCCATGAAGAATCATATATTGCTTTTGTTCATTTCCCTTTTTGTATTTGGACAAACTCAGGCTCAAAGGGAGTATTATTTTCCCAATGAAAACTTTGACCATCAAGTTCCTAGCCCGGAAGCTTTTTTGGGTTATGAAATAGGTGAATGGCATACCCGATATGATAGGTTAGTAGCTTATTTTGAAGCTTTAGCTGCACATTCAGACATGGCTCAATTACAAGTAATTGGTCAAACCAATCAATTGAGACCACTCGTAGTATTGGTTATTAGCAAAAGTGAAAATATTCAAAACCTAGAGGATATCCGTCAAAAACAGTTGCAGTTGGCCAACCCTAATAAGCCCCTGCCGGATGTCAGCAGCATGCCGGCCATCATCAACCTGGCCTATTCTGTGCATGGAAATGAACCCTCAGGTGGAGAAGCTTCTATCCTCACGGCCTATTGGTTGTTGGCTTCTCAATCCGACCTGGCCAAAGAAATCCGGGAAAATGCTGTGGTTATGATCGATCCTGCCATCAATCCGGATGGTAGGGACAGACATACCAATTGGGCCAATATGCACAAAGGTTTTCTTCCAGTAGCTGATCCCTTGGACAGAGAACACAATGAAATTTGGCCATCCGGCCGGGTAAACCATTATTGGTTTGACCTGAACAGGGATTGGCTGCCTTTAGCGCAGGTTGAACTGCAGTCAAAAATTTCTTGGTACCATACCTGGTATCCCAATGTGGTAGGAGATTTCCATGAAATGGGTACCAATAGCACCTACTTTTTTGAGCCTACTAAACCTTTTGGCAGTGAGAACCCGGTGGTTCCCAGAAAGAATTATGAGGACATCAATAGCAAATTTGCTGCTTACTTTGCCAAGGCCTTGGACAATATTGGCAGCTTATATTGGACCAAAGAGGTATTTGACAACAGTTATCCGGGCTATGGCTCCACCTATCCGGATATTCAGGGTGGCTTAGGATTGGTATTTGAGCAAGGTTCATCCAGAGGTCATGTGCAGAGTTCACAGCGGGGTGACATTACTTTTCCCTTTACCATTCGCAACCAACTGGAAATATCCCTTGCCACCATGGAAGCAGGTGTAAAGGAAAGGGAATACATGCACCGATACCTCAGGGAGTTTTTTGAAACGGCTATCTCAGAAGCCAGAGCTGACCGGGTCAAAGCCTATGTTTTTGGTGATGAATTTGATGAATCCAGAAACAGGCTATTCCTAAAGCTATTGCTGGATCATAAGGTTCAGGTTTTTGAAAATAACAGGGACCTTACTGCTGAAGGAAAAAGCTTTAAAAAAGGTAAATCCTGGGTAGTTCCAACGGCACAGCCTCAATACAGAATGGTCCGTAGCATGTTTGAAAAAGTAACAGAATTTGCAGACTCTGTATTTTATGATGCTTCTTCCTGGACCATGGCCTTGGCCTATGGGATGCCTTATGCCGCGCAAAGTACCTTTCAGTCAGGCGATGCGCTGACATCATTGGCTGATCAAAACCTACATTTCCCGGAAGCTGGCAAATATGTGGCTTACCTGGTAGATTGGTCAGATTATTTTGCACCAAAGTTTCTTCACCACATTCAAAGTAACGGCATTCATGTGGAGGTGGCCGCCTTACCATTTACTTCTGCTACCGATGCGGGTGCCAGGGAATTTGCCTCAGGTACTTTAATGATCCCCATGGGATTCCAGCAAAAAGATGAATCAAGTGTTAGGAAAATATTGCAGGATGCTGCCACTATCAGTGGACAGCATGTGTATGCCAGCAGTACAGGATTCAGTCTTCAGGGCATTGATTTAGGAAGTAACAATATTTCAGCGGTAAGGACGCCAAAGGTATTAATGTTGGTCGGTCAGAGTACTTCCCAATATGAGGCCGGAGAAATCTGGCATTTGCTGGATACCAAAGTGGGCATGGCTATTGCCAAAATAGACCTGAGCCTTTTCAGCCGGGTCAACCTGTACGATTACAATACACTAGTTCTTCCTTCTGGTTTTTACAATGCCTTGAACGGCAGTCAAATAAATCATTTGAAAGATTGGTTGGGCCGTGGCGGGACGATTATTTCCCTGAGGACAGCCAGCCAGTGGCTTCAAGGACAGGAAATTGTAAAAGAGGAGTATTTGACAACTTCTCCGGATACAGAACCTGCATTTGTGCCTTTTGCTTCGCGCAGAGATTATGAAGGAGCCAAAGCCATAGGCGGGAGCATTTATCTTGCCCATTTGGACAATACCCATCCACTGGGCTATGGTTACAGAAGCAAGGAAATTCCGGTTTATAGAAATTCCAGCATATTCTTCAAACCCTCCAAAAACAAATACCAAACGCCGGTCCGGTACACTGAAAACCCTCTTTTGGGTGGTTATATTTCTGATGCCAACCTGGAGAAAGTTAAGCAAAGTGCCAGTGTCCTCGTATCACCTGTTGGTCAGGGAAGGGTTATTCATTTTATTGACAATCCTAACTTCAGGGGAACCTGGTTTGGAACCAATAAGCTGTTTTTGAATGCTATTTTCTTTGGGGATAAAATGTGATTTAGGGAAAAGATAAAAGGTAAAAGGCAAAAGTATTTTCTTTTGCCTTTTTTCATGTTTCATCAGAATATTTGGTGTTGGGAATGAGAGGAAAATAACTTACTCTTTAATTTCGCGTATATTTGCTTTAAAAAGTGTCATGATGAAGAAGTATGGTTTGATCTCATAATCAATGCTTCTCAATTTGAAGATGTAACCGATGAATTTTGTTCGTCTTGTCCCAGCTTAGGGTCCTTTGTTTTTGGTTGGGGCACTACTGAAAGGCTGTTTCTTTATCATGATGGCCGTTTGGTCAATCCTGGCCCATGTTGTTTCAATGATCTGCCTGTATATTTTTTCTGACTATTCGGAATGTTACACGTATCAATTTGAGGGCTTCGGCAAGCTCGGCCACCGGGACTTGAATAAATAGGGGGGTAGGGAAGAAATGCGGCAAAGCCGCATTTCTTCCCTACCCCCAGGTTTTCCAAATCTAAATCCCGTTCCCCGAGCTTGCCGAGGGGCTTTAAAACCAAATTTAATTCTACTACGTGTAAGATTACGGATACTCAGATTATTTTTACAGGCAGCTGGATTAATCCTTTGCTTTTTACTGACATATCCCACTTTCTCCAGAAAAAATCACCAAATTTGTGACAAAAAAGTTAATCCGGTGGCCAAATCCATTCTGCTCCTTACCCCTCCTTTTACCCAGCTCAACACGCCCTATCCTGCTACAGCTTATATCAAAGGTTTCCTCAATACCCTTGGGAAAAACACTTTTCAGGCGGATTTAGGCATTAGTGTTATCCTTAGGATTTTTTCCAAACAGGGATTAGAGGAGGTTTTTGAAGCGGTTGGCCAAAGGGATAAACAAAGTTTAAGTGCCAACAGCCGCAGGATATATAATTTGCGTGAAGAATATATAGAGACCATCACCTCTGTGATTCAATTTTTACAATTTGAAAATCCTACCTTGGCTTATAATATCTGTGATGGTGAATTTTTGCCTCAGGCTTCCCGCTTCGAGCAATTGGATGATTTGGACTGGGCTTTTGGTACCATGGGCAATCAGGACAAAGCCAGGCATTTGGCAACCCTTTACCTGGAAGATATTGGAGACCTGATTCAGGAGGTTTTGGATCCACATTTTGGTTTCAGCCGCTATGCGGAGCGCTTGGGCAGGTCAGCTGTTTCTTTTGATCTCCTGGATGAAGCTTTGGCAACAGGACTTTCTTTCACAGATCGGTATTTGGTGGAAGCACTGGAAAAGGAAATCCAAGAGGCAAACCCCTATTTGGTTTGCATGTCTGTGCCTTTTCCTGGCAATTTGTACGGGGCACTCCGATGTGGGGATTATATCAAAAAGCATCACCCGCATATTAAGGTGGCCATGGGAGGCGGTTATCCCAATACAGAACTCAGGTCCCTGAAGGATCCCAGGGTATTCCAATACCTGGATTTCATTACTTTGGATGATGGGGAAAGGCCCCTCACCTGTCTTTTGGAGTATTTGGATGGAGATAGGCCATTAGAGAAATTGAAAAGGACTTTTGTATTACAGCAGGGACAGGTAAGTTATATCAATGGAGCCAAAGAAAGTGATATTTCATTTAGCAAAACAGGTACTCCCGATTATAGGGGATTACCATTAAAAAAATACCTTTCTGTCATAGAGATTGCCAATCCCATGCATCGACTTTGGTCTGATGGGAGATGGAACAAGTTGACCATGGCCCATGGCTGCTATTGGAAAAAATGTACTTTTTGTGACATCACGCTGGATTATATCAAAAACTATGAGCCTGTCAGTGCCTCCATTATCTGTGACCGTATTGAAGAACTGATTGCGCAGACGGGAGAAACGGGTTTTCATTTTGTGGATGAGGCCGCCCCTCCTGCCCTGATGCGGGAGTTGGCCATTGAAATCCTTAGACGCAAACTTAAAATCAGTTGGTGGACAAATATACGCTTTGAGGAAAGGTTTACTTATGACCTCTGCCGCCTGTTGAAAGCATCAGGATGTATTGCCGTTTCCGGTGGATTGGAAGTTGCATCCGACCGCCTGTTGGAAATGATGCAAAAAGGGGTTACCGTGGCACAGGTGGCAAGGGTAGCGAGAAATTTCACAGATTCCGGCATCATGGTGCATGCTTATCTGATGTATGGC
>NZ_AMGM01000062.1 GCF_000298295.1 Cecembia lonarensis LW9
TTACTTTCCACCATCAATCCATTTCCAATGCTACCAATCCAAGTTTTCCAATCTGTAATCAGACCTCTTGGTAACAAAAAAAGATCGGAAATGAATAAATTCTCTACCACTTCTTGATTCTTAGAATAATAGAAAAGCGGGTGAAAACTTTCTGTGGCTACGTCTTTAGCTACTATGCCCTGCCCTATTGTGGCCAGCCCTAACCTTTCTAGAAAGGGTAATTGTAGCCCCATAGAAAAGTTTGTTTCTTCCATATAACGCTCAATTACCCCATGTTTAATTCTATTTAGGCCTTTGTTGGACAATGCCCATACCTGATTGCTATTATCCTTAAATACCGCATTGATATAATTGGAGGAAAGCTTATTTTTTCCTTGATCAGTAAGGTGGTTAATAATATTGAATTCCATATCCACGATATAAAGACCATCCCCTTCCGTAGCCAAATAAACTCGCCTGTCTTCTGTAAAATAGATACTGTTTAAATCCTTTATCTCCTTAATATCATTTTTAAAATTATTTAGAGGAAAAAAATTTTCCGTCAAAAGGTCCATGTACTCCAGTTTTCCTCCCTTGGTAATCATCCAAAGCTTATTTTCCCTTAAAAAGAGTTTCCCTTTTCTAAACTTTTCTGTTTCTATTTTCAGGTCAAAGGACTTTTGAAAAAGTTTAAAGTCGGCCCCATCATACCGGCACAAAAAATTAGGGGTAGCCAGCCAAATAAAGCCCATTTGGTCTTCTACAATATCCAATACTGTGTTTTCCGGAAGGCCTTGTTCAATGGTGATGTTTTTGTGAATAAAATCTACGGATTGGCCAAAAAGATTCACACAGGAAAAATAGATTAGCAAGAAGTGTAAATACTTAGCATCCATCATCTTCTAATGTACCATAAATAAAATAAATTGTAAAGTGGACTAATTGAAAATTACCACCAAACTTTTTATATAAAAAACACCCTGACCACAAATAGCCAGGGTGAAAGAAAGAGGATCAACTAAATTCAATTACAACTTCATTGGAGCATTTATTGGTCCCTGGTAAGCAGATTTTATAGGTTCTTGGGGCAAGATTATTTCCACTGACATGATAAAAGAACTTTGTGGTTCGGAAAAAATTACCCCCACTTATGGTGGTCACTTTAACCCCATCTTCGTAAACATCCATCAGGTATTCTGATTCTCTTACAATATTCCATTCCAGAATAACTTGATAATTATTACCTCGAATTCTTGAACTACTCCCAGCTAGATCAAGATAAAATTTAGTTCTATTAGGATCAATCTGTCCAGCTCCTTCCATACTCAATCCGCTAAACAATAAATGGTTGTGTAATGAATTCGAAAATTTAACTACATTTTTTGTAGAGGTGTTTCTTAAAAATTGGTATACCTCACTGGGAGATGCACCAGTGTTTTCCTCAAGAAATTTTGCAGCGACACCCGCTGCCAGGCCAGGAGCTAAAAAATTAGGATTTATTCCAAAACCCGGCATCCATTCCTCGTTGTAGCCATCTGGGTCATGTCCCCAATCTGTACTAGTAGCAAATAAATCTATGCAACTACCATAATTACTCGAAGCACTCTTTGTATCATCAATTCTAGCCATACCGACGATAAAAACATAAGGGCTATAGGAACTTGCCCAGGTACAGGCATCCTCCCCCCAGGCACCAGCACTTACAAATAATGGATATCCGGCATTGTATAGGTTTTTAATAGCGGTAAAATAAGCGGTTCCAGGATTTTCTCTAAGGAGCCAGGTAATCACTACCGCAGGTTTTTTATTCTGTGCCAGGATTTCATCGTAAACTTTTATAATATTTGAAACAGTTTCGGCATAGTCACCATTATATGTTGATTCAAGGGATTTTATTCCTACTAAATTTACTCCTTTCGCTGGCCCATAAGTTGTTCCCCCAATTACAATAGCACTATTGGTACTGCTCCCGTTTATTTCTGTGCTATCATTTGTCAAGTTAATATTTGAAAACCGATTACCAAGATCTTGGGTAAATTCAGTACTAATTAAACCATATGGAATGTAAGCTGTAACTCCGGCGCCACTTTTGGTATATGTATAAGTTCCGTTTAGAGGCAAAGCCCTCTGATCGATTCTATCCAAATATTTTGGTGCATTGTTTTGAACACTTCCCACCGGAGGGTTGGGATCCGTTGGCCCTGGGTCAACTGGATCAGGATTGTCACCTTCTTTTTCTTCTTCTTCTTCCTCTTCTTTAGGTTTATTCTGTCCAGGTGGAATTCTTCTTTGGTTATAAGATTCCAAAATATAAATGTCAGGTTCGATAATTTTTATATCCCTATCCTGACTTAATAATTGGAATTCGTTATCAGTTAGCGTTAAGGAAAAACCTGTCAAGGCATGACCATAAACTGCATCTATTTTTTCCGGGTTCACATCATATCTGATCAAAATATCATTGGCAATTTTCCGCATTCCGGCCTGCACATCCTCGTAATTATCGGATTTCCGGAAATTGATGTGGTTGCTGTGTAAAGTAACAATGTACTTTCCCGGCACTATATTGGATGAGATTTCATCCATGATGGAAACATCCTGAATTTTATGGTCATCCATATTCAGATCCTGACAGGAAAAGACCATTAATACCATCAATACCCCCCATAAGGGTAGGGTGTTTTTGAGTTTGAAATATTTCATTGCTGACATCACGTAAAAGGTTTAAGTTGAAAATAGGGTCGTATATCCCAAATAGTTTGATTTTAAGCTTTCTTAAATGCTTTTATTCTTATAACCAATCTATCCATAATATAAAAAGCTGTCAATCCCCTTTTTAGGTTGGTTTTGATGTCACTATTTGTAATCTCAAAAGTGTCAGGTTGAAAAAGAAAGAAATAGAAGTTTAAATGATTAAGGGTTTACAGGTTAAATTTTTGGTTTTTTTTATTAGAATAGGTGGGATGCGGGATTGAAATTTTGATAGCATCAACTACTTGTTTATAAAAATATATTTAGCAACACCTAATTAATCGGATTCAATTCTCTAGACCTTCATTTTCCTCTATACAATTTAACGCATCAGAATTCATTAAAACACCACGTAATCCATTGGGTAGAGATGATTGTCCATCTTTAGATAAACCGATCTTATTTTTGAAAAGCATATTATCTTTTATATCTTCCTGAAGAATTACACCATTATACATATTTCCCGAAATAAGATTATCCCTCAGAATGTTTTCGGTAGTGGCCAATTCCTTTTTGGAAGTTTCGAAAATGACACCATGCCCATTAGGTATGGCATATTTTCCGGTTTTATCTGTTCCTATGAAGTTGCCCTGAATAATATTCAGACTACCATTTCTTATTACTATTCCAGCTTCTAAATTTCCTGAAATCAGATTTCTGCCATTTTCTTCTATACTTCCAACAACGTTTCCTGAACATTCAATTAAAATCCCTATCCTATTGGGTAGGGCAAGAGTGCCCTTAATATCAACCCCTATGTAATTTGCTTTTAGTTGGTTTAAAAGTTCCGCTTGGTTTGAGGTGGGAATTAAATGGATACCAATATCATTGCCTGATATAAGGTTCCCTTTTTCATAACTGCCGACATGTGCCTGCAAATTATTCCATAGCATGATGCCTGTTTTATTTGGTAATGCCTTATTTCCTTTATAATTGGTGCCGATTTTATTGGAATAAATAAAATTCTTATCTCTTGAAAAGCTTATTCTGATGCCATCTTCCAAATTACCTGAAATTAAATTGTCAATCAGGAAGTTTGATCTTGCACTTGGGTCCAATTGAATACCAAAGCGATTCGCTAAACTAATTTCCCCTTTCGGATCAGTGCCGATAAAATTCCCTATAATCCTGTTTCCAGATCTTCGAATTGTGATTCCTGTACTTTCATGCCCAGAAATAATATTCCTTTCAAACGAGGAATAACCCCCAATGGTATTATCACTACCATCAATACTGATACCTGAAATATTTCCTGATGTTTCCGAATGGATTAAGGGATGCACACCAATAAAACTAGAGGTAATGACATTATCATTTGAATTCAAAATCCGGATTCCCAATCCTTCAAAGCCAATGATGCATAGCCCTTTGATTGCACTGCCCGAACTCCCTTCCATCAATTGAATGCCATTTGCCCAGGAATTGGGCGATAGGTTGAAATCAATTGCGCTTTTTACATTTTTGCCCGATAAGATAATTTGAACTTGATCTAAAGCATAGCCATTTTGGGAAGTTCCGTCAATTTCCAAAGGGGAAATGATTTTAGGTAAATTTTTCTTCAGGTCAAAAACAAAAGGGCCGTCTCCATCTAGCTTAAATATAATTCTATCCTTTTCCTTGGTTTTATTGGCATTTTGAATGGCTGCTCTCAAGGTACAATTACCAAATTGGTCTGCGCATGTTTTGTCTGCCAAATCCAGGTCATCATGGTCTTCCACACTGTTTACCACATAAGTGACCTGTGCAACAGTATAATGGCTTAGCCAAAAATGGATGAGTAGGAAAGCAAAAAAGACTTTTAATTGTTGCATGCACATGAAAACCTTAATTTTTTAATCATTCTTTTTGAAGTACAGTATTTTGGTCATTAAATACAAGCCACCTTTGGTCAATCTTGAATTAAGCTAACCATAATTTCTGAAGTAAATTAACCTTATCAAAAGGTATCCATACTTCTATCCTTGTTCCCTTTCCTTTATTCGAATGGATAGAAAGCTTCCCGTTCCATTTTCCAATTCTGTATTTAAGATTTTTCAACCCGTTTCTGTGCGTGGGTGTATCGGGATCAAAGCCAATACCATCATCTTCTACCATGAGATAAAACTTCCCATCTTTCTCTCCTATTTTAAAGTTGACCCTCAAGGCATGCGCATGTTTTCTGATATTATTGACCAATTCTTTGATGATTAAAAAAATTTCCCTTCGCTTTCTCATGGATAATTTTGCAAAGGAAACATTATCTTCAGAATTGATCTGATAAATGGTATCTGTACTGTCCAAGGCCTCGCTGATGTACCTTCTGATTTTGGCTAAAAACTCTTCAAAATCCTCATCATGGGTTTTTATATTACCAACTATTTCATGCAAGGCCTCTGAGGAGGCATTGACCTCTTTATCTATCTGACTCAACAGATCTTTAATTTCAGAATCTTGCTTGAATTTACCCTTTGAAATGGCGGAAAGGAGATGGATAGTGGTCAACCTTGAACCCAAGTCATCATGTAGATCAGCCGAGATGCCTTCTTTGATCTCCTGCATTTCCAAAATATGCTTTACCCTTAACCTGTAAAAAGTATAAAATAGGCCTAATACTGTAATTAAGACCAATAATTGAAACCAAAAGCGTTGATATATGGCTGGTTCTATTTGTATTTGGAGGGAAGAAATAGAAGAACTTTCTATCGAGCTCTCGTCTAATTTTACCTGAAAGGTATAATTTCCAGGGTCAAGGTTGGTGAATTCCACAAAATTCCTATTGCCAATTGAGATCCAATCTTCTTCATATCCAAGTAGCCTGTAACTGAACTCCAGTTCATCAGGTAATGAAGATTTCAGGGCAGCAAAATTTAATGCTATGGAATTTTCAAAGTGTTGAAGCTTTAAAGTTTCCAAAAACGGATGTGCTTGATCGGATTCCACTGTTTGATTATTGACTTTTACCTCTGTA
Organism: Cecembia lonarensis LW9; assembly: GCF_000298295.1. Taxonomy (GTDB): domain Bacteria; phylum Bacteroidota; class Bacteroidia; order Cytophagales; family Cyclobacteriaceae; genus Cecembia; species Cecembia lonarensis. Next base: position 5,678 of record NZ_AMGM01000062.1, read on the forward strand.
AATACAAGATTCACTTCTTTTTTATTGCTTGGAATGTCATCAGGATCAAAAAAAACAAGTCCTGAAATTCCGCCAAAATACATATTGCCATCCAGTTCTTTGAAAGTTGCATGGGCACTGTAATTACTGATCTCAAATTTATTCAGCTGTTGAAAAGGCTTGATGTTTTCAATAAAAATATCGCCTTCAATTTTTTCAAAAATCAACTTATAAATTCCTTTGCTATGGCTTACCCACAGTGTACGGGTGTCCTGAGGGAGGATTCCATAATTGATTCCCAAAGGGATTCCATCTTTTGCATTGAATAACTTGGATTTCCTTCTCTCAAGGTCAATGGCCAGAATACCCCTATCATTGGCAGAGGCCCAAAGCCAGCCATTTGTGTAATGTAGCCCATTGATTGGAATCCTATCTAATTCTATTTCTGAAACATTTAAGGAAAGTTTTTCAAAATTTCCATCTTCCAACTTAAATAAATAAATGCCTGATTTTTCAGTAGATAGAGCAAGAACTTCTTCAATGATCAATTCTATGGATGAAATTTCATCATCAATGGATAATTCATAGGTTTGGCCAGTAAAGTCATTTACATTCAAAAGTGTTATAGCGTTTGACGTGACAACGGCTAAATGATTTCCATCAATAGGTTTAATATTTTTTACACGATTACTGGGCAAAGATTGATTGTCAACATTTAGGGTTCTTAATACGCTATGATTTTTCTTGTCCAGAATAAGTAATCCATATTCTGATGTACCGATATATATCTGCTCATCTATCCAAAAATCAAGAATACGGTTGTTCTTAAAATAATCCTGGTTCAAATCAGGCAATAAGATTTGCTTGGTCAAATTATTGGTAGAATCAATGGCAAGGAGACCGTGTGAAAGGGAACTGACCCAAAGCAATTTATCATGTTCTTTTTGGATAGCTGTAATGTGCTTGGGGTTTATGTCTTCTTTTATTTCATTCTCAAAAAGGTATTTAAAGTAATTAGGCCCTTCATCAAAATAACTGATTCCGCCCCCATCTGTACCGATCCAGAGACCTCCGTTTTCTCCATTCCCATACATACACAAAACGGTATTGTCGGTAAGTGCATTGGATTTTCCTTTTATTGAGAGTAGTTGCTTAATTTCATAGGTTCCTCCATGATTGATCACGAAAATGCCATTACCCAAACTTCCAGACCACATTCTTCGCTTGTTGTCAAAATAAAGGGAAAGAATATTCAAGTCTCCTGATATTGTTTGCTCATTCCAATTCAGAGGTTTTGATAAATTTTCCCATAGAAGGGAACCGGCAAAATAGGTATCTCCTATCGTACCAATTGCCACTGCATCGTAATGAACAGCATCCTCTAAAAATGTACTTGTGTTAATCCCATCCAAAAGCAGTATTACTTTGCCATCTTCTTGAATCAGGTTGACCCCTTTATCTGTTAAAATCCAAATTCTTCCAGCTACATCCTGATGAATTGCATTGATTTTATTGGAAATGATGCGGCTATTCTTTTCACTGGCGTCTACGTGAAAATGTTTAAGCAGATTCAATTCTTGATCAAGCAAGTAGGCCCCATGATGCTCAGAGCCCAGTAAGATTTGGTTTTCTTTATTTAGATAAATGCTTCTTAATTCGGGGATCGGAATGCTGTCATTGAAGTAGCTTATTTTTCTAAAAGACTCTTCCTTTAAGTTGAAAAGCTCTAGCTGCCCCCCTTTGGTGATTACCCATAAAGACTGCTGATTCACACTTATTTTTCCCAATTTAAAATTTTCAAGGTCTGTTCTGTAATCAAAAGCCTTTGGAAAAACTTTAAAATCCTTTCCATCAAATCTACTGAGGTAATTGGGAGTCGCTATCCAAATAAACCCCAAGGAATCTTCTTTGATATCCAAAACAATATTTTCGGGAAGTCCATGGTCTGTGTGGATATTTCTAAAAGTGAAATCAGGCAATTGGGCAAAAACTTCCAGAGCCAAAAAAAAAGGCAAATAGAATAATTTGAAAATAATGGATCTCATGTATTACCAAATATTTACATTTAATATACATCAAATCAGGTGATTATTTCATTTTTATGTCACTTTATCTTAACACAACGTATATATCCTCCCATATTAGCGGTTACATTCATAGAAATTAGGTCTGCAATGATATAGCCGGTTCCTTCATCACTGCTGACAACTAAATTGTAAAAACCATGAGGCCAAGCTGAGAGGTGTGGCTGAGAGGCGTTAATCCCCCATTTAAAGGTAAATTCAGTTGAGGTTCCCCAATCCCTATCTTCAATTTGGCTGCTTGCAAAAGTGCCATCACTAAACCTGACTCCAGACCTAAATGTATAATCATCAGCCCAACCCGCATCTAAGTAGATAAATGAAAGCATAGGGGGGGTAAGTCTCCTATCGGCGACTTTTTTGATATCAGTATCATTAGGTAATCTCCAGCCTTCTGGACAAATAGAACAACAGGTAGCTGCATACCAGTTGTACATTTTACCATAAGAAGTATCTAGGCTTGGATCATTGTCAAACCAAGAGAAAGCTCCTGTTTCCATTTCGGACCACTCAACATTATCTGCTACCTCAGGGATGGGTTCTCCGTTAGTATACCTGCTGGTTCTCAGATTTTGCACCATCCACCAATTGTCTGCAAATTCTACGATATCATAAACATTTCCATCAATGTCGGTAATGGTGGGTTTTTCGGGTTCTTCGGTAAAAACAGGTTCTTCTTTATCTCTGCATGCATATAAAATAAAACCAATACCGATAATTAACATCAAAGTTATCATCGATTGAAAGAAAGAATTAAAATTATCCATATTTGTTATCTGTTTTCAACGCATTTAATAGGAAGACCACTTTTAACAGGTGCGGTTGATTCCCTAAAAGTCAATGAGATATTATCAATACTTCCAAAACTATTATTGAGTTGATAAATGATTGACTCCTCATCGTTTTTCTTTTCAATAGTCCAAAGACCTGATCGTGTTTCTTTTGGAATAAGAAATGTACCATTAGGGTTTCTTTTTCCTTCATACAGAGATTCTCTAATTATCCATGGTAAAAAAGGGGGGCAATCAATTTCTTCACATATATATTCACCTAAAATTAGCCTAACCCTTTCAAAGTCTTCTTTGGTAGGAACCCTAAAACCCTCTGGGCAAATGTCACAACAAGTCGCTGCTTCCCAATTATAGAGTTTACCATGTCCTAGATTAGCTGCATTTTTATTGTTATACCAAGAAAAGGCTCCAGTGGTCAATTGACTCCATGCTAAGTTATCCTGCACCTCAGGAATTTCTCTTCCATCCCTGTATTTGGATGTTCTAAGGTTCTGATGAAGCCACTTAATTCCTTGAATGGATACTACATTATATTCATTTCCATCTATATCCCTGACAGTTTCCTGAATTTCTTCTTCAACTATGGGTTCCTCTTTTTCTTCACAGGAAAATATAACCAACCCTAGGCCTATAAATAGTGTCAAAATAATTTGAGATCTGGTAATCATTTTTAAAACCTTCATTTCCCTTTTGGATTTATTTGATCGTTTGTAGCAGGTATTCAAAATATTAGGAAAAATACCTGCGATAGGAGTAACTATTTTTAAAAACCAATTTAGTTTATACCTAAATGGTTGGCAATCCCCTTTTTGGGTGATTTTTTTATCATATAGGTTTGGGATAGTTAATAAATATCCACAATTAAGGGGCGGATTTTGGCGTTCAAATTTTATCAAACCGCTCATTAATCCCTCACGGAATAAGTTCCTTATCAAACAAGCTACCAGAGAAGACAAGACCTTCACCTAACTCTTCGCAAAAAAAGCCGCCCTTTCGGAGTGGCTCTAACAACTAAACATTAATTAAACGTGACTATTACTTCATTGGAGCATAAGTTGCTTTTGGGTACACAGAATTTATAAGTTCTTGGTGGGATGTTTTTACCACTTTCGCTGATCATCCAAAAGCCCTGATCGGCTACCACACTTCCTATCCCCTCTCCATCTTGATACACATTAAGCCGGTTGGTTTCGCTTTCTATGAGACTCCACTCAAAAATTATATTATAGTTATTGCCTCTTGTTCTTTCTGCCCTTGCCTCTAGATCAAAAGCATAATCAGGACGATTGGGGTCTATTTCCCCTGCACCATCATCATTCAAGCCAGAAAATAACAGGTGATTATTGATGGAATTGGAGAACCTGACAACATCTTTTGTTGAGGTTTCGAATAGAAAATCATAAACCTGTTGGGGAGTAGCATTTGGCCTGTCTTCCAAATAAAGTGCTGCCACCCCGGCTGCCAGACATGCTGCATTCTCATACGAAATATCAAAGAATTCATCGGTAGGGTACTCGGGAAAACCTCCCCTCAATACGGCTACACCCGGTGCAAATAAATCAATGCATGAACCATATCCACTGATCCAGGCCTTAGCATCATCCCATCCCAAACTGCTAACAGTAAAAACTGTGGGAAATTTAGCTGGAACCATATTACAGACATGTTCATCGAATGCTCCATAGGTAAAGATTGGATATCCCTCTTGATAAAGTTCATTAATCGTAGATTCCACCAATTCATTATCAATGTCGCTCCCCATCAAGGGTAAGAAGATTACTGCTGGCTTGACTCCCTCCGCTAAAATATGATCCATTCCTTTAAGGTAAGCACTTACGGTAGCTTCACCTTTTCCTACAACATCCAAACTGATGATATTTACTTCCTTGGCCACGCCATAACTTTTCCCTCCTAAAGCTGCAGCATTCAAAACCCCAAAATCCATTAAGAGGTCAGTATTTTCCCCATCTCCCGTAAGGTCTTCATTACTGGCCCTTCCTCCAAATTCATCAAGACCCTCCAGAATGGGCGCTCCTATCATATAAGCTGTGACCCCTTTACCTGTTTTTGGAGCGATAAATTTTCCATCCAAAGGTAAAGCCCTTTGATCGATTCTGTCCAAATACCATTCTACTTGTTTTATTGGATCTGGTTCTGGCTCAGGCTCAGGATCCGGTTCTGGCTCTGGGGCAGGGTCATTTCCTCCTCCGCCACCTTTGCCATTATTCCCCCCTTTTTTGAAGTTGGTATGGCCAATAACATACTGATCTGGAATAATTTGCTTGATACTAGGTTCTTGTTCCAGAAGTTTTAATTCAAATGATTCCATTTGAACAGAGAAACCTTCAAATGCATGTCCATATACATCATCTACTTTATCAGGATGAATGTTATACCTGATCAAGATATCAGAAACGATTTTCCGCATTCCGGCCTGTACCTCTTCGTATTTACCGGATTTCCGGAAATTGATTTGGTTGCTGTGTAAAGTAACTATGTACTTCCCCGGTACTACATTTGAGGAAATTTGATCCAATTTGGACAAATCTTCCATCTTATGGTCCTCCATATTCAGATCCTGACAGGAAAAGACCATTAATACCAACAATACCCCCCATAAGGGTAGGGTGTTTTTAAGTTTAAAGTTTCTCATTGCTGACATCACGTAAAAGGTTTAAGTTGAAAATAGGGTCGTATATCCCAAATAGTTTGATTTTAAGCTTTATTAAATGCTTTTATTCTTTTAATCAATCTATCCATAATATAAAAAGCTGTCAATCCCCTTTTTGTGGGGGACCGAGCCTGTCTGACTACAGGCAGGCGTTAAAAAAAGCTCCAGTGGAGCTTTTTAGCTCGGGGCCAGGCTGTAGGGCTGGAAAATGAAGAATTAGGAGTGAAAAATGAGAAGTAAGAACCAAGGCAAAAGTAAAAAGGCAAAAGTGAGTTTGGAGTTAGCCTGTAGCGTAGGATAAATAATGTAAAATGTAAAATGAAGAATTAGGAATGAAAAATGAAAAAAAGAGCCAAGACAAAATCGAAACTCTGGACTTGTTGAAGTGTGGCTAATGAAAATACGTATTGTTTCCTGAACCCGGTCACCGAGCTTGCCGAGGTGAAAAAATTATATTTGGCTACTGGTGTCATTACGGATATGCATGTAAAACAATATCGAAAAAAGTATGCCAGCACTTAGAAATCTAATCAAAAATTATCCGCTCAGCCAGTACTTTAGCAATGGCCTCCTTCCCGCAATTGACATGCAGTTTGGTATAAATGTTTTTCAAATGGGCTTTGCAGGTATCATAAGCGATGAACAATTCTGCAGCAATGTACTTGATGCTGTATCCTTTGATCAATAATTTCAACACTTCAATTTCTCTGGGGGTCAGGTTATATTTTAAGGCATTGTTTGCTTTTTGATGGAAAGAGGCCAGAACTTTTTTTGCGATGGCCGGTGATAGTGGAGCCCCACCCTTTCGTACCTCTTCCAAGGCCTGAAATAAAACCATGGGAGAGGTTTTTTTCAAAATATAGCCATCCGCCCCTGCACAGAGGCTACGGAAAATTTTATCCTCATCTTCAAATTGGGTGTACATGACAATGGAAATTTCAGGTTTGCTTTCCTTGATTTCCGGGATGACAGATATTCCATCCTTTCCAGGCATATCGATATCCAAAATGATCATGTCAGGATCTAAATCCTTTACCTGATTTCCTGCTTTCAAAACATTGGGGAAGTCTCCTACCACTTGGTATTCTTCACTGCTGTTGAGCAGGACAACCAAGGATTTCCTAAGGTTTTCATTGTCTTCAAAAATAACCAATTGGGTTTTCATAATTAAAATAAACCATTCTTTGTATTATTTACAATCCCCTATAAGGGGGGGATGGACAATTTGAGCTATTTAGTAAATTTAATCCGGCATGTTATCTATATTTTTTTGCCACCATGTTATCCTTTCTTGATTCAACCGTTGTGTTTGAATTTCAAATACCAGCCATTCTCTTGTTAAAATCTTATTCAAGTATGGAATGTGACTGATGGCAAACTCCAAATTTAAAGGCAGACCTTCCTGATCATGGAAATCTATGGTATTGTTATGGATCAGGTTTTTATCTTCAATCAAACTTCTGGCATCCCAAAGGTTTGGCAGCACCAATCCGTAAGCATGTCCTGAAAGCAAATTGAAGGCTTCTTTTTCCTCTCCACCAATACAGATATCAGGAGCAGTTGAGCGAATGATAATACCTGCATGTTGATTACTTGGGTTGACAGCATGACTTGCATTGTAGCCAATGATATTAGATTGGATGCTTAACTTGGAAACCCTATCACCTACATAAATACCCACTTCTGAGTTGCCACTGATGTGGTTATTTTTGATCACATTGAGTTCCGAAAAACCTTGGTGTTCCTCTGATGAGATCCAAATGCCTGCTGTATTGGCAATGGGATAGGTCCCTGAAATATCAGTGCCTATTCGATTCCCTGCCACTATGTTTTCAAATGCATCCAAGAGCAGAATGCCACTTTCCTGATTACCTGAAATAAGGTTAGCTTCTTTGGCGGTAAGTCCCCCTATTAGTATCCCTCCTGAATATTTTAATGCAATTCCATTTCTATTGCCCAGGGGGAATTTTCCTGTAATATCTGTTCCGATTTTATTTCCCTTGATTTGAACATTTTGAAATTTGGTTCTAGAAAAATTTGAAATCCCTGTTGTTCTTTGAAAAGGATCGATCAGTATTCCTACTTCATTTCCTGAGATCAGATTTCCTAGGTTTGCCTCTCCAATAGTGGAGCCGTAACATTCACTTACGATTATCCCGAATTGATTCCCGATTTTTTTACTTCCTGAATGATCTGTACCTATTTTGTTTTTAAATACCCTATTACCAGGCCCGAATAGCTGTAGGCCTATTGTGTTTCCTGAAATCAGGTTATGACTGATGAGATTGTTTCTCGTGCTTGCATTGAGTGTTATTCCTGAAGTATTGCCGATCACTTTTTCTTCATGGGCATCGTATCCGAAATCATTTCCAATTATGCTATTTTCTGTCCCGGTGAGTGCAACTCCTGCAATGTTTCCAAAAAAATAATTTTTTTCATGAGGCAAATAACCTCCTACAAGGTTTTTATGGCCATACACCCAAAGCCCATATTTATTAATTTTCAAGCTGTCTTTAATAGGAAACCCAAAAATATTGTTTTGAATAATGTTTTCATCTGAATCTACGAAAATTGCCTGATTGCCAAAAGCCCGAAAAGCTAAGCCGGAAATAACACTGCCATTGGCGTTTTTAGCCAAATTAAAAGCACTTCTTTGCTGTATGTCTTCGGGCAAATGGGCAGTTTGGTCAATTTGACTCCCATCAATGACAATGCAATTATGATACGTGATCTTTTTACCAGGTTCAGTACCTTGGATGATAATTCCATATTTGATGGCTGGTAAACCCTCCTTCAAGTTAATGGTCTTCACTCCTTCCACGTCCAAATCAAAAGTGATTTTATCTTTCAACCGGCTTTTATTGGCATTTTGAATGGCTGCTCTTAAGGTACAATTCCCGTTTTTATCCGCGCAAATGGAATCAGATAAATCAATATCTTCCAAATCGTCCGTACTGTTGACCACATAAAGGTTCTGTGCCATGACTGAAAAATGAAATGAGACAAGGAAAAGAAGCCAAAAAATCCCTGATGCTTTATAATGCTTAAATTCCAGTAAATTCAACCTCCCTGTCATTTAATTCAATTGAAAATCCAAATTCTACCAGCCTGTTGTAGCCCCTTCGACCACATGTTTTTGATTAAAGTGATTTGATCGTGGGGTATGGTAATATGGATATTAGTCCCCTCTCCTTTTTTTGTATGCAACTCAAACGTTCCGCCATATTTTTCCACCCTGGCCTTGAGGTTTTTAATGCCATTTCTGTGGCTATTGTGTTGTGGATTAAATCCAACGCCATTATCCACAACACTCATAATCAACCTGTTTTCTTTATTATCCATTCGGATTTCCACACGGTTTGCTTGGGCATGCTTGCGGATGTTATTGATGAGTTCCTTCAGGATAAAATAAATGTCTTTTCTTTTTTTGACAGATAACCTGACATGCTTAATATTTTCCGGTATGGTTATTTGATAATGCAAATTTGCCTGATCTAAGGTTTCACTCGCATAGCGTCGAAGTTTGGAAAAATATCCTTCCAGGTCGTCCTCTTTCATTTTGATATTGCCCACCAATTCATGCAAGGCTTCTGATGAGTTATGGATTTCTTGGTCGATATTCGATAGCAATTTTTTTACTTCAGGATGGTCCTTGAATTTTTGCTTGTGAATGGCAGAAAGCAATTGAATGGTAGTCAAGCGGGCTCCAAGGTCATCATGGAGGTCAGCGGAAATCTCTTCTTTGACCCTTTCCACTGTCAAAATATAATTCAATCTGAGCCTATACAGTAGGTAAATGATCCCCAAAACCCAGAAACCTACCAAAAGTTTAAACCAAATGCTTTGCCAAAAAGCCTGTTTCACCTGTATGGAAACGGCCTTAAGAGGAGCTCCCACATAATTTTCATTGGTCAACTTAACTTGGAATAGGTAATCTCCCGGGTCTAAATTGGTGTAAGAGGCGTATCTGCGGTCGCCTGCTGTCACCCAGTCCTCATCATAGCCAACCAATTTATAGCTGTAATTGAGGTTTTCAGGTACATTTCTGGACAGCGATGTAAAATAAAATTCTAAGGAGTTTTGGTAGTATTCTATCTCTAAAGATTCCAGAAAATGTGTACCCTTTTCGGAATGGATTTCCTGTCCATTGGCTTTGATGGCTGTAATTAACAATTCTGATTGGTATGATTCCCAATAGGGATGCTGGCTTTCCAAACAAAGTATTCCCTGATCTGCCCCAAAACAAATGTTGGTTTCTCTGAAATGAAAAGACATATCAGGATTAAAAGCATTGACAGGAAGTCCGTTTTTATAATTCAGGTATAAGGTGTTTTCAATTTGAATTATATTTTCTGACTTTGAAAAGTTTAATTTAAACAAACCATTATTGGTACTGCACCATAAAGTTCTGGTATCTGAAAATTCCATGCCCATAATAAAATTATTGGGCAATCCCTGATCTTTGGAAAAATGAATTTTTGCTCCATTCAAGAGATTTATTAAATAAAGGCCATTTCCTAAGGTGCCTATCCATAACCAGTCATTTTGAAGCTTAGCACTTGTAATTTCCACTTGGGAAGGGAATGCGCTTTTTAGAAACTCATGCTGCTCAAATTCTTGGGTTATTAAATTAACTGAACCAATTCTACCGTTTTTAAATAGGGCCAGCAATTTATTTTGATCCATTAGAAGCAACTTTTCTACTGCTAAACTGCTTAACTCCTTTGTTTTATTATGCTTCAAATCACTTAAAAACAACCCCTTTTCTGTCCCAAAAAACAGGTGTTTTTCATTTTTGCTGTCTTGAAAAATCTGTACATCTGAAGCCTTAAATATGGCTTCCTTTATCTGTTCAGGAAGGTGGACGGTTGAGTGTTCATAATGTCCTGATAAGGGACTAACCAAGTAAATATCTGAAGTTTTATGGCTCAACAATACACTTTCAGAGCCTAAGATTGGGATGATTTGCCCCTTTTGTTTAAAGATCGAATCTGGTAAAATCTGTGAAAAACCTTCCATTTCTTTCAGGTTAAATTCAGCATTTAATCCGAACAGCTCACCCATTTCTGTCATAAGAAACATCTTGTCCGGTTTTTGGGTCTGTAGGGGAAATATTCCTTCGAAACGTTTTTCCTCAGGGGATTGAACCCAAGTCAGGGCCAAACTTGGATCGATGACATACAAACCATTACGTCTGCTTCCTACCCAGATTTTTCCATTTGGGGATCCGTAGATGAAGTTTATTTCCCTGGGGTTATTGACCAATGCCACGTCTAATACATTATGGTCTCTTGAGTCCATGACTTTCAAGCCTCCCCCAAATGTTGCCAACCACGTAGCATACCGATAACCCGCATAAATTTCATAATTAAAGATTTTATTAATTCTGAGTCCCCTCATTAAATCTGCATAGCGTGGGTAATAGTCATGTGAGAAATAGAAGCGGTCAAAGGTTTTCGGTTTCACCCAAGTTCCCTCCTGCCAAGTTGAAAAGAGCAACCTGATATTCCTCTGCTCAAATCCATCTGTGAAAGATTTGTCTGCTTCAAAAACTGTAAGTATTCCGGTGTCCAATCGATTTATACCTTTATCGGTAAGTATCCATAAATTACCGTCTTTCTCTTTGAAGATTTGGTTGATGGTATTAGCGCTCAGGGCTTGGTGGCTTTTGGTATGGTAATGGTTGAGCAGGTTAAAATCCCTGTCTGTAATAAAAAGCCCCTCTTGTTCAGTTCCCAGGAAAACCTGATGCGCATCAAAGTATAATGTTTTTAAGGGTGGAATGGGCTGATTTCTGTTATTGAACTGGTCTATGTGATAGAAAAGCTCAGTTTCCAAGTCCATATACTCCAATTTACCACCTTTGGTAATCATCCAAAGTTTTTTGTTTTGAACATACAATTTCCCCATTTGCACTGATGATGGGTTGAGGGAATAATCAAAGGATTTTTGAAAAACTTTAAAGTCTGCTCCATCAAATCTGCATAAAAAATTGGGGGTGGCAATCCACAAAAAGCCTAAATTATCCTCTGTGATGGCTAGCACGTTGTTTTCAGGCAGCCCCTGTTCTATGGCATAATTTTTATGGATAAAATCCAATTTTTGTTGAACCTGTGCGGTAAGCTTGAAAAAACAACAGGTTAAAAATATAATTAAAAAAACTTTATTCATTTCATTTGCCTTAATATGCATTTAATATACGTAAAAAAGCTTTTAAAGCAAATTAATTTACTATGGGAAGCGGATAGAAAAGAATTAAGATTGGTTTGCTCATAGGTAATCCCTAAAGGGATTGGATCAAAAGCAAAGGTGGAAGGGGTTTAAAGGATTAAGGTTTAAGGCTTAAAGGTTGGAGGTTTAGTTCTGATAAGAGATTACATCTTAGACACAAGACACAAGACTCAAGACATAAGATTCAAGGGCCAAGTAAACGGTTGATCTCTGGAAAACTTTGTAGACTATGTTTCTCTCCCAAAATCGGGACAAGTTATGGTGTAGTAAAAATATCTGCCACATAGCATCATAGAAAACATAGCATGGCAGCACCCAACCTTTGTTTTTAAAATCAGGCGGTTGATATCCGAGGAAACTATGTGGACCTATGTTTCTTTGTGGTTAAGAATTCAATTTCAAACCTTTACAACTACTTTTACCTATGCAAAACAGTTTAAATGATTAAAGTTTAAAGCTTAACGGGTTCACCATGACAACCCGACAACCATGACAACAATGATAACCCTACTATTTGTCCGAGGCGGAACCATTACAACTACTACAACAATTACAACAACTACGACAACTCCTTTCCTATCCAAGCCCGAACCATGACAACCTGACAACTTCGACAACCATAACAACCAGTAAACCTTCCCCAAACAAAAAAACCACCCCTTTCGGAGTGGCTTTTTGACTTAGAGCAGATGCTTTTATTGCTTGACCAGTCGGCCTTGGATATACTGGTGGTTGATTTTTACGATGACGTGGTAGATTCCGGAACTTACTCCATCCAGCGGGATGCTACGCGTAAAGCTGTTTTCTTCCTGGCTTTCCTCTCCGTAAATGAGTCTACCTGCACTGTCAAATATACTTATGCCTACATCTGAGAGCCCTGATAAGCTTACTTGGATTTGGGCTGTAGTACTTGCCGGATTGGGATAAATTTTCAGATTATTACTGGAGATTTCGCCAAAAATGCTCCGTTGTTCGGTCAATTCAGAGACTTCATCCTCAACATCCTCCTCTTCCTCTGATTCCATGCGCTTGTTTTGATTACCTCTTGGTGCTTCATGAATGACGATGGAACCGCCTTGAAGTTCAGTACTGGCCTCACTATCATCTGAGGCGCCCATTTGGTTATCATAAATAATAGTTTCTGAGGTCAATTCCCATATTTTTATTCTAAACCGATCTTCTCTCTTATCTCCCATTTTATCTCCATCAATTGCTGTAAGCATAAATCCATATCCACTTTGACCATTTACTCTTCCTTCACCTTTGAATTGGGCCCTATGACCAGCTACTACAAGCCATTCATATGAGGTACTGTGGAAGTTGAATTTTTCGGCCTGAAATTGGAACTGTGTTTGTCCAGTTGGTACAGTTGCCCCCCTTTGGTATTTTGATACAAAACCAAAATTCGCCCTTCCTTCCGCACTTGGATTATTTACATAAGCACCAGCAGGCGAGTGAATCCAACCTCCACCAGTGACGAACCCTCCTGTTGGATCAAATACTACGACAAATTCAAATAGCTCAGAGTCTGTTTCCCCACAAAGATCTGTTACTGTTAGCGTTACAGGATAAACACCTGCTTGCTGATAAGTATGGGTGCCAATGATTATACTGTTAGGATCATTTTCGATACTTGTTTGACCATCTCCCCAATTCCATACAGCCATAACAAGGTTATCATCTGTCACTCCTGCTTCAAATTGAACAGTTGCTGCTGATAATGAGATGGGTTCTGATGGACCTGTTAAGAAATTTATTACAGGAATGTCATTTTGTTGACCCACATCTACATTGGTTTCCTCTGTACACCCATTAGCATCTTTGATACTGATCGTGTAAGTACCTTCTTCCAAATCATCGAAGACATTACTTGATTGGTAAGTAATTCCACCATCGATAGAGTATTCATATGGTTCGGCACCTCCGCTCGCATCTGCTGTAACCGTTCCATTGTTTCCGCCCACACAAGTAACCGGGGTAGATTCGGCTCCCAAACTGATATCACAAACTTTTTCTATTACTACTATGGTTACAGAGGTTGTGGCTTGGGCTCCGTTATTATCTTCAGCAGTATAATTAACTATAAATGTGCCTGTATTTGATGGAACCCATGAGAAAGAACTTTCCACAGGTAATCCTACTCCACCTGATAAAGGCAATGATGGGGTCATTGTTGCTGTTGAAGGCAAACCAACAACCTGTAAAGTAACGAAATCCGCAGGATCAGGATCCTCTGCTTTAACAACAAAAGACAACTCTTCTCCTACTGAAATTGTAAATACATTGGCATTCGGTGGAGTAGGTGAAACAAAAATCGGAGGATTGGAAGCCTGAACAATTCTAACTAAGAAATCTACTGCAATCCTAGAACCATTATTATCATTTATAGTAACAGACACATTGTAAAGTTGACCTATTATTGTTCCATTAGTATTAAATGTGGCAATACCGGTTGTTTCGTTTATTGAAAATCTTGAAGGGTTGCTTGAATTACTTCCCATTTGAGCAGACGGGGTAGGAAAAAATGACAAAACATCTCCATCCGGATCTGAAGCTGGAACTATAAAAGATGCATTAGGATTACCAACAGGCAAATTGATAATCGGGGGCATTGTGGATACCGGGGAGGTATTTCCCTGCCCTAAATTTACCACTGTTTCTACCTGGTATCGGGCATCCCTATTGTTTACCAAGGTGCTAATTCTACAACAGCTTTCAAAATATGCAAGATAGATTCCATTTGAGTTTGAATATGTTTTTGTAAAAGTACCTTCTGCATAAGACCAATTGTCACTGATGGACCTGGATGTAACAGTGAGCTGAATTCTTCTAGAGGTACCATCACCGTGGAAAAAAAATAAATCAGGAGTAAAGGTGGTTCCAACAGTCAGCAGGTTACCTGGAACTCCACCGATAAAGCCAGTATAATTAGATCTGAAGGCCATAGCTACCTGGAATTCAACTGTATTTGCGTCAATTTGCCTCCAACTTATATTTCCATATCTAAAATGTGTCCCAAAGGATTCAACAGCAAAGAAGGAAATAAAACAAAATACCAAAATCAATACTTTACAATATTGATTTATTGGTAACCCAAAACATGAATTTTTCTTGGTATCCACAGCCTCTATGGATCCAAAACTTCTGTAATAAGTGTAATTTTTTTTCATGATGTTAAAAGGTTTAAGTTCAAAATAAGTATCCGCTAAAAACTTTTTAGTGAAATAATATCTCACTATTTGAAAATTTTCAAAATAAAATTAAAGCTTAAATATATACCGCACAATCCCCCTTTTGGGGGGGACTGGCCGTTTAGAAAATGTCCCTTTGGACCCCCGAAAGCTTTCGGGGTAGGCCGGGGCCAGCTTGCAGGGCAGGAAAAACCCCTTAATAAGTGAATCTTTTTAGGCCAGGGCCAGGCTGTAGGAGGACCGAGCCTTTCTGACTACAGGCAGGCGTTAAGAAATCAGCCCTTTGGCTGCCCCTGATAGCTATCGGGGTAGTAAGGGGCCAGGTTGTAGGGCAGGATAAATAATGTAAAATGAAGAATTAGAAATGATGAGTGAAGAAAAATTAGGAATGCATGTAAAACTGGAAGATCAAGTTCTAAAAGGCAAAAGTGGGTTTAAATGATTAAAAATTAAAGGGTTAACCCCGACAACCCGACAACTATGACAACAATGAAAACCACGACAACCCTACTATTTGTCCGAGGCGGAACCATTTTAACCACTACAACGATTAGAACTACTTCTTCCCTATCCAAGTCCGAACCATGACAACCCGACAACTACGACAACCCGAGAACCTGACAACCCGACAACCATAACAACCAAGACAACCACTAAAACCTCCCCAAACAAAAAAAAGCCACCCCTTTCGGAGCGGCTTTCTTTGCACAAGCGCTATTGCTTAATTTACTGCTTCACTAATCTACCCTGTAGGTATTGGTTATTAACTTTCACTACCACATTGTACAGGCCATAGCTGAGCTGATCCAGGTCGATGTTGCGGACAAAACTTTCTTTCTGGAAAGATTCTTCCGTGAAGACCAATCTGCCGGCAGCATCGAAGATGCGAATCTCCACATCGGATTCCTGTGCCAGGTTAACCAATATATTGGTTTCCTTATAGGCCGGATTCGGATAGATCAACAGACTATTCGGACCTGTTTCTCTATAGAGCTGGATTTCCCTGCTGATGGTCTGTCCGGCACGGTCAGTGCTGTGGACCATAATCTGTGCGGTGGCAGGAGGTGCACCTTCTCCGGACCAGATCAGCGAACTGCCTTCCAAGCGGAACGCCGAATGTTCATCCATGCGGTAGGTATGGAATTTATCGGAAGGATCCACGGTAATCAGACTGCCTACAGGCATTCCTGCTTCCAAATCTTTTGGTAAGAACGGACTGCTTAATCGGATATCCAAGGCCAATGGTTTTTCTTCCACTTTGACTTTGAATGCCATTTCCTGCGTCCTTGCCTCTGCAAAGTGATACCTTACCGTATAGGTTCCCGGTTTCATTGGGTCATAACCCTCTTGCTCAAATCCTATTTCAAGCTCCTCCATTACCTTTTTGCCTACCTGCTTACGCTGTAGCTGGATCACTCCATCAAATGACGTATTCCAAGGAACGGTAAGGTCATTTAATTCCACTGCTTCAATCCTTCCTCTTCCTGGCCTATTGGTATTTGACCTGATGGTCAATGTCACTTCTCTTTCCCCTACATTTCCACTCTGATCGGTCGCACGCAATACGATGGAGTAGGTTCCGGCGGCTGAGTAAACTGTTCCAGGTGCAGGAATCTGAATGTATTCGGCCACACCACAGTTGTCGGTGGCTGGTGCAGTCAACCTGAAATCAGGTAAGGAATAGGTCTGACCTGGGTTCAATGTAACATTGACCCTTGAAATATTGCCAATACTCGGCGCGGTTTCATCCAGAACGGTTACCTTAAACTGGGTCTCTCCCACATTTCCGTTGGCATCAATGGCCCTGAAGGTGAGCAGCTGTTCCCCAAGGTCCGCACAATTGAAGTCGGTCTTTTCTACTTCCCTAGTTCTAATTCTGTTGGAACAATTGGAGAATGAACCATCATCAACATCATTCAATCTTAGACTTGCATTGCCGTTTCTGTCCAACACGAGTACGATATCCCTGGCTCTTGCTACCACACATTCAGGAGCCGTAGTAACCACCACCGTAACAATCGCAGTAGCTGAATTTTGGTTTCCTGCATTGTCAGTGACTGTTAAGGTAACCGTATTTTCCCCTTCATCTGCATCGGTGAACAAGGTCTGGCTCAGTGTTCTGGAAGCAATTCCACAATTGTCGCTCGAGCCGTTGTCCACTTCATCCACGGTTAAGGTGTAGGTACTTCCGGCTTCTAATTCAATCAGTACATTTCTGGTCAGTACAACCGGAGCTTCGTAATCGCTT
>NZ_AMGM01000063.1 GCF_000298295.1 Cecembia lonarensis LW9
TTTCCTGCATGGATAACTTCCCAAAACGTTTGTGCATCTCAAACCAGCCGTCCACACAACCGGGAACGGTCACTGGCAGTGGTCCAAGGAGGGGCACATAATTCAGCTCTTTTTCTTTGAAAACTTCCATCGTCAGCAATTCAGGAGCGCGGCCGCTTCCATTAAAGCCGTAGAGTTTTTTGGTTTTGGCATCCCAGATGATGGCAAAGACATCTCCTCCAATTCCGCAGCCATTAGGTTCGACCAAACCCAGCATCGCATTGGCGGCGATGGCGGCATCCATGGCCGAGCCACCTTTTTTTAAGATATCCAAAGCCACCTGCGTGGCCAAGGGTTGGGCGGTGGCAGCCATGCCGTTTTGTGCGATGACTTCAGATCTGGTAGTAAATGTTTTTCCGGTGACCCGGTCTTGGGCCCAAGTAGGGGTAGCAAGGAAGGAAAGAGCGAAAAGGAAATAAAGGTATCTCATAAGGGTAGCATTAGCCTTGCTATATTAAATAAGTCCATAGATTGTTCCAAGGGAAAGTTTTTGAGTGGTAGTGCAATTCTCGGGGAATTCATTCTTAGTTGTCTGTCGTTTCACAAGGAGTCATAACCTCCTGTATAAAATCAGTGCGAACTAGCAAGCTTGATTGTCCACAGGACAATCAGGCGTTGTAAGGAAGCATGAAATTTCGGTTCAAGACAGGTTTGAGCATTTTTTTTATATATTGTTGTCAACACTTTTAATCCGTCACGGCAATATTTACTGTAATATAATCCGTTTCTCCGGATTTGAATTTCAATTCGTACTCTCCTATTGCCGAGGGAGTAAATTCATAAATAGCCGTTATTATCGGAATATTGTCAGTGCAGATACAACCTTCATATTTTGCCTGAACCTCTATTATTTTTGAATGTTTACTGCGACTTTCAATAAACTTTTCAAATTTCCCGCACCCGTTATAGACCGCGAATTTAACTTCAATTTCTATCGATTCATTTATTCTTCCTGAGGATGGCGAGTTTACCTCTGTTACATTTTCTGGTCTGTATCCAATACATTCCTCTGAATCATCATCCGAACAAGAAACTAAAATTGCAAGAAGAAAAAATAAAAATATTTTAGTTTCCATTTTATTAAAGATTTTAATTGTTATCAACTTGTATAAACCCGATACAAACATTCGCCTAATGAACTCATTTGACCTGTGGATAAGCGAAGTTTAAATGTTTGAATCCATCTGGTGTATTCCATCCCCCATTCCTTTTTGGTGTTGGCATCGGCCATCTTCAATTCTTGAAAGGTATATCATATAAAACTAAAAATATTTTCTCAAAATCTCCCTGATTTCTATTCCTTTTCAAAACTTCAATACCCTTTTCTAGGTTATATCAGTAGTAAACAATACCACAATGGAAAATACAGCAGCAAAGAAGACAAGTAAAGTCGATCCAAGAACCAAAATCATCACAGGATATGTCAACCATGTCCTGGAAAATGGATCAGAGCCTCTGTCTATTTATAAATTTGCCAAAGAACTCAAGATGAATGAGGCTGATTTTTATGCCTACTTCACTTCTTTCGAGGCCATCAAATCAGCAGTTTGGGGTAAGCTGTTCGATGATACCCTGCAGAATTTGGAAACACAGGAAGTATTCAAAGAATACAGTGCCAGAGAAAAACTGTTGGGTTTCCTCTTTACTTTGGTGGAAGAATTGAAAAAGAACAGGTCCTACCTTCTGTTACTCTACAGTGGCCAAAAGGACTTGAAAAAATTATTGCCTGAGGAAGTAAAGACCTTCAGGAGCAAATTCAAGGACTTTGCTAATGAAATCATTTTAGAAGGAAAAGAGACGGAAGAAATTGCCAATAGACCATTGATTACTGAGCGGTATGATGAAGCACTTTGGTTGCAGGTATGGTTTGTCTTCCAATTCTGGCTAAAGGATACCTCTCCTTCATTTGAGAAAACAGATGCAGCCATTGAAAAGTCGGTAAACCTCGCCTTTGACCTGATGGGTAAAAGTGCTTTGGATACCTTTATTGATTTTGCCAAGTTTTTATATCAAAACAAATAAACACAGGAATTCATGGAAAGAAGTGTGAAGGAACAGCAGAGTATTCCTGTTTCCAAAGTGCAGCGTGCTGCCAAATTTATCAGTACAGGGGCGAAGGTAGGAGGGAACTACGTGAAGCATTATGCCAAAAAGGTAGTAAACCCTAGCTTATCCAAGGAAGAGTTGCACAATAACAATGCAGAGGATATTTACAATTCCCTCAGCCAGTTGAAAGGTTCTGCCTTGAAAGTGGCGCAAATGATGTCCATGGACAAAAATATTCTGCCCAGGGCCTATCAGGACAAGTTCACCATGGCGCAATACAGTGCACCTCCTTTGTCCTATCCTCTGGTGGTAAAAACTTTCCAGAAGTATTTTGGTAAAACTCCAGATCAAATCTATGATACTTTTACCAAATCAGCGGTAAATGCCGCTTCCATTGGACAGGTACATCAGGCTACAAAAGGTGAAAAGACTTTTGCTGTAAAAATCCAGTACCCTGGTGTCGCAGATTCCGTGAGTTCTGATTTGAAATTGGTTCGCCCGTTTGCCTTGAGGTTGCTCAATATGAATGAAAAAGAGCTGGATCACTATATGGAAGAAGTGGAGGGAAAGCTCATAGAAGAGACCGATTATGTTTTGGAAGTGGAGCGTTCCTTGGAAATTTCAGCAGCTTGCAGCCATATTGAAGGGCTGACCTTCCCTGGGTATTATGAGGAGATGAGTTCTGAGCGTATCATTACCATGGACTGGATTGATGGCAAGCACATCAAAGAGTGGTTGGATACTAATCCCTCCCAAGAAGCCAAAAACAAAATTGGCCAATCCCTTTGGGATTTCTACCACCATCAGGTACACAACCTGCAGCAGGTCCATGCCGATCCCCATCCCGGTAACTTTATCATTACCAAGGAAAATAAGTTGGGCATCATTGATTTCGGATGTGTAAAAATCCTTCCAGAGGATTTCTATCATGGTTATTTCTCCCTTATTAAGCGGGATTTATTGATCAATGAAGAGGAGCTGAACCAGATTTTCTATAACCTGGAATTTATTTCCGATAGGGATACAGAAGTTGAAAAGGTCTATTTCAAAGGTGTTTTCAAGGAAATGATTTCCTTATTGGGTAAGCCTTTCCATGTGGATAGCTTTGATTTTGCGGATGACAGTTATTTTGAGCAGATATTCCAATTGGGAGATAGAATTTCCAATGACAAAATGTTCAAAAAATCCCGTCAGGCAAGGGGGTCCAGACATGGCTTGTATATCAACAGGACTTATTTTGGTTTGTATAATCTGTTAAATCAGTTGCAGGCCAATATCAAAACAACTAAGCCGGAGTGGTTGGAATAGTTGAGTAGGCAAAGTTGAAAAACCATCTTTAAAGCCACCCTTGGGATACGGGGGTGGTTTTTTATGCGTTTCTTTTTGTTACACAGAGATCTACTGAGAAGTCACAGAGGTCCCATAGGAGTCACAACTTGTCCCGTGAATAAGGGGAGAAATCTGTAGAGGAGAGGCCTGAAGGGCCATGCTGTGACAACCCGGGATAGCATCCCGGGTAAATGCGCATGTCCAGCCCCTCAGCTCGAATAATTCCGACATCAGCCTTCCGAAATCCCCCTTTGACATTTTACCCCGCTTGTAATATTTATTTGGTAGTTTTACTTAATCTAAATATCACTTAGTAAATAAACATGTCCTTCACTTATTCCTTTCCCCGTCCGGCTTTGACCACCGATGCTGTAGTCATTTGTGGAGCTGATATTTTATTGATTGAACGAAAAAAGGATCCCTATCAAGGGAGATGGGCCTTGCCGGGTGGTTTTGTGGATGAATATGAGGCCGTCGAGGATGCATGTGTCAGGGAATTGGAGGAAGAGACAAGTTTAAGCCTCTCGGCCTCAGATGCTCATTTTGTAGGAGTTTTTGGTAAAGAGGGGAGGGACCCCAGGGGGTGGACAGTTTCTGTCGTCTATTTGTTTGAAGTGAGTCAAGATCAAAAATACATAGTCGCTCCTGGTTCGGACAGTGAGGCAGTCAGGTGGTTTTCCCTTGCCCAACTTCCTGAACTGGCCTTTGACCACAAGGAGATTATTGGGGAGGTTTTAAGGGGTTTTGAATAAATTATTTTCTCCTTTTCCCTAACTGAAAAATGCCGTAGAAATATACAAATTCAAAGGTTTTAGTGGGGCAAAAAAAGCTGACCCCTTTCGAAGTCAGCTTCCTATCTCAAGTCTTGAGTCTTGCTTTACCGAAATTCTTCGGGACAAGCTTTGAGTCTTGCTTCTTGAGTCTTGTTTCTTGCTTCTAATATTATCCGATAGACACCCTTTTGAAAGCAGCTACGGTCATGCCTTTGCTTACGCCGTCAAGGTACTGCGCAATAGATTTGCTGTTGTCCTTTACGAAAGCCTGGCTCAACAAAGTGTTTTCTTTGTAGAACTTGTTCAATTTACCCAAAGCAATTTTTTCAAGCATTTCTTCAGGCTTACCTTCTTGTCTGGCTTGATCTTTACCTACTTCGATTTCTCTTTCTACTACAGAAGCATCCACACCATCCTTATCAACCGCTACAGGGTTCATAGCAGCGATTTGCATGGCTACATCTTTACCAGCGTCCTCTACAGCAGCGCCATTAGTGTTGGTCAAGCCTACCAATACACCCAATTTACCGTTAGAGTGGATGTAAGGAACTACTGCCTCACCTTTTACTACTTCAAAGTGAGATATTTCGATTTTCTCGCCGATTTTACCGGTCAATTCAACAATTTTCTCTCCTACGGTGATACCTTCGAAAGGAACGGCAAGAATATCTGCCACAGAGTTGGCTTTGTTCTCAGTTGCCAAATCCAATGCAGTATTGGCAAAAGCAACGAATTCTTCATTTTTTGCTACAAAGTCAGTTTCACAAGTTAAAGAAAGCAAATAACCTGTAGTGCCATCAGCACTCACCTTGGTTACAATGGTACCTTCTTTGGTTTCTCTGTCGGCTCTGGAAGCAGAAACTTTCTGTCCTTTTTTTCTTAAAATATCGATAGCTTTCTCAAAATCACCTTCAGCTTCGGTAAGGGCTTTTTTACAGTCCATCATACCGGCACCGGTCATTTGTCTCAGTTTGTTTACTTCTTGTGCAGTAATAGCCATTGTTTTCGTTAATTTATGAGATTAAACTTATGTCTTTTCTTGAAAACCCTGCGGAGCTTGATTTTTTGGTCAAAGACCTTCGAGGTTTTAGATAATTTATTTTTGTCAGACGTATTTGAAGAGAAAACCTCAAAGGTCTGGTAAAAACAAAAAATTGAACACAGGTAGGTACCACATGTTCAATCTTTTGTCAAGTATAATTCAAAGTGGATTACTCTTTGGTTTCAGCGTCCACAGCTTTTTTAGCTTCTTCCTCTTCAGAAAGTTTAGCTTCTTCTTTGTCTTTTTTCCTTTCGGAAAGACCTTCTTCAATAGCTGCTCCAAATGCTTTCACCAATAAAGAGATAGATTTGAACGCATCGTCATTGGCGGGGATTGGGAACTCCACTTCATTAGGGTTAGAGTTTGTATCTACCAATGCGAAAACAGGGATACCAAGCTTTTGAGCTTCTGCGATAGCAATGTGCTCTCTTTTAATGTCTACGATAAACAAAGCAGCAGGAAGTCTGGTCAGGTCAGCGATACCGCCCAATACAGTCTCCAATTTCTCTCTTTGTCTGGTGATCATCAAGCGTTCCTTCTTAGCCAAGTTCTTGTAAGCTTCTTCTTTCATCATTTTGTCGATGGAAGACATTTTCTTCAAGGACTTGCGGATAGTAGCGAAGTTGGTCAACATACCGCCCAACCATCTTTCAGTTACGAAAGGCATGTTCAACCTTTTTGCTTCTTCAGCGACCAAGTCTTTCGCCTGTTTTTTGGTAGCGACGAACATGACTTTTTTTCCTGAGCGAACGATCTGCTTGATTGCATTGGATGCTTCTTCGAGGCAAACAAGCGTTTTATTTAGGTCAATGATATGGATACCGTTTTTCTCCATGAAGATGTACGGCGCCATTCTTGGATCCCACTTTCTCGTCAAGTGTCCAAAGTGAACACCAGCATCCAGTAAGTCTTTATATTCTATTTGTGCCATTAATTAATGATATTGTTTAGATATAAAATGAAGTACAATTCCAAATTAACGCTTGGAGAACTGGAATCTTCTTCTTGCTTTTCTTCTACCTGGCTTCTTACGTTCTACCATTCTTGGGTCTCTGGTAAGGAATCCTTCTTTTTTCAATGCTGGTCTGTGCTCGATATCAAATTCGCACAAAGCCCTTGAGATAGCCATTCTGGCTGCCTCGGCCTGTCCTTTGATACCACCACCATCTACATTGATTTTGATGTCGTAAGAACCGTCTACACCTACCAAGGCAAGAGGTTGCTTAACTACAATCTGATGCAGATCAAATGGGAAGTAAACTTCGATCGGTCTGTTATTAACAGTGATCTCTCCTTTTCCCGGCTTCATGTAGATTCTTGCAACAGATGTCTTTCTTCTACCGATTGTATTGATAATTTCCATGAACTGCTAAGATTAGAATTTGATTTCTTTAGGTTGCTGTGCAGCATGAGGATGCTCTGCTCCGTTGTAAACATATAGGTTTCTGTACAACTGTCTGCCCAATCTGTTTTTAGGCAACATTCCTCTGACTGCCTTCTCCACCAAAATAGAAGCAGACTTTTGCTTCAATAGTTTTGGGGTAGAAATTCGCTGTCCACCTGGGTAGCCGGTATGACGAACGTAAACTTTTTCGTCCATTTTTCTGCCGGTCAACCTAACCTTGTCTGCATTGATGACAATCACGTTGTCTCCGCAGTCCACGTGAGGGGTGTAATAAGGCTTATGCTTACCCCTTAGGATTTTGGCAACCTCACTCGCAAATCTACCTAAAACTGCAGTCTGGGCATCCACTACCACCCAGTTCTTCTCTACAGTAGCAGCATTTGCTGATTTGGTCTTGTAGCTTAATGTATCCACTGTGTAAATGTTTAATTATTAGCTTGTTAAATATACTTCACCCTCAAAAAGGGACACAAAGATAGAAGTAATTTCTTTTTATTGCAAAAGAAACCAATTTATTACCCACATTTTCTATGAGTTAGCGGTTTTTTTCCAGTTGCCTGACCAATACTTCGAAGTCTTTGGGATAAGGAGCGATTACTTCGGTCCTTTCTCCATTTACTCCTTCAAAGCCAATGGCGTAAGCATGAAGCGAAACACGCTGCATGATGGGAAGCTCTTCTGTACCTTTTTTGAGGTTAAATCGCTTTTTTAAGGCAGATAAGTAAAGCGGTTTGCCACCATACATCTCATCCCCGCAGATAGGCGACTTCAAATGGGCCAAATGCACCCTGATTTGATGAAGTCTTCCTGTGATGGGCTTACATTCCACTAAGGTGTAGGAGTAATAAGTCCTGAGGGTATTGAAAATGGTCTGGGCTGGCTTGCCTTCTTTGGTTATCTTAGCGATGCCTTTATTGGTGGCATGGATATTACGGTCAACAAGTACGTCTTTATACTCGTGAACGCCTTCCACTACTGCATGATAGATTTTGCTGACTTTTCGGTCTTCAAACTGGATAGCTATGTTTCGATAAGCCTCTTGGTGTTTGGCGATGACGAGGCAACCTGATGTTTCTTTGTCCAGTCGGTGACACACCTGGGCATCTTGGGTGTACGTTCTGGCCAAATCCAGGATGTTTTGCGCTTCATGCCTGTCGTCCAATGTCGATAAATAGGGAGGCTTATTGATGACAAGGTAATCCTCGTTTTCAAACAGAATCAAGTCCTTAAAATCAATTTTTTTCATGCAGCCCTTTCCCAATAAGGGCGCAAAATTAGAGAATAAAGTTGAGTTGAAGAAATAAAAAAGTGAGAATATTAGTGGTTAGTTGATTAAGCGATTAGTGTATGAAGGTCAACATCAAATAGTCCACGGTTTGGTTAGTGCTGTCACGTTCTGGTTTTACTTTATACTTGTTATACTTTATTGTCTAGAATTCGATTCCCTTGGAGTCGGCATTCACTAATAACAAACTTGCCTCCCACCACCGGGTTGCACCCTTACCCTAAAGGGATAAACCCCTATCGGGGTTTCATGGTCACCATTTCAAGCAATTACCTTAACGATTCACTAAATTCTATAGCTTAATGGTTTTCCGGACCCACAACCCGGTATCCCGAACCGCTTTGCTCTCGGGGCAGGTTATTCCCAAAATGATCCAAAGGGCTGATTTCTTAACGTTCAGTCCTCCTGAAATCCACCTTCCGAAATCCCACTTTACTCCCGAATCTTACATCTTGATTCTTGCCTCTTGTCTCTTAATCTCTCGCCTCCTACCTAAAGGTAGGCAAGCTCGCCTCTCGCTTCTCTCCTCACTTTTCCAAAGGCAATTCAAAACTAAAAATAGAACCTTTGCCCACGGTGCTGCTTACAGAAATTTTGCTCTTATGTCCTTCTAAAATGTGTTTGACGATCGCCAATCCCAGACCAGTACCCCCTTTTTCCCTGGAGCGGCTTTTTTCTACCCGGTAAAAGCGTTCAAAAATACGTTTTAAATCTTCAGGAGGAATTCCTTTCCCGTTATCTTTAACCTCCACGGTGATATGGTTTTTTTGGGCTTTCAAATGAACCTCCACTTCTCCACCATCATTGTTGTACTTGATGGCATTGGAGATGAGGTTTTGACAAACCCTGAAAATCTTGTCCTTATCCGCGAAAGTCAGGTAAGACTTTTCCTTATCATAGTAAAAGCGGATCAGCATGTCCCTTTTGGCGGCTTTATGTTCCAATTCTTCAATCACCTCATGGATGATTTCTTTTAAGTCAAAGGTTTCAAAATGAAATTTAATCACCCCGCTTTCCATCTGATTGAGGGTAAGGAGATCCTGAACCAATTTATCCAGCGCATTCAAACTTTTTGCTGCACGCTTCAAAAACTTCAGGCGAACTGATTTATCGTCCACCGCTCCATCCAATAAGGTGTGGATATAACCTTGGGCTGCAAAAATCGGTGTTTTCAGCTCATGAGATATGTCCGCAATAAATTCACGTCGAAATTCCGCATTCTTTTGAAGGGTTTCAATCTCCTTATTCTTTGCCTGAGCATAAGTGTTGATGGTTTTGTTAATTTTTCGGAGTGGAGAAATGGATAAGAGGCTTTCATTTTTGTCCGGGATAGAAGAGTAATCTTTTTTCTGGATTTTTTCCAGCACACTGTAGATATTACTGATCTCCTTGAAAATCAAAAATTCCAAGGTAACCTGCATCAAGATATAAGCAACAGAAAAAGAAATGCCTCCAGCAACCAATAGCAGGGCAGGGGTAGCATCATCCAATAACAGCAAAAACGCTACCGTCAATGCAGCGATAGCGATAGATAAAACCAATGAAATTCCACGGGAAGTGGTCAGCATAAACTAATTTAAGTCGAACTTATATCCTACTCCTTTGACAGTAGTGATGTAATCATCGCCGATTTTTTCCCTTACCTTTCTGATATGCACATCAACCGTCCTTGCCAATACAAAAACGTCAGCTCCCCAGATATTCTGCAAAAGATCATCTCTACTGAATACCATATTAGGGTTTTTGGCCAGGAAATACAAAAGTTCGAATTCTTTTTTAGGTAGGGTAATGGTTTTTCCACTCTTGTCAATGGTGTAACTGGTCCTGTCAATGATAAGGTCTTTGATTTTGATTTGCGTGAATTCCTGTTCTTTTTTTGATTCTCTGCGAAATAAAGCCGCGATTCTACTCATCAGTGCCCTTGGCTTGATGGGCTTGGTAATGTAATCATCAGCTCCCACATCGAAAGCAGCAACTTCAGAATATTCTTCAGAACGGGCTGTTAGGAAAATGATAAAGGTGTTTTTGAGTTCTGGAATTTCTCTAATCTGCCTACAGGTTTCTACACCATCCTGATTAGGCATCATAATGTCAAGTAAGATTACATCCGGCAAAAATTTGGAAGCTACCTTTACTGCCTTGATACCATCTTCAGCAGAATCAACATCATAACCTTCTTTTTTCAAATTATAGGTGAGGAGGTCTACAATGTCTGGCTCATCGTCAACGACAAGCACTTTAACTTTTGGTTTGTCACTCATTTCCTGTTAAGGGATAAATGTTGTGTTAATGTGATGCTAAGTTAGAAAAAGGCTTCACATAAAATGATTTTTAAATTATTTGATATCAAAATACAACATAAATTTTTTATTGACCAGTCTAATGTTACCCAAGTATTATCGGTTTGTGAATTAATTATTACGCAAGCCTTTGGTATCTGTAATCTCCATGTCCAATGAGCCTACGAAAAGTTTGGCTTTAATTTTCACCGGTATTTTATTCTTATCATCAGTTACCCAGACTGTGATGGGCTTTTCTCCTCTGAAAAGCTTGTTTTTGGGCATGATGGGAGAAAAGACAAAAGTGTCTACTTTTCCCATTATGGTATCAACCGTTTCTTTTCCTCCATAGATAAGCCTTAGGTTATACAGTTCCTTGTCAAAAAAACCTTGAATGGATATCGTTTCACCTTTTTTAAGGTTTTTAAGATCCATGGTCCGAAGCAAATAAAATCCACTGACAATATCCTGTACATTGGCAGGTATGGAATAGTCCTTAGTGTCAACCACCTCTTTATTTTCCCTATCATACAAGCGTACGCGGGCATTTTTTTTCTGATGATCAAAAATTACACGTTCGTGTTTGCGATAATTCCCCTCTTCTATATGGCGGTAGGATTGATAAGGGATGATTTTAGCAGTGTCCAAATAACTGCCCCAATTGTCATTGACTTTAAAAAGTTTGAACACACCAAGTGTCTGTCCAAAAACATCTATTTTATAGGTGGAGCGATTATTCATGCTTACGATATTAGGATGAATGATCATTTTGGCCTCAGCAGCATTCAAAAAGCCAAAACTTACCTTAAAAGTCAGTTCTTCCCCTTGTTTAAAAGCGTTATTTTTTTGTGCCAAGACATCTGAGCACAATAAGCTGAAAAAAAATGCGACAATTACTGACTTTATTAAGCGATTTTTCATTAAATTAATAGCTGTACTGGAAGCTTTTCAAACTTTATTCCAATATTAGCAAAATATTGAAGAAGCCTGGTTTTTGTTGACAAAAAGAAATACGTAAACCTTTTTGTAAGAGTTGGGTCTAGGATTAGTAAGCATTAAATTTGAATCATTAATTAAAGTCTTTTTACCAAGAGCGTATGAGTGCAAATACTGAAAAATTGAAAGCCCTGCAGTTGACCATTGATAAGTTGGAAAAAACGTATGGTAAGGGTACTGTAATGAAATTATCTGATAATAAGGTTCAGGACATTCCGGCTATTTCTACCGGTTCCCTGGGGTTGGACATGGCTTTGGGTGTCGGCGGAATTCCCAGAGGTAGGGTCATAGAAATCTATGGGCCTGAGTCTTCAGGTAAGACTACGCTTACCATGCATTGCATTGCAGAAGCACAAAAAGCAGGAGGACTTGCAGCCTTTATAGATGCTGAGCATGCTTTTGATAAAACCTATGCTGAAAAATTGGGAATTGATATAGAAAATCTTTTGATCTCACAGCCGGACAACGGTGAACAAGCTTTGGAAATTGCAGAGCACCTGATCCGGTCAGGAGCTATTGATATCATTGTGATCGATTCTGTAGCGGCATTGGTGCCAAAAGGCGAATTGGAGGGAGATATGGGGGACAGCAAAATGGGGCTTCAGGCCCGATTGATGTCACAAGCCCTTAGAAAATTGACAGGTGCCATTAATAAAACAGGATGTTCCTGTATTTTTATCAACCAATTGAGGGATAAAATAGGTGTGATGTTTGGTAATCCAGAAACGACTACCGGTGGTAATGCACTGAAGTTTTATGCTTCAGTGAGGCTGGACATCAGGAGAATTGGTCAGATCAAAGAGGGGGCAGACAATGTCTTAGGCAATAGGACCAAAGTAAAAGTAGTGAAAAACAAAGTCGCTCCTCCCTTCAAGGTGGTTGAGTTTGATATCATGTACGGTCAGGGGATTTCCAAGGTAGGAGAAATCATTGACCTTGGCGTAGAGTTTGACATCATCAAAAAGGCCGGATCTTGGTTTTCCTATGAGGGCAATAAGCTGGGCCAAGGAAGAGATGCCGTAAAAAATCTTTTGTTAGATAATCCGGAATTGATGGAGGAACTCGAAAGGAAGATCAAAGAAAAAGCAGGTATTGGTAGCGCATTGAAAGAATCGCTTGATGGCGAGGCATAAAAAAAGGCGGTTGTAAAACCGCCTTTTTTTATGCCGATCTGATGGCTTCTACAGGATCTAATCGGGCAGCAAGTGTGGCAGGTACAATTCCTGAAACCACACCTATGGCAGAAGAAATCCCGATTCCAAGCACCACATTTTTGAAAGAGAGTACAAGTTCTAAAGTTCCCAGTTGAATGAAGGTAATGGCATAAACGATCAAAATGCCTGCAATACCTCCAATGAGACTTAGAAATACTGCCTCAAAAAGGAATTGGAATAAGATAAAATAATTTTTTGCACCAAGTGATTTTTGAATGCCAATGATATTGGTCCTTTCTTTGACCGATACAAACATGATATTGGCGATGCCAAAGCCCCCAACCAAGATAGAAAATCCGCCAATGACCCAGCCTGCGGCACTGATGACATCAAAAATTGAACCTATTGTATTCATGATGAATTCGGACTTATTAAGTGAGAAGTTATCTTCTTCAGTCGGTTTTAATCCTCTTTTTGCCCTTAACAAGCCAATCAACTCATTTTCCAGGGCAATAAGTCCTACATCTGCATCTTTTCCTTTTACGGCAATACTGGGTTCGATACCATTTCGGCCCACATAATAGAGCTTGGTAAAGCTACCATAAGGAATCATGATCGCTTCATCTTTAGAGGCTATTTCAAATAGTCCTTCCCCTTCTTCCTCAAAAAGACCTATAACCACAAATTTATTGCCCTTAATTTTAATTTCTTTACCTATCGGATCTCTGCCAGGGTAAAGGGTGTTGGCAATTTTCTGTCCTATCAAAGCCACATTACGGCTGGCATTGATTTCAAGCTCAGTAAAAAATCTTCCGGATTCCAGCTCTATGTCATAGACGTCCTTATAAGTAAATACCACACCTGTAAGGTTGCTGCCTTTATAGGAATTGCTGCCGGCCTGAACAGTAGTATTGGCCGATGCAGAAAAAGTAACGGCTTCAGCATTCCGTAGTTTATCCCTTAGGAAAACATATTCTCCATAGTTATTGTAGGGTCTTCTGAAATATTTCCACCAAGGGTAGTCGGGTCCGCCGACAAATTGAAATCTGTTTACCGTAACAACATTACTGCCTAAGAAACTGAAGCTGGATTTGATGTTTTTTTCCAGGGAATCTACTAGCGTAAATACGGCAATGATGGCAAATATGCCCACCGTAACGCCTAGAAGAGACAATATTGTTCTAGTAAGATTGGACTTCAGGGCCTGCAGGGCAAATCTGATGCTTTCCCAAATCAGCTTGATATAAATCACAGTGTTTTCGTAATCTGTTAAAAACTAATTCACAAGATAGGTAGAATTCGGAATTTTTATTGCTAACTTTGCATTTTTTAAAATAAAACTTATTGGAAATAAGCAAGCAATTACCTATCAAACTATATGAAGTTATCAGACTTTAAACTCGACGTTCCTAAAAAGCTCATTTCTCTTTATCCAACAGACAACCGTGACGAATCCAGATTGATGGTGGTTCACAGGAAAACCGGTGAGATAGAACACCGCTTGTTCAAGGATATCATTGAGTATTTTGGGGAAGGAGATGTATTTGTGATGAACGATACCAAGGTCTTTCCTGCCAGGCTTTATGGCAACAAAGAGAAAACTGGAGCTAAGATTGAAGTATTTCTGTTAAGGGAACTAAATCCTGATTTAAGGCTGTGGGATGTATTGGTAGATCCAGCCAGAAAAATAAGGGTTGGTAACAAACTGTATTTTGGTGACAGTGATTTAGTAGCTGAAGTAATAGATAATACCACTTCAAGAGGCAGGACAATCCGGTTTTTGTTTGATGGTTCAGATGAGGAATTCTACAAGACCATAGATACTTTGGGAGAAACTCCTTTATTAAAGGAATTCATTGAGAGAAAAGTAGAACCTGAGGACAGAGAAAGGTATCAGACTATTTTTGCAAAAAATGTCGGTGCAGTTGCTGCTCCTACAGCCGGTCTGCACTTTACACCCCACTTGTTGAAAAGGTTAGAACTGAAGGGAGTATCAGTATCTCCAATTACACTGCACGTGGGCTTGGGTACATTCAGACAGGTTGATGTGGAAGATTTGACCAAACATAAAATGGATTCAGAGAATTATGATATTCCTGAAAGGACCGTGGAACTGGTCAACGAAGCGCTTGACAATAAAAAAAGAGTAGTGGCTGTTGGTACCACTACCTTGAAAACTGTTGAATCCTCTGTAACAGCCAACGGCAGATTGAAGCTTAGCAGTGGATGGACGGATAAATTCATTATCCCCCCCTATGAGTTTAAAATAGCCAATTCTCTAATCACCAATTTTCATTTACCAGAATCAACACTTTTGATGACGGCAGCTGCATTTGGTGGTTATGACCTGATTATGAAGGCTTATAAAGAGGCCGTAAAGGAAAAGTACAGGTTTTTCTCTTATGGAGATGCCATGTTGATCCTCTGATCTCTTCCTTGATATTTCTTACAAAGACCTGCCCTTTCGGCAGGTCTTTTTGATAATAGCTTGCTGTAATTCCATTGCAAACTGTACTTTTGAATACACATAGTTATAATGTAGAAATGAAAAAATATGCTTTGATTGTTGCGGGAGGAAGTGGTACCCGATTGGGTGGGCCTATTGCCAAACAGTACCGGCCAATTGGAGGTAAACCGGTACTCATGCATACTTTGGCCAAATTTCAGGCTTTTGATGATAAGCTTTCCTTGATATTGGTGATCCCAGGCGGTGATTTTGATTTCTGGCAGAACCTCTGTGGAGAATTCGGTTTTAACATACCCCATCTATTGGTGGCCGGTGGACAGTCGCGGTTCCAGTCTGTGAAAAATGGCTTGGATGCCATTGCTGATACGGAGGGTTTGGTGGCCATTCATGATGGTGTAAGACCTTTTGTTAAGCAGCATGTGATTGAACAGAGTTTTCAAACAGCTGCATTGACGGGTAGTGCGGTAGCTGTAGTTGAGCTTAAAGACTCTATTCGGAAGGTCGAACCATCAGGAACTTCCGTATTTCAAAATAGAAGTGAATTCCGTTTGGTTCAAACGCCCCAGACTTTTCAGCTTAAGAAAATCAAGAAAGCATTTGAAGTGGAAGAGTCAGCTGCTTTTACAGATGATGCCACTGTCTATGAGCATCAGGGCTGGCAGGTAAGTCTGATTCCCGGTAATTTGGAAAATATCAAAATTACAACCAAGGAGGATTTGGAATATGCTGCATTCCTGGTGAGTAAAGCATAAAGCTTAAGTTTACCGAGAGAATCCCGGCATTCACCGAGAATACATCAACATCAGCCTATTTCCCCTCTCTACAGAAGCGGGGATTCGCTAGTTTTAGATCATCAATTATTCAAAAACTACAGCGATGGCAAACAAAAAAATTAAATCCGGAAACTCAGACCTGACTGCGGGTTTGATTGTTTTGTTGGTGGGAGTGGTATTACTCCTTAAGGCAGTGGGCTTTGTATTTCCCTTTTGGTTCATTTCCTGGCCCATGCTTATCATAGCCATAGGCCTGGTGATTTTGATCAGGCATAACTTTCAAAATGGCTTTGGCTTTTTTCTGGTCATTTTCGGTTCAGTTTTCCTGGTCCAAAAGTTTTTCATTTTCCCCTTTGAAATCAGACCATACCTGATTCCAGGAGGATTAATTTTGTTTGGTCTTTACCTGATTTTCAAAAAGAGCCGGGACAATCAAAGGTTCAATGAGGACTTTTTCAGAAACTACAACAAAGAAAAAAACACTCCATTTGAGGAATTTACCTCTTCTGAAAAGGTGGAGGCAACAGCTTCTAATTATGCTGGATTCGATCATGAGGAGGTCCTGAATGCCCAAGCCTTGTTTACGGGGATTCAAAGGAGAATTTTCTCCAAGAATTTTAAGGGGGGAAAGGTGTCTGCCATTTTTGGGGGAACCGATATTGACTTTTCCCAAGCG
The DNA here is from genome assembly GCF_000298295.1 of Cecembia lonarensis LW9. GTDB lineage: Bacteria > Bacteroidota > Bacteroidia > Cytophagales > Cyclobacteriaceae > Cecembia > Cecembia lonarensis. The sequence continues at coordinate 16,265 of NZ_AMGM01000063.1, forward strand.
GATATAGATGGTCAGGCTTCCATCAATTTGGAAGTGGCCTTTGGTGGGGTCAAGCTGGTGGTACCTCCTCACTGGGATGTTCAGGTGAATATCGGGACCATCTTTGCTGCTGGAGTGGAAGACAAAAGGATATACAATCCTGCAGCAGTGGATAAGAGCAAGGTGCTGAAAATCTACGGTTCTGTGGTTTTTGGTGGCTTGGAAATCAAATCCTTTTAGTAATTTGAACCTGTCTTTCCCGGAAAGATCTTTCGGGGAGGACAGTTTTTTATTTTTCTGCCCATGCCTTTGTTTGAAAATAACATCAAGAAATATTGGATCAGCATCCTACTCGTATGTTTGAGCTGGATTTTTATGATTGCTGCCATTTTGGTTTACTATGGGCTGTCATTGTCCACAGCTTTGACAGAATCAATTCTGCAAGGCATTAGTATTCTTGTTGGTGGATGGTTATTGGGAAATGTTTTCAATTATTACAATCCTCAGAAGGGGCAAATTTGGATAGCCATAGCACTGCCTTTGATTTTTTCGGCTGGGATGACCTATCTTCACTATTGGGTGGTGACTTTATTTTGGAAGGAATCGGCCGCCTACTTTGATTTTATCCAAAAGGTCAGTTTGCTAAAGGGTTTTTATTTCTACATGCTATTTCAATTTTGGACTATTCTTTTAATCCTTATGGGTAAGTTGGAAGATCAGCAAAAGGTGAAGGAAAGGGAATTGCACAGCGATAAACTCGCCAAAGAGGCTGAAATGTACCATTTGAGGCAGCAGTTGCAGCCACATTTTCTTTTTAACAGTCTCAATTCCATTTCCGCCTTGGTGAAGTCTCAGCCTGACAAGGCAAGGGAGATGACAGTGGAGTTGGCAGATTTTCTCAGAGGTACCATTAGAAAAGATGTCCACCAATGGGTGGATTTGGAAGAGGAAATTTCCCAGATACAGAAATTTCTTTACATTGAAAAAGTGAGGTTTGGGGACCGATTAAATGTGAGTATTCAAATCGATGAGGAAGCCAAGTATGGCCAAATTCCCCAATTGATGCTTCAGCCTCTTCTGGAAAATTCCATCAAACATGGACTGTATGGTTTGACAGGAGAGGTGCAGATTCAGATACAAATCACAATCAAAGATGCTAATTTGACTATTAGTATAGGAAATCCTTACAATCCCAAAGCCGGACAACCCAAAGGAAGCGGTTTTGGGCTGGAAGCCATCTGCAGGAGATTGGAACTTCTTTTTGGCAGGACAGACCTAATCAAGGTAGTACAAAAGGAGGAACATTTTCTTGTAAATCTTACTATTCCACAATATGCGACTAAAAACCCTTATCATTGATGATGAGCCTTTGGCGACTACCATTATTCAGGAATATCTGATGGAATATCCTGAGGTGGAGGTCTGTGCCGTGGTTCACAATGGATTTGATGGAATGAAGGCCATTCAGACTTATCAACCTGACTTTATTTTTCTGGATATTGAAATGCCGAAAATCAATGGTTTTGAATTGCTGGAACTCTTGGAATCCCCACCAGCAATTATTTTTACCACGGCATTTGATCAATATGCGGTAAAAGCATTTGACAATGCAGCGGTGGATTACTTGCTGAAACCTTTTTCTAAAAGTAGGTTTGCTCAAGCCATGGCAAAGATTGACCAAAGCCTTGCTCAATTTGCTATAACACCAACCCCGGAATCATTGAGCAGGATAGTGTTAAAAGATAAGGGAGAAATAAAAATCATCCCCGTTTCCATCATCCGGTATTTGGAAGCCAATGATGATTATGTAAATATCCATACCGAGGAAGGGAAATTTTTAAAGAACAAAACCCTCAAATCCTATGAGCAATCACTTGCTTCGGATGAATTTGTGAGGGTGCACCGCTCTTACCTGGTGAAGGTTTCAGAAATTGTGAAGATGGAACCATATGAAAAAGAGGGCTTCATTTTGTTGCTTCGTAAAGGAGAAAAGATCCCTGTCAGCAAAAATGGCTACTTCAAGCTTAAAAAAGTATTGGGGATATAAAAAGCCCCTCTTGAAAGGGGCTTTAAATCAATATTCGTCTTCGTTAAAAAAGAAGTCATCTTTGGTCGGATAATCAGGCCAGATTTCTTCGATGTTTTCATAAGGTTCGCCGTCATCTTCCAGTTCTTGGAGGTTTTCGACCACTTCCAAAGGAGCACCTGAACGAATTGCATAATCAATCAATTCATCTTTAGTGGCAGGCCAAGGCGCATCTTCAAGATAAGATGCCAGTTCTAGTGTCCAATACATAATTTTCGAGTTTATGATTACCGCCTTAACGGCACGCAAAAATAGAAATTGTTTTAAATTTTCAATTGTTAACTCATTATTTATTTGAAAGTTCCTTCAGAATGAAATTTTTTACGTCTATTTTCCTTTTGAAGGCACTTATTTTTCTCCTGAGCATCATTTCAAAGTCTGCTTCCTGTGTTCTGAAGTTGTCGGTATTATCTTTTACCGTTCGAAGCTCATTCTCATCCCTGTAAATCAGATCTTTTAGGATAGAGGATTTTATTCTACTTTGTTCATTCTCATCCTTTTGGTCGAAGTCAGGATATTTTGAGTTAGCCAATTTATCCAAAAACAGTTTTTCGAAAACCACCTCTGAAAAGAAAGTAAATGAACGCATGGTCAAGTTTACCTCTCTGGGTTTTCGCTGCGGAAGCCTTTTCCAGTCAGCCTGTAGTTTCTTGGCAGACGAAATCACCTCAGGGTTTGTTTCAGATTTGGCTAACCTTTTCATTTCCTCGGTCATGGCTTCCATCTTTTTTACCAATTCCCAAGGTTTCATTTGAGGTCCTGTTTGGAGGGTTCTTTTGTACCGGCTAAAAATCCTGTTGTTCAACTTGGAAAATTCATCCCAGAGCGGCTGTCTTTTTTCTGCAGGTACTTTGCCGGAGGCTTTCCATTCTTTTTGAATCCTTTTTGAGATTTCAAATGCTTTTTTGGGATCTGGGTTGTCAAAAGCTGCCTGGGCTTGCCTTACCAGGTCCTCATATACCTTTATGTTTTGTTCTGCCTGTATCGCCAGTTCTTCAAAATACTTTTTCCTATTATCAAAAAAAGTATCCACTGTCTGATTGAATTGGCCTTCAACCCTTTCCTCAAATTCCTTTTCTACAGGTCCTGTTTTGATCCAGCGCATTTTGAGGTTCTTTAATGCCTCCGCTGTTTCCTTCCACTCAGTACTGTCTTTCAGTGCTTCTGCTTCCAAAATAAGACCTTGTTTGATTTCAAGGTTTCTGGCTCTGTTTTTTTGTATGATGTCTTCAAGAGAAACCTGTACTTTTTCCAGGTCTTCTATCAACGGAATAAAATCACCCAAGGCGTCGTAAGCCAAAAGGGAATCTTTAAGATGAATGAGTTTCATTAAAAATGAACCTTTATTCTGATTCTCCTCAATATCTTTTTTCAAAGCCTCAATCTTTTCTTTTAAAGAATCAAATCTGTCTTCAAAATACTTGATTGTGGAAGCTTCATCTTCCTTTACTTCTCCAATCACCCTGTCCGGCTGATTCAAAAAACCCTTAAGATAAACCTTGTTATCTTTAATGTACCCATATGGATGCTCCATTTCGATTTAATAGGTTGTGTGGTAGCTCTTGTTATTTTTTGCAAATTTAATTAATTCAAAAGCATTTATCCTAAGAAAGCCCTATTTTTGCCATCTTTGTCTCCTGAGATCAAATAATCTTATTATAAAAAGCTATGAGTAACGAAAAAATCATATTTTCTATGGCGGGTGTTTCAAAAATATACCCACCACAGAAAAAAGTTTTGAAAGATATTTACCTATCCTTTTTCTACGGAGCCAAAATTGGGGTTTTGGGTTTGAATGGCTCTGGGAAATCTTCGCTCCTGAGAGTCATAGCGGGAGTAGATAAGGACTTTCTGGGAGAAGTGGTGTGGTCCCCAGGGTATTCCGTAGGTATGTTGGAACAAGAACCTCAGCTTGACCCTGATAAAACAGTTAAAGAAATCGTAGAGGAGGCAGTAGCGGAGACAGTAGGATTGTTGAAGGAGTTTGAAGAGATCAACGAGAAATTCATGGACCCAGCATTAATGGAGGATCCGGATGCCATGGATAAACTGATCCAAAAACAAGGAGAAGTTCAGGAGAAGTTGGATGCTGCCAATGCCTGGGAATTGGATACCATGTTGGAAAGGGCCATGGACGCCTTAAGACTTCCACCGAGTGAAGCGATTGTTGGCAACCTTTCCGGTGGGGAAAAAAGAAGGGTAGCGCTTTGTAGACTGCTTTTACAGGAACCGGATGTGCTGTTGCTTGACGAACCGACCAACCACCTGGATGCGGAGTCTGTACTTTGGTTGGAGCAACATTTACAGCAATATAAGGGAACGGTGATTGCCGTGACCCACGACCGATACTTCTTGGATAATGTGGCCGGTTGGATCCTGGAATTGGATAGGGGGGAAGGCATTCCTTGGAAGGGCAACTATTCCTCTTGGTTGGAACAAAAGCAGGATAGATTAAAGCAGGAAGAAAAAACCGAATCCAAACGTCAGAAGACCTTGGAAAGGGAATTGGAGTGGATACGCATGGCGCCAAAGGCCAGACAAGCCAAAGGAAAGGCACGTCTTTCTGCTTATGACAAGTTGGTATCCGAAGAATCCAAAGAAAAAGAAGCTAAGTTGGAACTTTTTATCCCGCCAGGTCCACGATTGGGAGCAAAAGTGATTGAAGTGAATGGTGTATCCAAAGCTTATGGAGACAAGTTGCTATTTGAAAACCTTTCTTTCAGCTTACCTCAAGGTGGCATTGTAGGAATTATCGGACCAAACGGTGCCGGTAAATCTACCCTCTTCAAATTGATTACAGGACAGGAAAAGCCGGATGCCGGACATTTTGAAATTGGCGATACAGTGAAACTTGCCTATGTGGATCAGGAGCATGATAATCTGGACCCTAACAAAACCGTCTATCAGGCCATCTCTGAAGGAAATGAGTTGATGAAACTGGGGAATAAAGAAGTCAATGCCAGGGCTTATGTGAGCAAATTTAATTTTGCTGGCTCAGACCAGGAGAAGAAGCTAGGTGTCTTGTCTGGTGGTGAGCGTAACAGGGTGCATTTGGCCATGACCTTGAAGGAAGGCGGAAACTTGTTACTCTTGGACGAACCTACCAATGATCTGGATGTGAACACACTTAGGGCGCTAGAAGAGGCCTTGGAAAACTTCGGAGGCTGTGCAGTGATCATTTCCCACGACCGTTGGTTCTTGGATAGGATCTGTACGCATATCTTGGCTTTTGAAGGAGATTCTCAGGTTTATTGGTTTGAAGGGAACTTCTCCGATTATGAGGAAAACAAGAAAAAGCGCTTGGGTGATGTGACACCAAAGCGGATTAAGTATAAGAAGCTGAGGTAGAAGCAAGCTTGCCTACCTTTAGGTAGGAGTCGAGAAACGAGAAGCGAGAAACAAGACAGAAACAAGAAACAAGAGACAAGAATCAAGACTTGACTTTGGAAATCCAAAATTGGAATTGAGAAACGGTCTGGGTTTTTGACCTGGTCCGTTTTTTTATCTCAAACTCCATTACCTATTATTTTAAAAATTAAAAAGATCACTATTTTTAAGAAAAAGAGTCAGATGATAGGGAAATTGATTTTTAATGTTGTTTTAGGGATTGTTGCAATGACCTTAATAGTCTTGGGTCTGATTAGAGGAAATCATTTAGCTGCCGTTGCAATGGGATTTGTTTTGATATCAAATGTTATCCAGATTATTCAGGGGTATATAAATATAAAAAAATCCAAAACTCAGTAACTTCAGCAGCCCTCTATCATTAATTGAACATATGTTTATGGAAAAGCTATACAATTTTTACTTATACCTGTTGATGCCATTGATTTTGGTAAACCAGTTTGTTTTCCAGGTAGTCTTATTGCCTTCTTGGGTGACGGCTTTTGTATTGGTCCTAGGGTCAGTTTTGTTTTTTGCCCAAGCCATGAAGATGCGTAAAGAGGCTGAAAGGTAAGCCTAATTCTTATCTCATTACCGTTTTATATATCCTTTCAAATACTTCGGTAGGTTCTATTTCACCGGAATTTTGCTCGCTGGTTTCGGACTCTACAAAAATCGGCCAATCCAATTTGTCCTCAGGCATCCTGCCATGTGAACCCTTTACCAAAGAGGCATCCAAAGAGATCACGTCCATCAAATACCTAAAGCCAAGTTTCTTTTTCAAAAGCTTCATCCCGATTTTACCCTTCAGGAATTTGATTTCCGGATCAGCTAAAGTTTCTACAGGATCATATCCTGGCTTACGGTGGATATCTACCGTCCTCGCATAATCCGGTGCCTTGTTATCATCCAGCCAGAAGTAATAGGTAAACCAGGAATTTTTGTCTGCTACCGCAATCAGTTCTCCAGCCCTTGGATGATCCAAGTGGTATTTTTGTTTTCCTTCTTTGTCCAGTACTTTCTCAATTCCCGGCACCCTTTCCAACATGCTTTTGATAGC
>NZ_AMGM01000064.1 GCF_000298295.1 Cecembia lonarensis LW9
GTATCCAAGGTGATGTTATGCAATGGACCAAGTTTTCGGAGCGGTACTTTTCTCTCATAACGAATCCTATATCCATTTTTGTCATTCCATTGCAGTGCCTCCTACCTTAACCTGCACCCCGCCCATGGCTTCTTTTCGTAGAATTCACTTTTTTAGATCTCTTTGAATGAACAGGTCTTATTGTCTTCTTCAATCTTGTAAAAACCGGGGTTTCAATTTTTCATTTTTTTCTGTTATGGAAATCTTGAGCCGAAAAAGCCACACTTTTAAAAACCAACTTCCTCCTTTAGGACATATTAAATTTTGTTGTTGAAACCAATTTGATGAGGACTAATGATCTTTTCTCCTTTCTCGCGACCCCTAAACCATACTTGAGAAACCCAAAAATCAAAAGCGACGAATTCACATTTTTTCCTTATCCTAACATCCTTCCATTCCTAAAACTCACTTTCTATTTTAAAACCAGCTTCATAAAAACCCGATTCTTTTCATTTTAAACGGTTCGCTTTTCAATAGGGCTCCTTGGTCTGTTGCATAACGGTTCTCAGCTATACGCAGGCAGGGATTTTAACCACTGAACTTCCTACGAAGAACTGAACTTAAAATTTATCACTTACCTGTCCTACGAAGCACGAAACCCCTGCTTGCGTATAGGTGATGTTATGCCTTCGCCCTTCTTTTTCTGTCGTTTGCTTCGTTGTCATTTCGGGTCTGTTTTGGTGCGTTGGCTTGGTGGCTCTTTTGCAAAACTTGGCTTGCGGGTTGGCTTGAGCGGTTTTGCAAATGTGCCACCAATAACGTGGGCTTATGTCACTTTTAATTCATACTTATCTTCAAAAAATTCATTCAATATGTTTTGGTCAGTCTCTTTTATTAAAAATTTCTTTTCTTTTTCTGTCAGTTCACAAACTCCAAAATTCTTAATGTAATTTCCATTCAATGAATAATAGTCAGAAGAGTAGGGCTTGCTTGTCGTCTTGATGTAATACCAGAAGATGTTGGATTCCATTATCTTTTTTATGATTTCCATTTCTGTCTCAGAGCTACCAACTACCGCTAGTCCATTGTAAAAAAGCAAATCGTCATCTGAGTTAATGATGAAATTTGGTGTCCTGTCCGAGTACTTAGGGAAGAACATTTTGTTTTTAATCTTCTCTAGTGATTGTGTTCGACCAAAAGCAAACCAGTTTTCATAGTTTCCATTTCCTTTGTCTCTTTCTGCTAAAATCTTTCTTTTGTTCTGTAGATATTTATATGCTTCAGGAAAACTTTCCTTCATTAAATTCTCATCAAGTAGCTTAGGTTTTTCTTGTTGGTCGTATGGGAAAATCACTTTCTCCTTAAGGTTAGTTAGACTAACCTCTCTGCTTAACTTATTCGAGTTTACAATATCCTTGCAAATGCCTTTTTCAATCTTGTAAAGACTTCCGTTTTGTAGATAGAAAAAGTTCTCGTCTTCGTCAACGGGTCTAAATATATAAATGTCATTTTTTAAGGTTGCAATACCGTGTCTCGTTTGGTAAAGTTCACCAAATGGAATTCCTGTTGATTCAATTTTAGAAATGGTCTTGTTGTCCTTTAAATTCCAACCTTTTTTAGAGTCAAGAATGTTGTATTTAATTTTCTTAAAAGAAAGTTTACCTGCCAGCTGTTTTGTTTCTGATTCTGTATATGAAATGAATTGCTGTTGCTTGTTTTCAATGAAACATATACAAGTATAGGTGTTCTTGGATTTAAAAACTTGTTCAGAGCCAAAGTCTATAATTGAAATAGCAAGTTCTTTTCTTTGAAAATAGTCCCGCAAAGCTCTTCCATTCAAACTTTTGAAAAATGAATTCATAGTGATGAATCCTAGAGTACCATTTTCAGCCAAATTCTCAATTGCAATTTGAAAGAATGGAATATAAAGGTCTGAATTACCAGATTGACAAACTGCCCAATTCTTTAATTTTTCTTTAGTTTCTTTGTCAAGATTTCTTGCACAAACATATGGTGGGTTTCCTAGTATAATGGAAAATCCATTGAAGTCATTAATTTCAGTAGTCCAATCAAAATCTAGGGAATCACCCTGAAATAAGTTGAACTGAAATTCTTCCATATCTTCTCCTGATTGTAAAGCCAATAAGGAGAGAAGCAACTTAGTTCGATTAACTGAATACTCTTGGATGTCTAAACCGAAGATGTGGTTTTTAAATATTTCTGAGTAATTTTTGCCTGTTCTCTTTTTAAATTCAATCGATGCATTGAATAAAAATCCACCGCAACCCATTGCGATATCGGATATTTTAATCGAATTATCTATGGTGTTGATTTTCTTAAACGCTTTTTTAACAATGAATGTCCTGATTTTTTGAGGTGTATAAATAGCACCGTTTATAATTCTGTCAGCTGGAGAAATAACAAATTCAAAAAGTTCAATGAGTTCTTCGAATCCAAATGCTTTTGTATCTGAATAGATTGCTGACACAAACTCAAGAAGTGATGAGTACTCCTCCTTAATTTTGCTATTAATTGAATAAGACTTAAGAAGTTTATTTTTCTTCAGTTTTAATTCATTGATTTCAAGAAATGCAGAAATAATAAGCCTGTCCACATCTTTTGGGGTTGTAGAATATTGACTTAAATATTTGAATGCGTTTCTCATTGATTTCCTTTTAAATATTCAATGTAGTCTGTTAGTTCTGTTGATAAATCAAAATGTAGGTTAATTAAATCTTGTTTAATTGCTGCGTTTTTAGGTTCATTTATTGCAACTTGAAGCTTTTTCATACTCAATAATAACTGATCAAGTTTCCATATTATTTGATATCTCTTTAGGTACAATTTTAATTTAGAGTGCATATATTTAGCTTCGCTAGATGTATTCTTTGGAATAATGTTACCGTTATTATCTCTTTCAAAATGGGCATTGTAATCTACATCACAAGGGTCTAAATAGCTACCATCATCATCGGATTTTAAAATATTTACATATGAACAGCAGTAAACTAAATTTGAATAGCTCGTTTTGAGTTTTGGATACTTTTTCCAAGGTTTAAAATGGTCGATATGGAAGGTGTTGGTTCCACCAAACCAAAAATCAGAGCAATCAGTATATCCACATTTCCTATTAAAATCTATAGCAATGAAAGGCTTAAAGCTTCTATAGTTTGAAAAGGTTTTTGTACACTTGCGTGAAGGTGGTATGTCCCTAAAATTATTCGCCATTATCTACTTTTTTTAAAAGTGTATCAACCTTTTTTAATAGTTCGCTTAGCCTATCATCATTGGATAATTTTTTATATTCAGGAGGAATAGAACTTTTTCTGTCAATTACATTTTCCAAAAAACTATCTAGTTCAATTATTCTATTTTCGTCACTGATACTGGCCTTACCTGACTCTCGAAGTTTTATTAATTCCAAAAGTTCAGACTCCGCATTTTTTATTTTGGTTTGATAATGTTCAATTTGGTTAATTACTCTATCCAAAAATTTAGCCTTTGCTTTACTTTCCTCCTTATTGTTATGCAGTATGTTCTTTATGTAGACCTTATTGACATCTTCGCTTGCACTTACAGCCAAATCATCAAAAGCAGTAAGTACAAAACAAGGAAAACTATGCCTGTATTTTAAAAATTCTTCAACTAGCTCAACGCCATCATATGGTACATTGTAGTCGATATCAGTTTTCATTTCATTTAGTCTGAAATCGGTAATAATCGCATTAGGATTTATTTTAAATATTACTTCAATCATTTCCGAAAGTTCCTCTAAAGGAAACATTTCAATGACTTCAATACTGTCTTTAGTTGATGAGATATCTAGATAATCCTTGAAGTCATCAAAAGTGTCCTTTTCCTCATCTATGAGTAATATTCTATAATTTGCCATTATCGTTTGTATTTAATCGGGAAAATCATTCTAATTCCAAATCCAATATCTGGGAATAAAAGTTTTAATGTTCCATCGTTTTCAGATACTATGGATTTTACGAGCCACATACCTAGTCCTGTTCCTTCCTCTTCGCCTGTAAATGGATTCCTTCTGGTTGTAAATAGTGGTTCAAAGATTTTATTAGGATCCAAAATATCATCTGATAATCCAGGACCATTATCGTAATAGTCAATTATAATTTCTTTGTTGGTGCTCTTGGCCTTAATCTTTATTTCCCTTGCTCTATTTATCTTTAAAATCGTAAATGCATCAATAGAATTGACCAAAAGATTATTGAAAATGCTGTCAAAATCTATTTCATAAACTCTTAAATCTAAATTTTCAATATCTGTTACATCAAAATTAATTCCTCTATTTTCCAGAACTGTACTCCAATCTACAGATAGGTCTGAAAAATACTTTTTCAAAAAAAGTTGCTTTCTTTTTCTTTTATCTTTTCGAGTAGCGCCTAAAGAAAAGTTAAGCCAGTTTTGCAGTTTTAAATCTTGCTTTTTTATTTTTTCTAGCTGAAAAAATGGGTTTTTTCTGTCTTCTATTCCCTCATATTCTGCCTCTGCTATTTTGGATAATAATAGTCCTTTTAACTTATCAGTTCTGGAATTTAGAACATCATTTAATTTGCTTAAATCGTGGCTAAAAGAAGCCAAAACTATTCCGCTACTTGCAAGACCTCTCAAGACTTTTTGCTCTTCTTTTAATTTTTCGATTTCTTCTTCCTGACTCTCAATCTTACTTGCTAATATTTCCTTTTCTCTGTCTGAATCTGTGCCAGTTTGGTTACTTCCTGTATTTTGTTCTTTATTTCCAGAAGTAGATTCTTTTTCTTTCTTTTTAGCTCGACTTGATTCAAGTATTCGTTTGGCGAGTTCCTCTGCCGCCTTTAGATCCCTTTCAGCTCCAAACCTGAAGTCATCAAAATCACTCATTTCACGGGCAATGTAAGATCGATCCTCTTCGAATACATTAATGATTGATGCTAAAAGTTGCTTAAAAATTTGAAATGTCTTGTTATCTTGTAAACCTTCCCTGCTAGACTTGTCTTCGAAATTAACGTTTGTTAATCGTGAAATCTTAACTGCACCGGCAACGTTTTCTGGCTCAACTCTATACCCCCCTTCTTTTTTTGCAACACCAGCTGGACTGGTAGACTTTCTGCTACCCAAACCAAGCCAATCAAATGCAGCATCTTTTACTTCACCATATGGACGAACCCTAAAATTATCTCTAAAAAGTTTAATTCCACCAAATTTGTTTAACCAGTCTTTCCTGTCATTGGACATAAATCTCCGATAAAAAAACCTATCAGCATTGGGTGTGTCATATGTTCTCTTCAAAAAATAAAATGAGAATTCAAATACACCAATATTTGAGAATATATTATCCTCGTCCACATCTTTAAACCCTTTTAATAGTTGAGAGAATGTTAACGAAGTTTCCCAAAAGCCTTTTTTAAAAATTTCCTTGGTATATGGAAATTTCTTTAATGCGTCCCTTTCGAAGAATTCATTTGGGATTAATTCAATATCATACTCTCTCCGTTCAATTTTTATTTTTACGTTTTGATTTTCATCGGCAATTGCAGTCAGTTTAAAATCAAAATCATCACAAATTGAGCTGAAGACTTCACCATACTTATTTGGCTCCAAAGAGCTAAACAAATAAATTTCAAAACCACCCGTTTCCTTCGGAGGAACTAATACTTCCAAGTCAGAATATACTTGTTGAACATAGTAATCCTCCCAATTGTCTCTTAAATCGGAAATTTTCAAAATTGTTCCAAATTCAAAATCAACCTTAGAACTAATTTTCGAAAAATCAAAGGATGGTATCTCTTCCGTTATCTCTCCTTTAATTGTAGAGTTTAAAAGCCCAAATAATTCAGCTCCTACAGAGTCAATAGTTTTGTACTCGCCTTCAAAATCTTCCCAATCTACTTTCCATTTATATCCTTTATAATTTGTTTTTTCACCGTTAATGTCTGTGTCTTGATGATGATATTTAGGATTGAAAATGGTAGTCATTTCACATTTTGACCCTAATTTATCTAATGCAAACCTTCCTATACCTTTTGCACCTGCTTTTACTCGTCCTGTTTTTGTAAAAACATTATTTGATTTGTTATCCGTGCCAATTGTCATCCAATGTTCACGGATTACATTTTGAGTCATTCCTTCACCCGCATCTATTATGTAAAGAACTGATAATCTAGAAATAGCCTTTTTAAAAGTCAGTAATTTATCTTCATCAATGTTTGAATTGAGAGTATAGTTTTCTTCTTCAAACTTATAGATGATATCAAGTAATTTCTTATCAATTCCTTTTTTGACTAATGTTTCAAAATGATCTTCTGACATTTCACTCAGAAAAGTCGAGTACTTATTATCAAAGAATACTATAGCGATACCGCTGTCAGCATCATATGCATTTTTAACTAATTCTATTATTGCTCCTTTAGATGTTGCAATGTTTTCCCTTCCGATTAATCTTGCAGTTCTTGCTGAAACCTTAAAAGGAATTTTCGTTGATGTATTTTTAATTGTCTCTCCCATAATTACTCGTTTAATAAATCTCTAGGTGAAACATTTATTAATTCAGCAATTTTCACTAATGTGGGTAAGGGAGGTTGTACATCATTAGTACACCATCTTGAAATTGTTGCTTCGTTTTTACCAAGTTGTTCGGCAAGCCATTTACTGCTCAGGTTCTTCTCAACCAGTACTACCTTGATTCTATTTATTGCTTTTCGGCTCATCTAAATTGCATTCAGTGCAAAGATATTGATTTTATGTGAAACTAATTTGTTTTTTGGTGGGTGCGTTGGGGCAAAAGCAAATGTGCTGCATTGCGTTGGCTGTGAGCGTTGGGATGCAGCTCTTTTGATTTTGCAGAAGCGTTGGCATTTTGTCTTTCATTTTTCTGTTCGTTTATTGTCGGTGGTGTCGTCTTTTAGGGTGAGGCATAACGGGATACAGCTTGGAGACGGCGGGCATTCGGAGCCGTTCTCTTCCAGCCTACTCCTAACTTTTTAAAGATACTAAACTTTCAATTTACTTGGAACCGCCCGCTGTCTTCCAAGGTGATGTTGGCAGCAGTTTTTTTTAATATTCATAACTTAACCTGTAATTATAAAATTTCTGGTCATTTCTGAGCTTTTCCAACAATGGTGGAAATGATGTTAAAATTAATTTTTCTAAGTTTTTGTATTCCATCATATTCTCAGCAAAACTTTGAGAGGGATAAAAAGTGAAAAATTCAATTTTTTTCTGCTCCCCATCGATCTTAATTTCAATGAGATAAGTTGTTATAGGTTGACCCATCGGCGCTGGATCAACTTCTTCATCAAAAATTCGACTTTCCATTTTGAATAGACTATGTAAGTCAATGGAATTCAAAAAGTTTTCCCATCCTTGTGAAGGGCAAGTTTCAGTCTGTTCATATTTTCCTGCAACCTTTTTTCCAATTATCCCCTTCTTAAAAACAAAACCAAATCGAATAAACTCAGCATAGTTACCGGTATCGTCTAATATTATTGTTAAGACATCTGTTAGGGAGCTACTCCCATCTATCCAGAATCTTATTACTTTATTAGGTGGTAAAATTTCTATAGGCTTCAATCCCACATTCTCAAGCAAAAATTTTGATTCCAAACTTGATTGGCAAATTGGCTCTTGTACAGTCTTACATGATATTGCCAAAAATAAAATGAATATTATTGCTTTGGGTTTCATAATTGATGCCAACGTTTTGCAGCTACCCGAAGGTGGCGATTTCGAAGCGATTCACTTTCAATTAAGCACAAACTTTGATAGTAGCACAATGCTTTATTTAACCACTGAACCGCCACTTTTGGGTAGGTGCTGTTATGTGGCGTTTATTTTATTCCGAAACGGCTATTTTTATAATCGATAATTACAATATTGTTTAAGAAATAAGCGTTCCCAGTTATCCCCCAAATATTCTGCTGTTTAAAGAACTCGGTAAACATTTCATCTTTAATATAATAAACAATGGATGGTTGTAAAATTGTTTTGCCAAATTTAACTTCAGGAATTATCTTTTTTCCATAAACAGTCACATTATTTCCCCAGCTATTCACGCTTAGTGAATCAATAATGTTATCAGCAGATATTTGATTTGCATTCTCCTCGGATGTAATTAGAGGAAAAATACTTGAACCTGTATCAAACATTAGGTTCTCTACTATACCATTAATTGTCAAAGGAATGGTAATACGTCCATCTTCGATTTGACAAACTTGAAAATCTACTTTGACTAATTTTCTTGGTAGTTTTTTGGCAACAGAAATTCTTTGGTTAGGATAATCAATGATTAAATACTTATCTTTAAATAAGTCAGGTGCAATAGTACCAATAAGTTTTTGGGTGCTTGTAGAAATAGAATCTGTCGGAATCGGTTCTCCATAATCTTTAAAATAGCCAATATCTCTTTTTCCAAATGAGACATTACCTAAACTCAATCCAACATTATTAAACATGGGATTTTCTTGGCCATTTATTATAAAAGTTGTAGTGGAGTCTAATTTATTTTTAAGCTTAGGATATTTATCAAGGTATTTATCAATGGATTTTCCATAAATTACAGTTGTTTCGGCACCTAAATCAAATTGCATTTTGAATTTATGTGGTAAACCATCAATTGAAACTGGAATGGTTAAAGCTAGTTTATCAAAATATTTTCCAGACACACTGTCTCCAACCCATTCAAACGGTATCCAATTTAGCTTCTGACTAAAAGCTACAGTGCCAATAAATAGGCTAATTACGATAAAGCAAATTGTTTTGAAATACATATTTTATAAATTATTATTTTTATTTATGACGTTTGAGTCAATTAAAAGTTACTTTTATTTTTAAATGCCACATAACGTGTCGCAGCTATACGCAGGCAGGGATTTTTTCCACTGAACTTCCTACGAAGAACTGAACTTAAATTTTACCACTTTCCTGTCCTACGAAGCACGAAACCCCTGCTTGCGTATAGGTGATGTTATCGGTTCGGGCTTCTTTCATTCGTCATAAGTCAGTTCAAGTTGACCAACCGTAATTTGTTTATTTTCTTGTCTGTCGCTTATATATTCTTTGATACAGTTTGCAACATATTCTCCAAGTTTTACAGGAACTGCGTTTCCAATTATCTGTTCAAGATCGGTTTTACTACCGTTGAAAATAAAGTCTTCGGGAAATGTTTGGATTAAGCTTCTTTCTTTTGTTGTAAGTGGTCTTACTTTGTCTGAAATTTCAACTGGGTCGCCTTCGTGTTTTGAGTAACCTTTTGGAATTGGTCGGTTTACTCCACGAATAGTGGGACTTGGTTCGTAAATGCTGAAAATTCCACGTCTTGCATAGCTTCTTGGGTGTCGGTAGTAATACTCAACTCCTAATGATTTGCCAAAATAGTCAAACAAAGTCATCTGTTTGCTTGACAAATTTTTATTGAAATATGGATTTAGAAAATTGTCTGTTGAATGCTTATGTCCGACTAAGAAAAAACGTTTTCTTGATTGTGGCACTCCGCAAAAACTTGCGTCTAAAACTTGATAAGAAATTCCATATCCTGCTTTCTTGAAAATTTGCAACGCTTCTTTAAGAATGTGGCTTTTAGTAATTCTCTCAACATTTTCCATTACAAACCATTCAGGTTTTGCAGACGCTACAATATTTGCATAAGAAATTGTAAGGTCTGCACGTCCCAATGTTTCATCTCTTTTTCCTGCACTTGAAAAGTCCTGGCAAGGAGGTCCACCAATAATCATTTGTGGCTTGAGGCTCTTTACAAATTCTAGTCCTTCTTCGCTTCCTAAGTCAGTATCGTAGATTGGATGATTAAAATTATCTCTATAAACCTTTACTGCTGGTTCCCATTTGTCAAATGCCGCTAATATTTCAAAACCTGCATTTTGAAAACCAAGCGATAAACCGCCACAACCTGAAAATAAATCTACTGTTTCCATTATGTGAATAGTTCTGGTGAGTTATAAATAATTGCATCAAATCGTCTTTCTGGACTTAATAAATTCTGTCCACCACCAAGTATAATTTTTCTGATTTCTTTCTTTTCAATTCTTGGTTTTGTCAATTCGGCACAAGTCATATACCTGTGTGTAATTCTACCACTTACAGCAAATGCCTTGTCGTTTTTGGTATTGTAAGAAAGTTCATCAATAATTTTATGGTGATTGATTTGCCCTTGTTTTGCAAAATCATAAAGCATTCTAAACAGCCAAATGATTGTTCTTACTTGTCGGGTAATTCTGTTTGCTCCTTCTGATAATTCACCCCTTGCTACATCAACAAAAAGTTGAGTAAAAGCAAAGTTTGACCAAATGAAAACGTCCAAACAATTATCTGATAGTTTTGGTGATTTGCCGTTTGTTTTCCAAATGGGTTGCATTAGTAGAGGTTCTTGCTTGTCCAAAACAGAAAGAATTACTCGGTCAATTGCAGCAATCATTTCAGTAATGTGAGACCAAACAGAAGCTCCATCAGTCCAATCGCTAATTTTTTCAAACTTGTTTCCGATAAGCGAGGCAAGTTCCTTTTTATTGTCCTTGAAGTTTGAAGCTATACTGCAAGCTAAATAAACAATAGTGTCGGGTCTGATTACAATTTCACAACCGTAATATTCTTCGCTTAAATTACAAGTAGAATTGTCGGGCAAGGCTGTTAATTTAACTTCAATTGGTCGCAAACATTGTCCGTTACTTCTTAGTTGTGTTACTAAATCAACTCTCGGCAATGTTCCAATAACTAATTGCTGATATGGAGTATATGGACTTTCAAAAGAGAAAAATAAGTCGTCAGAGTTTGGTTCAATTCCGTAAAGTTCTTTCGCTGATATTTTCTTGTGTTTAACTTTCAGTTCTTTGTCAAGATAGAGATAAACATTGTCTAAATTTTTTGAAGCAAGAAAATTTGTCAAACCCGCAGGGAATGAAGAATTAAACTGGTTCTTTCCCCAAGTGTCGCTTTGGGCAAAGTCCCTGTTTGAATATTTTACTCCGAAAAGTCCGGGTTTTTGCTTTGTCATTCTGATATTTATATAATTTTCAAATTTACTAAAATTGTTCGTTGGGTCGTCCGAAAACTAGTCTAAATTGTCAACGAGTTACTGTCGGTGTGTTGGTTTTAGCCTGACCGATAACGGTCAAGGCTAAGAGCTGGCGGGCATTAAAACCCGATTCCCTGTCCGCCACGACCAAAGTTTATTAAAAGTAATCACTTTCAATTTAGCACTTTCCGCCCGCTTGCTCTTAGGCAATGTTACCACCTGTATTTTTATTTGTCCTTTATTACAAGCACTTCTATTTTTCTTTCGGCATCTATCATTTCCAAGCCAATTTTTCTAAGTTCATCGTGAATTTGTTCAGGATTTTCGTTGTACCAAGGGATTTCCAAATCATATAGTCCACTTAGGTCTGTCTCGTTCAAAACAGGTTTATGAATTTGACTTTCTAAGAAGCTTGCTAGTGTCTCTATTGGCGAACCTTTCATTGATAGTCCACGTCCACCATAACTTGCAAATGGGTCTGTTCCTTCTTTAGACACATTAATTTCAATTTTCTTTCCTTCTATTTGTTTAAGTATTTTTACAGGTCTTATTCTTTCTTCAATAATAGATTGGTATCCAAAATATATATCAAGATGTTGTTTCATTATTTTGAATCGATTTTCAGAAAGGTCTTCTGGAACAATTAGGTCGAAACAGATTGCATTCTGTCGATTCCATTCAAATTTTGATTTATCCGATACTTCTACAATTGTCCTTATACCTGTTGGGAACTGATAAGCAATTTCATAAAGAGGTCTTGCCGAAAGGTTTGTTGCAATTATTCTTCTACCATTATAAGGGCCTTCGCCTCCCATCGTATTTACAAAAGAAGGATAACCATCTTTAAACGGTGTGATTGTAATTTGATACGTAAAATTTTCGTTGCCTGAAAGAGGAATTGACGGGTCAAAATCGATTGCGTCTTTCTTTTCTTTTAAGTTCACTTCTTGATTATTCAGAACTTTGTAAATTAATTCTTCGGTTATTTCTGAAGAAGTAGTAATGGCTTTAATAACTCCTGATTTATCAATTACTACTGTATGCGGAATTGCCCTATGTGGGAAAACTTTTGCCAATTCTCTTTTTTCATCTATAACAATAGGAAGGTTCATTTCCCTTTTTTCTAAAAATCGGTTAATTCTTTCTTCTGGGTCATCAGTTATAGTTATAATCTGAAGTTCTTCGCCAAACTTGTTTTGAAGTTCTTCTAATTGTGGAAATGATTTGATACAAGGCGCACACCAAGTTGCCCAAAAATCAAGAATTACTATCTTGTCCTTAAAATCTGAAAGTTTGGCATTGTTTTTTTCAAAGTTCAGGATATTTTCAAAAGTGAGTTCTGGCGACTTCTTGTCTAATTTGGAATCTTCCTGTGAAAAAGCCTTAAAGGAAAAAAGTAATAATAAGATTACTGTTAATTGTTTCATTTTGTTTGTCGTTTTAATATTGGTGGTAACGGTCCGCAGCTAAGAAACGTGGGGCATTTCGGAGCAATTTCCTTCCCACCGCAGAAAAGGTTAGTTCGAGGAATAACCCTGTATGATTCCACTGACCGCCCCATGTTTTCTTAGGTGCTGTTATGCACCGTTATTCTTTTAAAGTTGCCCATTTAGTGGGAATTCTATTTTAAAAAAATCCTCCTTCTGTTTTAGAAATGAGTTCTAAATCAGAATAATTAAACCATTTTTCTTTAATTGTTTTTTCAATACGGTCGAAATAACTGCAAAGGACTTTGTTTTCATCGACTTCCATAACATCCATTGGATGAACATTATAATCATTGTTAGTCTTGTGCCTAACTTTATCTCCAAATTCAATTGAATTCATATCTTTGTTTGGTTAGTTGATAAATATTGAATGCCTAGTAAACTTTATCAAAATATATTTTATTTGTGGATTTGTTAAAAACGATAAGCCTTAGGTTATTCGTAGCAAAAACATCTACTAATTCTTTACACCCATTATTATTTCTCTTTTCATTTCTAAAATCAATATCATTTAATCTCCTTTTTTCAATTCCCTTTATCTGAAAAAGTAACAAAGTCTCAATATTAGAACGATTATTTTCCATCTCGAGTGCAACTTCCTCTGAAACATTAATTAAAAATATCTCACGATAACTATTTTCACTATTTGCAGTCAGGTCATAGACTTTTGATGTTGGAAGGGAAGGGAATTCAAGATGAGATATTGTTTTTGGCATGAATGAAACTGAACAATAATATGGCAGTACATCCCCAATCGAAATGGGAAAGCCTTTCTTTTTTAAATCGTAATTAACAACAAAATGAGATGTGCCATTTAAATTCATTCGTTTGGTTGTAAAAGTTTCTCCCCTTACACTATTAAAACCTTTGTGATAGTAAAAATTGGCTAAAATTTCATCTCTTTTTTGTATTAAATCTTTCCGGTAATTTTGGTATTCATTTGTTTTTTCAAAAACCTGCTTTTTCAATTCCGAGTCATATTCATTATTCAGATTATAGTATTCAAACACATTTAATTCAAAAATAGCTTGAAAATCAGGCATTTCTGCCCATTCATCACTCTTAACTAACTTTGAGTCAACTTTTTTAAAGTGTTGATATATCTGTTCAATTGTCATCTTTTCCTCCTGAGAGGTTAGATATTTCGATAGTTCAGATTGAGAGAAAGGCTTGATTAAGTTACTAATATTTTGTAAATCTTCTAATTTATTTAAAATCTGAGGTCTTAAAGTTTCAAATTCTTGAATAATATTTGGGTTATTACCTTCTAATTTTTGGAGTTCAGAATTTGCTACTTCTAATATATGGGTAAGTTCTTGTATATATCTTCGAGATTGGTCATATGATAGGGTTTTTAAATTGACTGGTAATTTTAATTTTTCTTTTGTACCATCAACTAATTGATTTCTAACAGTATAGTAGACTTGAAATTTATCTTCAATGTTTTTCTGCAATATTTCTAATTTTCTTAAGTCGCTTTGAAAGAAGTATTTTTTATCAGACAGATTTACATCCATAATTTTGTATAGGCTCTCAAAATCCTTGGTTTGATAATTTCTTTCCCAGTCAAGAATATTTCTGGAATTATCATCACACTTTTGCTTAGCTTGAGTTAATGGTTTGTACAGGTTGTTTTGAATTCTTTGTGTTTCTTCATAGGAGTTTTCACTACTTAATTTTAAGTCAAGAAGACCGACCGCAAAGCAGTAATTTTCTGAATGAAATTCTTTTTGATAAGTATGGACGATTTCTTTATTCCTATCAAATTCTTGCTTTTTTTGTTCTAACGTATTTTTTATTAATTTATACTTTTCAAGGTCTCCCTTTTTAATATTCTCTTCTGAAATTACTTCTTGATTATTGTAAAAAATTCCCATTGATTTTTCATATTCCTTATTTTCAATGTTAGTTATTATCAGGTCAAGGCGCATCGATACGTCTTTCTTTTTAAGAATATTTTGACCGTTCCCAATCGAAACTGTCAAAAAAATTAAAAACGTCGATAAAAGTTGTTGTTTCATGATTTTTGTCTTTTCAATAACGCAATTACAAGACCAACAATACCTCCTATAATTGCAGAAATAAGTATCTTTTGTCTTATTGGTTCAATAATGGCATTCCTTATCATGCTTTCAAAGTCATCATCATTTCCATTAATTCCAAAAAAAACATCTGGTCTAATATACTCACCTAACCAAGGGACTTTTCCATAAATTAAATAACCAATAACTAAACCTACAAGAGAAAAAATAAGACCGTAAATAAACAAGCTTGGCTCTTTCTTTGCCATTTTTGACGTTTCAAACATGTCAGCTACTTGTCTATTATCAAAAGCTGTAGATTTGTTTAATGTTTCATCCGTTATTACACCTTTACTATATTTTATTGATTCCCTCGACTCTGTTCTGATTTCCTTTTTATTACGCCCAATTAACAAAAGTATAATAATCATCAAGACAGAAACTATTACTACACCAAATACCCAATTCTGATGCTTGTTCCTCGTATTCATTTCAGTTTCGCTTGACAATCCGTTATCCAATGAATGGGAGAATTCTAAATATTTTGAGAAAGCATAGCCTGTATTTTCATTATACTTAATCTCAAACCAATCATTTTTTTTGGAAATTATTTCAACTTCTTCTCCTTTACCTATTGTAAATAATATTGAATAACCTGTTCCAGCCCCACTCCTAATGTTTAAGGTTGTCTTGGCTTTGTAGTAGTCGGTAGCAAAAGCAGTAAGTGAAAAAGCCGTAAGTAGTACTGTTAATACAAATTGCTTAACTATCATTGTTTTGTTTTTTAATGGTGCATAACGTTTTGGCGCTTGGCGCAGTGGCGGATTTCGGAGCACAAAACTGTCAATATACCACAAAAAATGATGCGAGGTAGAATGTTCAATTAACTACGTAACCCGCCATTGAGCCAAACGCCTGTTATCGGTTCGGGCTTTTCTATCTGTCATTTCAAATCCCATTCTCTTCATTCCTTGTTTTAAATAAAATGTTCTTCATCTCTATTTCTTTCTCTTTCAATATCCTTTTCAAGATAGCCAATGTAAGATGTTGCCCATTCTTTCACTAATTCTGTCTTATGATTTGTTAATTGCTTAAATAACTCCTTTTTAGATTCAAGTAAAGGAACAACAGAACCTGTCCAAGAATATGTCCCCATATTAGAACTTAGATTACTCAGAACTTCTTTTATGTCACCATACTGGTCTATAAGTCTAAGAGCAATAGGATGCCATTTTGCATAGTCTGTATTGTTGTTGTCAAAAATTGGTATTAGTTCAGCTAATCTTGACGGGGCAAGTGGCTTATTGTCTGTACACCAATTAAAAATAGAATCAATGCCACCGTCAAATAAAACTCCAACACTCCTCCCAACTCCACCAATACGAGAACCCAAAATATGTTTCAGTCCATAAAATTTAATGTATTTTTCTTCGCTTGAAAGCAATGCGTCTGATAAGTCAGGCCAAATTGATTTGAAATGAACTTTCAATAAAATTTCATAGACTCGTTGAATGTAATGGTCAAGATGATATGAGTTCTCCCAAGTGATAGATTCTATTACCGATTTGTTTATAAATATAGCAAAGTCAGCTTCCGTTTCGTCAGATAATATAAATGAAATAGTTTCAGTCCATTTAAAATCGTCTAATTGACGTCTGAATTTTCTGTTAAATCCTAAATTTAAAATACACTTTTTATAGATTGGTTTAAGCAACTTTTTCTTTGCTTCATCATTATAGCTAAGGTCAGCAAATAAATCAAAAACAACTGCATATCCCTCATCACCGTATGTAAATAGTTTTTCACTGAAAGAATTTAATTCTTCGAAAGTTAGTTGAGATAATGCGTTACTATATGTAAAAGCGTAAAAACTGTTTACATTAAAACCTTTTTTGTCAATCAGTTGAAATAATAAATCAAAGTATTCTTTGCCCGATTTATCAATTGATAAAAAGTAAAATAATTGACTACTAAATTCAGAGGATTGGAACAATTTCAAGTAAAATTCTTTCTTTATTTCATCACTTGTATTGGCAATGAAACCGCCAAGAACTGTATAATTTCTTTCTTCTTGTGGTATCTCGGAAATAACTTCTAATGAGTAATCAATAAAACGATTGATTTTTGTTTTATCATCTTTAAGCAATTCAGATAATCGTTTACCAAAATGAAATGAAAAAACTTGTTGATTCTTATAAAACATAGGAAAAGTTTCTTCCCAAGAAATTTCAGTTGCAATGAATTCATCAGCCAAATTGATTATTGCTTCAATTACTTTTTCACTTGAATAGGTTTCATCATTATCCAAATGATAAGAGCTTGATAATGACAAATATTTAGTTGAGAAATCTGTTTTTGTGAGTAACTGAATCAAGTTGTTGATTTCTTCAAGTTGCGCTTCTGGAATAGAATACTTTTCATATTTTCGTGCAAACTTCAACCCTTTTAAGCCACTGTCCCAATCATTGTTTTTTAACTCTGAAACTTCTTTCAGGTATGGCAATATCAATTTACCCATACCTATATGAAACATCGTTCTAGTGCTATTTGCAATAGCTTCACTTGCTAAATCAGAATATTCATTTTTTGATTTAATGATTTCAAGTAGCTTATTGAGAATGTTTCTCCAATATTCATCTATCTCATTCCAAGTAGGATTGTTGTCAACTAATCTCCTGCTACCTTGTTGTTCTGCACCGCCCATTCTACTTGCGTGTCCAAAATTCAAACCTATCTTCATCGCTCTAATCGCAAAATCATAATAGGCTTTATCTTCTTTATTTAACAACCACTCAATTATTTTCCATCTTTCACTCAAGTCAGCTTCTGTTCCTGAAAGATGTACATTGAATAGATGTAGAAACTGACTTGTGGCATTGTTTGCCCAAGTTTCGTTTTCTGCAATTGCAAATCCTAAAAGAACTTTTGCACTATCAGAAAATGTTCTTTTATCGAAACACAATTTTTCTAAAGTCCAAACTATGTTTCTTCGCCCTGCTTCAATTTTCAGTAATTCCTCTGTGGATTTGTTTAAAAATTGGCGTTTAAAATTTTGGGAAACAGCAATGGGATTCACTTCTACAAAAGAGCGGAAGAGGCGTGAACCCAACTCTGTATTTAAAACTTCCGCATTATCGAAAGGGCTTTCAGCCCCTACAATTTTATCAACAATTTCTACAGCCTTTTCATTATAGTCAAGGTATTTCATTTGCTCAGCAAGTGAATTTATCAATTGCTTTCTATGTGGCTCTTCAAGATTAGATATATCTACGATTACTTGTAGCATTCTATCAGATGTACAAGTTTCCAGCCATTCAACTGCTAATGCCATTGAAAGAGGGAAAGGCCTAATACTCAAATATCGTCCTTGCTTTTCAAAAATTTCTCTAGCCTTAAAATGCTTTACAACTTCTAAAAAAGTACTAATTCTAACGTGTTCCGTATTATTAGATATAGTAACATTTTGATTTGTAGCTATAAACTTGTACTGCGATTCGAGTTCATTTTCAAAACCAAAATAGCTAAACATTGAACAAGACTTTAGAATACTTCGCCACTCTTGTTCCTTTCCTTTTGTTCCAAGGAGTTTATCTAACAAATCTTTGTCGTCTAATTTGCCAATAAACTGTTCACCATTGTTAACGCTTTCAGCAAGTAAAACTGCCATTAACGGTATTCCTTGTGAGAAGTCTTTAATTTTTTTCCTGCTTTCTTCGTCTAAATTGTTAAATCTACTTGAAAGCAATTCATCAACAACTGTAGAAAGTTCTTCTTTTTTTATGATGATATAATTTACACCATTGATTCTATTGCTTTCAATTTCTTCAGGATTAGAATCAAGTGAGATTATAAATGCTTTGTTGCCTACTCGGTTTGTAAGTTGAAGTAATTGTCTATGAACTGATGTAGAACAATTGTCTAAAATAATGATGGGATTGGTTTGTTCAGAAATTGCTTTAGAAACGATAGTTTGAAACTCAGCGTTAGGATAGAGGTTACAATTTATGTAAAGCACACGACTTGAAAGCAAAATTGATTTTTCATCAGAAATGTCTGGTCTGAATATTTCTAGTAAAATTCTTGTTTTACCTAAACCTGATAATCCTAAATTCCTAATTGTCTGACTAAGATTATCTATACCTTCAAGAACAGAATTTGCAACTTCTTTTGTTTTTTCATTTGGAATAAATTGCTGTGGTGTCAAAATACTTTTTTCCCAATCACTCCAAACTTGTAATGGGTGAAATTTACTTTTTTGACTCTGCAATGCAAATTTTGCTGTTTCTTTTATCGCTGATGCTAAATCGTTAACTAATTTCTTTTGAACATCATCTTTATTTTTAGTTTTTTCCGAGTATTTATATTCTATAGGAAATCTAATATGTTTTAAGTCAAACGGAATGTTGTCGGGATTTTCATTTGGTGAACCATACGTTGTGTTTAATATCCCAATCATTTTTTCAAGTCCAATCGCATTGTAAGCTACACCGTGTTCATAAATTACATTGTTGTTTTGAAATGGTTTGAATTTGTCCCCGACAACTTTGCGTACAATTTTTTGAAAATAACTAATTTGGTTAACTACAGATAGGTCAGAAATAAATATGTCGGAAGTTGGAATTCTTTCGTCTGCAATTTTAGAGGCGACTTGAGGCGAGCCTGGTTCTCCCGTAACTCCTTCTAAAATGACAAATTCAACGTCCTTAAGTTCTGGTTTTAATTTAACCTTCTTAACAGCCTTTTCAATACAGGTTAAAATGAAATTCTTATTGTATTTAGTATTTGTTGTTGTCTGCCAAGAGTAAAATATTTTTAGCTTCATATGGTTCTATTTTTGAAGGTCGTTATTGCGCCTGTGAAGTGTCGTTTTAGCCTGACCGATAACGTTTTGCAGCTACACGCAGGCAGGGATTTTTACCACTAAACTACCTACGAAGAACTGGACTTTAAATTTAGCACTTTCCTGTCCTACGAAGCACGAAACCCCTGCTTGCGTGTAGGTGCTGTTATGGGCTGAGCTTCTTTTCTGTCGTTAACAACTATACTTGTCATTCAGTCCTATTCCGTTAAAAATCTGTTCCTTGTATTTTTCTATTCGTCCGATTCTTGTTTGTGATTGCTTGGGTTGTGAAAAATGAATGATATAGCCCCTTTGTCGTCCTGCTGTTAATGCGTAAAATGCTTGCTTAAATGCAGGGTCTTGTTCAAATGCTTTAAGAAGTTCGTCAGGAATGGGTTCAGGATTTTTCTTGAATTCTACTTTTTTTCCACTTTCTTCAATTTCTATCGCTTCCAAAACGTATTCTTCTAAAACATCTTTTACTTTTTCTATGTCTTTAACATTGGTGAATTTTACAATTCTGTCTGACTGCAAATTTCCTTGTTGTTTAAGTATTTTGTGTTTGTCAGTTAGTAAAACTCCTTTGAAAAAGCCTATGTTTGCCGATTCTTTAAGGGCGTTTACAGTTACTATGTTTTTACCTTTATTGGTGTAAACAGGTACGCCCCACTTTATTTCTTCTTTCAAACCTGTTTCTAAAACAATTTGTCTTAGTGATTCTAATTCTTCAACCCAATTACGAACTTTGCATTGTGGTGTTCCGCCATATTTGCAACGCATACAGCCGTCAATGAGATATTTGTCTACTTGTGGATTCATAATTAGGTTAATAGGCTTAATCTGTATTCAACCATTTTTACAATCAGTTCTACGGGCAAAGGTTTGTCTATTGGAAATTGGACAGAACCTTTACCTTTTTTGTAATCTTTTAGTTCTTCTTCAAATTTTTCGATAGTGGTTGGGTGAGGATAAAGTCCAACGTAATTTTTATAACCTGCTATCATAATTTGTTGTTCTCTTTTTCCATCTTCTATCAAGGCAAATGCTGGAATGTTATAATTCAACAATTCCTTTGCCTCTGGAACAACCTTTAAAATACAACGCTTTATTTGAAGTAAAGCATTTTTTACATTTTCAGGTTGTGCATTGAAGTAATCTTCTACCGAATTTATTTTTACATTGTCACCCATAGGTTTTATAAATTATCTATCAATACTTTTCTTCAACGGTCGGTTGTTTAGCCTTGCCCATAACGGGATTCAGCTTGGAAACGGCGGGCCTTCGGAGCCGTTCTCTTCCAGCCTACTCCTAACTTCTTAAAGATACTGAACTTCCAATTTACTATTAACCGCCCGCTGTATCCAAGGTGATGTTATGGGCTGGGTTTCCTTTTCTTTCGGACCTTAAGATTGTTGTTTTACTACTTGCTATTTTTTAATTTGTTTTAATCTTTGCCTAAGACCTTCGGCTTTAGCCATTAATTCTTTGAAATATTCCGCGTCTTTTTCTATTTGTTTATAATGTTTTCCTAATACTTCCCTCTTGTTTAATGTTTCATACAATTCTGCTCTGTTGTAAATAATTTCAAATCGGTCTTTATCAATGTTATTAATGTTCTTTTCTATTTCAGAAATTAGCATTTCTCTAAACTCAACTTTGTCAAATTCCATATCAAGTAGCAGACCTGAAGCTCCGTCTATTTCATCAAAATATTTTGAAGTTAAAGCGATTCTAATTATTTCTTTGGTCGAAGGATATGGAAAACGTCTTAATCCAATTCCATCATTATCAGCTTCCAATAATTCAAATTGGTATTTTTCCCATTTTTGATTTGTCGTTTTATCAATAAAAAGTTCGCATTGCCAACCTGAACTTTCGTTTAGAGGTGTTAATTTCTTTAGCATTTTTTCAACTAAATCTTGGTCTTCTATGAAAGTTCTATCAGTCATTAATCTTTGTCTGAAGTTTTTATTTAGCCTCTGGATTTCTAGCCTTGCCCATAACGGTTTGCGTGTATGAGAAGTAGCGGATTAAAAAGCGCTTCACTTTCGATTCGGTACTGACTTTTATTAAAAGTACTGACCTTTGATTTAGTACTAATCCCGCTATTTTTCATACACGCTGTTATCGCTTAGGTGTTTTTCTCCGTTCATTTACTTCTCTTTTTTATTTTGCCTATGAGCCAATTGAGCCAATTATGAGCCAATCAAAATATAGGTTGTTCCTGCTCCAACTTCTCCAGTTCTGTCCAATGCTTTAAATTTTTCAACAAGTTCAGTAAGGTCTCTTGTGGCAGTTGCTTTTGATACATTATTTAAAGTCTGGTAGTCACTGTTATTAATTTTACCATTCTCCTTTACGAAAAGTACTGCTTTAATCTGTCGTTCATTTAGCCCAAGCTCTTTAAGTTGGTTGTATGTATATATGTCTTTTCTAAACTCTACCCAAAAACCCGAACTTTTAAAAAAGAACAAGGGCGCAGGAAGTCCAAAATTAAAGCACTGTTCTGTCATTTTCGAAATACCCCGACCCCAAGATTCAATGTATCCGCTGCGAAAAAGTGCATTTGCAATATCTGGGTTGAATGGCTTTGATGAGTGCTTATCCAAAAGTGTTTGAATGGTCCAATCATCAGGAAGATGCCCATCATTCCAAATCATTAACTTATCCTTAT
>NZ_AMGM01000065.1 GCF_000298295.1 Cecembia lonarensis LW9
ATTCCAAATATAAAGGAATGGCTTGATCTCAATCTACCGCTACTTTTTCCACTTCTTTCCAAACCCGGAAGAAATTACGGTAACATATTTTTTCTATATCTTCTACACTGTATCCACGTTTCAATAATTCCGCTAAAATATTCGGATACATGGAGGCATCTTTCAAACCCTCCGGAAGGGTATCTCCCACACCGTCGAAGTCTGAGCCTAAGCCAACATAATCTACACCTACAAGATTGACGACATGATCAATATGATCAACTACTTTGGAGACGGTTACAATAGGCTTTTTGTCTGCGGTGTATTCCCTGATATAGGCTTGAGCTGCCTCATCACGATAATTTAAATTGTTTTCCTTTAGCCATTCCTGAATATGCCTCCTGTTTTCTGCATTAGCGTCAGCATAAGCCTGATCCAGAAAACTACCGCCAAATGTAATCATCACCATACCGTTTCGTTCTGCTATTTTTTGGATGATTTCATCAGAAACATTCCTCTCAAACCCAGGCGTGAATGCCCTTACTGAGCTGTGTGTGGCCACAAGAGGGGCTTTTGACACTTCAGCCACATCAAAAAAAGTTTTATCTGTAATATGGGATACATCCACAATCATACCCAACCTATTCATTTCCAAAACCACCTTTTCACCAAATTCACTCAATCCGCCATGGGTCTCGGAATCATCATAAGAAGAATCACCTACTAAATTATCTTTTCCATGCGTAAGGGTCATGTAGCGGATACCCTTATTGTAGAAATACTCAATGTTGGAGAGGTCATCTTCAATAGCGGCCGCATTTTCTATCCCCATGGGTAAAGAAAGTAACCCCTTGTTGAAATTAGCTTCAATTTCTTCAGGGGATCTGGCCAAAGCCAACTTGTCAGGCCAAGTATCTACCATCCTTTCCACCATCATAATTAAGGTATCAGCCAATCCCTTTGCTCCACCAGTTTCTTGATAAGAAGCTGGAATATATATCGCCATAAAAGGCGCATCAACTCCTCCTTCCCTGGCCCTTACATAATCGATATTCCCTTCATTGCTT
The DNA here is from genome assembly GCF_000298295.1 of Cecembia lonarensis LW9. Lineage (GTDB taxonomy): Bacteria > Bacteroidota > Bacteroidia > Cytophagales > Cyclobacteriaceae > Cecembia > Cecembia lonarensis. The sequence continues at coordinate 1,047 of NZ_AMGM01000065.1, forward strand.
CTGCTTATAAAATCAAATACCTCCCCTCGCATATCATGCCCCATATTGTACATTCTGAAAGGCAAGTCCATATGACCATCTACGATAATGGTTTTATGAGCCATTTCTATTGCCAATTCCATTCTTTCCTCATCCGAAAGTGCTGTGTAATCTACTTCCGTAGTTTTTGGCTGACAAGCCCAAATAAGGCTTATCCAAAACACAGTAAATAGTATTTTTTTCATGGTTTGATTTGGTTAATGCTCTAAAATAAGATTTTCATTTTGTTTCAAGTGAGGGAGATTTATAAGCGGTAAAAAAAGTAGCTGAAAAATTCACATTCGAATATGATGCGAATAGGTAATATCAATTTTCATATCCTTAATCTTTTTTTAATTATATTGATAAGAAAAAAGCATGCGTATCCTTATCATCCTATTTTCTATCCTTTTGATTGCCTGTAAAGGGAACGAAGGGCCAAATGTTTCCATTAGCATTGCAACGGATTTACAGGCCGACCTGCATGATGGCAGATTGCTACTGATTTTGCATCACAATGATGATCGGGAGCCACGCTTTGCCATAAGTGATGAGGTAGGCTCGGCACAGGTAATCGGAATAGATTTTGAAAATTACCAAAATGGAAAAGACTTCGACTTTAACATGGAAGCATTCGGCTATCCTAAAGAAAATTGGAAAGACATCCCTCAAGGCGATTATTGGGTCCAAGCTTATGTCATAAAATACGAAACTTTTGACAGGGCTGATGGACATAGCATTAAAATGCCCATGGACCAATGGGAAGGTAGGCAATGGAACCGTACACCGGGTAACATCTTCAGCCGACCCCAAAAAGTAAAATGGGATGGTAAAAATAGTATTAACATACAGATAGATCAGATTAACCCGCCTGTAAAGGAACCTGAAGACACAGAATTTATCAAACATATCAAAATAAAGAGTGATTTGCTTTCCGAATTTTGGGGCAGAGACATGTTTTTGGGAGTACATGTATTACTACCTAGGGATTTTGAGCAAAATAAGGATGAGTACTATCCCTTGATGATTTATCATGGCCATTTCCCTTCAGACTTTGAAGGATTCAGGACCATTCCCCCCGATGAAAAGCTAGAAGAAGATTACAGCCCAAGGTTCAATATTTATGGGTATAACAAAATTCAACAACAAGAAGCCTATGATTTTTACCTCACATGGATTTCACCTGACTTCCCCAAATTTATTGTTATTCAAATCCAACATGCCAACCCATTTTACGACGACAGTTATGCTGTGAATTCTGAAAATATAGGCCCCTATGGAGATGCCATTACCTATGAATTGATCCCGCACATTGAAAAAGAATTTAGGGGAATTGGCGAAGGATGGGCAAGATTTACCTATGGAGGTTCCACTGGGGGCTGGGAAGCCCTTGCCGTACAGGTAAAATATCCTGAGGAATATAATGGCTGTTTTGCTGCTTGCCCGGATCCCATAGACTTTCGGGCCTACACTACAGTCAATATATACGAAGATGACAATGCGTATTATATCAAAGGTCCATTCAGAACCACTGAAAGGGTAGGGAAAAGAAATTACCTGGGTCATGTATCCGCCATGTTGAAGGACATGAACTATAAAGAACTGGCTTTAGGAGGGACAAAAAGTAGGTCCGGTGACCAATGGGATATATGGCAGGCGGTCTATTCCCCGGTTGGCGATGATGGTTATCCTATGCCCATCTGGGACAAATACACAGGAGAGATAAATAAAGAAGTAGCAGCTTATTGGAAGGAAAATTATGACCTCAGGTACATTATGGAAAGGGATTGGACAAAGGTTGGCAAAAGTCTGGAAGGTAAAATCCACATCTATTGCGGGGACATGGACAATTACTACCTGAACAATGCCGTTTACTTGACAGAGGATTTCTTGGAAGGTACTACTGATCCTTATTATAGAGGAGAAGTCTTATATGGGGATCGGGCAGAACATTGCTGGAATGGTGATCCAGAACTGCCCAACTATATCAGTCGATTGCGTTACAACACCATGTATCTCGATAAAATTGCTAAGCGCTTAAAAGAAACATCCCCAGCCGGTTTTGATCAGCGCTTATGGGTCATGAAAAGATAATCCAAAAACCAGAAACTCAAATGAGAAATTGGGTTTCTTGGCATTATAATCCATTTATTGTCCTTACCTTTATAGAGTTAACAGTACAAAGCCCTAAGCTTAGAATGTCCGGGCAAACCCACATATCAAGTAAAGGCATCCTTAATTTATGAACAAATCAGAGTCTATCAATTACGAATTGGAAAAAAACATGGAAGTCATCTCCCAATTAGATGGCTATGTAAAACATGCAGTAGAAAACATTCTTGTTGATCCCGATGAATGCTGGCAGCCTTCGGATTTTTTGCCGGATATGGGCCAACCAAATGCTTTTGAAGAAGTCAAAAAATTGCAGGAAAGGGCAGCCAATATTCCTGATACCATAATCACTTCCCTTATTGGGAACATGATCACAGAAGAAGCACTTCCAAGTTATCAGACCTATTTCAATTTATTGGAAGGCATCAACGTAGAAGGAAACCTTTTAAGCAATTCCGGATGGGTAAAATGGTCCAAAGCCTGGACAGCTGAAGAAAACAGACACGGTGACTTACTGAACAAATACCTCTACCTTTCCGGAAGAGCTGACATGAAAAAAGTGGAACAAACCATCCACAGACTCATTTATAATGGATTTGATCCCCGTTCTGAAAAAGACCCTTATCAAGCCATCATTTATACATCCTTCCAGGAAAGAGCAACAAAAATTTCTCATGTGAATACAGGAAAGTTAGCAGATAAGGCAGGAGACGATGTTCTTGCCCGAATTTGTAAGACCATAGCAGGTGATGAGGCGAGACACGAGAAGGCTTATAAAAGCTTTATGACGCAGATTTTTGAAATAGACCCAAGTGGAGCCATTTTGGCTTTTGAAAAAATGATGAGAAAGCAGATCGTGATGCCGGCAGTTTTAATGGGCCACGGTGGAAGCAATCCCTCCTTATTTGATCAATTCTCTGCCATCACTCAAAAAATTGGCGTATATACCGGATGGGATTACGCAAGAATCATTGATCACTTGGTCAAACTGTGGAAAATCGAAAACCTAACAGGACTTTCTGATATGGCAGCAAAGGCACAAGATTACCTTTCCAACCTATCAGATCGCTATATGAGATTAGCAGATCGCATGAAAGCCCCAGATGAAGTAACCCTTGCTTGGTTAAAATAATTGCGGCAAGAAATATCCCCCCTTAAGAGGAGAACTTAAGAAAAGGATGTCCATGGATCAAATGATCTGGACATCCTTTATTTTTTTAATATTTGGAACAAAATAACCTGATTTTCCATTATATGTATAGACACGAAATATTATATGAGAACAATAAAAGCTATACACCAAGCAGCTTATCATCCTATAGCTGATTTAATTACCTACAACCCTTTGCCATCTGCGAGGTTACGACAAATTGACCCTTTCATATTTTTGAACCATCATGGTTATCAAGAATACCCACGGCACAACAATGGTCTTCCTTTCGGCCCTCACCCACATAGAGGAATGGAAACCGTTACATTCATACTTGAAGGTGACATCATGCATAAAGACTCAGGAGGTCATGAATCGGTCATTGAGGCAGGAGGCATTCAATGGATGACCGCAGGTAAAGGCCTAATCCACGCCGAGGTCTCCTCAGATCAATTCAAAAAAGAAGGTGGCCCACTTGAAATCCTTCAGCTGTGGGTCAACTTACCCGCTAAATTTAAAATGACTGAACCCAGGTACATTGGTTTACAAAAGGAGGAAATCAACACGTTTCCTTTAGAAGATGGGAAAATAAGCGTTCAGTTGATAGCAGGCCAATGGGAGGAGCAAAAAGGATCATTTGATACTTTATTTCCAATTTCCTTAAGCACTATCCATCTGGAAAAAGGAAGCAAACTCACTAAAAACATACCAGCAGAGGAAAATATTTTCTTTTATATCGTGAGAGGTGCAGTAAAAATAATGGGTGAAGAAATTCCATTCCGAAATTTGGTAGAATTTAACAATGATGGAGAACAGCTCTCCTTTGAGGCAAGTGAGGACAGTGTGGTGATTTTAGGCCATGCCTTACCTTTCAATGAACCAATGGTAGCTCAAGGCCCCTTTGTAATGAATACACAGCAAGAAATCGTACAAGCTTACCAAGATTATCAGGCTGGTAAATTTGGGAGTTGGAAAGGTTAAACCCGAAACATACATAATCCGATCGTTACTAAAAAAGCCCTGGGTTTTCACCCAAGGCTTTTGTATTTATATTAATTTAAGTTCTTTTTTTATAGGTCAATTCCCATAAAGGACATAAAGGCAACGCCCATAAGTCCGGTCAACAACATGGTAATGCCCAATCCTTTCAATCCGTTTGGCACATTGGAATACTTTAATTTTTCTCTGATAGCAGCCAAAGCCACCATAGCCAAAAAGAAACCAACACCTGAACCAAATCCGTAAACGCCAGCTTCAGCTAAAGTGTAATCTCTTGTAGCCATGAAAAGAGATCCTCCAAGGATGGCACAGTTTACCGCGATCAATGGAAGGAAGATACCCAAGGCACCATAAAGGGCCGGAGCAAACTTTTCCACTATCATCTCTACCAGCTGCACCATTGCAGCAATGATGGCAATAAACATGATAAATCTTAAGAAAGACAAGTCAATGGTAGCCATTGACTCTCCTAACCAAGCTAAAGCACCCTCTTTCAAGATATACTCATTCAATAGCCAGTTAGTAGGAACCGTAACTGTCAATACGAAAATTACAGCCGTACCAAGACCAAGGGCAGTGCTTACTTTTTTTGAAACGGCCAAGAATGAACACATCCCCAAAAAATAAGCGAAAACCATGTTTTCAATAAATATCGATTTTATTCCTAAATTAATTAATTCCATGACCTTGATTAATTATGTTCTACATAGCCTGTTTTTGTACGCTGTACCCAAATGATCAAACCTAATATGATAAATGCTCCAACCGGAGATACCATTAGACCATTGGTTGCTAAGCTGAAGTCTTCTCCAAATAATCCTGAGATACTATCATATACAGGTACTCCAAAAACGGATCCTGAACCAAGCAATTCTCTAAAGAAGGCCACTGCAAGGATTATCCAAGCATAGCCCAATGCAGAACCAAAACCATCCAAGACAGAATCATATGGTTTATTACCAAGAGCGAAAGCTTCCAACCTACCCATTACGATACAGTTGGTAATAATCAAACCTACAAATACTGAAAGCTCCTTATACATGTCGAATGCAAAAGCTTTCAAAACCTCATTAACCAAAGTTACAAGGGAAGCAATAACCGCAAGCTGTACAATAATCCTGACCCTTGAAGGAATGGTGTTTCTCAAAAGTGAGATAGTAAGGTTTGCCATCACCATCACGAAAATTACGGATATAGCCATAACCAATGTGGGTTGCAACTGTGTGGTTACCGCTAGTGCGGAACAGATCCCCAATACCTGAATGGTAATCGGGTTGTTGTCCACCAAAGGATCCGTAATGAATTTCTTTCTTCTTTTAGACAGTAAACCTTCAGCGGGTTTTTTAACTTCTGCCTGTGCTGTTTCTGTACTCATTATTCCAGATTTATATAGTCCACAATTAATTAAGTGCTAGCGATTCACTAGCGCCTGAATCTCTCAGTTTATCGAAATAGGCTTTGTAGGCCTGAAGATAATTTCTAAACATCGCATTCACACCATTAGCGGTAATGGTAGCACCTGATAAACCATCTACTTTATGGTCATCATCAGAATAATCTCTACCTTCACCTTTCTGCATCGCTACAGATTGGAAGTTACCACCATCATCAAATAACCTCTTTCCACGGAACCTGTCCTGAACAGCATTTTCAGTGATTCTTGCCCCCAAACCAGGAGTCTCTGCTTTGTGTCCAAAAGTGACACCAGCAATAGTGTTCAGGTCTGTGTCAAGAGCAAGGAAACCCCATATTTCATCCCATAGTCCAGCGCCATAAACTTGCACAATATAGGCCTCCACTGCCTCAGGATTACCCTCTTTGTGAAACACAAACATAGGATACATCCTTTTTTCAGGGGCCATTTTGTAATTCTTAGCAACGTTTACGTTTTCTGCAATTATCGGGTTACCACTTTCATCTTTTTCTAGCAGATTCCCTTCAATATCCACCACCTTAGACGTGATTCGATTATCATAGAAATCAAGGATTTCATCCGGTTTCATACTTCTTATTTCAGAAGGAGCCAAAACCGCACCTAAAATCTGTTTTTTAGTATCTAGTTCTACGGCCTTCTTTTGAATAGGCGCTAAGACCTGAGAAGTACCGGACAACAATAACCCCAAAACTACGGTCAGGATTACTGAGAAAGTAATGATATAAGCGTTAGACTGTTGCACGTTGTAACCTCCTGTTTTTATTAGCTTTTACTACATAATGATCGATCAACGGTGCAAACACGTTCATAAATAGAACAGCGAGCATAATTCCCTCTGGATAAGCCGGATTGGTTACCCTGATAATTACCGTCAGAACACCGATCAAAAATCCATAAATCCATTTACCCAATTCAGTTTGTGCTGCAGAGACAGGGTCAGTGGCCATAAAGACTACGCCAAATGCGAGGCCACCTATTACCCAGTGGTACTCTGCAGGCATTGCCATATACTCATTCACAGCAAACATATTCATTACCAAGCCCATTAAATAAGCACCACCAAAACCACTGACAATGATTTTCCAGCTTGCTACTCCAGTACCGATCAGGATGGCTGCACCAATAAGTGCCATCAAAGTAGAAGTTTCTCCAATAGAACCTGGGATCCAGCCAATAAACAGATTGGCAAAACCATACAAACTGTCCCCTATAGCCGCGTTGTGTGTATTTAAGGCAGAAGTTACATTTTCTCCTTCTACACCAGCATTGTAAGCTACTGCAAGCGCTGTGGCTCCTGAAAAACCATCAACTGGGGCTTTATCTCCTAAATATGTCCATACCTGATCACCCGAAATTTGTGCTGGGTAAGCAAAATACAAGAATGCCCTGGCTGTCATGGCCACATTCAAAATATTCATACCAGTACCACCAAATACTTCTTTGGCAATAACTACCGCAAAAACAGTGGCAAGAGCCACTTGCCAAAGCGGCAATGTAGCAGGAACGACCAAAGGAATCAACATACCTGTTACCAAGAATCCCTCATTTATAGGGTGCTTTCTCACCACGGCAAAAACTGCTTCTACCAGGCCACCGGCAGCATAAGAGACTATAACTATCGGCAATACCAATTCAAGACCTATAAGAAGTTTTGGCCCAAAATCTTCCCATAAACCTGCAGTCTGTCCAGTCGCAAGAAAATGTTGATGTCCGGTATTATAAATCCCGAACAACAGACAAGGGATCATTGCGATCACCACAGTGATCATCATCCTTTTCAAATCTATGGCATCTTTTACCTGAGCACCTTTTATACCGGCAGTATGATTGGGTTTAAACAAGAAAGTTTCGCCCGCCTCATACAGATAGTAAAGGTTCTCTAATTTACCACCTTTTTGAAAAAGTGGTTTCTGCTTATCCAACAGATCTCTTAGAAACTTCATATCGGTTAACTGTATTGAATTAAATCTATTCCTTTTCTTACTATTTCCTGAACAGGGTGCTTGGAAACGTCAACGAACTCACAAAGTGCTAAGTCCTCTTCTACTATTTCGTAAATCCCTAACTCCTCCATTTCATCAAAATCTTCCGCCATGATGGCTTTCAATAGATAAACAGGAAGTATATCCATAGGTGTTACATCTTCAAAGACACCAGTTTGGACAAATGCCCTTTCCTCACCGTTGGTGTTGGTGTCCAAAACAAATTCCTTTTTTGGATTTAGGAAGGAAAGCAAACCAAGTGCTCTATGATAACTAAGCTTACTGGCTGTTGGTTTCATCCAACCCAAAAATTCATATTGGTCTCCTTCAGGAAGAAGGGTGATCTGATGATGGTAATATCCAACATATCCATCCCTATTGATCCTTTCTCCTGTCAATACATTGCCTGAGACCACACGGATATGATCTTGCTTGATATTTCCTTCTACAAGGGAGTCAACACAGGCCCCCATGTAAGTATTGGCATATACTGCGTTCTTGGCTTCTGAACCAGTGACAGCTATCTTCTTAGAACCATCGTATTTTCCTTCCAAGAACAGTTTACCGATTTGTACTACCCCATAAGGATTGACCGTCCAGACAATTTCGCCTTTATTGATGGGATCAAGGTGATGGATCTGAACACCGATGTTACCGGCTGGGTGAGGGCCACTGAATTTGTTCAGTTCTACTCCTTTTGCATTAGCAAAAATGCCAGGAATAGTAGCGTTGCCATCGACATTCAGGTGTACTTTTCCACTTGTCAATTTTGAAAGGACATTCAGCCCTGCTTGGAAATATTTATCTTCACCTTCTAAAAGAAAACCATAGTCTGGTGCTAATGGATGGGAATCAAATGCGGAGATGAATATTGCTTTTGGAGAATCTTCCGGATTAGCCACTATGCCAAAGGGTCTCTGTATGATCTGAGGCCATACACCACCTTTACACATTTGCACTACAGCATCCTCTTTACTGAGAGAATTCAGCGCATCTTCTGAAAATTTATCGAAAGCTTCATAGCTGATATTTGTATCAGCCAGAATTTTTATTTCTAATAATTTTCTTCTGTCTCCTCTTTTTATTTCGACAATTTCACCTGAAACCGGAGCTACATATTGCACAGTTTCCATGGCTTTGTCAAATAAAATAGGAGTGCCCGCTTTAACTGTATCTCCTTCACTCACAGTAACTTTTGGTCTTTGCATCCCGATAAAATCGGTTGGCTTCAAGGCAAAAGTTTTGGCGGATTTGAAGTCTCCTAGCTGCTTTTCAGCCTTGCCTACGAGCTTAATATCGAATCCTTTCTTAAGCTTTATTGTTTTTGACATATGATTTATGAACTGTATGGTCCTTTGAAAAACGCCCCAAATCTAATAAAATAGATCAGCTTTTAGAAGATTATTTTGTTATTATTTGTGCCTAAAAGCACAGACATTGTTCCCTTTTACGGAAGTTGACATCAATTGTTTTCCAAAAGTGTCCCTTCTTCCAGGGAATTAATATGGTGCATTACCTGCTCCATCAACCACATTGGTGTTGAAGTTGCGCCACAAATCCCTATCCTATCAGTAGGTTTAAACCAATCAGGGTTTATTTCTGCCTCATTCTCCACGAAATAGCTGCGCTCATTTTCATTTTTACATACTTGGTACAAAGCCTTGCCATTGGAACTTTTTTTACCTGAAACAAAAATGATTACATCATTTTCTTGAGCAAAACGCTGAAGTTGAGGTTCTCTATTGGATACTTGCCGGCAGATGGAATCATTGGCATTGAAATCAAATTCGTTGAATTCTCCCTTTTCAGCCTTAATCCTCTCTTCAATCTTGGCCTTAAGTTCATAAAAACCCTTGGTGCTTTTTGTGGTTTGACTGAAGAGCGTGACCGGTTTGGTAAAATCAATTTTTTCCAAATCCTTGTCCTCCATGACCACAATAGCTTTTTCCAAAGTTTGCCCTGTAAGACCTATCACTTCTGCATGACCTTTTTTCCCATAAATAACAATTTGTCCTTCTTCCTTTTCCATCTTGTCAAAGGCCGTTTTAACCCTATGCTGTAATTTTAAAACGACAGGACAGGAAGCATCAATGAGTTCAATGTTGTTTTCAATGGCCATCTTGTAGGTTTCAGGTGGTTCGCCATGTGCACGGATCAGCACCTTACAGTCATTCAACTCCTGTAATTGTTCCCTATCAATGACTACCAGACCTTTATCCCTAAGGCGTCTGACCTCCATGTCATTGTGGACTATATCACCCAAACAGTAGAGTTTATCAGAGACTTCCATCTCATCCTCTGCCATTTTGATGGCAAACTCAACTCCAAAACAATACCCTGAATTTTTATCGATGGTTACTTCCATAAGCTTTTGTATATAGGCCAATTTTTTCATTGGCCAGGTCAACGATTCGGTCCACTTGTTCCTCAAAATTGAGGTGACTTGTATCTACCTCTACAGCGTCATCAGCCCGCAATAAGGGGCTCTCTTTTCTGGTAGAATCAATTTCATCTCTCTCAGATAAGTTACGGATGATCTCTTCTAATGTTACTTCCCTGCCTGCTTCAAGCAATTCCTTTTGTCTACGCTTCGCCCTGATTTCCAGATCCGCAGTCATAAAAATTTTTAGCTCCGCCTCTGGAAATACAACAGTTCCGATATCCCGTCCATCCATGACAACCCCTTTTGCCTTTCCCAGCTGCTGCTGTCTGTGTACCAGGTCTGTCCTAACAGATTTGATCTTACTGACTTCACTGACAAAATTAGAAACTTCCATGGACCTGATCGCATCTTCTACATTCATTCCATTGAGGTAGGTCTCTTGCTTACCAGTCTGAAAGTTTTTCTTAAATGCTATCTGAATTTTCTTGAGTGCCTGTTGTAATTCATCTGGGTTATTCAGATCGACCTTTTCTTTCAAAAAATATAAGGTAGTAGCCCTGTACATGGCACCAGAGTCAATATAAGTGTAACCCAACTTCAGGGCAACCGCCTTAGCAGTAGAGCTTTTCCCACAACCAGAATACCCGTCTATCGCAATTACTATTTTTTGCATGAGATAAAAGTAGCTGTCGCTTTTTAATTATAGGCGCAAATATAGTAGTTTTAAATCTAAAATATGTCAGGATGAAATGTATTACTTATATCCGTAAGGGTACTTCATTTTAATGTTGAAATAAATCAATCAAGATTTTAATATTAGATTATATGGATAGTTTTAAAGTTTGTGGACAATTGGTTGATATCCCGAATAGAGAAATTTTTACAGCGGAGATTGAAATAGACAGACAAAGAATAGTTTCCATAAGAAAAATCCAGCCATCAGCTGATCTACCCTTTATATTACCCGGGTTTATTGACGCCCATGTGCATGTAGAATCCTCCATGTTAGTACCATCTGAGTTTGCCCGTCTAGCCGTATGTCATGGGACAGTAGCTACCATTTCTGATCCACACGAAATTGCAAATGTGTGTGGCATGAGGGGAGTGGATTATATGATCCAAAACGGTAATAAAGTCCCTTTTAAATTTTATTTTGGTGCACCATCCTGCGTACCTGCCACCCCGTTTGAAACGGCTGGCGCTGTCATCAATGCCAATGACATCAATGAACTACTCAAAAGAAAAGAGATAGTATACCTGGCAGAAATGATGAACTGGCCTGGAACGGTAAACAGGGATCCAGAGGTCATGGAAAAAATCGAAACGGCCAAAAAATATGGCAAACCAGTGGATGGGCATGCCCCGGGTCTAAAAGGACAGATGGCTGCTAAATATGCAAGTGCAGGAATAACAACCGATCATGAATGCTTTACATTGGAGGAAGCGCTGGACAAAGCTGCTTTGGGGATGAAAATAGCAATCAGGGAAGGCAGTGCAGCTAAGAATTTTGACGCCTTGATCGACATCCTTGAACATTACCCTGAAATGGTTATGTTTTGTTCTGACGATAAACATCCTGACAGCTTAGCCATCAACCATATCGACGAACTGGTACGGCGTGCCATTGCCAAGGGAAAAAATCTATTTGACGTTTTGAATGCTGCATGCATCACACCAATCAAACACTATAGGCTTGAGGTGGGACAGTTGAGGATAAGTGACTCAGCAGACTTTGTCGTAGTCAAAGACCTGGAAAACTTTGAGGTTTTAGCTACTTATATAGATGGTATTAAGGTGGCTGAAAATGGAAAAACCTTAATCCCCTCAGTTGAAAACAGTATCATCAACAATTTTCAAATTTCTGAGAAAAAAATAACTGATTTTCAACTGCCTGCCAAAGGAAATAAAGTACGGGTAATTGAGGCCTTAGATGGACAATTGATCACCCCTGAATCGCCGGGCGAGATTAAAGTCCAAGATGGTCTAGCGACCGCTAATGTTGATCAGGATATTTTGAAAATAACAGTAGTCAATCGCTATGAAACATGCCAACCGGCCATAGGATTTATAAAAAACACAGGAATAAAAAAAGGTGCCATAGCCTCTTCTGTTGGACATGACTCCCACAATATTATTGCAGTTGGTGTAGATGACACCTCCATCTGCAGGGCAGTTAATCTGATTATTGCTCAAAAAGGTGGGATATCCGCAGTACATCAGGGAAAAGAGACCGTACTTCCATTGCCGGTGGGAGGTATTATGTCAGAAAAGGACGGTTATGAGGTAGCTGAGGCATACACCCAAATAGATAAGATGGCCAAAGAAATGGGCTCAACCTTACAGTCCCCTTTCATGACGCTCAGTTTTATGGCTTTACTTGTCATTCCAGATTTGAAATTAAGTGACAAAGGACTATTTAATGGCAAAGATTTTAAATTTACAGAACTATTTTTATCCTGAATTATTACCAGTCACAGAATTTTAAAAAAATAAATTTTTAAAAATTTTATTTTATCAAACACCCATTGAAAGATTATTATTTGGTTATTTGAAAAGGTTTCGAGAGGGCCAATACGCAGAAATACCAAGGACGAAAGTACTGCCAGGACCTAGATCAAAAAATAAAACCATTGTGTTTTACAACAAGTTAGTAAATTACGATGAGTAAACCCAAATATACTACAATGATGAATTTTGAGTTTAATGAAAATCAGACCATGATTGCACAAATGGTCAGAGATTTTGGCGCTAAAGAAATTACGCCTTTCAGAAAAGAGTGGGATGATAATCAGCATTTTCCACTGGATCTTTTTAAAAAACTAGGAGGATTAGGCTTAATGGGTGTATTGGTACCCACCGAATATGGAGGATCCGGGTTTGGCTACTTTGAGTATGTAACAGCCATTGCAGAACTTGCTAAATTGGATCCCGCCATTTCTCTTTCCATGGCAGCACACAATTCCCTTTGTACCGGTCATATTTTGATGTTTGGTAACGAGGAACAAAAACAAAAATACATTCCGAAACTGGCTACCTGCGAATATTTGGGTGCTTGGGGATTGACCGAACCAAATACCGGGTCGGATGCAGGTAATATGCGGACAGTTGCAGTAAAAGATGGAGACCATTACATCATCAATGGTGCTAAAAACTTCATCACTCACGGATACTCCGGGGATGTAGCGGTGGTAATTGCAAGAACAGGAGATGTGGGAGACTCACATGGAATGACTGCTTTTATAGTAGAAAAAGGCACTCCAGGCTTCAAAGGTGGCCGAAAAGAAGACAAACTGGGCATGAGAGCTTCTGAAACGGCTGAAATGATATTCGAAGATTGCCGGGTTCATGAAAGTCAGGTATTGGGTGCAGTAGGTGATGGGTTTATTCAATCCATGAAAATTTTGGATGGAGGACGTATCTCTATCGCTGCCCTTTCTTTGGGAATTGCCCAAGGTGCCTTGGAAGAATCTATCCAATATTCTAAAGAAAGACAACAGTTTAATCAACCAATTAACAAATTTCAAGGGATTTCTTTTAAACTGGCAGATATGGCCACGCAGGTAGAGGCTGCCAGCCTATTAACCTTCAAGGCAGCTGATATGAAAAATAGAGGTGAGAAAGTAACCCTCGCAGGTGCTCAGGCAAAGTATTATGCTTCAGAGGTGGCTGTTTCTGTTTCCAATGAGGCTGTTCAGATTTTTGGTGGATATGGATTTACCAAGGATTACCCTGTTGAAAAATATTACAGAGATGCAAAACTATGCACAATAGGAGAAGGCACCTCTGAAATTCAAAAATTGGTCATTTCAAGAGAAGTACTTAAAAAATAAAAGCCCTTGAGCAAGAAACCCAAGGACTGAACAGCTATTTTTGAATTTCTGTTTAGCGCTTGCTGATAGTTTGTCAGCAAGCGCTAATTATTAAGTTTTACCTATTTTTTTTAGAGCTGGTTTCTTCTTCTTCTTTTCCAAATAGCAGCTTGGACAATTCTTCCTTCGCTGCTCCGGTTTTCTTTTGTATCTTGCCCAAGAGTTGATCTTCCTGACCTTCTGCATAAGCCAGATCATCATCGGTAAGTTCTGAATAACGTTCTTTCAGTTTACCCTTCAACTCATTCCAATTTCCTTTTATTTTCAATTCAAGTGACATATCTATTATAATTTAAAGTTTAATATAAAATTTGGTTAAAATAGAGCAAAATCCATTCCAAAATATTAAAAATAAAATTTATTTTATGCAAAATATAATATTTCCTCTTTTGATCTGCTTTCTTTTTGCCTGCCAACAAGAAAAGCAAGCAGAACTGGTATGGTCAGATGAATTCAGCTATGAAGGTCTACCTGACCCAGAAAAGTGGGTATATGATGTCGGCGATCATGGTTGGGGAAACAATGAATTGCAATACTACACCGAAAACGATCCTTTGAATGCCCGGGTGGAAAATGGGCGCTTGATCATTGAAGCCCATCAGGACAGCACCTATGAAAAAGGATATTCGTCTGCCCGCTTGCTGACAAGAGGAAAAGCAGCCTGGAAATATGGCTACATAGAAGTAAAAGCCAAGCTTCCGGAAGGAGTAGGCACTTGGCCGGCTATCTGGATGCTACCGGAAGAAAAAAAATATGGCGGTTGGCCAAAAAGCGGTGAAATAGACATCATGGAGCATGTAGGCTATGACCAAGGCGTTATTCATGGTACCGTTCACACAGAAGCTTTTAACCACACCAAAGGCACCCAAATAGGCAAACAGATCAATGTACCGGACTGTTCGGAAGCCTTCCATGTCTATGCGGTAGACTGGAAAGATGAAAAAATCGACTTTTACCTGAATGATGAAAAATACCACACTTTCGAGAATACTGGAAATGGTTGGGAAGAGTGGCCCTTTGACCATCCTTTTCATTTGATCCTTAATATTGCTGTAGGAGGAAATTGGGGAGGTGCACAAGGCGTAGATCCTAATATCTGGCCACAACGTATGGAGGTAGAATACGTAAGGGTATACACAGGCAAACCTACCCCTTAGGATCAAAGACCCTCAAAATCAATAATTATAAAATCTTCATCGGCTTCAGTTTTTAGGAAGAACAGGAGTCCATTGGACAATTTGTTTTAATTTTGTGGCATGAGCGCGATGGCACTAGCGAATAAATTAAGTATCTGGAGCCTGGTTAAGATAAGCAGACCGGTGAACCTCATCATTTTGGCCTTTGCCCAAATGATGACGGCTGTCTTTTTGGTAGAAACCAACATCCACGGGCAGGCCACCTGGCAAACATGGAACCTGTATTTACTTATTTTGGCTACCGTAATGATCGCCGCTGCAGGCTACATGATCAATGATTACTATGATGTGAAAATCGATTATATCAACAAGCCTGATGAAGTCATCATCGGAAGGACCATGAAAAGAAGGGTAGCCATTTTCTATCACTCGCTTCTCAATTTTTCCGCCATAGGCATTGGCTGGCTATTAAGTCCAAGGGTGGCCTTGGTGATTTTTCTGGCAGCTTTTTTA
This sequence comes from Cecembia lonarensis LW9, assembly GCF_000298295.1. GTDB lineage: Bacteria > Bacteroidota > Bacteroidia > Cytophagales > Cyclobacteriaceae > Cecembia > Cecembia lonarensis. The sequence continues at coordinate 16,644 of NZ_AMGM01000065.1, forward strand.
TTGTGGTTCTACAGTAACCTTTTGAAACGCTTGCCCTTTATTGGCAACTTCACTGTAGCCTTTCTAACAGGGGCATCCATTTGGTTGATAGGCTATTACTATCAAAAATCAGAACTTTTAGTCCTTACCTATGCTTTGTTTGCTTTTTTCATGAACCTTATCCGGGAAATCATCAAAGATATTGAAGACAGGGATGGAGATAGAAAACATGGCTGTAAGACCCTTCCTATTGTATTGGGGTTCAGAAACACCAAAAAGGTTATTTTTGCCATTGCAATTGTATTTATCTGTTCTATTTTAGTTGTCACGTTCAAAATCAACAACCCCAAACTGTACTTCTACTTTGCTGGCTTAAGTGTGCTTTTTTTGATTTTTATGTACAAAATATACCTGGCAGACAGAAAGCAGCATTTTACCCAATTGAGCATATTGAATAAAGCACTGATGCTGGCAGGTATTATGAGTATGGTTTTTCTATAGACTTTTGAATTTCAGGTCAAAAAGAACAAGCCCATTTGGGGCTGCATGGCTTATAATGGGGCTGTTCTCCTCAGACTGAAAGGCATCAAATAAAGCCTCAAGACTTAACTGACCTAAGCCCAAGGCCACCAAAGCTGCTGCCATTATTCGGACCTGATACCTCAAAAAGCCCTTACCATTGACTTTAAAAACCAGCGCATTTTCAGGAATATGGGAAATGCCGGCCATAGGGTGTGGCACAACCTCGGACAGATAAACCTCCCTATGGTAATTATCTGTCACCTTATCTATAGCGCAGAACCTCCTAAAATCATGCCTTCCTACAAATGCCCGGGCACCTTTTTGCATCAAGCCCAGGTCTGGATTTCCGGGAAAGTAACTCAGGTTTGCTCCCGCAAAAGGATGGAATTTGTCTCCAAAAGCCATGTGGTAATGGTACTCCTTCCAGGCAATATCCTGGATAATGTTAAAAGTATGGGGAACTTGCTGCAAAGCCAGTAAACGGATATCCGAGGGTAGATTGGCATTGACCCTTTCCAAAAAATCAAGCTGCTCCAAAGGGCTTTTCAAAAAGAGCTGAAAGGCTCCTTTTTCGCAGGATACCCCGGAATCTGTCCTACTTGCCCCGAGGATGCTAAAGTCTTCATGTCCCAGCACATAGCGTATCCCTCTTTCGATGGTCCCTTGGACGGTTTTGATCCCCTTTTGCTTTTGCCAGCCTGCATAGCGAAGGCCTAGGTATTGGATGTAAAACAAGTAGGAATAGGGTCTGGTCTGCATAGGACAAAACTCGCATAAATATTCTTTAAATCCCGGCTTTGTGTCCTTCCATAACTCAAAATATTTTGCTTAAATCCGGAAAAATAATGAATACGCATCGACCCATTATTGGGATTTAGACGGGTACATTAAATACTTAGGCTTTTATCATAATACCAAAAATTATTTGCAAAAAACCTATTTATATTAATCATAAAAAAATTTAATGATAAGTAAATGTGATTTTACTCATTTTTCTTTCACGTAAAATTAATGGGAAAAATCTATTAAATATTGGAATCATATTAGTAAAAACTATTAACCAAAAAGAAAATCAATTTATTGAAAAAAAGTATTATTTATTTAAAAATCATGTTTTTTGCAAATTATATACTGTTTTTTGTTTTTTATTTACTTTATTCTACATTTAGTTATTATTTTAAACACATACACATGAGAACACTAAATTTCGCGAGGGGCCTAAACTGGGTTTGGGTACTTGCACTTGCTGCATTTTTCTTTACAGCATGTAATCAAATGGATGGCCTTGAGCCAGACGGCAAAACTTTAGAGGAAAATAGCGCTAATGAGCTATTTAGATTAAGTCCTTTCGGGGATGGATTGGAGAATGCGAGAGTTATAGGTCCAGTATTTGTTCCTGATGGAACTGGCGGAAATGTTTCTTGTACCGATGCAGCGACAACGCTTGGTGTAGAAGGTTCTTTTACTTCTTTTCCGGCAGGTGGCACTGGTGGAAACGATTTCAACGGTAGCACTTTCGCGTCGGCATGGCCTGATGGATTTACAATTACCGTACGAGAGGGTAAATATGTAGACTGGAAGTTTGAAAGTGACGAGTTTTGTCTTACCAACCTTATTGTAATTGTTAAAGGGGGACCTGGTGCAAATGCATATTACTTTGAAGGAGTAACTTCAGGCACAGATCTAAGATCTCCCAATAACCCAGGTGGTCAAATAGCTGATTTAAGTAATCTTAGAATTTGCTACAACTTGGAGAAGAAACCTGATGCACCAATAGTGGAAGGTGCTGAGGATTGTTTTGAAGAAGGTTTAGTACTAAGAGCCACATCGAATGATGCTCCAGCTGGCTATACAGTACAATGGTACACAAAAAATGATCAAGGAGAATTTGTACCAGTTCCAGGTAATGATCCAAAATTGGATAAAGTAGGCACTATTGACTATTATGCGGCTTTTGTAAACGGTTGTTCAAGTGATATTTCAGAAAAACCAGCCACCTTGACTATCTGGGCTTTGCCTGCTGCACCGAAATCCAAAGGAGATCAGGAGGAAGAAGCCTGTGATTTTAAAAAACTTACCGCATCTGTTGAGGTAGCTCCTGGAACCAAAATTGTTTGGTATGATGCCCCTACTGGTGGTAATGTAGTTGAAAATCCTTCCTTAGTTTATGATGAGGCCAAAGGGGGCACTCAGACTGTAACTTTCTATGCTGAAGCTGTAAACACAGAAACAGAATGCGTAAGTGCAACAAGGACTGCTGTTAAACTGACATTAAACCCTTGTCCTCCATCTGACTGCTGGACAGGTGAGTCTGCAACTGGTAAGGGCAGTCCATTCCCAACAGGTTCTAGCACTTGGTTTGAGTGGAATACTAGGCAGCAATTAATAGATGGAGTTGATCTGGTATATGGCAGAAATTTGGTACCAATAGGTAGAGTTACCCTTTCTGGCGGAAAAATAACTGTTACCCTTAATGAAGGTATTAGATTTGCACAAGATGCTGATGGTAAAACCGTTAGCGGTGCCCTTAAAGTCATAGCATCTAATACCCAATTTACCAGCTTTAGTGGATTCAGAGGAGCTCTAAGCAATGCAACAATAAATGGAAACACTGCGACAATATCTGTTCCTGATAGACCTTTCTACTTCGTTCACGGAGATATTGAGAGAATTATAGAATGCTCTGTTGAAGATTAACAGCAACATTTAACCATTAAAACACCAAACCCCGGTAGCTTGAGCTGCCGGGGTTTTTTATTGCCTTAGAATGGTGATTCGAACAATTTCTTGGATTGCAAATTATCATTAGCTGTTTTTTCACATTTCCTGGCTATTACCAAATTGTGCCAGAGGCACAACCCATCGGTAGCAAATCCAACGCAAAAATGACCCCAACCGTCCCATAGGGACGGCCTATCGGTAGAAATAAACGGCAATCTATCCCCCACCGTCCTGTAGAGCCTGTCCCGAAAATCGGACGACAGCCCATAAAATGGAAAAACATTGTAAATATTTCAATAGGCAATCCCTACAGGATTGACCCGCGATTTCAATTGCCAATCTGCTACCGATAGGTAATCCCTACGGGATTAATGCCCGAAAAAAATGCTTTGGCTAATAACGGGGAACCCCTACAGGAATGGTGCCAACAAAAAAATCAGATTGTCACCAACAAATGGCGATCCCTACGAGATCGGGGTTATCAGATTTTGTTTGCTGTTATTTTAATAAAACAAAACCCAAATTGAAAAACCGGATTCATCCTGACTATCTCTGCTCTTCCCAAATTCCAGCTCACCTAATATCAATCAACCACCTGCCTTCCCCAATCTTGAAATATCCTTGAATTGTGCCAGAGGCACAACCCATCGGTAGCAAATCCAGCGCCTAAATGACCCCAACCGTCCCAGAGGGACGGCCTATCGTTAACAAAAACCCCGATCAATAAACCAAACCATCCCGTAAAGCCTGTCCTGAGAATCGGTAGACATCCTTTAAAATTCCAAAATCTAAATTATCCGTTTAATTTAAAGGCAAGCCTTTTACTACACCTCTTTCATTTGTAAATTCATATCCTAAATTTTTAATAACTATGGCAAATACATATACCCAAATTCATATTCAGGTAGTTTTTGCGGTGAAAAACAGAGCCAGTTTAATCCGACCTGAATGGAAAGATGATCTGTTCAAATACATGACAGGAATCATCCAAAAAAGAGAGCATAAATTACTGGCCATTAATGGGGTTCCTGACCATGTCCATATACTTATTGGACTTAGGCCATATCAATCAATTTCTGATTTGATGAAAGAAACAAAAATCGGATCGATGAACTTTATTAATGAATCTGGTTTGACTAAATCAAAATTTTCATGGCAGGATGGATATGGTGCATTTTCTTACAGCAGGTCCCATATCAGCAGGGTTATTAAATATATTCAATTACAGGAGGAACATCATAAAAAAAAAACCTTTTTGCAGGAGTATACCGAGATATTGGAAAAATTTCAGGTTCCATTTGAGGAAAGGTATATGTTCAAAGCTGTGTTATAAAAGGTCATTATTTCAAATGCATCCGGATAAATTAAGAAAAGGGGATTTTTCAATAGGCAATCCCTACAGGATTGATGGGCGAATTCAATTGCCAATCTGCTACCGATGGGAAATCCCCACGGGATTGTTGGGTGATTTATCTGCAATTCCTGTTAAAAATGGGTAATCCCGCTGGGATTATCGGGCACAAATAAATGCTGATTAGCTACCGATAGGTAATCCCTATGGGATTAATGCCCGAAAAAAATGCTTTGGCTAATAACGGGGAACCCCTACAGGAATGGTGCCAACAAAAAAA
>NZ_AMGM01000066.1 GCF_000298295.1 Cecembia lonarensis LW9
GCCTCAGAAATAAAGGTTTAATAATCTAAATCATTCAAGCCCTCTAATTAATTTTAGAGGGTTTTTTTGTCCATTACCTGTTATCCTGTCCACACCCCTTTTGGTCCACGCCCGCCTGACCGCGGGCAGGAATTACACGGATTTCCACGGAAATAGATTTTAGCCAATTGAGGCTCGTGCCTGATGTTACGTTCAATGGAGAATTGAAGACGAAGGCCTAAAATAAAAAAGGTGGTCTTTAAGACCACCTTTTTTATGTAGATTTCGTTAGAATCATCCAGCGTTTTTCTTGTCCTGAACTTCTTTACGGATGTCCTGAGCCATAGTTTTAAGGTCCTGCATACCCTTTCTTACTCTGGTTCCAGCAGCTTGGTTTCCCTTCTCATAAAATTTTTCGAAGTCAGCTTCCAAACCCATCACAAGATTTTTAATTTCGTCAAATCTGCTCATAATCAAAAGTTAATTTTTAGGTTGATGATAAGTTTAATTTTTGGTTCAATATAGTCAAAATGTTTATAAAACAACAATCTGACGCATTTTTTCACCGTTTTTATTCGCCAAATGACATGGCAAGCTCTGTGTTTCTGTAATATCCACTCACAAGCTTATCTTTAACTGCCTCAAAAGCAGCGATGGTTTCTGACACATCTTCCAATGTATGCACCGCTGTCGGGATAAGCCTAAGGATAATCATTCCCTTAGGAATAACAGGATAAATAACCACTGAACAGAAGATGCTATAATTCTCTCTTAAGTCTTTACTTAGGGTGGCAGCTTCTCCTACTGTACCGTTCAAGACAACTGGCGTTACAGGAGAGTTGGATTTTCCTGTGCTAAAACCCTTTTCCTGAAGACCTGATTTTAAGGCATTGACAATTTTCCAAAGATCGTCTTTAAGTTGCGGTTGAGTTCTTAATAACTCCAACCTTTTCAGCGCACCTTCTACCAATAACATGGGCAATGATTTCGCAAAGATCTGCGACCTCATATTATATTTCAAATACAGGATCACCCCTGCATCACCGGCAATGAACGCCCCAATTGATGCCATGGATTTGGCGAAAGTTGAGAAGTAAAGGTCAATTTGATCCTGTACGCCCTGTTCTTCACCTGTTCCAGCTCCGGTCTTACCCATCGTTCCAAAACCATGGGCGTCATCCACCAATAATCTGAACTGGTATTTTTCTTTAAGTTTTACAATTTCTGCCAACTTCCCTTGGTCACCGGTCATTCCGAAGACGCCTTCGGTGATTACCAATATACCACCTCCTGTTTCTTCTGCCAGTTTCGTGGCCCTTTGAAGCTGTTTTTCACAACTTTCAATGTCATTATGAGGAAACACAAAACGTTTGCCCAGGTGCATTCTTAAGGCATCGATGATACAGGCATGACATTCGCTGTCATATACCACGACATCTTTTCTATCTAAAAGGGAATCTATAGCAGACATAATGCCCTGATAGCCGTAATTCAAAAGGTATGCACTTTCCTTACCTACAAATTCTGCCAATTCACGTTCCAATTGTTCGTGAAGGTCCGTTTGTCCGGACATCATTCTTGCACCCATAGGATAGGCTGCCCCCCACTTAGCCGCTGCCTCTGCGTCGGTCTTCCTTATTTCAGGATGGTTGGCCAGTCCCAAATAATTATTCAAACTCCAAGTCAATACTTCCTTGCCTTTGAATTTCATTCTTGGAGCAATCTCTCCTTCTAATTTAGGAAAGGCAAAATACCCTTCAGATAACTCTGAATGCTTACCCAACGGGCCTAAATTGGTGCGTAATTTTTCGAATAAGTCCAATGTCTTATACTATTTTATGGTACATTTTTTTCGTTAAAGGCTTAACCTTAAAACTCGCCAAAAGTAATATAATTTGTCCATCCTTGCAAAAATGAGCCGTCTTTTCAAATTTTCTTTCACTTAATCATTTTAATTTATTTATTTCGTGAGTTAGCCTTTTTGACAGTTATCATACCCAAATATGCAAAAAATCAATAAGCTTTTAGTGGCCAATCGAGGAGAGATCAGTCTGAGAATTATGCGTACGGCTAAGGAAATGGGAATCAAGACAGTAGCAGTGTACAGTGAAGCAGACATCAATGCACCCCATGTCAAGTTTGCCGACGAAGCAGTCTGTCTTGGTCCGCCACCATCAAACCAATCGTATCTTTTGGCAGATAAAATCATCGAAGCATGTAAGGACCTGAAAGTGGACGCCATCCATCCTGGTTATGGCTTTCTATCTGAAAATGCAGGATTTGCCAAAAAAGTCACAGATGCGGGGATTATTTTTGTGGGACCTTCTCCATCCTCCATCGAGGTAATGGGAAGCAAATTGGCGGCTAAAAATGCTGTCTCAAAATATGGCATACCTATGGTGCCAGGTACAGATGAGGCTATTACTGACATTCAGGCTGCTAAGGTCAAGGCCGAGGAAATCGGATATCCCATTTTAATCAAAGCCAGTGCCGGAGGTGGAGGCAAAGGCATGCGGATTGTCAAATACGAAGGGGAGTTTGAAGAGCAAATGCAAAGGGCCATTTCTGAAGCACAATCTGCTTTTGGGGATGGTGCTGTTTTTATTGAAAAATATATCACATCACCTAGACATATTGAAATTCAGGTTCTTGGAGATATTCACGGGAATGTAGTTTATCTTTTTGAGCGGGAATGTTCAATTCAGCGAAGACACCAAAAGGTTATAGAGGAGGCTCCCTCTGCCGTAGTTTCTCCAAGCATGAGGAAAGCCATGGGCGAAGCCGCTGTAAAGGTGGCAAAAGCCTGTAATTACTTCGGGGCCGGAACTGTTGAGTTTATTGTGGATGAAAACTTGGATTTTTACTTTTTGGAGATGAATACCAGACTTCAGGTGGAACATCCCGTAACGGAAATGATCACAGGGAAAGATTTGGTCAAAGAACAGCTATTAATTGCAGAAGGACAACCGCTCACTTTCGCCCAAGAGGACTTGAAAATAAACGGACACGCTATTGAAGTCAGGGTATATGCAGAAGATCCCAAAAACAACTTTTTACCTGATATTGGACGCTTAGCTACTTATGTAAGGCCTCAGGGACATGGAATTAGGGTAGATGATGGCTTTGAGGAAGGAATGGATATTCCGATTTATTATGATCCAATGATTGCCAAGTTGATCGTTCATGATGAAAATCGGGAAAAAGCTATTCAGAAAATGCTCCGTGCCATTTTAGATTATCAGATTACGGGCATTGAGACAACCTTGGCTTTTTGCAGCTTTGTCCTAGAGCATGAGGCCTTTGTATCGGGTAACTTTGATACCAAATTCGTTGAAAAATATTTTAGTCCTGACAAGTTGGATGTGAAGTGGGAGGAGGCTGAAATGGAATTGCTAGCCTCATTGGCAGTTGATGTATTGGAGAAAAAGAAATTTGGTTTGAAGCGTGTTTCGGGTCAAAATGGCATCAGTAACCCAAGGACAAACTGGAAAAACAGGTTGATTTAATGGCGGAAATCCTTCCTATCAAGGCTTGGAGATACCATGAGCGCTTGACAGATCATATTGAATCCTTGACTTCTCCACTTTTTGATGTGGTTTCGTCCAAACAACGGGAAGCACTCTACGCCAGGCCATTCAATAGCATACATCTTTCTGTACCAATTGGTGAAAATCCACCTTTGAAAGCCCAGCAAATGCTGGAACAATGGAAGCAGGATGAGGTAATTGTACAGGATCAAATCCCTGGTATTTATGTGTATTATCAATATTTCAAGTTTCCTGGTCAGGAAAAAGAATCATGCAGGAAAGGTTTTATTGCCCAAATCCGTGCCTACGACTGGGAAGATGAGATAGTCCTCCGGCATGAAAATACCATTGCCAAAGCAGTGAATGACAGGATTGATCTGCTCAGGGCGACTCAATTTCAACCTAGCCCCACGCATGGTCTTTATGAAGATCCCTTGCAGGTATTAGAGCCTTTTATGGATGCCGCAATTGAAGATCCAATCTATGAGTTAGAAGACTATCAAGGGGTGAGAGAAGTATTGGGAGTCATACAGGATGTACCGACCATCAAGCAATTCCTTAAAGTTTTAGCAGATAAAAAAATCATTCTGGCAGATGGGCACCATCGCTATGAAGGAGCCATTGCCTATCGCAAGGAGATGGAAAAAGCCAACCCGGACCACAATGGTAAAGAGGGATACAATTTTCACATGATGTATTTTACCAATGCCCTCACCAATAATTTAAGGATTTTACCGACCCATAGGCTATTTAGTCAGATCCTTTTGAAAGAAGAGGAAATTTTAGAACGCTTACATTCAAGTTTCATCATCAAAAAACTAGATGATGTAGAGGAAATCACTGAGTTGATTCTACAAAAAAAATGGGCTTTTGGTCTGGTGTTTTCAGGGAATGCCTATAAAATCAGACTAAAACCAGAAAAAATACAGGAAATGAACCTTCAAATTCCTGATGTGCTCAAACAGGTAGATATGGTGGTTTTGCATTATTTTTTTATTGAGAAAGTATTGGGTATCCCGATGGATGAGCAGCGTTATTCAGAGCATATTGAATATGAAAGGAATATGCACCGTTGCTTATCTAAAGTTGAAGCTGGGCATTCGTCTTTTGCAGTGATCACCAAGGATATAGCCATGCAACAGGTCTTGGAGGTATGCAAAAGTGGATACACCATGCCCCAAAAATCAACATACTTTTATCCTAAAGCATTGTCAGGATTGCTTTTTGGCTCTATTGAGGAGTCAGAGTTTGATTTTCCCTACGAAGTGTTTTTGTCATGATCGATCTAAAAGGAAATAAGCTGATATTAGCCTCAAAGTCTCCAAGGAGACAGGAGCTTCTTAAAGGCTTGTGTGTGGATTTTGAAGTGCGGACAAAGGAAACAGCTGAGGATTACCCCGAGAACATGCCAGTAGGGGAGGTGGCGGCTTTTGTTTCAGAAAAGAAAGCTAAAGCTTTTGTCGGTGAATTGGAAGATCATGAGATCCTTTTGACGTCTGATACGGTCGTAATCCTTGATGGAAGGGTTTTGGAAAAACCAAGGAACAAGGAAGAGGCAAGACAAATGTTAAGGTCCCTGTCTGCAAATCAACATACCGTCAGTACTGGCATCACACTGCTTTCCTATAGTAAAACCATTACCTTACAAGATGAGGCATCTGTAGTTTTCAAGTCTTTGTCAGAAGAAGAGATTGATTTTTACATAGATCATTTTAAACCCTTTGATAAAGCTGGGGCTTACGGTATACAGGAGTGGATAGGTTACATAGGGGTGAAAAAAATAGAGGGCTCATTTTATTCGGTTATGGGCTTACCGGTCCATTTGGTTTATCAGGCTTTAAAGGACTGGTAAGCGGTTCTGTTGTCCGGAGTTTTCAACTCTGGACTGCTGAATGTTGAGCTTTCAGCTCAGTTTTTAATATCTGACTTCGGAATTAAGGGATTATTAGTCCCGCGTTCGGAAACGCGTGACAACGTAGGAAACGCGGGACGATATCAACTTAGTTTTTCTTTTCTGGATTATTGACTTTCACAGCGTCTCCATCTTTCAACTGTCTGCTGACAATAAAATAGGGGCCGGAAATGATTTCTTGTCCTTCTGTCAATCCCTCTAGTACCTCAATATTATCAAAATCTGAAATTCCGGTTTTGATTTCTACAATTTTGGCTTTGCCATCTTCTAATACAAATACCAACTCTTTGGATTTAGATGATCCGTCGGGATTTTCAATAAGCTCGTCTTCCCTGGTAGTTACTGCAGCCAAAGGAACAGAAAGTACATTATCTTTCTTCTGGGTAATGATATCTACCGTAGCTGTCATACCAGGACGGAAGGGATATCTGTTTCTTTCTGTGATGAGGTCAGCATAGGAATCGTTGAGGATTCTGATCTTCACCTCAAATTCTGTCACCGCATCAGGGCTTGCCTTGGTATTGGCTGAATTGGCTATAGAGGTTACAATACCTTTGAACTTCTTTCCTGTCGCAGCATAGGAATCCACATCAATGATGGTAGTGTCTCCCATATTGATACGGATAATATCATTTTCATTGACATTTACCCTTACCTCCATACGGGTGAGGTCAGCCAACCTCAACATTTCTGTTCCTGCCATTTGCTGGGTTCCTACAACCCTTTCTCCTTTTTCCACCAATAGCTTGGAAACGATGCCGTTTACAGGGGAATATACATTCGTTAGTCTCAGATTTTCTGCCGCCTCATCTACGGTAGCCTGTGAAGATTTCACAATGAATTCTGCAGCCAAAACTGACTGTTGTGCTGCTTCCAGGTCATTCTTGGCTGTAAGAAAGTTGGCTTGAAACTGTTCCCAGTCTGCATCTGATATTACTTTATCCTGATGCAGCTTTTCATTCCTCTTATATTCCAGTTCGGCACGGATAAACTGTGCTTCAGCTCTTTTAAGGTTGGCATTGGATTGTGCCAGATTGGCTTTGTTTTGGTTCAGGTTCGCTCTGGCCCTGTCCAATGCAGAAATGAAGTTATCAGGCCGGATCTTGACCAGCAAGTCCATCACTTTAACAGAATCCCCTTCGATGACATTCAGTTCAATGATTTCACCTGCTACATCCGGACTAAGCTTCACCTCAATTTCAGGTTCTACTACTCCTGATGCACTTACTTTTTCTGTGATGGAAGTCTTTTTAGCTTTTGCAGTTTCAACACTTACTTCTTTCTGTCCGCCTATCCAACCTGCAGATCTGCCAATGATGGCAAAAAGGATGATAGCTCCCAATACTCCTAAAAGAATATAAACCGTTTTATTGGATTTTTTCTTAGCCATTATTTTTGTCCTATTTTATAATTTGAGTGGATTTCCTAAGTAAAAGTCAAGTACCTTGACTCTGAAAATATAGGTGTATTTGGCTGTAACCAAATCCGCCTGTGCGTTGAAATAGTTGTTTTGGGCCAATTGGTAATCAGCAAAATTGATGGCTCCGGCATCAAAGCGCTGCTGAGCTATTCGAAAGGCTTCTTCCAAAGAAGCTACCCGTATTTGGGATGCCTGATAAGACTGTCTAGAAGCATAAGCGTTGGTATAGGCAGATTCTATGTCCTGCCGCAACTGATTTCTGGTTTCTTCTTCTTGAATTTCACTCAGTCTTTTCTGTAACCTCGCCCGCTGTACGTTGGCTCGGTTCCTGAAGTTGGAAAGAATTGGAATGCTCAATTGTACATTTGCGGAATTGGAAAAGTTATTTCGTATTTGTGTAGTAAATTCAGGACGTTCTCCCATAAAAAACTGATCTATATAATTGGAAAAGGCACTGGCCCCCACTCCCAATGTAGGCATGAATCCACCTTTAGCGATTTTCACTCCAAATTCTGCACTTTCAATGCCCAATTGTGCCGCTTTGATTTCAGGCATCATATCCAGGGCAATTTCAAAAATTTCGTCTACCTCTTTTTGGGTCAAACCATAATTTTCAGGATCCAAATCGGGGGTAATCACATCCAATCTGCTATCGAAAGGGATTTGCATGGATTGGGCTAAATTCAATTTGGCAATCCGTAGGTTATTTGATGCATTGATCACCTCCAGTTCATTGGTGGCATTTTGTGCCTGTATATCCAATTTATTAGCCAGAGGCAAAGATCCAGCATCAACCAATTTGGTGGTCACAGCGAGCTGCTCTTTGGTGGTAGCCAATTGGTTTTCGGCAATATTCAGTTGCTCTTTAGCAAACACCACATTGATGAATAAGTTGATTACATTCAAAGTAATATTGTTTTCTGTGGCCAATACATTGTACCTGGCTGCTTCAATATCGGTCTGGTTTTGTTTAATGGAATTGGTAATCTGCTGACCTGCAAATAAGGTAAGATTTGAATTGGCTACCAAGTTGATATTCCCAATTCTATTGTTTTCAAAAAGGTTGGTAACAGGGTTGATTGATCTACCCCATCTATAACCTGTACTGGCTCCTGTGGAAAAGGTAGGAATTCTTTGTCCTTGGTTTCCGATCAAGTTGGCTTCCTGTGTGGCTAAGTTGACCTGACTTCTTTGAAGGTTTAGGTTATTTTCCAACGCCACATCAATGGCCGTCTGTAAATCCAATGCCTGAAGATTGAAATCTTGTGCTCTTAATGAAGAAGAAAGCAAAATGGCAATTAAAAAAGGTAAAATGTAATTGTATTTCATATTAAAGATCGATATCAGGTATGTAAATCAATTCTTTGATCCAAGGCAAACTCTTGAGGTATTCAATTGTAATTGACCTAATGCCAGAATCCATTTCAATCACATGGCAGGCGAGGTCATTTTTTCCTTTCCTAGAAACGGACATGGTGGCAATGTTGGTTTTTTCCTGTGCGATGACAGAGGATATAAAAGCAATGGCACCGGAAATATCATCTGCTTTGATGATGAGGGTATGAAACTGTGCTGAAAAATTCGCGTTGAACCCATCGACCTCAGCAATATTGATAACCCCACCGCCAAGGCTTTCACCGATCACCTCGATTCTTTGCTCACCTTTTTTTAAGTTAAGTTTAATGGTATTGGGATGGTAAATGGAAGCATTACCGATAGACTTGAAAGTGTATTGAAGCCCCTTTTCTTTTGCCAATTCGAATGAGGTTTTAATCCCCGGATCATCGGTTTTTAAATCCAATAAACCTCCCAAAATAGCTTTGTCGCTGCCATGCCCTTCATAAGTTCTGGCAAAAGAGTTGTAAAATGTGATAACGGCTTCTTTAGGAATGGCTCCTAGTACACGGATTGCCGCCCTTGCTATCCTCACAACTCCTGCTGTATGTGAAGAAGAAGGGCCAATCATCACCGGTCCAATCATGTCAAATACACTGCTTTTACCCATCCTGTTGTCACTTTCAATTTATGTGCTAAATTAATAGGAATTTCGTTTATAGTATTCATTTTTATCAGATTCGTACAATAAGGCATATATGATGCATTTATTTTCTTTAATTTTAAAGTATTGTAGTTGGAGTTATGTTCAGTGTGTACAAAAACGAACAGTAGAATGAACGCTTTTGAGACAGTCTATTATTATAAGCACCCAGAAGGAAATTGGTCTGAAGATCCAAGTAGTTTGCACAACAGAGGTTTTCTTTTTGGAGATGGACTCTTTGAAACCATGGTTTTGAAAAAAGGTAAAATCCGTTTTGCTGAACAGCACTTCGGAAGGTTAAAAGAAGGACTTGTTCTTTTGGGTATGGATGATCAGAAACTTTCTTCCATGGATCAAATAGAGCAGCTCGTTCAGGAAATTGCCATAACAATGCCACTTTTCCGCCTGAGGTGGAATGTTTTCAGGGGGGGGCAGGGGAAATATGGCCCTACGGAAGACAATTCTATGGAAACCTTACAAATTCAACCCTTTCAGAAACCGCCTGCAGTAAAATTTAATGCCTATATCAGTCCTAAAGTTTTTATTTCAGAATCTCCTTGGAGCCAATGTAAGAGTTTATCTTCTATTACCTACGTGATGGCAGCCAAAGAGAGACAGGCCATGGATATGGATGAAGTGATTTTAAAAAATGCGAAAGGATATATTTCTGAGGCAGGTTCTTCGAATTTGTTTTGGATAAAGGATGGTATATACTACACCCCATCGCTTACTTCATCGTGTATTGCCGGCGTAGGTAGAAGTAGGGTGTTGCAAAGATTGAGAGATATCGGTAAGACTGTTTTGGAAGGTGAGTTTGAGGAAAAGGATTTGTTGGAGGCCGAAAAAGTGATCACCACCAATGTTACAGGTAGCAGCTATATCTACAAAATTGGGGATAATAAATTTGATACCACGTCGGACCCTTGGGTTGAATCTGTTTTTGAGGGTATTCATTGAATAAAACTTTTGGCACTGTTATAATTATTATCTCAACCTTTTCAATCCTTTTGTGTCTGCTTTATCAGCTTCTATAATGCTAATGGCATATCCACCTCCAGGTGCTGAAAGCTGGGATAGTTTTGACTTATTATCAAGGATTACTTTTCTGATGGTATAGGCTTGTGGATTTTTTCTGTAGTGCGCATCCTTGGCATCAGCGTAAATTGTGGCAATATATTGCTTTCCTGATTCTAGAAAGTCAAATTTAATGGTAGAGGTCCTGCTTTCGTTGCCATTGACATTGCCTACAAACCATTCATTTTTACCCTTCGCTTTTCTGGCAATGCTCAAGTATGCACCGGGCTCTGCTTCCAAATACCAGGTTTGATCCCAGTCTACCGCTACGTCTTTTATAAATTGAAAAGCATCCATGAATCGCTCATAATGTTCGGGAAGGTCTGCCGCCATTTGAAGAGGACTGTACATAGTCACATAAAGTGCCAGCTGATTTGCTAAAGTACTGTTTACCCAAGAATCATTTTCGGGATTCAGCTTACTGATGTCCATTTCAAAAATTCCAGGCGTATAATCCATAGGTCCGCCTATCAACCGCGTAAAAGGTAATACAGTGACGTGATTGGGCTTTGAACCACCAAAGGCTTGGTATTCTGTCCCCCTCGCCGATTCATTGGCGACCAGATTAGGCCATGTTCTACCCAGGCCGGTAGGCCTGACAGCCTCATGCGCATTGACCATGATCTGGTAATCCGCTGCCTTTTCCAAGGCATGTTGATAGTGGTTGACAATCCACTGGCTGTAATGATTTTCTCCAATCGGAAGGATATACCCAACATAACCGCTTTTTACAGAATGATAGCCATTGTCTTTCATAAACTGATAAGCCCTGTCCAAATGGCGTTCATAATTTCTCACCGAAGCGGAAGTTTCATGGTGCATGATCATTGCCACGCCTTTGCTCTTGGCATAATCCTTTACACCCTCCAGGTCAAAGTCTGGGTAAGGGGTAAGAAAGTCAAACACATAATCTTTGAAATTGCCGAACCAATCCTCCCAGCCAATGTTCCATCCTTCCACCAAGACCCCATCAAAGCCATGCTCCGCAGCAAAATCTATATAGCGCTTCACATTTTCTGTGGTTGCACCGTGCTTTCCATTTGGGGTGGCTTTGGAATAGTCCGTGGTATTCAAATCCACTGCAGCAAAATCATCGGTATAATGCCAGGTACTTTTGCCTGTAATCATTTCCCACCAAACGCCGATATATTTGATTGGACGTATCCAAGAGGTGTCTTCAATTTTACTGGGTTCATTTAGGTTGTAAGTAATTCTGGAGGCTAAAATATCCCTGGCATCATGGCTGACAATTACGGTCCTCCAAGGACTTTGACCAGGGGCTTGGAGGTAGCCTTTGTCACCTATGGCATCTGGGGTCAACCAGGATTCAAAAATCATCTTGCTATCATCCAAATTAAGGTGCATGGTGGAGTAATTGATCAAGGCAGCTTCATGTAGATTGATGTACAAACCATCATTGGTTTTCATCATTAAAGCCGTCTGCACACCGGTAGGGGAGAAAGAGGTCTGGGAGATGTTGCCGGTAATGGCTTCTTCCATAAGTCCCCGTATTTCTGAAAGTTTGGATTCGGTATAATCATATTCCTGGGTATCATAATCTCCTGCAATCCAAAAAGCAGTATGGTCACCGGCCATGGCAAATTGCGTTTTTTCTTCTTTGACTATGAAATGGGCAAGATTAAGTTGCGCTGGAAATTCATATCGGAAACCTAACCCATCATTGAATAATCTGAATCGGACAATCAGTTTACGTTCCGTTGCTGGCTGTATCAATTCTACTTTCATTTCTTGGTAGTGATTACGGATATGTTTCTCTTCTCCCCAGACGGGCTCCCAGGTTCCATCAAATTCGTTGTAAACCACTTCCCCGATTTCAAAACCATCTAAAAAGGAGGGTTGGTTTTTTAATTCCAAGCCCAATTTGCTAGGAAGGATGACAGCTTTGTTTTTGAATGCCATTTGATAATAAGGGATGCCTTCTTTGACTTCAAATTCAAGTTTTAAATTCCCATTAGGGGACTGTATGGTCTGCGCCCATAAAAGAATGGGGAAAAATAGACACAGGATAAAGGAAATGATGGTTTTTTTCATATTTTCTAATGCTTGTATTTATCAAAATAACTTTCTTCCAAACCTTTCAAAAATCGCCTGATCAAGGCTTTGCTGATGATTTGGGTGGGCAATGGCCAACAATGCTTCTGCCCTTTGTCTTAAATTTTTCCCATACAGATAGGCAACACCAAATTCAGTAATTACATAATGTACATGGGCCCGGGTAGTGACCACGCCTGCACCTTGTTTTAAAAATGGCACTATTTTGCTTTCGCCGGACTTTGTCGTGGACCTCAATGCCAAAATTGGCTTGCCTCCTTCTGATAGTGATGCTCCTCGCATAAAGTCCATTTGGCCACCCACACCTGAATATTGGAAACTTCCTATGGAATCCGCACAAACCTGTCCTGTCAAATCAGTTTCAAGGCAGCTATTAATGGAGACCATTTTTGGGTTTTTGCGGATTACCATAGAATCATTGACATACTCGGCCTCTTGAAAGGTAAATAAGGGATTGTCGTGAATGATGTCATATAGCCTTTTTGTTCCTGCGGCAAAAGAGGTAAGTACTTTGCCGGGATGCTTTTTTTTGTATGCATTGCTGATGCTACCGGATTCAAGCAGATCAATGATGCCATCTGAAAACATCTCCGTATGAACCCCTAGGTCTTTGTGATGCTTTAGGCAGGAAAGTACCGCGTCAGGAATGCCACCCACACCCAATTGCAAAGTGGATCGGTCTTCAATCAGCTCAGCAATAAATGCTCCAATTTGTTTTTCGTTTTCAGTAACTTTTGCTCTATAATTTATCTCATGTAAGGCCTGGTCAGCATAAACTGCCGCGTCAAATTTACTGAAATGCACATGCCCATCGCCATGGGTTCTGGGCATTCTTGGATTGACCTGGGCAATGACAATTTTGGCTGAATCTACGGCAGCCTTGGCAATATCCACAGATACACCTAAAGAACAAAAACCATGAGCATCCGGCTCCGAAACCTGTACTATAGCAACATCCAAAGGAAGAATCTTTCTCTTGAATAGCTGTCCAATTTCACTAAGAAATACTGGGACATAATCTCCATTGTTGGAATTGACTGCTTCCCTTACATTTTGAGATACAAAAAAGGTATTGATAAAAAAGCTTTCCTCACATCCCGGTTCAGTTAAAGGCATGGGGCCAAAGGTTGAAATGCTGACGATTTCCACGTTCCGTAATTCATCCTTTCTCTCAGCCAAAATAGACAAAAGAAATGTTGGTGTAGCCGCACTACCATGCACAAATACCCTCTGATTACTTTTGATCAATTGAACTGCTTTTTCCGGACTGCTATACCGATACTGCATATATTACTTCAAATTAGGCTTTTCTGGGAAACAATCGGTTGTTGATCAGTTTGAAAATCTCCATGGCAAGAATAATAGGTGCTGCAAGTGAAAGCACAGTGATCCACTCATTGAAAGTGATGGGCTCAATCCTTAAAATCCCCTGCATAAATGGAATATACATACTGGCGATATGGACACCCTGTGCGGCCATGACCAAAATAATTAGCCAATAGTTTTTAGATATTGAAATTTTAAAGGTGGAAGTCCTTTCTGATCTACAATTGAAAATATGGAAGTTTTGTAAAAATACCATCAAAAGAAGAACCAAACTTCTTGCATGATATTCTTCCATTTGCTGATATTCAGTCAGGTAATACCAATAAGCAAAAGCCATTGAACCGATAACCAAACCTGAAACTATCAATTGGTTTCTCATGATCATATTGAAGATGCCTTCGCTGGGTTTCCTGGGTTTTCTTTCCATGGTTTCAGGTTCACCTCCTTCAAAAGCCAAGGCCTTGTCTTGTATGCCATTGGTGACCAAGTTTAACCAAAGAATCTGTACTGCCAATAAGGGTAATGGCAAACCAGCAATAATAGCCATCAGGAACATAAATACTTCTGCAGCTCCGGTAGAAACCAATAAATAAATTACTTTTCTGACATTGTCGTAAGCAAATCTTCCCTCCTCAACCCCCGCCACAATTGACGAGAAATTATCATCTACCACAATCATGGCTCCCACATCCTTGGCAACATCGGTACCGGAACCCATTGCGACACCAATATTAGCGCGTTTGAGGGCAGGAGCATCATTGACCCCATCTCCAGTCACGGCTACAAACTCCCCTTTTTTGATCAAGACATCGACGATTTCCAGTTTTTGTTGTGGGGAAACTCTTGCAAAAACAGAAGTGGACATGACCAAATCCTGGAATTCTTTATTGTCAGTGCTTCCTGATTGGGAAAGCATTTTTCCACTGACTACAGGCATATCATCGGATTGTATCCCCAAATCACGGGCTATATTGGCTGCTGTGGCTGGATGGTCTCCGGTAATCATGATGACCTTGATTCCCGCTTTCTTACATTTTTCAACTGAATTTATGGCTTCTGCTCTAAGGGGGTCTATAAAGCAAATGAGTCCTACAAATTCCAATGCAGGGATTTCCGATTCATCGTGATTTTCTTTTTTAGAGAAATTTTCAGCTTTCCCTTCTGCAAAACCCAACACCCGATATCCCTTACCAGCCAGTTCTTCTGCCTGTTCCAAAATTTGGCTTTGGGTAGAACCATGCGAAGCGGGGAAAGTGCAAAATTCAAGTACTTTTTCAACTGCTCCTTTTATTGCACAATATACTTCTCCCTCTCTTTCATAAAAACCTGCAGAAAATTTGTTTTCGGATTCGTAAGGGATTTTGTCAAGTGGCTTGAGGTATTTTCTCACTTCTTTGGGATGTAATCCAGCTTTATAGCCCACGCCAAGCAAAGCCACATCCATGGCGTCCCCATAATGCTTCCATTCTCCGTTTTCTTTTTCCAAAACGGCTTCATTGGCCATAATGGAAACTTCCAGAATTTGCTTTAATGCCGGATGCTCTTTAAGGTCAGCAGAAACTTCCTTGTTTTTAGGACTATAAACTTTTCCCTCTCCATTATAACCTTCTCCTGTGATTTCAAAGCTGGAGCCATCAGGGAAATAAATTCTTTTTACCGTTTGTTGGTTTACCGTAAGGGTCCCTGTCTTATCACTTGCGATCACGGTGCAGCTTCCAAGGCTTTCAACAGAAGTCAGCTTTTTAACAATAACATTCCTTTTGGCCATGCGGTTGGTAGCTACGGCCAAAGCTATAGTCAAGGATACAGGAAGTCCTTCAGGAATAGCCGAAACTGTCAAAGCGACCACAAAGAAAAATATAGCTGCCATATCCATACCTTGAAAACGAAGGAGAATGGCCAGCAAAACACTCAGAACAATGACGATGTAACCAATGTTCTTGGTGAATTTTTCCATTCTGAGAATCAAAGGGGGCTTGGCGGATTCCCCTGTCGATACATTTTCTGCAATTTTACCCACCTCCGTGTCTAAGGCGGTAGCGGCAACTATGCCCAGGCCCCTTCCTGACATGATGGTAGCCCCTGCAAAAGCCATATTTTTTCTGTCTGCTACTACAGTGGTATTTTTGAGAGGCTCAGTATGTTTTAAGACCGCCTGAGATTCACCGGTCAGGAAACTTTCATCTATTTCCAGGCCCTGGGTCTCCATCAACCTGAGGTCTGCAGGGACCTTGCTGCCAGATTCCAGCAAAACCACATCCCCGGGAACGAGTTCTTCAGAGTCAATTTCTGATTCTTTTCCATCCCGCAAAACCCTTGCACGGATTCGTAAGAGCTTTTGAAGGTTTGCGGCACTTTTCTCCGCATTGTATTCCTGATAGGTACCTATAGCGGTATTGATAAAAATAACCAGGAATATGAATATGGCATCTTTGCCTTCACCGATCAAAACAGAGGCAATCGCTGCAGCAATCAATATAAAAATCAAAGGATTGACCAATTGGCTGATTATGATTTTCAAGATATTGATCTGTATTTTATCAGGAAGTTTATTGGGGCCAAAAACAGATAACCGTTCCTTAACTTCTTCCTGCTTTAGGCCTTTTATCGAGCAATTAAGGCTGTCCAAAACACTTTCGGAAGCCATGGCATGCCATTTTTTATCCAATAGAGAAGATTTGTCAATCATAATAGTAATAGTTGTTTAGGCTTTTGTGAGAGCAGATTTAACCATCACAAATTCACCAATATTTTCCTGATCGAGAATACCTAAAAAATGCCCATTTTCTATAATAAAGGCCACTTTTTTATTATCCATCATCATTTTTTTCCAAGCCTCATCCAAATCTTCTTCGGTTTCAATCTTTAATGGGCTGAAATCTGCCACTTGCTCGATAATGGTATCTTCATTCCCTTCTTTCAGCCCCTTGATGATTTCGTTTCTACTCAAAGTTCCAACCGCAACATCGTCTTTGACCACCACAAAATGGGTGGCTTGTGAATTGAGAAGCTTTTCTACTGCTTTGGATAATGGAGCATCAAAAGCGATAATCTGAAACTTCATCATGAGGGCATCTTTCACCTTGTAACCTTTTAGGAAGCTTTCCTGCTGGGTGTGAGAAACCTCAGCAGCTGCACCAAGAAATATAAAAATACCGATCAAGACCAAAATGGGATTATTAAATAAGCCAAAGAAGACGAAGAAAATGGCTAAAAATTGTC
The DNA here is from genome assembly GCF_000298295.1 of Cecembia lonarensis LW9. Classification (GTDB taxonomy): domain Bacteria; phylum Bacteroidota; class Bacteroidia; order Cytophagales; family Cyclobacteriaceae; genus Cecembia; species Cecembia lonarensis. Next base: position 16,572 of record NZ_AMGM01000066.1, read on the forward strand.
CTATTCCTCCAGCAATTTGAGTGGCCTTGGCCCTTGGAAGCCTGATGGATAGCAATGCCCTGAGTACCCTGCCACCGTCCATAGGAAATGCTGGTAGCATATTGAAAACGGCAAGTATCAAATTGGCGGAAGCGATGTATAATAGGATCGTATTGGGTCTTATCCTTAATTCTTCCAATTCAAGATTTTCAAGATTGTATCCCGTAAAGCTTAAAATGATAGATAAGATGACAAATAAACCGACATTTACCAAAGGTCCTGCTATGGCTACCCATAATTCCTGCTTAGGATCTTCTGGGAGTTTTTCCAATCTGGCTACCCCACCAATGGGGTATAGGACAATGTCTTTAGTCTGAATGCCATACTTTTGAGCAGCAAGGGCATGACCGAATTCATGCATTACTACGCAGGCAAACAGCGCAAGGACAAAAATTATTATCCAAAGAATATCCATTCCTGGCATTCCCTGACGCATGTTCGAAATAATAATCCACAAAAGTAGGAGTGAGAATGTCCAGTGGATAAACACTTTGACGTTTTTATAACTACCCAGATACAGTGAGAATTTCATAGACAAGAATTTATAAGACGCTTTAATTTAAGGGAATATTAGTTTGCTTGCATAAAGTAAGGTTGAAAAAATTTAGGAAAACATGATCTTCATCATATGCAAAGGTGATATACTCAAAAGATGCGCTGAATAGAGGGAGGCTTAAGTTTTGTTTTTCTAGATGAAAGGATTTTTTAAAGGTAGTATTTCGTCAATTGGTTAGAATTTAGAATAAATTACTTTAATAAAGTTGATTTACGATCGAATCAGAATTTTATTCTGAAAATAATCATTTTCAATCTTTTTTGTTTATCATTTTTCTTATATTCGCAAGCGTTTAAAAATCAATTAAGCCTTCTGTACGTTATTGGAGGTATTGGTAACCGGAAAGAAGTATAAACCCATTTATAATGACTGTGAATCAGGAATCATATAAACCCAAGAACCACATCAGAATAGTAACGGCAGCATCCCTTTTTGATGGGCATGATGCTGCCATCAATATCATGCGCAGGATCATCCAGTCGACGGGCTGCGAAGTGATTCATTTAGGTCATAACCGTTCTGTACAGGAAATAGTGGATTGTGCCATTCAGGAAGATGTCCAAGCCATAGCCATCACCTCTTATCAGGGAGGGCATGTCGAATTTTTCAAATACATGTTTGACCTTCTGAAAGAAAAGGGAGCAGGTCATATAAGGATTTTTGGCGGGGGAGGAGGTACCATTCTACCTGAGGAAATTCAGGAACTGCATCAATATGGTATTACCAGAATTTATTCCCCAGATGATGGCCGGGCCATGGGCTTACAAGGTATGATCAACGACTTGGTCCAAAAATCAGATTTTCCGGTGGGTAAGGATATTCAGTTATCAGACCTGGACAAATCAGATAAGTCCAGTATTGCCAAAGTAATTTCTTCTGCTGAAAATTTCCCAGAGGAAAGTAAGTCCGTTTTGCGTGAAATCAGAGAGATGTCTGCCAAAAGTAATACCCCTGTTTTAGGGATTACCGGTACAGGGGGTGCTGGAAAATCTTCCTTGGTCGATGAGTTGGTACGAAGATTCCTTTTGGACTTTAAGGATAAAGATATCGCTATTATTTCTGTAGATCCTTCAAAAAGAAAAACAGGAGGAGCATTATTGGGCGATAGAATTCGGATGAACTCCATTAATCAACCAAGGGTTTATATGCGCTCCCTTGCAACCAGACAATCCAATTTGGCCTTGTCAAAATATGTCCAAGATGCAGTGGATATTGTTAAGGCCGCAGCTTTTGATTTGATTATTCTGGAAACATCCGGCATAGGCCAGTCCGATACGGAAATCATTGAGCACTCTGATATGTCGTTATATGTTATGACGCCGGAATATGGGGCAGCAACCCAGTTGGAAAAAATTGACATGTTGGACTTTGCAGACGTGATCGCACTCAACAAATTTGACAAGCGAGGGGCACAGGATGCGCTTCGGGATGTCAAAAAGCAATACAAAAGAAATCATAACCTTTGGGATATTGCAGATGAGGATATTCCTGTTTTTGGAACCATTGCTTCTCAGTTCAATGACCCAGGCATGAATAATCTTTACAAGGGCATTGTGCATAAACTGGTAGAGAAGACAGGTGTAGATCTTCAGACTTCTTTTGAGGTCACTAAGGAGATGTCCGAAAAGATTTATATCATACCGCCTGCTAGAACCCGCTATCTGTCTGAAATATCTGAAAATAACCGCAATTATGACAAATGGGCAGAGGACCAGAAGAATGTTGCTCAAAAATTATACAGTGTTCAAAAATCCATAGAGGCCATTCAGTCCATGAAAGTGGAAGATCAGGACAGGCTGATCAAGGAACTTCAGGAAGTGTATGTACAGCTGGAACTTGAGCTGGATCCCAAAAATAAAAAATGGCTGGAAGAATGGCCTGAGAAAGCGCAGAAATATGCTGAGGAGTATTATGTGTTTAAAGTAAGGGACAAGGAAATAAAGATAAAATCTTTTACAACCTCCCTGTCCCAATCCAGAATTCCTAAGGTTTCACTTCCCAAATATGAAGCTTGGGGAGACCTACTGAAATGGGGTTTGAGGGAAAATGTACCAGGTGAATTTCCCTATACCTCAGGTGTATTCCCTTTCAAAAGAGAGGGTGAAGACCCTACAAGAATGTTTGCCGGAGAAGGAGGACCTGAAAGGACCAATAAGCGTTTTCATTACGTTTCCAAAAACATGCCCGCCAAAAGGCTTTCTACTGCCTTTGACTCCGTGACACTTTATGGAGAGGACCCTGACTATCGTCCGGATATTTACGGGAAAATTGGTAACTCAGGTGTTAACATTTGTTGTCTCGATGATGCTAAGAAATTGTATTCCGGCTTCAATCTTGCAGATCCTATGACTTCGGTCTCCATGACTATCAATGGACCTGCAGCAACCATGACAGCCTTTTTCATGAATGCGGCCATTGATCAGCAATGTGAATTATACATCAAGCAAAACGGATTGGAAGCGGAGGTTTCTGCCAAAATCGAAGAGATCTACAGCAAAAAAGGTGTCTCAAGACCAAGTTACCAAAGCCAAATTCCTGACGGGAACAATGGTTTGGGGTTAATGCTATTAGGTGTGACAGGAGATCAAGTGCTTCCTGCTGAAATTTATGAGCAGATCAAAGCCAAAACCTTAGCCACGGTAAGAGGTACTGTTCAGGCGGATATATTAAAAGAAGATCAGGCCCAAAATACCTGTATTTTCTCTACAGAGTTTTCTTTGAGGTTGATGGGTGATGTGCAGCAGTATTTCATCAATCATCAGGTAAGAAATTTCTATTCTGTGTCTATTTCGGGCTATCACATAGCTGAAGCAGGTGCCAATCCGATTACACAATTGGCGCTCACCCTTTCCAATGGATTTACATATGTAGAATATTATGTATCCAGGGGAATGGATATCAATAAATTTGCACCAAACCTTTCCTTTTTCTTCTCCAATGGGATCGATCCAGAATATGCGGTGATTGGAAGGGTGGCAAGAAGGATCTGGGCCAAAGCCATGAAATTAAAATATGGAGCCAATGAGCGTTCACAGATGTTGAAATATCATATTCAAACATCTGGAAGATCACTCCATGCCCAGGAAATTGACTTCAATGATATCAGGACAACACTGCAGGCGCTATATGCCATTTATGACAATTGTAATTCTTTGCACACCAATGCTTATGATGAAGCCATCACTACCCCAACAGAAGCCTCTGTTAGAAGAGCTATGGCCATTCAGTTGATTATCAATAAGGAACTTGGATTGGCAAAAAATGAAAACCCCTTACAAGGTTCTTTTATCATAGAGGAGTTGACTGATTTGGTGGAAGAAGCAGTATATATGGAGTTTGATAGGATTACTGAAAGGGGGGGAGTACTGGGTGCTATGGAAACCATGTACCAAAGGGGCAAGATACAGGAAGAAAGCCTTCATTATGAAATGTTGAAGCATACAGGGGAGTATCCCATCATTGGAGTGAATACATTCTTGTCTTCCGAAGGTTCTCCGACGGTAATTCCTGGCGAGGTAATCAGGGCAACTAAGGAAGAAAAAGAAGCGCAGATAGAAACTCTCAATCGTCTTCACAGCAGAAATGAAGATAGAGCAGCCATTGAGCTTCAGGAGCTTCAGAGAATTGCGGTTCAAAATGGAAACATCTTTGAGAGATTGATGGAGGCTGCGAAATATTGCTCCCTAGGCCAAATCACAAATGCACTTTATGAGGTGGGAGGGCAGTATAGAAGGAATATGTGATACATATGCACAAAAGGCATTGTAAGTTGGATTCCGGCGAACCAGTTTAAGTGCTAGGTTTCACAAGTACCAAGTACAATGTACCAAGTACCATGTCTCAAGAATGTACAAATATTTGAAGTGGGATTGCGAAAGACGGATTTTGGAAGTATCT